>DATDHW010000001.1:0-23478 GCA_036521375.1 Candidatus Cybelea sp.
TCTTTGCGCTGGACGGTGCGTTCGAAGAAATCGCGCGCCGCCGCAGCCTCGCCGGAACCGTGATAGCGCGCGACGATCTCCTCGGCGAGCCGCTTCTTCTCGTCCATCGGTTTGGCGCGGCCCGCTACGACGTCGGCACCCAACCTCTCGGAATCCGCTGCGGAGCGAAAGGCCGCGTAGCGCGCATACGCGGGCAACAGCTCGTCGGAGATCTTCATGAGCTTTCCGAATTGCTCGGTCGCCGGTTCCGCGACGCCCACGTAGTTGCCGAGTGATTTGCTCATCTTCTTCTCGCCGTCGAGGCCGACGAGCAGCGGCACGGTCGCGCAAATCTGCGGCAGCTGCCCAAACTCGCGTTGAAAGTGGCGCCCGAGCAGCAAGTTGAAAAGCTGATCGGTTCCCCCGAGCTCGACGTCGGCTTCGATCGCCACCGAATCGTAGGCCTGCGCAACCGGATAGAGCAGCTCGTGCAGCGAGATCGGCGCACCGGCGGTGAATCGCTCGTGGAAATCGTTGCGTTCGAGCATCTGCGCAACGGTCGCTTTCGCCAGCAGCTTCACCAGATCGCTGAATTCCAGCTTGTCGAGCCACTCCGAGTTGTAGCGAATCTCGATGCGTTCCAGATCGAGCACCTTACCCGCCTGCTCGGTGTAGGTCTGCATGTTCGCCTGGATCTCTTCTTGCGAGAGCTGCGGGCGCGTCACGTTTCGGCCGCTCGGATCGCCGATGCGCGCCGTGAAGTCGCCGATGATCAGCGTCACGCGGTGCCCCGCTTGCGCGAAGCGCTGCAGTTGATTGAGAACCACCATAAAGCCGAGATGGAGGTCGGGGCTGGTCGGGTCGATTCCCAGCTTCACGCGCAGCGGCCGCCCCATTTTCAAGCGCTGCTCGAAATCGGCGACGGTTTCGACGTGATCGAATCCGTCGAGCAGTTCGGCCGCCGTCATTCGCGCAGCTCCACGATCGTCACGCCGCTCGATCCTTCCTCTTCGTTACCGTAACGAAAACTCGCCACCGCGGGATGCCCGCGCAGAAACTCTTGCAGGCCGCGCCCCAGCATACCAGTGCCCTTGCCGTGAATCAGGCGCAGCTGCAAATTGCCGCCGAGCAACGCGTCGTCGAGCCAGCGTTCGACGAGCGGCTCGGCTTCGGCGTAACGCTTTCCACGCACGTCGAGCGACGCGACGCTTCGACCGGCCGCTGCCATCCGCGTATCGGCGACAACCGCGCCGGTCCGCACGCGCTTGGGGGGCGCCGTCAAACGCATCACGTCGCTTTTCTCCACCATCATCTTCATTGAACCGATTGAAACGAGCACCCTTTCGTCCCAATCCTCGGAGACGACCCCTTCCTGATCGAGCGAACGAATCCGCACGCGATCGCCGGGCCCAAATGTCTGATCTTCCTGCACGCGCTGCGCTTCGGGCCGAATCCCAAGATCCTGACGGATCGCTTCGATCGTCTGCGCGAGCAGCGCCGTCTGCGCGGGCGTCACCCGCGCCCGCCGCGGTCCGCCTCGTTGGGACGCCTCGTCGGCGCGCCGCTGAAGCTCGCGCGTGAAATCGCGCAACCCTTGGGCCAAACGCTCTTCGGCGTTCGTGCCGAACCGCCGCCGCTGCGCGTCGAGCTCGTCCCGATCGTGCTGCAGCGAATCGCCCTGCGCGGCGACCTCGCGGCGTTCGCTCTCCAAGCGCGTTCGCGACTCGCGCAGTTCGCTATTGCGCAGCGAAAGCTCGGCCAGCGCCGCTTCGTAGTCGCGCTCGCGATCCTCCATCAGCTCCGTCGCGCGCGCCACGATCGCATCGGAAACGCCCAGCCGCGTGGCGAGCGGAAAGGCCAGCGACTGCCCCGGCGCGCCGATGTCGAGCTCGAAGGTCGGCTGGAAGGTCATCGGGTCGAAGCGCACGCTCGCGTTCGCGACCGCCGGCGTCGAGTGCGCGAAGAGCTTGAGCTCGGTCGAGTGCGTCGAGACGATCGCCCGCGTACCGCAGGCGAGCAGCCGCTCGAGCATCGCGACGGCCAGCGCAGTGCCGGCGCTGGGCTCCGTGCCGCCGCCGATCTCGTCGACGACCGCCAGCGTGCGCGAATCGGCATCGTCGAGGATCTCGCGCATCCGCTGCAGGTGCGCCGAGAACGTCGACGTGTTGGCCGCCAGCGACTGCTCGTCGCCGATGTCGGCGACGACGCGCTCGAAGCGCCCGATGCAGGTCGCCCCGCCGCCCGGCAGCTGCATCCCGCAATACGTCATCACGACGAAGAGGCCGGCCATCTTTAGCGCGACCGTCTTGCCGCCCATGTTCGGGCCGCTGATCACCAGCAGCCGCGTCGCCTCGTCGAGCCGCAGCGACTGCGGCACCGCGCGCCCGTCGAGCAAAGGATGCCGGCCGTTGTCGACGATCAAGCTTGGCTCGTCGCTCAGCTCGGGCATCACGCCGCCGCCGCGACGCGCCAGCTCGGCTTTGGCCGCCAGCAAATCGAGCGTCGCGAGCACTTCGACGTTCGCCTCGACCTCGGCGGCGCGTGCGCCGACCTGCGCCGAGAGTGCCTGCAAAACGCGCTGCACCTCGCGCTCCTCTTCGATCTGCAGGGTGCGCACGCGGTTGTTGCTCTCCAACGCCGCCAGCGGCTCGACGAAAAGCGTCTGCCCGCTCGAGCTCGTATCGTGCACGATGCCGGGCAGGTTGCCGGCGAACTCCGCCTTGATCGGAATCACGAAGCGCCCATTGCGGATCGTGACGACGCGGTCCTGAATCGCTTTGGCGTACTTGGCGCCGTTGAGGATCGAAGAGATGCGATCGCGCGCCTCGCCCTGCGCCGCAACGAGGCTGCGCCGGATCCGCCCCAACGCATGCGAAGCGCGATCCAGAACCGCGCCGCGTTCGTCGATCGCGTCGACGAGCGAATGCGCCAGCTCCCGCAGCGGCGTGTAGGGCGCGACGACCGAGGCTAGATCCGGATGCTCGCGCACCGCCTTGTGCGCGGCGGCGGCCGCCGCCAGCGCGTCGCCGATCGAACGCAGCTCGGGAGCCGCGAGCGTTCGGCCGACCTGCGCGGCTTCGGTGTAGGGCGCGGTATCGATCGCCGGCATGATCGTGACGTCGGCGCTCGCCGCCAGGGATCGCATCGCCTCCGTGCGCAGCTGCTCCCGGCGCACGATCGCAAAGTCCGAATCGGGCAGCAGGTCGCCGGCAAATGCGCGACCGCGCTGCGTCCGCGTCGCGGAGACGACGCGCTCGCGCACTCGCGCGAAGTCGAGCGCGTCGAGGGTGCGAGCATCTGCGAGGCTCATCGGAATCGGCGGGCTACGCGAGCTTCGTCTTTACCAGCTCGTTGGCCAGGGCCGGATCGGCCTTGCCGCGCGAGGCCTTCATCACCTGACCGACGAGGAAGCCAAGCACGTTCGTCTTGCCGGCTCTGTACTCGGCGACGACCTTTTCGTTGGCGGCCAGCACCTCGTCGACGAATCGCTCGATCGCGGCCGGGTCGCTGGTCTGCGCCAGCCCCTCGCGCTCGACGAGCGCCTTGGGTGAACCGGCGCCGCCCCACATTCGCACGAGCAGGTCCTTGGCGATCTTCGAGTTGATCTTCTTGCCTTCGACGAGCTCGATCAGCTCGGCGAGATGCCCGACGCCGACCTTCGAATCGGCGACCGCAACGCCGGTCTCGTTGGCCAAGCGCGAAAGCTCGCCGAGTACGAAGTTGCTCGACTGCTGCGGATTGCGGCTGCGCGCGACGACGTCGTCGAAATACTGCGCGAGCGAGAGATTATCGGTCAGCTGAGTCGCCGCGTTGACGGCGAGCCCGTACTCCTTGGTGTACCGCTCGAAGCGGCGCCACGGCATCGCCGGAAGCGCGGCCTGCAGCCGGTCGACGAGCTCGCGCGAAATCTCGAGCGGCACGAGGTCGGGATCCGGGAAGTAGCGGTAGTCGTGCGCTTCCTCCTTGCTGCGCATCGAATGCGTGACACCCTTGAGCTCGTCCCAGCCGCGCGTCTCCTGCACGATTCGGCCGCCGGATTCGAGCAAGCCGATCTGCCGCGCGATCTCGCTCTCGATCGCGCGCTCCACCGAACGAAACGAGTTCATGTTCTTGATCTCGGTCTTCGTGCCGAGCCGGTCGGAGCCGGCCGGACGCACGGAAACGTTGGCATCGCAGCGCAGCGAGCCTTCCTCCATCTTCACGTCGCTCACGCCCAGCGCCAGCAGCGTCCGGCGCAGCGACTCGAGGTAGGCGACTGCGTCGCGCGCGCTGTGCAGCTCGGGTTCGGAGACGCACTCCATCAACGGAACGCCGGCGCGATTGAAATCGAGCAGCGAATACGAACTGCCGGCGATGCGGCCGTCGCCCGAACCGGCGTGCGTCGACTTGCCGGTGTCTTCTTCGAGATGGATGCGCGTCAGACGGCAGCTCTTCAGCGAGCCGTCATCGAGCCAGTAGGTCACCTCGCCGCCGACGGTCAGCGGCATGTCGTACTGCGAGATCTGGTAATCCTTGGGCATGTCGGGATAAAAATAGTTCTTGCGATCGAACTTCGAAAACGTGGGAATCTCCGCACCGAAGGCGAGCCCGGTGCGAACGATGTGCGTGAGTGCCTGTTCGTTGGGCACCGGCAGCGCGCCGGGCATTCCCAGGCAGACCGGGCACGTCTTCGTGTTCGGCTCGCCGCCAAACTCGTTGAGGCAGCCGCAGAACATCTTGGTCTGCGTCTTGAGCTCCACGTGACACTCGACACCGATGACGGCTTCGTACTGCGTCACGCTCGCACTCCCGCGAGCTCCGGCTTGTGCGCTCGCGCGTGATTGGTCGCGCGCTCGTACGCATGGGCGGCGCCGAGCAGCAGCCGCTCGGCGAAGAGCGGCGCCGCAAGCTGCAGGCCGATCGGCATCGGGCGACTCGCGCCCTCGGGCGTGACCCAGCCGCACGGCACCGAGAGCGCCGGCAAGCCGGCCAGCGACATCGGAATCGTGTAGTAATCCATCAAATACATGCTGTAGGGATCGCTTTTGGCGTTGAACTCGAAGGCCGGACAGCTCGCCGCCGGGCACGCGATCAGATCGCAGCCGGCAAAGGCGGCCGCAAAGTCGCGCGCAATCAGCGTGCGTGCCTTCTGCGCCCGAACGTAGTATGCGTCGTAGTAGCCGCTCGAAAGCGCGTGCGTGCCGATGAGGATCCGGCGCTTCACCTCCGGACCGAACCCAGCGGCGCGCGTCTTGTCGTACATCGCGCGCACGTCCTCGCCCTCGACCCGCAGGCCGTAGCGAACGCCGTCGAAGCGCGCGAGATTCGAGGAGCACTCCGCGGGCGCGATCAGATAGTAGGTCGCCAAGCCGTAGTCGGCCGTCGGCAGCGAGACGTCGACCAGTTCGGCACCCAAGCGTTCGAGATCGCGGTAGGCGCTGCGATAGAGCGCGTCGCTCTCCTCGCCCAAAACCTTCGTATCGAACTCGCGCACCAGGCCGACGCGCAGGCCGGAGAGATCCTCGCGTAACCCCGAGGCGGCCGGCTCGACCGGACGATCGATCGAGGTCGCATCCATCACGTCGTAGCCCGCCATCGCGTCATAGGCAAGGGCCGCATCCTGCACGGTGCGCGTGAGCGGGCCGATCTGATCGAGGCTCGACGCAAAGGCAATCAGCCCGTAGCGCGAGATGCGTCCGTAGGTTGGTTTGAAGCCGATGAGATTGCAGAACGCGCCGGGTTCGCGAATCGAGCCGCCGGTATCGCTGCCCAGACCGATCGCCGCTTCGTAGGCGGCGACCGCCGCGGCGGAGCCGCCGCTCGATCCCCCCGGGACGCGCGTGAGATCGTAGGGATTGCGCGTGACGCCGAGCGCCGAGTTTTCACACGAGCTGCCCATCGCGAACTCGTCGCAGTTCGCCTTGCCGATCGGCACCGCGCCGGCCTCGAGCATCCGTGCGACCGCGGTCGCCGTGTACGGAGCAATCCAGTGCTCGAGAATTTTGCTGCCGCACGTCGTGCGCGTGTTCTCGAGGCACATGTTGTCTTTCACCGCGATCGGTACGCCGGCCAGCGGCAGGTGCGCTCCGTTGCGCACGCGCTCGTCGACGTGCCGGGCGTGAGACTCGGCGATGTCACGCAGCAGCGTCAGATACGAGCCGACCTCGCCTTCGACGGCCTGGGCGTGCGCGAGCGTCGCGGCCGTTACCTCGGCGGCGCTGGTAGTGCGGGCGTTGACGTCGCGCGCGATCTCGGCGGCGCTGCGCACGATCGTCTCTTCCATCGTCAAACCGCTACTCCGCGAGAATGCGGGGTACGCGGAAGAACGCGCCCTGACGCTGCGGCGCGCCAGTGAGGACGACCTCGCGGTCGAGACAGGGGCGAACCGTATCTTCACGCCCGACGTTGCGCGATTCGACGACTTGCGCGGTCGCCGGAACGCTCGCCGTATCGAGCTCCGAGAGCGCGTTGACGTGCCCGAGCAAGTCCGCGAGCTCTTTGGAGAAGCGCTCGATCTCTTCGTCGGTCAGGGCGATGCGCGCGAGTTTTGCGACGTAGCGGATGTCGATCGTATCGGGTGTCAAGTTCGAGAAACCTCAGAGTGCTCCAGGCGGACCAGTGTCTCGACGTGCCCGGTCTGCGGAAACATATCAAATGGCTGCACGTCGTCGAGCCGGTAGCCTTTGGCTGCCAGGAACTTTAAATCCCGCGCCAGCGTCGCCGCGTCGCACGAGAGATACCACACTTTTCGGACGCGAGCGTCGGCAATCGCGCGCAAAACCGCCTCTTCGCTCCCTTTCCGGGGCGGGTCGAGAAAAACGGCGTCGGCCTCGCGCAGGATCTTCGCGACGCGCGGCGCCTGGGTCAGCGCTTCGACGCGACCGGTCTCGAAGCGGGCGCGCTCGGAGAGGGCGTTGCGCTGCGCGTTGGCGTTGGCTTCGGCGATCGCGCGCGGGCTCTCTTCGATGCCGTAAACCTGCCAGCCGTGACGCGCGAAAAAGAGCGCGAAGGTTCCCGCGCCGCAGTAGAGGTCGACGATGCGTCCGGGCTGCGCGAGCCACGGCGCCACGAAGGTAAAGATGCGCTCGAGGATCTCGACGTTGATCTGAAAGAACGAGCCGGCCGAAATTCGGTAGCGCACGCCGCCCACCACTTCTTCGACCTCCGCCGCGCCGGCGAGATCGCGATGCTGGCGCCCGAGGATGGCGTTGCCGCTGCGCGGATCGTACGAGTTGCTCAGCCCCGCGGCCGACGGCAGATCGGGCAAAAGGCTTGCGGCAACCTGCTCGCCGTCGTCGATCGGCCGCACGGTCGTTACGCTGAGAACCGCGCGATCGGCCGAGCGCGCCGCTCGCGCTACGAGGTGGCGAGCCGGGCGAAGCACGGCAGCACCGGCGGCTCGCGTTCGAGCCTGCAGCAGTTCAGCGAGCAGCGCGTCGAGTCTGGGCGTAACGATCGGACATGCCTCGATCGGCACGACGTCGTGCGAGCGCTGGCGATAGAAGCCCAGCGTCGGCAGCGCTTGGGGATGCTCGACCACCAGGGCCATCTTGTTGCGGTAGGCGCGCGGCCGCTCCATTCCGATCGTTTCACCGACCGCAACGTCGGCGAGGCCGCCGATCCGCATCAGCGCGTTGCGCACGACGCCCTGCTTCCACTTCAGCTGCGCGCCGTAGGCGAGATGCTGGAGCTGGCAGCCTCCGCAGGTTCCGAAAACGGGGCAGAACGGCGTCGCGCGATCCGGCGACTCTCGCAGCAGCTCGAGCATTTCGGCGACTGCATAGCTTCGCTTGCGCGTCTCGATACGAACCCGCGCCCGCTCGCCGGCCAGCGGACCAAAGCAGAAAACGACGAGCGCCTGCGCGCGGCCCACCCCTTGGCCGTTGGCGAGTACGTCGGTGAATTCGATCTCCAGTTCGTCGCCGGCCTGCAGGCCGGAGCCGTCGTTAGGCGCTGTGTCGCTGCTCGTCAAGCGCCTTCAACAGAGAGTTCGCTTCGTCGATCAGCCCTTGGATGCGTTGCGTCGTCGGGTCCTCGCGTGACTCGTCGGAGGCCAATCGGAAGATCGCGTAGGTCAATGCGGCGGCCAAGCCCACGACGCCGATTCCCACACCGACCCACATCATTTTGCGCGACTGCATAGCCCCTACTATTCGCGCCGCGGGCCTAAAGTTACTTCGTCGACGAACTGCTGCGTCGAGTGCTTGGGGTCGCCGTCCCCGTGTACGCCGAAGTAGAGCCAGCAGGCGCGGCCCGCGTAGGCGCCGAGGTTCCAGTTTCCGCGGACCCAGGCATTCGCGTGATTCGAGGACCGGTAGAGATTGACGATGACGTTTCCGCCGTTGTCGAGCAGATCGGCCTCTTGAAACGCGTAGGCCGTGTCGCGCTCGTCGCTGAGCTGATAGAGGTGCGCCGTCAGCACGGCGTTGGCCGGGATTGTCACCTGCTGGCAGACGCCCGAGTCGCCCGCGGGCTCGCCCCTGCCCGTACGCGTCCCAGAATATTCGTCGTAGCGGCCGCGAAACGGATGCTGTCGCGTTACGTACGCCGCCGCGTTGCCGCACTGATACCAGCCGCCGTCGACGTTGCCGCTCTCGAAGCCGGGATTGGTCAGCAGATTATTCGGTACGCGGAGCAGCCGCGGCGTAAACGAATGAGGAATCGTAAAGTGCGGCAGGGTTGGCGTTCGCTGCTGCGGGGGCGCCTGCGCCGTTACGGCGAGGCCCAGCATGAGGACCCACCAGCGGTCACTCCGCCGCATGGATATGGCGTAGGTCGTTGACGCGCAGGATCTTCGCTTCTCCGCCGTCGACTCGCAGCTGCGAGATGCTGCCCGGCGCGAAGCTGCGCGAATGCTCGCCGGAGGCCCGCGATTCGGAAAGCTTAAGCACCGTAAACATCGCGTGCAGCGGCCCGGCATGCGTCACCACGACGGCTCGCTCGAGCCGTTGCGCCGCCAGATCGTCGAGAAAGGAACCGACGCGTTCGCAGACGGCTGCAAACGACTCGCCGCCTTCGGGCGTGTAGTGTTTCGCGGCGGTTGAACCCAGGCCGTACAGGTGCGGATTGCGCGCGACGATCTCGACCCACGTCAAGCCTTCCCACGCACCGAAATCGAACTCGCGCAAGCGTTCGTCGGTAAGGATCTGTGCGCCGTGCGGTTCGCCGACGATCTGCGCCGTCTCGAGCGCACGCCGGAGATCGCTCGAATAGATCCTGTCGATCCGCTTAGATTTCAGCGCACCGGCGGCGGCGAGTGCGTGCGCGCGACCCGTCGGCGAAAGCGGAACGTTCGTCCGTCCTTGAAAGCGGCGCGATGCGTTCCACTCGGTCGGCCCGTGCCGAATCAGCGTCAAGAGCATTCCCGCCGAGGAGTTCGCTAGGCGAGCGCCAACCGCATTTAGCCCTGGAGAGGTGGTCGAGCGGTTGAAGGCACTCGCTTGGAAAGCGAGCAGAGGTGTTGAGCCTCTCGAGGGTTCGAATCCCTCCCTCTCCGCCAGGGCGCCCCGCCGTTAGTCGAAGCACCACGTGACATCTGCCGTATACGTCAGCGTCGATTGCCCGTCGGCCGGTACGCGCATGTCCCAGCTCGCGGTCGACGCGGACGATTTTACGTACTGTATATTCTCCTGGGTGATCTGCCACTGAGCGGGAATCGGTTCGACGACGAGCACGTTCTGGGCGGTGCTCTTCGCATTTGCTAGGACGATTCTGTACGAGCTCGACGTACTGCACGGCGAGAGAAAGTGAAAGTCCGTCTGCTTCTTGCGGGCGGTGACGTCGAAGGCATCGCCGACGTGCAGGCGCACCCTCTCGTTTCGCGGCGTATGATCGATCAGGTCGGACCCGAGGAACTGCAGCTGGTTATGCGAATCGTTTTTGTAGAGCCGAACGACGCCGCCCGGGAGCGGGATCCCGAGCTCGCCGCCTCGATTTTCAAACGTGAGATAGGCGCCGACGGGGAGCCGGTCGCCGATATCGGGCTCGGCGCTGCGGTAATAGCCGGGCGACCCGCGCAGCTCGAGGCTTTCGCGGACCGGAATTCCTTGGGCGCTTAGAAGCGTCAGCTGCTTGGTCTGATCGTTGAGGATCGTCGTCTGCCGGGCGAAACTGTAGAGATGGTATTCGAAGTAATTTTCTTGTTCGACACTTGGGCCCGCGTTGGTTGTAACCCGTCCGATCGTCCGCAGGGCGCGATCGACCACTTCCGGAGGTTCTACGACATTGACGTTTCCCGCGACGAGCTGCAAATGCGCGTCCTCATACGACTCGCCGCTGGTGTTCGAAAGCGTTACCAGGCCGTTGAGCGACAGGCGCGTTTGGTCGGCCGAGACCACGCCGACGTAGTCCGCCCTCCAGCTCATGCCGCGAGTGAGGTAGCTCAAGTCGAGCGTCTCGGAGGCGTCTTGAGAGCTGTCGAGATCGATCACCAGCGTCGGGCGGTCGCGAAAGCCGTTCACCGATACCGGGAATAGAATGTGCCCGCGAACTCCCGTTTCGATTCCACCACGATACTGCAGAACGACTCCGTCATCGACGCTCAAAACGCGTGCCGTTTCGCGCGTCTCACGGTCGCCGGCGAAACGCGGTTCGTGGACGACCGTTACGTCGCGCCCGACGTATTTTCGCAGCAGCGCCTCCGAACTCATAAGGTCGTAATCGAAATTCTGCTCTCGCACCGCGATCGTATCGGTACCGCCAACGGGCTCGAGCAACGCCGAAGTGGCATCCATATCGGCGCTGACGTCGCGCCAGGCGAGACGGTTGAGCCCCGGTTCCAGCCGTACGACCCGGCGATCGCGGATAAGCGCGGTCCCGCCGTTATAAACGGTGAGATTGATCAGCCGGCGTTCGGCAACCGTGCTCGTTCGTTCGGTTGGATCGGCAGCAAGCGCGATGGGAGCGACGATCGCGAGAGAAGCGAGAATAGTGCATGAAAGGCGTAGCATATGGCACCTCGCCGGTTTCTGGTTCTTATTCTCTAAACGCGCTTTTCGGTTGCCGTGTGACGCTTCAACGCCCCTGATGTACTCGCAGCAGAAGTCACTCTAGGGCCTTCTGCCCATTTCACGGCCATTTCCGATCTGTTAAAATGAGGCAGTAAGGAGGAACAACGTATGAAGACCGTCTGCTTCATCCTCTTTGTCTGTTGCGCGCTGGCGGCGAACTCAGTGCCCTGCAGCGCATCCCTCGTCGATCCGACGCCAACGCCGAACCCGACGCCGACGCCGTGCCCCACTCCCCCTCCACTCTCGACGCCGGTGCCGTGCTAGCGCGCTGGGGCTTTAAGCCCATCAGCGTCGTCAATCTCATCATCGCCGCCACGGCGCTGGTTTTTAGCCTGTACAATACCCACGAAGCCAACGCTCGCGAGCACAAAAGGCTGGTTTTCGGCGGCGCAATGCTGGGTCAGAACTACGAGCATCTCGTCTTGTGCGAGCAGCGAAACGCCTACGCGCAGTGCCAACAAGCGGTCAGCAATGCTGATTTCAAAAAGCTCGATCCAATACTGGATGCAGTACTGAACATGCCCGTGGATTGGCCCTTGGATTCGCAGAGCAAGCCGGGAGGCACCGACAGAGCAGCAGATCCATTTATCTCCGGAGATATTGTTCTCACCGCGCTTTACACCGACTCCGATGACAAATCGCTGGGAGACGCGTTTTTGGTAGGGGAAGGGATCACGCAACTTCTTGCGCTCGACGACGATCCGCAAATCGCCACCGACGCGACTAAACGCGCCGCCTTTCGGGGCCTCGCGCAAAAGGAAAACCAGATTCTATCCGAGCGGTTTGGCGGAACCTGCAACGGCGAGGTCAACCCGGACTCCCCAAACCATAGCGACGTTAGTAAGCTGTTTGGATGCATCAATGGCAGCTGGCTGCCGTAACGAGCCAGCGCCTCTACTCATCGTTATTCGGCGTCGCGAATCGTCCGAGCCATCTCCGCAGCGCATTCGCGGTCGATCTGATTCTCGGAAGACTCAAGGTTTTCGATAACTCGAAGGCGATCGGTCAGCGTTCGATTCTGACTCAACTTCGCCTTCGCGTACATCTTCTCGGCGCGTAACTCGAAAGCGACGATTCCGCGCAGCTGGCTCTCACGATACTCGGCGCGCAGCCGTGAGGGTTCCCACGGATCGGACTTTCCACGCTCCATCCTCTCGCTCAAGATCTTTACGGCCGTCCACGCATCGAACTCCGCAAGCCGTCCGTTCGCGTGCACGGCGGTGTAATTCCACGTGGGTACCGTTTCGTACGGCGCTTCGTACCACGCCGCCGAAATATAAGCGTGCGGTCCTTCACAGACGATCGTCGCCGGCACGCCGTCGCGAATCGACTGCGCGTGCGGATTCGCGCGTGCGACGTGTCCGACGATCCACAGTTCCTCCCCTCGTTCTTGTGCGATCAGCGGCAGGTGCGAAACGCGCGGGTACTGCGCGTCGGCGGTTATCAGCATCCCGAACGGATGGCGCTCGATGAGCTCGATCGCCCAGCGCCGATCGGTGACTTCAAAGAGCGGTGGTACGTACACGTTCGCCGTTAGGAATTGGCGACGCGATCCAAATGCGCAAGCCAGAAATCAAAGCTCGCGCGCGCTTGCGCCTCGAGCATCGCATCGCCGGAGACGACTTCCCGGCCGAGCTGCCGCCCCAAGATTGCGCGCGGCCCGTAATTCGCATCCATCACGAGGTCGGCAGCGCGCAGCTGCGCCACGAGCTCTTCGGGCAGCCGCGCCTCGGGCGGAAGCGTGCTCACGACGATTTCAGGCGGATTCTCCGGCGGCCAGGGACGCGCTTCGAAGAAATTGCACGCGGCGCTCACCCGATCCGCATCGCGCCCCCAAACGAACGTGTAGGCGTCGGTGTCGTGCAGCTCGGCAAGAATCGCTCGAGCGCTCGCACCGTAGCCGAGCACGCCGATTCGTTTGAGCGCGACCGGCTCGTCGAGCAACGCCTCGATCGCGGTGCGCGCACCGATGCCGTCGGTGATCGTGCCGAGCATCTGGTGACCGAAGAAAATCGTGTTGACCGCTTGGGCGCGCCGCGCTTCGTCGGCGAGCACCTCGCAGGCTTCGAAGGCCTCTTCTTTGAGCGGGTAGGTGATGTTGCAGCCGGTGAAGCCGTCTTCGCGCAGGCGCCGGATCGTGCGCCCGCCGTCGCCCGACGGCACGCGAATCACCAGATAATCGCCGTCAATGCCGGCCTCTTCAAGGAAGCCGCGCTGCAGCGAGGGGCTGGCACTATGCTCGACCGGATCGCCGATAAGCGCGAGCTTCATCATCGCCGGCCCCGCAGCATGATGCGCTCGAAGAAACGGAAGACGCGTGTCACTGCAAAGTCCTTGAGCTCGATCGGCTCGGTGAGGATCGTGTAGAGGCCGCAGAGCTTACCGCCGAGGACGTCGGTGAAGAGCTGATCCCCGACGACGGCGATCTCGCGCCGGCTCATCTGCAGACGGCGCTTGGCCCGTAGGAAGCCGAACGGCAGCGGTTTGAGCGCATTGGGAATACATTCGACCTGAAGGCGCGCCGCCAGCCCGGTCACCCGCTCCGAAAAGTTGTTCGAGAGCATGACGATGCGAAAACCGCGGTCGTGCGCCCGGGCGACCCACGAGACGTGCTCGTGGCCGAGCTCGGTCTCCCGAAAGCCCAGCAGCGTGTTATCGAGGTCGACGATCAAGCCGCGGATGCCCGCTGCCTCGAGCTCCTCATGAGGCACGTCGTACAGTCGCGGCGCGAAGCGGTCGGGGCCGAACATGGCAGGCCTTTTGCAGGGGTTATCCCCGGTATCCTCGGGACTCTCCACATGCGGTCCCCATGCTCGCCCGCTTAGCGCACTCCCTGTGCACAGGTAGTCGCGTCTAACCACAGCGGCTGCACAAGGATTTCACCGGCGACCCCCATATCTTGTGGTTTGAAGCTCGATATGCCACAATAGGTAACCAACCCGCGCGACGCGAAGCCTTTTCGTTCGAACGCGTGTTCGATATCATCGAGGAAGAATCGAGGAGCCACATATGAAGTTTTCGCGCACCTACTCCGTCCCCGGCGAGCCTTATGCAGGCGTCATTTTTGAACCGCGGACCTCCAAGATCGTCAATCCCGACGGCTCGGTGATCTTTGAGGCCAAAGATGTCATGGTTCCGGCGGCGTGGAGTCAGGTCGCGGTCGACGTGCTCGCGCAGAAATACTGCCGCAAGGCCGGGGTGCCCACGCACACGGTGCGCGTCGAGGAAGCGGGTGTGCCGGGGTGGCTTTCGCGCTCGGTCGCCGACGGCACCGCCCTCGATACCCTCTCTCGCGACGACCAGTTCGGTCCGGAGCGCGATGCTCGTCAGGTTTTTAGCCGGATGGCCGGCTGCTGGACCTACTGGGGCTGGAAGCACGGCTACTTCGACACGGAAAACGACGCGCAGATCTATTACGACGAGATGTGCGCGATGCTGGCGCGCCAAATCGGCGCGCCGAACTCGCCGCAGTGGTTCAATTCGGGGCTGCACTGGGCGTACGGCATCTCCGGCCCGGCGCAGGGGCATTGGTACGTCGACGCCGGCGATCAGGCGCCCAGACCCTCGGCCGATACGTTTACGCACCCGCAGGTCAGCGCGTGCTTCATTCTCGGCATCGAAGACGATCTCGTCAACGACGGCGGCATCTTCGACGGCGTGATGCGCGAGGCGCGCATCTTTAAGGGCGGCAGCGGCAGCGGCGCAAACTTCTCGAAGCTGCGCGCGGCGGGCGAGAAGCTCACCGGCGGCGGCACGTCGAGCGGCTTGATGTCGTTCCTCAAAGTTTTCGATCGTGCGGCGGGTGCGATCAAATCGGGCGGGACCACGCGCCGCGCGGCCAAGATGGTGGTGCTCAACGCCGATCACCCCGATATCGAAGAGTTCGTCAACTGGAAGGTTCGCGAAGAGCGCAAGGTCGCCGATCTCGTCATCGGCGCGCGTATTTTCGAACGCAACCTCAACGCGATCGTTACGGCCGCGCACGACACGCGCGTTCCCGAATCCGCGCGCCTCGATCCGGCGCTCAATGCGTCGCTGCGTCAGGCGATTCGCGATGCAATTAGCGCCGGCATTCCCTCCGGCGCCGCGCAGAACGCGCTCGACTACGCGCGCCAGGGCTACACGCGTTTAGAGGTCGAGCAGTACGACACTGCGTGGGATTCAGAGGCCTACGTTACCGTCTCCGGGCAGAACTCCAACAACTCGGTTCGCCTGAGCAACGGCTTCTTCGACGCGCTCGAGCGCGACGCGGACTGGCTGCTGACCTCCCGCACGACCGGCGACATCGTCAAGCGCATCAAAGCGCGCGACCTCTGGGAAGAGATCGCCGTCGCCGCGTGGCAGTGCGCCGACCCCGGCCTGCAGTACGACGATACGATTCAAGAGTGGCATACGTGCTCGAACGACGATCGCATCAACGCAACGAATCCATGCGTTACCGGCGATACGCTGGTCGCGACGGCCGACGGTCCGGCTCGTATCGAAGATCTCGTCGGAAGGGCGGCGTTCGTCATCGGCGGCGACGGCAGACCACACTTCGTCAGCAAGATTTTCCCCACGGGAACCAAGCCGGTCTATCGCCTCCGCACGAAGGCCGGCTACGAGCTCAAGCTCACCGCCGAGCACAAGGTTTGGACCGAGAATCGCGGCGATGTTCCCGCCGGCGAGCTGCGCGACGGCGATCGCCTCGTCCTGAGCGGCTCGGGCTTCGGCACCGTTACCCTCGATGAGCGGGTAGCCTCCGAAATCGGAATCGCCATCGGTGAGTGCTGCGCGACCGGCACCCCGCTTATGCAGCCGGCCGTTTCGGGCTCGCGTCTAGCGCCGCGCCGTGGAGATGTTGAGGCGACCCCTCCCGACGTCGCGGCCTACGTCGTGCTTGACGAACATGCTTCGATTAAGGCTTTCAGTGCCGCTGTCTTTGCCCTCGAGCGTACGTCGGCCTCAGAGCTCATCAGGGGTCTCCTAACGGTCAACTCTGAGGTTGTGCTCGAGGGAAGCGGCGCGACGTCGACCGTCCTTCGCTCTGGCCCCGAGGAGCTGCTCAGGCAGCTGCAACTGCTGTTGCTCTCGTTTGCAATTAAGTCCAAACTTTCGGGCAACCACCTTCAAATCTCGGGTGAGTTCGATGCAGGGTTACGGCCTGGCGTATCCCTCTCCGATGACTTCCTTTCGCTTGAGCCGTCCGGCATCGCCGACGTCTTCGATTTAACCGAGCCCGACACGCGGCATTTCTTCGCAAACGGACTGAAGGTCCATAATTGCTCCGAGTACGTTTTCATCGACGATACGGCGTGCTTTGCGCCGGAGACGCGCATCAGCACACCTGACGGATTGCGAACCGTCGAAGAGCTCTTCGAGCGGCAAGAGAGCGGACAGCGCGTACTCATCACGACCGACATTCACTCGGAGCAAGATCACCGGCGTCTGAGCGCCCATCGCCCAGCCTACATCACCAAGGTCGGCGAACGGCAAGTCTACCGCATGAAACTCGCCGACGGCCGCGAGATCCGCGCGACGGGCGATCACAAATTCCTCACACTTGAAGGCGCCTGGAAGCGTCTGGACGAGCTTGTTCCACTCGAAGACCGGGTCGAGATCCGTGAGACCGGTAACCCCGTAACCTTCGCTTCCGACCCGGCCGACGTCAAGCGGTGGCAGATGCTCGGATGGCTGACGGGCGACGGCGTATTCAATAAGGATACGGTCGCGCTGGTCTTCGGTCCGCGCGAGCAGCGTACCGCCGAGTTCATGGCCGCGCAGCTCAACGAGCTCAAAGCCGTCGCGGTAGGTTCCTCCAGCGCGCCGGCGATCGTCCGAGCGAGCAATATCTACACGCAGAACAACGGCGTGATGCAAACCAACGCGTCGCAAGCGTCGCTGGTTTCGTATTTACAGCATCGTTACGGCTTCAAACAAGCGACAGCGCTGTACAAAGACGTGCCGACGGCGATTCACCGCGTGCCGGAAGACCTCAAGGTTGCGTACCTCCAGGGCCTCTTCTCGGCCGACGGCTGTATCCGCATGAACGGCAAGGCGGCGGAAAAAGAAGTGATGCTCGCGTCTTCCTCGCCGACACTGCTGCGCTCCGTTCAGCTTCTGCTCTCCGATCTCGGCATGACCTCGCGGATATCGTGGATGCGTCCCGCCGGGCGGAAGAACCCACAGGGTCAGCTTCATCTCTATAATCAGCAGTCGCGCAAGTTCGTGTCGCTCGTCGGCTTCCCGTGCTCCGCTGATAAGGAGCGTGTGGCCCAGGAACTCCGCGAATCGCCCTTTACCGCGCAGCTCAAGAACCCGCGCGCTCCGAAGGTCACCTCCGTTGTTCCCGATGGCGTCGCCACGGTTTACGATATCACCGAGCCCGTGACGCACTCAGTGATCGCCGAAGGCCTCATCGCCCACAACTGCAATCTCGCGAGCCTAAATCTCGTCAAATTCCTCAACGACGACGGTAATTTCGACGCGAAACGCTTCGCCGAAGCGGCCCGCATTTGGACGACGACGCTCGAGATCTCGGTAACGATGGGGCAGATGCCGTCGCGCAAAATCGCCGAGAAGAATCACGGCTATCGCACGCTCGGCCTCGGTTATGCGAATTTGGGCACCTTATTGATGCGTATGGGCTTGCCGTACGATTCGGAAGAAGGCTTCGGCTGGTGCGGCGCCATCACGTCGCTGATGACGGGCGCCGCGTATCGCACGTCGGCGGAAATGGCGCAGCAGCTCGGCTCGTTTGCCCGATTTGAAGCAAACCGCGAGCCGATGCTGCGCGTAATTCGCAATCACCGCAGAGCGGCGCGCGCCGCCGAATCCAGCGAGTACGAAGGACTGACGGTGACGCCGGTCACGCACGCGCCGACGCTCTTTACCCAAGCGACGTGGGCGCTGGCGCGCAAGATGTGGGACGACGCGCTCTCCATCGGCGAGGTCGCGGGCTTCCGTAACGCGCAGACCGTCGTGATCGCGCCGACGGGATGCCTCACCGGGAACTCGCTGGTCTCGACCGACCGCGGCCTGACGCGGCTACGCCGGCTCGGCGACGTCGACGGCAGCAAGTGGCAAGATATCAACGTACGCGTGCTGACCGACGACGGCGAGCAGCGCGCGACCAAGTTCTTCGTCAACGGCATCTCGCCGACGCGCCGTATCAAGACAGCCGGCGGGTACACGATCCAAGGAACGCCGGAGCATCGCGTCAAGGTCGTCGATCGCGAATCGGGCGAGCTCGCCTGGAAGCGCCTTGCCGAAATCGCCGCGGGCGATACCGTCGCGCTCTCGATGGGCGGCTTCGCCGGGCAGCCGCAGAGCGTCACGCTGCCGCCGCTGGGCGAGCAGCACTGGAACGCCGACTTCACAACGACGACGCCTGCGAAGCTGACGTCGGATCTCGCCGAGCTCGTTGGCTACTTCATGGGCAGCGGCACGCTGAACGCGCGGGGTCTGCGGCTCACGGTCTCGCAAGACGATCCCGACGTGCGTCGCCGGCTCGTCGCGCTGGCGCGGCAGCTCTTCGGCGTCGAGGCGACCGTTACCGATAAGCCGGGCTCGTTCGAAATCGGCCTGCACTCGGTTCCGCTCGCGATGTGGTGGCAAGCCTGCGGCTTCGCCAAACACCATCCGTCGACCGACGCGCGCGGCAAGAGCTACGTCTCGCACGTACCCGACGCGATCCTCGCCTCGAATGATCCCGCGATCTATGCGGCCTTCGTGCGCGGCCTCTTCGAAGCCGACGCGACGCTGATCAACGGTTCGGTCCACTTCTCGACGGCCAACGAGAGTTTGATCGACGACGTTCGCACGGTGCTGCTGACGCTCGGCATCCCCACGCGCACGCGCACCGATAAGACGGGCTGGAGCGGCTCCGATCTTTACGTTCTGCGGGTTCGCAACGCCGAACACGCGCGCAAGTTCCAGCAGCTCGTCGGTTTCATGGGTGAACGCAAACTCGGCGCGACGCGGCCCTCCGAAACCTGGCAGGGAACCAAGGGCGACCGCGTCTTCCTTCCCAAGGACGTGCTGCGGACGCTCGTGCCGCATTCGAGTGAGCTCTACCCGCGCACCACGCTGTACGGCTACCGTCACGCGGGTGCCATCAGCCGCACCGCAGCCTGCGAGCTCCTGGAGCGCACCGGCAGCGACGAGCTCAAGAGCGCGCTCGAATTCTTCTACGACGACGTCGCTGCCAACGAGGACGGCGGCGAGCAGTTCACCTACGACCTCTCGGTGCCGGCCAACGTCACCTACTTTGCGAACGGCTTCGTCTCGCACAACACGATCGGGCTCGTGATGGACTGCGACACGACCGGCATCGAGCCCGACTTCGCGCTCGTCAAGTTCAAGAAGCTTGCCGGCGGCGGCTACTTCAAGATCGTCAACCAGTCCGTCGATGCGGCGCTGCACAAGCTCGGCTACTCCAAAGAGCAGATCGAGGCGATCGAGAGCTACGCCAAAGGTACCGGCACACTCGAAGGGGCACCGCACATCAATCGCGCGACGCTCAAGGCCAAAGGCTTCGACGAAGCGGCCACCGCAAAGCTCGAGGCTGCGCTGCCGAGCGCTTTTGAACTGCCGTTCGTCTTCAACAAGTTCGTGCTCGGCGAGGAGTTCTGCAAACAACGGCTCGGCTTAACTGAAGAGCAGCTCAACGATTGGAGCTTTTCGCTGCTGCGCGATGGGCTCGGCTTCACCACGCAACAAATCGAAGAGGCGTCGGCCCATATCTGCGGCCGGATGACGATCGAGGGCGCGCCCGATCTCAACGACGAGCATCTTGCCGTCTTCGATTGCGCGACGCCCTGCGGCAAGTTCGGCGAACGGTACATCCGCCCGCTCGCACACGTGGACATGATGGCCGCTGCGCAGCCATTTGTTTCCGGCGCAATTTCAAAAACGGTGAACTTTCCGCAAACTGCAACGATTGCCGAAGTGAAGGAGGCCTATCGGTACTCTTGGGAGCGGATGATCAAAGCGCTTGCGATCTATCGCGACGGCTCGAAGCTCTCGCAGCCCCTTGCCGCGAGCTACGATTTCGGCGGCGATACGGGTCAGGAAGAATCGGGCGCTGCGCAGACGCCGCAGCCGTTCGCTACGCCGATGCAGATCGCAGAACGACTCGTCTACCGGTATATCGCCAAGCGCCGGCCGATGCCGCAGCGCCGCAGCGGTTATACGCAAAAGGCGACGATCGCCGGCCACAAAGTCTATCTGCGTACTGGTGAGTATGAAGGCGGACAGCTGGGCGAGATCTTCATCGACATGCACAAGGAAGGCGCGGCCTTCCGCTCGTTGATGAACAACTTCGCAATCGCGATTTCGCTGGGCTTACAGCATGGCGTGCCGCTCGAGGAGTTTGTCGAAGCCTTCACCTTCACGCGTTTCGAGCCCAATGGCCCCGTCGTCGGCCACGATCACATCAAGATGGCGACGTCGATTTTGGACTATATCTTCCGCGAGCTCGCAGTGAGCTATCTCGGACGCTACGATCTCGCGCACGTACAGCCGTCCATGCAAATGGATGCCATGGGTCCCGAGGTACAGGACGACTACATCGCCGAGGAAGAGGGAGGGGTCAACGTCCGACCCGCGGGTGTTGTGGAAATGCTCCATCCAGTTAGCACCCATCTCCATCCTGGGCAAGAGCCGTCACCCGCTTCTCCGTCGATTGTTGCGACGAACCCCGGAGGAGCGGGTGGGACGGCCGTCGCCCTGCTAGCACGAACCGAAGCGATCAATGCATCCAAAGCCAAAGGCTACACCGGCAACGCATGCTCCGAATGCGGCCAGCTAACGATGGTGCGTAACGGCGCCTGCGAAAAGTGCGACTCGTGCGGAGCGACGTCCGGGTGTAGTTAGGGTGCCCCGGTGACTAGACGCCATGCGAGCGAGCCACGACGGGATCGCCCGATCGTCGCCTCGCGTGTGCTCGGGCTCGATGGTAAGGGGCGCGTCTCGCTTCGCATTTGGCGGCCCTACCGTTCTAGCAGAGACTACGTGTGTCAGTACGAGATCCGTGGCCTAGAAGAATTCAAGGCGGGTCGCGTGATGGGCATCGATACGCTCCAAGCGCTGCTGATGGCGATCGTAGCGATTCAAAACCAGCTTCGGCCCTATCGAAATAGGCTTTCCTGGGCCGGCTCCGATGACGCTGACGACGGGCTTCCGTACGTAATGCTCTTCGCGTCGCCTGTTAACAAGCAGTTGTGCGAAGCGCTTGACTCTGCTCTCGGGCGCCTCGAACTGGAGACGCGCCGGGACAATCAAATTCTGCTAAAGAGCGAACAGCCAAAAACCTAACCGAAGCCTACCGGATTAGCGGATCGTCCACTTGAGCACCAATGTAACGGCGGACTAAGAACGTTGCCTGCCTTCGGCAGCGGCAAAGACAGCCGGCGGGCGAGTCTGCTAGGATGGGGGCATGAAAGGCTCAGCGGACCGCACCGTCCTCAGTATCATCAATGCGACGGGCAAGGATCCGGTGAAGGCCGATGAATTGGCCGGCGGGCTCAGCGGCCGTCTTCCCATCGGAGCGGGCCGGGCATCGTCCGCCATCTTCTCCTTCTTTTCCGAGGTGCCGTCGGAGAAACGCTTCCGCTTCCTCTGGGACCATCACATTGAAGAATCGACAGCTAAGCGCGTATCCGATGAGTGGGTCGAAAAGGGGCGAGAAGCCACATCGCGGCTTGCCGCTCACGCTTCTGAGGAAGAAAAACGAAGCCTTTCTTTAGCGATGACGCTAAGACGATTGCGCTCCCCCAAGACTACGCAGTCGGATATCAAGAGCAACAGCGAGCCCTGGACCAGCGAACGGCCTCGTTCCGTCGCTGAAGCCATCGCTATATCCGATCGTATCGAAAGCGGAGTACGCGAATGGAAGAAGCGTTGAAGTCTCACGGCATCCTGACGCGACTCGCTACGCGAACCCGTGTTATCGTTCTCGGTGGCATCGCCGTCGTGCTGCACGGCCTGCAGCGGTCAAGCAAAGACGTCTATCTGGCTCGACTCGCTCGATAGCGACCGAGCCTGGGCGGATTCCCTAGCCAGATTTCGGCGCCGACCGGCCGATCGATGCATTCAGAATCCCCAACCGCCTCGACGCAAGCGAGTTCGCCGATTAAAAATCGTGTTAGAAGCCGGGCCCGAAACTTTGCACAAGACGCTGTTACGCGGGTCAATGCATTGATGAGCCGGCGTAGGTCCAAGAGGGTGGTGAGACCGCGACTCCCGTATAAATCCCGCCGCCTCTCAAATCGACTATATTTTTGCGCGGCGTGCCGCCCGCTGGATACTTCCATTCTCCAACCTGCCCTCCATGCCGTGCATAATCCACCGCAAGAATGGACTTTCGTTGAATCCAGAGCTGGCCAGTGTATTTATTCTTTTTGCTATTCAGCGTTGTGGTTCCAACGATCGTGCCCTGGGTCCCTGCGATACGAAGGCTATAAATTGAAACTGGTCCTACATTGCCCAGAGAAAACGTCGACGACATCGTAATGTGATCTCCGTCCCATTGGACCGATGGATACATATTTGGATTCGAATAAAGGCTCGCCTTCACTGCTATCTGCTGAACCGCATTGCTGCCATGTGATAGACGCAATAAGACGGTATCCCCCCTTGACGTCAAGGCAGTAGCAGAAAGAAAGAGATCGCTGTGGTTGTTGTATCCACAAAAGCGAAAGATGTAGGCTGGGCTCGAATAAATCCTCGGCGCTCCCGTCGCGTGTGGATAGATTGCAATTGCCGCACCAGATGCGGCAAGATCCCCCGTCGACGGATCCACTGCACAGCCCGTAGCCCAATCCGGATCGTCGAGAGTTGCGATCGGGCTTGTGCCCCCGTGGGCGTACTCGTAGATCAGGCTCGATTTGAAGCTCCGGTCGGCGAAGTCGACGATAAATACATCGCCAACTAAATCGACGCATTCTCCCAGCGGGGAAATGAAACCCGTCAGCTTTCCGACGACGTGGCCAGCAGGGTAACTAAAGACATCGACGCCCCCCCACTCGCTACGTAAAGCAGGTCGCCAGACGAGGAACCCGAGTCTATCCAGGAGCCAGCTCGCTTTTCATTCAGGCTAGTGAGAGGCCCTGAATCGCTCGATAGGCGGCTAAACTCTGTGCCCAAACAGCCAGATAGTGTGGCTCCCAAGCAGACCGCCACCAGCAACGGTCGCATTTCTCTTATGTTCACGGCAAAAACCTCACGCATATGCTTACTTACCTATGAGGTTCCCGCCTTTTCCTTGCTTAGAAATAAGGGGAGCGAACGAGTCGCTCCCCTTATGCTCCGCTCGGTGTGTCGACGTTACTTCAGCAGTTTGCCGAAGTTGCCGAAGACCATCGCGCCGATGCCGGTCATCTGATCGTAACCGGGCCCAGCGCTATACGCTCCGATCGAACCGGAGGTGATGTCACGCAGGAAGACCTTCTTGCCCGAGCCGTAGCCGTTCTTCGTCCACAGCGCGTAGAGATTCGGGTCGAAGTTGCCGGCGCGCGAGCTCACCATCTGA
>DATDHW010000002.1:0-14638 GCA_036521375.1 Candidatus Cybelea sp.
ACGGCGGGCCCGGCGGCGTGCGCTCCGGCGCCGATCGTCGGAAAGATGCCGCCGAGCATCGTTCCGAGGCCGATTCCCGTCAGCGCGGGCCAGCCCAAGACGCGCCGCAAGGGCGGCCCGGGCGATTGCGGCGCAGTCCACCCGAGCGGCTGTCGCGCGAAGAGCTGTCTTAACGCACTGCGCTGCGCCAAGCGATCACGGTTTCGCGCAAAGCTCTTTCAGGGACGCCATCGCCATCGGATTGGGTGGCGTGTCAACCGGCCGCACGTACATCGCGATGTACGACGTACCGCCGACATCGCTCAGCACGAGGTCGACACGGTCGGGGCGCCCCTTCGAGGACGAGCCGCGGGCCTCGACGTAGGTGGCGGCCTGTTTCGAGCAGATCGTGATCGGCTGCCGCCGGACGATCGAGGCGTCCTGCAGCGTATTCTTCATGCGATCGCTCGAGAAGATGTCGTCGGCCGTCAGTCTCTTCGGCGAGCGAAACAGCATCAGAAACTCGCCGTTGTTGGCCGGGGCGCGCCAGAACTGCATGAAGCCCAGGACCCCAGGAGAGGCTTTCCAGCCGGGCGGCGCCGCAAAGTTCAGGCCTTGTGCCGGGCTGCTTTGGAACCCGCACCCGACCGGCACGAGAACGAGCAGCGCGACGAGGGCACAGCGTGCGGGAGAACCGATCACGACCACCTCCTATGGGCGGGTACGCTTCAACGCTTCGACGCGAATTCCGCCGGGCGCTCGTACGACAGGATCCGAGCCCAGCGCTCGTAGATCAGCGCGATGTAGTCGCGCGTTTCGGGATACGGCGGTACGCCATCATAGCGCGCGACCGCGAGCGGGCCCGCGTTGTAGGCCGCGAGTGCGAGGGCATAGCGGTCGCCCGAACGGTAGCGATACGCGGCGACGTAGCTGCCGGCCAGCGCCGCGGCGCCGTCGATTGAATCGTACGGATCGTACGGATCGATCCCCATCCCCGCCGCGGTCTCCGGCATGAACTGCGCCAGGCCAATCGCACCGGCCGACGAGATCGCCTGCGGATCGTACGCCGATTCCTGAAGCAGCATCGCTCCGAGAAACTCGGGGGGAAGCCGGTGCGCGCGCGCCGCGCGAGTCGTCGCTCCGGCAAAAGCGAGGGCGTACGCCTGCACGAGCCGCGGATTCGTTCGCAGAATCGCACGCGTAATTGCCAGCTCCGGCGCGTCGACGGGGCCGCCGTCGCGCAAGAGCACCGCACCGGCGAGCGCGTCGACGTCAGCCGGCGCCGGCCAGCTTAGCACGATATTAAGAGCGCGCTGCAATCGGGGCGCTTTAGGCGTGACGCCAGTATGGTATATGGTAGGTATGGTGCAGCCGCACAACACTATGACCGCCATAACGAACGAGATATTGTGAATTTGCAAAAGGCCGCCTGAGGGAAAGGAACGCATGCTCTTCATTACGGCTCTCATCGTCACGCTGGTCGTGGGAGACTTTGGTTCGACCTTCTTTTATCACGTTCCGCAGCATCTCTGGTTCACGCTTCACCTGCGCACGCACCACGATCGCCGCCGTCCGTACTTCGATCACGCCGTGCTCTCGATCGATCCGGCCGTACTGCTCGATGGATTTCTCGGTGCCGTACCTTACATCGTGGCCGCCGCTGTCGTCTGGCACCTCTCGTGGCCAGGGGCGCTTACCGGACTCCTCCTCGGGCAGCTGCACGTCTGGTGGCGGCACACGACCGAGCTGGGATGGCGGACTCCGGGGTGGATCCGAAGCACTCTTCGCCCGCTCGGTGTCGTGCTTCCCGAGGACCACGACGGGCACCACCGAAACCCGGATGTCGAGTTCGGCGACATCTTCCGTTTCTACGATGCGCCGGCTCGAGCGCTATTAGCTTGGCTCGCCCCAACGAGCCGGAGAGCGCGAAACGCCGGCCGGCGCGCAACGAGGAGGGTTCCGGCCAGAGCCTAATCGGGAGGTCGAATGGCCAAACGGGCGCTTCTTTTGATTTCGGACACCGGCGGCGGCCATCGCAGCGCCGCAAACGCGATCGTGGCCGCGCTAGAGGAGCCCGGCGCGCCGAACGTCTTCGAGACCCGTATCGAAGATGTCGCGGCTCATTGTGCCTTCCCGCTGACCCAGCTCGGCCTCGGATACAGCATGGCCCTGCGTTACGCTCCGCCGGTCTACGGCGCCCTGTACTACGCTACCAACGGCCGGCGGCGCTACCGGGCGCTCGTGCGCTTTTGCGAACCGCTCTATCGCGAGCGTCTGCGCGATCTTTTCATCAGTTACCAGCCCGACGTTATCATCTCGGTTCACCCGCTGCTTAACCACGCAGCGCTGCGCGCCCGCGACGATGCTCGCATGCAGCACGTTCCGGTCGTCACGGTCATTACCGACCTCGGGAAAGTCCACGAGTCGTGGCTGGTGCCCAATGCCGACGCCGTCGTCGTACCCGCGCGCGAAGTCTACCAGCGAGCGCTATCGCGGGGCGTCCCGACGTCGCGTCTGCATCTGCTCGGCCATCCGATCCATCCGAAATTCGACGACGTAACCGGCAGCAAGGAAAACCTCCGTGCGGCGCTCGGTCTCTCGCCCGACCTGCCGGTCGTCATGTTGATGGCCGGGGGCGAGGGCGGCGGAAAGCTTCTCTCGACGGCGCTCGCGCTGGCGCGCGCAAAGCTCCCGATCGCGCTCGTCGTCGTCTGCGGCCGCAACGAACCGCTGGAACAAAAACTGCGCGACGTCGCGCCGTCGCTCCCGACACCGATGCACGTCCTCGGCTTTACCGACAAGATTCCCGAGTATTTCCGGGCCGTCGATCTGCTCGTCACCAAGGCCGGCCCGGGCACGCTCGCCGAAGCCAACGCCGCGCAGCTTCCGATCATCGTTTACGACTACGTTCCCGGCCAGGAACGCGGCAACGTCGACTTCGTGCGGCACAACGGACTCGGTCTCATCGCCCTCAACGGCGCCGCCGGCGTCGTGCGCGCGGTCAAAACGCTGATCGACGCGCCGGATCGCCTCGAAATGATCCGGCACAATCAGGAGGTCGTCGCGCCCCGCCGCAGTTCTCGCCGCATCGCCGCACTCATCTCCGAGATCACCGAGCACGCCGCGCACCCAACGCTCGCCGCAGTTTAGCTATTTGGCGTCCACGCCGTTCCAGACGGTCGCGTTGGGCAGCACTTCGGGCGCGCGCGGCGCTTGAGAAAAGTCGAAGTCTTTACGAAGGTCGCCTAAGATTTCCACGTTCTCGCGAACCGTTGGACGGCGGTCGGGACGGCCGTCCGTGCTTGGATCGATCCGGGAGCCGCCCAAGAAGTCGTCCTCGATGAATTTGACGTAGGCGTCGTGGCTGAGAGTCTGGTGATCGATGAAACCGCGGCGAGCGTACGGGCTGATCACGATTCCCGGTACGCGAAGGCCGTAACCGTTCTGGTCGACGCGCGGGGGAACGACGTGATCGTAGAATCCACCCCAATCGTCCCAGCTCAAAAAGATCGCCGTGCTCTTCCAGTCGGGGCTTCGCATGATCGCATTGACGAGGCCGGTTACATAGGACTGGCCGCGGCTGATCAATGCCGGCGGATGCTCGCTAAACGGGCCGGCGGGGCAGATCCAGACGACGCCGGGGAGCGTGCCGTTATGCGCGGCCGTGTAGAAATCACGCAGATCGCGGATGTTCCCGAGCTCGCCGTCCTTTTTAACCGTATCGAAGTAGGGCAGGACGTTCCAGATCCCCGGGGTGTGGTACCGCTGGTCCATCGGTGCGCAATCCTCGTCGTTGTTGACGCAGTCGGGCGCAGTACCGGACATGATGTAGTAGGCCCAGCTGACGTGGCGGGCGTGCAATAGGTAGGTTAAATCGGTCCAGGCGTAGTCTGGGCGTCCGGGCGCATGGACGCGATTATTGCGCTTGTCGTAATCGGGCGGAAGGTCGGGGTTCTGCAGTTCGTTGATACAGCTGATCGGGTCGCCGATTCGCGAACACGCGGCCGACCACTCCGAAACCATGAAGAGATGTTGCGGCAGACTCCACGACGCATTCGGTTCGAAGAGCCGATCCTGCAGCACGTAGTCGCGAGCGTAGCGCCAATAGTTGACGAGCTGCCTCCCGTCATGGTAGCCCATCACGTCGGGCGAGCCTCCGCAGTTCGGTGCGTTTGGATCGCGGCATGCGCGCCGGGCGCGACGCGACTGCTCGAGAAAACCGTCCATCCGTCCGTCGTCGACGTCGCCGCTCGCCGCTTTGGCGTTGTGCGGGCCGCCGCGGTCGACGTCGCTCGTATCGTAGAAGGGCCGCACGCAGTTGCCTCCGCGCGGATTGGGCACGCAAGCCGCAGGCACGCCGTCCGCCATCGGAATACCTTGGGCTCCGGGGTAGGTCCCAAAATAGGTATCGAACGAGCGATTCTCTTGCATGATGATGACGATGTGGCGGATCTTGTGAATCGTGTCACCGGACTGCGAACGCGCCGGCAGGCCGCCCAGCGCAAGCAGACCCGCAAGGAAAAGAAGTCTATACCGCGACCGCATCTCCGGCTACCAATCCTCCGCGCAGCGCCATCGTCGCCGCGCCGACCTGACCCGCGTCGTTTCCCAGCGACGCAATTACGATCTCCGTCGTCCCTTTCGGCACCATCGTGGTCAGCGCATCCACCGGAGCGCGGACGGCGTCGAGCAGGTAGTCTTCCGCACTCGAGACTCCGCCGCCGAGCGCGATCTTCTCGGGGTTCACGAACGCGATGATATTCGCGAGCCCGATCGCCAGATCGGCGGTAAAGCGCTTCCACGCGGCCATCGCGTGGCCGTCACCGGCCTGCGCCGCTTTGCGAATCTTCTTCGAGCTGAGCTTGTCGCGCGCGACGTCGAGCATCGTGCTTCGCGGAAACGAGGGCGCAACGGCAAACGCGTGGCGGATCAAGCCGGTTCCCGAAGCCTGAGCCTCGAAGCAGCCGATCTTCCCGCACCCGCAGACGAAACCGTCGGTCGGCCGAATCTGATGATGGCCGATCTCGCCGGCGCCCCAACGGTAGCCCAAGATCAGCTCGCCGCCTGCGACGATCCCGCCGCCGATGCCCGTTCCCAGGGTCAAAAGCGCAAAATCTTTCGTCCCGCGGCCCGTGCCGAAGGCGTACTCTCCCAGCGTGGCACAGCGGGCGTCGTTGGCGACGTAGACCGGAACCGAGAACTTCTTGCGCAGCGCCTCACCCAGCGGTTGGTTCTCCCAGCCGAAGTTCGGGCTGTAGAGCACCGCGCCGGACGCCGCGTCGATGTTCCCCGGCGAGCCAATACCGATTCCGCTCACCTGCCCGGCGTCGCGCAGCGCCAGCGAAACCATCTCTTCGATCGCACCGACCACGGACTCGAAGCGAAGGTCCTCGAGGTCCTCCTCGTGCTGGCTGTGGATCTTCCCATCCTCGGTTACGACGGCAGCCGTTACGTGACTGCCGCCGAGATCGACGCCGATTGCCGTCTGCATGCTCTGCTCTTTTGATACCAACGGAGGCCGCACCCGCAGGGCGCGGGAATCGAAGAGCCGTTATGGAGACGATCGACCTTACCACTTTACGAAACTACACGCGCCGCACCGGACAAGCGACGCATCCCGAGCTTCTCGACGCTCGTCCGCTGCAGCACGTCAACAAGATCGAGATCGACGAAGAGCACGTGACGATGGAGTTCGACGAAGAGACGACGCGTTATTATAACGTCAACGAAATCACGCACCGCGAGTGGGTCTACAAGTACAACGACGACCCGGAATTCGTGGAAGCAGTTGCCCGCGTCATCGACCTGGCCCGACAGCATCTCAAAGACATGCCGGACAACATCGCCTGCCCTCCGGGGTGCGCGGAGTGCTGCAGCGGGTACGAGCCCTTCGTCAGCCAGGCCGACGTGCAGCGGATCGCCGATCACCTCGGCATGAGTTATGACGAAACGCTCCGCCGCTACGTCGTCGAACGTTCTTCTGCAGACGGCTTCCACGTGGGCTGGCTGCGCAAGGTCGGAGACGATCTCGGCGATCAGTGCGTCTTCCTCATGGGCTCGCGCAGCGGGCGCCACTACTGCGGCATCTACGAAGGGCGGCCGCACGATTGCCGCGACTTCACGCCGATCGGCTGCGGAGACGTCGATACGTCGCTTCCGCGTAAGACGAGCTGGAAGATCGGGCCGGCCTTTCAACCGAAGCGGCGCGGGCGCAGCCCCAACGGCCGGCGACTTTGAAAATCGCGCCGGCCGCCCTCGCCGTTGCGCTGACGCTCGCAACCGCATCGGCCGCCGGGCCCGCGATCGACTCGTCACTCTATGCCGCAATGCAGTGGCGATTCATCGGTCCGCTGAGGGCCGGACGGACCGTCGCGCTCGACGGCGTCGCCGAACAGCCGAACCTTTTCTACATCGGCGCGGTCAATGGCGGCATCTGGAAGAGCCCAGATGCGGGGCGAACCTGGGTGCCCATCTTCGATCGCGAACCGAGCGGCTCGATCGGGGCGATCGCCATAGCCCCCAGCAATCCCAGCGTTATCTACGCCGGCAGCGGTGAGGGGCTGCAGCGTCCCGATCTGGCCGTGGGCGACGGAGTCTATAAATCGATTGATGCCGGCGCGACGTGGACGCACCTCGGGTTGCGCGACGGCCAACAGATCGCCTCGATGGCGATCGATCCGACGGATCCCAACCGCCTCTTCGTTGCTGTGCTGGGCCATCCGTACGGTCCCAACGAGCAGCGCGGCATCTACCGGACGCTCGACGGCGGGGCCACGTTTTCGCGCGTGCTGTACGAGAACGAGAACGTCGGCGCGTTCGACGTCGTGCTCGATCCCGCCGACCCGAAGGTCGTCTACGCAACCCTCTGGGCCGCACGCCAAGCACCTTGGGAGATCGGGAGTTCCTTCGAAATTCCGGGAAGCGGCCTCTTCAAATCCAGCGACGGCGGCACGAGCTGGACACAGCTGACCGCGGGGCTCCCGTCGCGCATCGGCCGCGCCGAAGTCGCCGTCGCTCCGAGCAACTCTAACGTCGTCTACGCGTATGCCGACGCCGAGAACAAAGGCGACGAAGCGGGGGCGCTTTACCGCAGCGACGACGGCGGCTCGCACTTCATCCTCGTCAACCGTGAAGAGGAGATCGCGCAGCGCGGCGACGACCTCGTTTCGCTAGCCGTCGATCCGCGCAACGCGCAGACCGTCTACTTGACGAACACTTCGACGTACCGCTCGACCGACGGCGGGAAGACGCTGGCGCCGATCAAAGGCGCACCCGGCGGCGACGACTACCACAACGTGTGGATCAATCCTCGCAATCCCGAAATCGTCGCGCTCGCGAGCGACCAGGGCGCGACGATCAGCGTCGATGGCGGTGCGACGTGGAGCTCTTGGTACAATCAGCCGACCGCGGAAATGTATCACGTGAACGCCGACGATCGGTTCCCGTATTGGGTCTGCGGGGGACAGCAGGAAAGCGGCTCGGCCTGCGTCGTCAGCCGCGGAGACTGGGGACGGATCACCGAGCGCGACTGGTACACGGCCGGAGCGCAAGAGTACGGTTACGTCGTCCCCGACCCGCAGCATCCCGGTGTTACGTTTGGCGGAAAAGTCGAAAAGCACGACGAGCGCACCGATCAAACGCAGCAAGTCTCACCGATCGCATTGCCCTCTAAACACTATCGAGTCGTCCGCACCGAGCCGATCGCCTTCGACCATTTCGACCGGCACCGTCTCTACTTCGGCGCAAACGTCGTCTTCGCGACCCGCAACGGCGGCCAGAGCTGGCACGCGATCAGCCCCGATCTAACAAGGGTCCACCCAGGAGTGCCGCCGATGCTCGGTTCGTTCGAGCAAGACGATCCGGAAGGCGGCAAGCACCGCGGCGTCGTCTACGCGATCGCGCCTTCGTACGTGCACTCCGGAACGATCTGGGCCGGCACCGACGACGGGCAGGTTTGGATTACGCGTGCTTCGACAAGCTCAGCACAGGCTGCAAGCTCAGCACAGGCTACAAGCTCAGCACAGGCTGCAAGCTCATCGCAGCCTCAATGGAAAAATATTACGCCCCCGGAGCTGACCCCGTGGAGCAAGGTTTCGCAAATCGATGCCTCACGGTTCGACGACGAGACCGCGTTCGTTGCCGTGAATCGTTTTCGCTTGAACGACCTGCGGCCGTACGTCTACATTACACACGACGGCGGTATGCACTGGGAGCTTAGCGTCGCCGGCCTTCCGCAACAGCCGGTCAACGCCGTACGAGAAGATCCCATCGCGCGCGGCCTGCTCTACGCTGCGACCGAAAACGGGGTTTACGTCTCTTTCGACGGTGGAGCACGCTGGCAGTCGCTGCAGCAGAATCTGCCCCACACGTCGGTACGCGATCTGATCGTGCACGATAACGATGTCGTCGCCGCGACGCACGGCCGCGGCTTCTGGATCCTCGACGACGTCGAACCGCTGCGCGAACTCGCCGGGGGCGCTACGGCGCCGCACCTCTTCGTTCCCGAGCACGCGTATCGCGTCCGCCGCAGTACGAATACCGACACGCCCCTGCCGCCGGAGGAACCGTCCGGCCAGAATCCTCCCGACGGCGCGATCGTCGACTACGCGCTCGCGTCGCCGGCAAACCGCGTCGTGCTTTCGTTCTACGACACGCAGGGGCGCCTCGAACGCCGCTATTCGAGCGACGACGCCGCGCCCGCTCCGATTCCGCATCTCGATAAGCCGGCGTATTGGGAGCGCCCCTTCGTCCGCCCGGCGACCTCGGCGGGAATGCATCGCTTCGTCTGGGATCTGCGCGAAACGGCGCCGCGCTCGACCGCGCCGGATCTGCCGATCTCGGCCGTTCCGCACGATACGCCGCGTACGCCGGAGGGACCGCTCGTAGCGCCGGGCACCTACGTCGTACGGCTCTCGACCGATGGAAAGATCTCCGAACAGCGGTTCGTCGTGCTGATGGATCCGCGCGTGTCGATCTCGCACGAAGCACTGGCGATGCAGTATTCGCTCTCGCGGCGCCTAGAGTCGCTGATGAATCGCAGCTTCGCCGGCGAAGCGCGAGCACCGAAGAGCGCGAAGCCGGCGTTCGAGCGCATCAACGAATCGGCCGCATCCTTGCTCGACGTCGTCGACGGCTCGGACTCGCCGCCGACGGCGCAGGCCAGTGCGGCAGTCACGACGCTGGAGGGGAGGCTGAGCGCGCTCCAGCGCGTCCGCTCGACACCTTAGCGAAGCGAGGGTAGACCGCCCGAACGCAGAACCGCTCGCCGATGAAGAGAATTATGATGTTCGCGGCATGCATGGCCCTCGCGGCAACCTGCATCGCTTCCACCTCTGCGGCGACAAACACCCTGACCGTCAACTTGAAAGCTCAGAATGGATCGGGTGAGAACGGAACCGCGACGCTCACGCAGACGCCCGACGGCGTGACCGTCGTCGTCAGCATTCCCAACGGCCCCGCGGGACCGCAGCCCGCGCACATTCACGACGGAACCTGCGCGCAGCTCGGCGGCGTCGCCTATCCGCTCACCAGCGTCGTCAGCGGCAACGCGACCTCGACGGTCAAAGGGGCAACGATCGACAAGCTGCTCGCGGGCAAGTACGCGATCAACGTCCACAAGAGCACGTCCGACCTCGGTACGTACGTTTCTTGCGGCGAGATCGTTACGTCATCTTCGATGTGAGCAACGCCGCGTAGCGGCTAGGATCGATATTTCCGCCGCTGATCACGGCACCGACGCGCTTATTTGCAAGCTCTGGTATGCGCCGCGCGAGCAGCGCGGCCAGAGCTGCCGCCCCGCTCGGCTCGACCACAACCTTCATCCGCTCGAACATGAAGCGCATCGCCTCGCGGAGCTCGTCGTCGCTGACGGTAACGACCGCACGGACGTGCTCGCGCACGATCTCGAACGTAAGATCGCCCGGGGCAGTCGTTTGCAATCCGTCGGCGATCGTTTTTGGAACTCCGATCGAGACGCGCCGCCCTTCCTTCAACGAGCGTACGAAGTCGTCTCCGGCTTCCGGCTCGACCCCGTAGAGCGCGATCGCCGGATCGGCCGCGTGCGCGGCAATCGCCGCTCCCGAGAGTAACCCGCCGCCCCCGAGCGGCACGACGATCGCGTCGAGCCCGCCAGCCTGCTCGATCAGCTCCAGCGCTACGGTGCCGGCGCCCGCGACGATTCGTTCGTCGTCGAATGGGGGCACGAGCGTAGCGTTGCGCTCCCGCGCCAAGCCCTGCGCGATCTCTTCACGATGCGAGCTCTCGCGTTCGTAGTGAACGACTTCGGCGCCATATCCCTTGGTTGCGGCCAGCTTGACGGCCGGCGCGTCGGTCGGCATGACGATCGTTGCGGGTACGCCGAAGAGCCGCGCGGCCAGGGCGACCCCCTGAGCGTGATTGCCGCTCGAGAACGCTACCACGCCGCGTTCCCGCTGCGACGGCCGCAGCGACGCCAGGAAATTGTACGCACCGCGAAACTTGAAGGCCCCCATCCGCTGGAGGTTCTCACACTTGACGAAGAGGCGCGCGCCGCACGCATCATCGAGACTACGAGAATGCAGGACCGGCGTACGATGCGCGACGCCCTCAAGCCGCTGCGCTGCATCGCGGACGTTTTCGATCGTAACGCGGGCGGTCAGCGTCACTGGGGGGCCATGTGAAAATCCCAGTTGACGACCTTATGGTTCTCGTCGAAGCGCATGCGCTCGACGTACGCGCGCTTGGCAAACTTCACGTCGAAGCAGTGCCAGCCAGGCTCGCAGCCGGCGGTCGTCTCCTTGACCGAGACCAGCTTTCCTTGATCGTTGAGCTCGTCTGACCACTGCGCTACCTTGACGCGCGTGATGCCCACGCCTTTGGCGATATCGTCCTGGACCGGCCGAAGGTCGTTGCCGATCACCGCCTTCGTGATTTTATCGGCCTCCCGCTCGTTGCCGTTCTGGAACGAACAGGCCGCCAATACGCCGGCCGCGGCGACGGCTAGGAGCGTGCGAACGAGCCTCACGACGCCAGTGCCTCCGCACCGCTCTGCGCGGAGAATGCGGTGAAGCGCAGGTTTGGATTCCACTCCCGTGCGAGCCGGACGCTCCACTCGCTTTCGAACAGAGCGGCGGCGCGCCCATGCCAATCTTCGACCAGCTTGGCGTTCGATGGAAGGTGGGCGGCGGCGAGATCTTCGCGCTCCCCATCGACGTAGAGCGCGAGCGAGTACGGCAGCGTCGAAACGATCGTCTTTACGCCGTACTCCGATTCCAGACGATACTTCGCAACCTCGACTTGCAGCTCGCCGACCGCGCCGACGATCGGTTCGGTGCGCGGCGTTCCCCACGGATAAAAGACTTGCACGGCCCCCTCTTCCCGCAACTGCGATATGCCTTTGCCAAACGATTTGTAACCCGAAACGTCGATACTCCGCATCGAGGCGAAATGTTCCGGAGCAAAGGCTGGGATCGGCGGAAAGGCGACGGGCGCCCCTTCGTACAGCGTGTCGCCGATCGCGAAGGCGCCCGGATTCACGAGCCCGACGACGTCGCCGGCATAGGCGACGTCGAGAGATTCCCGGTCGTCGGCAAAGAGCCGCATCGCCCGTGAAAGCCGCACGGCGTTTCCGGTGCGCGCGTTTCGTACGGTCATGTCGCGCGCGAACTCTCCCGAACAGACGCGCACGAAGGCGACGCGGTCGCGGTGCCGCGGATCCATGTTCGCCTGGATCTTGAAGACGAACCCGGTAAAGTCGCCGGCGCCCGGATCGATTCCGGCCCTCGCCACCGGCGCCGGCGCCATCTGCACGAACTCGTCGAGAAAGAGACCGACGCCGAAGTTCGTTACGGCGCTGCCGAAAAAGACCGGCGTCGTCGCACCGCGCAGCATGGCGTCACGATCGAAACGCTCGCCCGCGCCGTCCAAGAGCTCGATCGCCTCGCGGAACTGGCGGTACGAGTGATCGTCTACCAGCGCGCGCAGCGCGGGGTCGCTCGCGTCGGTTACCGAGACCGTGGCGCGGGTCGCGCCGTGCGCGGCGCGCTCGAAGAGGTGCACCGCTTTGGTTTGCCGGTCGTACACGCCACGGAAACTCTCGCCGTTTCCCAGCGGCCAGTTCATCGGAAACGCGCCGATGCCCAGCACGCTCTCCAACTCGTCGAGCAGCTCGAGCGGATCGCGGCTCGGGCGATCGAGCTTGTTCATGAAAGTGAAAAGCGGGATGCCGCGCTCGGCGCAGATTGCAAAGAGCTTTTTGGTTTGCGGCTCCACGCCTTTGGCTGCGTCGATGAGCATGACCGCGCTGTCGGCGGCTAAGAGCGTGCGATACGTATCTTCTCCGAAGTCTTGGTGACCCGGCGTATCGAGCAGGTTGAGCGTGTAGCCGCCGTATTCGAACTGAAGCACCGTCGAGGTGATCGAGATGCCGCGCTCGCGTTCCAGCGCCATCCAGTCACTGGTCGCCTGACGCTGACGCTTGCGCGCCGAGACCTGCCCCGCGACGTGAATCGCGCCGCCGTACAGCAAGAGCTTCTCGGTGAGCGTCGTCTTGCCGGCATCCGGATGAGATATGATCGCAAAGCTTCGCCGCTTGCGGACCTGTTCTGCAATCGCCTCGTTCTCACTCATGGCCGTACGGGCTGATAGACACGGAGTTCCACGTTGCCGTCACTCTCGCGCATCACCGCGAGCAACCCTGCCGCCCGATAGAACGCGACGCTCGGCGGGATCCGAAACCGGTCGGCGCCTCGGGATACCAGCGCCGCGTTCCCCGTTATCGCGATCGTGCAATCGCCGTAGGCCAAGCGTGCCGGAGGCTCGATCCGCGCCGCACCGCGGGGTATACGGGCTCGCACGTAGCGCACGGAACCGCTCGACATCGAGACCTGCGACAGACACTCGGGCAGCGCCGAGAGCGCCCAGGGCGCATCGCCGGCGAAGCCGGGGGCGCGGGCGCCGCTGGAGTGCAGCGGCGCGGCGGGCTTCGGCGCGACGCGCGCGTAGACCGACGCGAGTTTAATGCGAATCAAGTCGCGATTCACCCACGCGGCAACGGCGATCGCGACGCCGACAACGAGCAGCGTCGAGATCGCGAGGTACTTGAGCACGGGTCTCGTTCACGCCTTCGGGGTTTCAATCGTCATCCGCGCGGCACCGATCGCATAATCGCTCATACCGTAATAGATGTCGTACACGTGTTCGCCGAGGTCGGGGCGCGGATCGAGGCCGGTGGGAAAAACGACGTTGTCGACGATGCCTTTGCGCTCTTCTTTCATCTCCGGCGCGAGAATGGGTTTGGGCGAGCGGTACAGGATCTTGTCGGGACGCTCGAGGTCGTGCAGCACGATGCCGGCCCGGTACTGCAACGAAGGCTTGCGCGCGCCGTTACCGATCGAATCGACGCCGTGGAAGAGCGAGAGCCACATCTCCGTGCCATCGAGTGAGATCTTTACCGGCGGCGTGCCCGCGCCGATCTTGATCGAACCCCACGATGCGTCGGGAGAGAGAACTTGGCGGCTCTCGGCGACATCGCAGAGATTGTTGCGGTCTTTCAAGACTGGTGCCAGCGGCACGTAACCGATGCGGATCGATTCGCGATCCTCAAACGGCATGCGTTCGATCATCGGAATTGCGGCGCGTCCGTCGACACTCGACAGATGGAGCATGGGCCGGTGATAGAAGGCCAGTGACTTGCGGCCCTCTGGCGAAAGCACGGCTCCGGGAAAGAAGGCGGCGTCCTTGTCGTCGCCGACGACGTTCGCAGAGCCCGCGAAACGCACCGGGCCGAGTCGCTCCCAGTGGTACGCATCTTTCGAGAGCGCGAGCGCGATGCGCGGGCCGTCGGGCCCGAACGCGGTGTACGCCATCACGTACGCCTCGAGCTGGGGCACGTAGGTCACGCGAGGATCCTCGCATCCGTATCCCGGACGCGGCCGCACTTCGTACGGAGCCTCCGGCTGCAGCGCGAAGTCGAGACGATCGCAGCGAAATCCGTCGGGTTCCTGCTGCGTCCGCATCGTTCCGACACGCGAGATGTTTCCATCGGCAACGCAGCGAGGGTAGAGCAGCAGCTCGCCGCCGGGCGCTCGCGCCGCTGCCGGATTCAGGATGCCCCCGGCCTCGTCCGGAGTTCCGTCGGGCATCGTCACGATGCCGAGGCGGTCTACGCGCACCGCAAGATTCTCGAGTGCGTCTGATTCTGAGGATGATTGTTCTTTCGGAGAGAGCACGGCTACCTATGGTAAGTAGGTCGTTGCGATCGGTGCATCGCTCGGCGTTACGACTTCAACTCGAACGCCTCGACGATAGACCGAGTTCGGAACGATCCAGAGCGTAAAAGTACGGTATGGCGCCGACGGCTCGCCGGCGTCGGCGGGCGCCTGTTCGAACGCGACGACGCGTACGCGCTGGGGACTAGCGCTGATCGATTCCACGATTTGCTTATAACCGGTTCGGTCGTGCGAGCCCATTAAAAGCGCGACGCCGAACTCACCTTTGAAGTGAACGGGCGCACGTATGCCGAGCTTGCTCAGGGCGACCGCATCGCGTACTATAGTGATTTGGTTGCCTCCTAAGACGGTGGTTGTGCCCGTTGCAAGCGTTTTTACGCGCACCTCGCGACATCCGACCAGCACGATGAGCCCCAAGGCTAGACCGGCCAGGGTCAAGCAGCGCTTCACGG
>DATDHW010000003.1:0-62616 GCA_036521375.1 Candidatus Cybelea sp.
CACCGACGCTCGTCGTTCTCGAAGGCGATCAGACCGGGCAAGAGTTGCTGCGCGAAGCGCTGCGGGTGCTCGACCGCCGCGTAATCGGCGTCGAGCTCGTGCTCGTGCCGTACGACCTGTCGCTGGAGAACCGGCGCAAAACGAGCAACCGCGTTGTTCTCGAGGCCGCGCAGGCAATAAAAGAACATCGGCTCGGGCTGAAGGCCGCCACGATCACGCCCGAAGGCAAGAGCGACGTCGGCTCTCCGAATCGCATCCTGCGCGAAGCGATCGGCGGCAGCGTCATCGTGCGCACGGGGCGCAAGCTTCCCCGCGTGCGGCCGGTCGGCGGAATTCACGCGCCGATCTCGGTCGTGCGCATGGCCGTCGGCGATGCGTACGGCGCCAAGGAGTGGCGCGAAGGCGAAGGCCTCGACGAGGTGGCGCTGCGCACTGAAAAGATTTCGCGGCGAATCTGCCGCTACGTCGCCGAGTACGCGTTCCAGCACGCGCAAAAAACTGGAGCAGTGGTCTTCGGTGGGCCGAAGTTCACCGTGAGCCCCGTTTACGAGGGCATGCTCAAGGAAGAGATGGATGCCGCCGCCGCCCGCCATCCGGAGGTCGACTATGACCCCCAGCTCATCGACGCGACCTACGCACTGCTGCTCTCGGCGCCGGGCGACAAGCCGCTGGTCATCCCGTCGCTCAATCGCGACGGCGACTGCCTCTCCGATCTAGTGATGCAGCTCTTCGGCTCGATCGCCGGCGCCGAATCGGTGCTCCTTGCCTTCGACGAATCGCTGCGGCCCTCGGCGGTTATGGCGGAAGCACCGCACGGCACGGCCCCGCGGCTCGAAGGGAAGAACGTCGCCAATCCTTTGGCGATGATACTCGCGGCGGCGGCCGTTCTCTCGTACATCGAGGACGAACGCACCAGAGCAGCCTCACGGGCGATCTACGATGCGGCGCTCGGGGCGGTGGGAGAGGGAATCTCCACCGCAGATCTCGGCGGCCACGCAACGACCACCGAGTTTACCGACGCGGTAATCGCGCGCGTCGGCAGCTAAAACGGTTAACTCGCCGGCAAGTCTTTCGTTTGCAAAGAGCGAACGCGATGAGGAGGTCCTCGCTTGGAGCTGCGGAGGCGTCATGAGAAACTCTTCCGGCCGCCACTGGTGGATGCCGTTCGGCATCGTCGCTGCGATCGTTGGCTGCAATGCGCGATCGCCGGTCGCGACGCTTCCGGTTGCGAGTGCAAACTCCGGCCGCATCTCTGAACGGCTCCGGTTTAGCGTGTCGCGAACCGAGAGTAAGCAAAAGACGGCACCGCGAATGGACGTCAGCGCGAAGAAGCTCGATCTTCTCTATATCAGCGACGCTTCCAGTGAAGTCACGGTGTACACATATTGGCAAAAGTCGCTGGTTGGTCAACTAACCGGTTTTGTCAAACCGAGAGGAGAGTGCGTCGATGCCGCCGGTAACGTTTACATAACCGACGCAGGCGCCGATGCGATCGTCGAGTACGCGCATGCTGCGAAAAAGCCGCTGCGAACGATCGATGAGTCACCGCTGCGCCCCAACGCGTGCGCGTTCGATCGCACGACCGGCGATCTTGCCGTGGCTAATACGAGCGAGGGCTCGAAGGGAGCCGGTAACGTTGCAATTTATGCTCGCGGCAGCGGCGAGCCGGCGTTCTATTCCGATCGTACGGTTGGCAACTTTACGGCGCTGGCCTACGATAACCGGGGCGATCTTTTAACGACCAACGGGGCCTCTGGCAATCAGACCTCAAAGTTCGCGTGGTTACCGAAAAATGGGAGTAAACTCATCGACCTGCGCATTCCAGGGCCGTCTCCTTCATCTGAGTGGAAAGGCGTCGCGGGGATCCAGTGGGACGGGCAGTACTTTGTTCTCGACGGGGGAGCTTTATTCCAAATCAGCCTTCTTAACGGGGTGGCGTATTACGTGGGAGAGACCCAGCTCGACGAGTTCGGAGGATACCCTGGCTCGGCTTGGATCTACAACGCAAATCCAAAAAAGCAAGGCACACAAGTGGTCATCCCGTACGGCAACGGCGGGGTATCCTACTTCAACTATCCGGCGGGTGGCGACGCCATAGCCTCGCTGTACAAAGGACTCTCGAATCCGGTCGGCGTGACCGTCAGCCTAGCAAAGAATCACGAGTACTAGGCTGGCAAGTTTCGCGGCCGGCGCGGCGAAGCAACGCACTGGAGACTTCGCTCGGAGCTGCGGAGGCAGAGTGAGACTTTTTTTTGACTACCAGAGGTGGATGCCGTTAGGCATCGCCGCTATTCTCGCCGGTTGCGGAAACCAAAGCCAAAATGGTATTCCGCCGACGGTCGCTCGAGCTGCCTTGGGTTCGCCCGCGAACCTAGATTCGGCGAAAACGAAGCAAGCCGAGCGCCTCTTCGTCTCCGACCCAGGAACCGGCGATATCGATATTTTCGAAATTCCGTCCTTGAAGATTTTCACCGTACTGCAGGGCTTCGGACAGCCTCAAGGCGAGTGCGCCGACGATAAGGGAGACGTCTGGATAACAGGAGGCAGCTCAAAGGCAATCTACGAGCTGACGTATTCCGGAGGTCAGAAGAACCAACTCGACGATACATACGGCGATCCCGACGGCTGCGCCTGGAATCCGATGAATGGAAATGTCGCCGTGATGAACGTTTTTGATAACGCAGGCGAGTCGGGGCTTGTCCTGGTGTATCACCACGGCTCCGGGGCTCCCAACACGTTTCAAAATCTCAAGCAGCACTACTACAACTTCGGCGGATACGATTCGAGCGGAAATCTCTTCTTCGACGGCAGCAGCCTAAATGGAAGGTTCATGCTGTCGGAGTTGTCGGTGAACGGTGCGTCGGCTCACACCGTTTCGATCTCGGGCGGCAAGATCTACCAGGCAGGAATGGTCCAGTGGGATAGCAGCGCAAACCGCCTTATCGTTGGCGACCAGCGCTGCGGAGAGGCGACTCGCAGCTGCTTATACTATTTGTCGATATCGGGGAAGCATGCGACGATCGAGGGCCGTATCGATCTATCGAGCTCCCAGGGCGGTGCGGTCTGCGACGTCGTTCAAGGCGTAATCATGGGGCGTGAACTCTTCGCCTCCGATAATAATACGTGCGGCAGCGCTCGGAGCGCAACCTACAGTTGGAAGTTCCCAGCGGGCGGAGCACCATTGGCTCAGAACGCAAAATTCGCGGTTACGCCGTTCGGTGCAGCGGTCGCTGTCTCTCACTTGCGCACTGCGGAAAAAAACAACTTCGGAGGTCCTCGGCATGATCCGTAATTGTACTTTTGGTGTTTTCTTCGCCGTGCTTCTGACCGGGTGCGCAAGCGGGCGAACCTCGAGCCAGATGCTGCCGTCCGGAACGGTAGTCCCCGACCATCTGCCCGGGCAGCAAACCTTTCGATATACCGGCACGCGGCAAAGTTTTATAGTGCCGCCTGATGTGACGGAAATAAAGGTCGTGGCCATAGGCGGGTACGGAGCCAGCGATTCGGGCCGTTCTTCAAACCCGGCGTCGCAGGGCGGTTACGCCGGCCGGGTGCAGGCGTTCATCCCCGTCACCCCGCGCGAAAAGTTCTACGTCTACGTCGGCGGTAATGCATCAGAAAGCACCGGCGGATACAACGGCGGTGGCAACGGAAGCACGCACGACTACCCCGATGCCGCTGGCGGCGGCGGCGCCTCCGATATCCGCGAAGGCGGCGACCAGCTCATCGACCGAGTTCTTGTCGCCGGCGGCGGCGGCGGGGCAGGCGGTGACGGCTTCGGCTACACCGCCGGGCAAGGCGGCGGCGGTCAGGGAGGCGGCCTCGTTGGAGGTTCGGGCAGCGGCTACACCCGAGGCGGAGGCGCGGGTGGTGGCGGCTCGCAGACCGCGGGTGGACACGGCGGAGGGGCGCAGGCCGGGTGTTACTACGAGGGCCAGGGTAAACCAGGAAAGCCTGGCAAACTCGGCAAGGGGGGCGCTGGCGGTAATGGCGGCGTTCGCAATCGTTACGGCCGCGGCGCCGGCGGCGGCGGCGGTGGGGGCGGCGGCGGCGGCTACTACGGCGGCGGCGCCGGCGGAGCGGGATGCGCCGACTACAGCAGTTACACCAATAGCGGCGGCGGCGGGGGCGGAGGATCTTCCTACGTCGAGCCGAGCGCTACAAACCTACGTATGTGGCAGGGATGGAAACAGACCGGCCACGGCCTAATCGTCCTCTCCTGGCACGGTGACGCTCGTCAATGAAGACTCTTCTAAAGGTCGCTTATGTAGCGTTCGCGTTGTGCGCTTGCAGCCGGCAAAGTACCTTACCGAATGCTCCTCCCGTTTCGATCGGCGGTTCTTCGCCCAAAGCGCCGGCGAGAGCTCAGAACGCGCAGCGGCTCTTCGTCTCCGACGCGGGAAACGCCGAAGTTTATTTGTACGACGTTCCGTCGCTTAAACTCGTCACGATCCTTCAGGGCTTCGCCCGCCCGCAAGGCGAGTGCTCAAACGGCAAAAGCGAGGTCTTCGTCACCGATGGCAGCGCCAACGTCGTCGAAGAGCTTTCGTACGCGGGCCGCCGAGAGCACCAACTCAGCGACAGCTATGGCTCTCCAGGGGGCTGCGCTTTCGACCCCGGCACCGAAAATCTCGCCGTCTTCAACTACCTCGGGACGCAGAGTAAGGGCGGCGCGGTCCTCGTATATCATCATGCCTCGGGAAGCCCGAACATCTATACGAACTCTAAGCAGTTCTTCTACAGCTTCGGCGGATACGACAGCTCGGGCAATCTCTACTTCGACGGCAGCAACGCACAAGGAAAGTTCGTGCTTTCAGAGCTGCCTGCGAACGGCGGCAACGCTCACAGCCTCGCCATCTCCGCAGGAACGATTTACAGCGCGGGCATGGTCCAGTGGGATGCCGCTTCGGGTTACCTTGACGTGGGCGATCAGAACTGCGCAAACACGCATGCGAGTTGCATTTATCAGCTCAAACTTTCCGGTAAGCACGCCGCGATCGCCGGGAAAATCACGCTTGAAAGCGACGGCGGCGCCCCGGTCTGCGATCTCGTTCAAGGAGTGATTGCCGACGGCCGGCTCTTTGGATCCGATGACGACGACTGTGGCTCATCGCCGAGCGCCACCTATGGCTGGAAATATCCTTCGGGGGGCGCCCCCGAGGAAGTGAACAAGCGAAATGATGCGATGCCGATCGGAGCGGCAATCGCGGTAAACTCTGCGCCGCGGCCCGACCTAAACGCAAAAAAGCTAGATCTGCTGTATATCGTCGCGGGCAGCACGGTTTCTGTGTACACGTACTGGCAAAAGACCATGGTGGGGAAGCTAAGCGGCTTTACCTCTCCGCAAGGGGAGTGCGTGGATAAGGAAAACGACGTCTACATCACCGACTCCGGGAGCGAGGACGTCGTCGAATACGCGCACGCCGGTAAGAAGCCGCTGCGAACGATCGACGACTCGCCATACGCGCCCTACGGTTGTGCCTCCGATCCGACCACTGGTAACCTCGCCGTTGCCAATGAGAGCGGCGGTCCGCACGGCGAAGGAAGCATTACCGTCTTTCCCACCGGAGGCGGCAAGCCAACGGTCTATACCGATTCCACCCTTGAAACCTTTAGCGCCTGTGCCTACGACAACAAAGGCAACCTTTTGACGGTCAATGGAGATGCCGAAAGCCGAGACGCGTATTTTGCGTGGCTGCCCAAGGGCGGCAAACGGCTCGTCGACGTTACGGTGCCGGGCCCTCAGAAGAGCTACTCTTGGAGAGACGTTACCGGGTTGCAGTGGGACGGCCGCTACTACGTCATCGACGACTACGACCTTTACCGGGTCTCGATCGCGAACGGCCTGGGCTATTACATTGGCGCGACCGGTACAGAGGAAGAGGACGTCTATGGCGCCTATGCGCTCTACAACGCGGATCCAAAAAAGCAAGCCACGCAGTATGTCGGCACCAGCAACGACGGAAAATACTCGTCGGTTTACTTCTTCAATTATCCGGCGGGCGGCGATCCCGTCACGTATCTTGCGAACGTTTCGCCAAGCGCGCTAGCCGTCAGTCTCGGAACGGTCCATGAGTAAAGGAGTTTGCATGAGAAACCGGATCCTTGGGTCCTGCGCGCCGGCGATGGTACTGCTCGCTGGATGCGGCGGCTCACAGCTGCCCTCCCGCGTTGGAGCCGCAAGCGCGGCCGCTCCGCTAACCTTCAGCCATCACAAGACGTTTCGTTATACCGGCAAGCGCGAACGCTTCAAGGTTCCAGCCGGGGTCGCGCAAATTCGCGTCATCGCGATTGGTGGGAGCAGCGGGGGGAGCAACACGGTCGCGCGCGGCGGGCGTGTAAGTGCAATGATTCCGGTGCACCCATCGGAGGTGCTGGTCATTAACGTCGGGGGCGCAGGGACCCTGAAGGGAGGCGGCTTCAACGGCGGGGCGCCCGGCGGCGCGGACCAGTTCGGCAGGGGCGACGCGTACGGGGGCGGTGGCGCCTCAGACATTCGCGAAGGCGGCCATGCCTTGGGAGACCGCATCCTCGTCGCCGGCGGCGCCGGAGGGCAAGGCGGATTCGACGACGCGCGCAGCGGCAGCAATGGAGCCGGCGGGAAAGGCGGAGGAATGACCGGCGGGACCGGCGAGCTGGGGTCGGGGGGCTATGGCTACGAACACTGCCCCGCGAGCTCCGATGGCGATTACGGCTACGGCGGGTGCGGCGGCACCGGCGGTTCGCAGACCGTTGGGGGAGCCGGCGGAGCCGGGGGCACCGGCCCCTTCTGCTACGGCACGGTTGGCGGAGATGGTGCGCCTGGGCTTGGCGGCGATGGCGGCGGCCTCGGTACGAGCTCCTATGCGGAGTGCGGCGGTTTCGGCGGCGGCGGAGGCGGCGGCTACTACGGGGGCGGCGGCGGGGGCGAAGGCTCCAACTTCGGCAGCAGCCCGATTGGCGGCGGCGGCGGTGGGGGCGGCGGCTCGTCGTACGCCGAGAACGGCGCGAGCGGCGTTCGCATGTGGCAAGGATGGAAGCAATCGCAGTACGCTATCGTGGTCTTCGACTGGTGATGCGTACGCTGCCGCTGCTACTCGCGTCACTGCTGTTGCCGGCCTGCAGCACGGCGACTCAGCCGATCCAACAGTTTGGCGCGTTACCCGAGACAAACTCGGGCGCTCTCGCCCGGCACCTCGCCAGAATGGCGCCCTCGCCACCTATCCTCCATGCGAGCGCAGATGACTTGCTCTATGTCTCAGATCAGAGCGAGCTGTACGGCAATGCCGTCGACGTTTTCTCGCTTCCGCAAGCGAAGTTTGTCGGACATCTGTCGCTCGACAGTTCGGAGATTCTTGAGGGACTCTGCTCGGACGGCGCGGGAAACGTCTGGATCCTCGGTTGGACGACCAATGGCCAGGCGTTCTACGATAAATACGCGCACGGGGGAGCCAACCCGATCGGCAGCATCATCGCGAGCGGAATCCCCAACGGATGCGCGGTAGACGCAAAGACCGGAGATCTCGCGGTGGCAAACTTCGTCGACTACAGCGTGGGCCGATCGGCAGGCGATCTCGCAGTCTATGCCGGCGGCCAAGGGCAGGCGACCGACTACGACGGCAATACGATCAAACACTATTATTACTGTGCCTACGACGACAAGGGCAACCTTTTCGCCGACGGTGACAACTCCGCGTTTAACGAATTGCCCAAGGGCAGCAGCTCGGTACGAAATCTCTATCTCGATCACAAGATCACGCCCGGCAGCCTGCAGTGGGACGGAAAGTATATCAGCGTCGTTGCACTCGGCGGTTCGAAAGGTCCGACCCGCCTCGACCGCTTGACTTTCAGTGGATCGAATGGGCAGATCGCCGGGACGACGATCTTGAAGACGCCCGGCAATTACGGCACCTATCTCACCGTGCAGTTTGCCGTCGGCGACGGAAGCATCGTCGGTCCGGGCGGCGGTGACGGCGGTCCGGCACGGCGGCTTTACGTTTGGCCCTATCCCGCCGGAGGAATGGCCAAGCGATCGGTGACGGAGGGCTCCTATCCCAATTTTTACGGCGTGGCCTTCAGCGCCGCAGCGAAAGGAACGCGATGAGAATTTGCTTCGCCGTTTTCGGCGTCGCGCTCGCCGCATGCAGCGGCGCGCAGCCGATCGGATATGCGCCGGCCCCCGTCGTGCCTGCGGTGCACGGCCGTTCGTGGATCGCTCCGGACCTTACTGGGAAGACCTTGCTCTACGTATCCGACGAGGACACGGTAGACGTGTACGATTACGGGACCAACACGAAGGTCGGAAGCCTCGCCGACTTTTCGCACGCGGCCGGATCCTGCACCGACGGAGCGGGAAACGTTTACGTGACGAACACGGGGAGCGCCGACGTATTGAAGTTTTCGCACGGTGGGACAAAACCAACGTATATCATCGACCCCTCGCCGTATCCAGTCGACTGCGCGATCGATACGGCAAGCGGTAATCTCGCCGTGATCAACGAGTACGGCGCCAGCGAGTACTCCAAAGGCGACGTCGCAATTTACGCCGGGGGCAAAGGCAAGCCAAAAATTTACAAAAGCTCCTTTTCCGTGCCCTTGACATCGGGCGCCTACGACGCCCATGGAAATTTGCTCGTCAGCGCTTTTGCGAATACGACGTTCGACTTCGGCTATCTCCCAGCGGGGCAACAGAAATTCGAAAGCGTGAACTTACGGTACTCATCAAACTGGTACGGTCCCCCGTACGTCCGCTGGGATGGAGAGTACTTTGTCGCGGGATTTCGTGCGGGGTATGTTGACGAGCCGGATATCTTTGCGATGTACACGATAAAGGGGACCAACGTAATCCGCGAGGGCTACTCGCTGGCGGAACGCGTCGGACAGAGCAGCTCGTTCTGGCTCGGGAAAGTCGGCGGTCCCAAGTCGCTGCACCGCGCGAATCGTTTGCTTCTCAACGGCTCCTACGATTATGGCGGCATTTTGTTCTATTACTACCCCGAGGGCGGTGCCGCCGTATTCGCGATGCAGGACGAGCTCGAATCGAGCGGTGTTACCGTCAGCCCGCCCGGTTGAGTCTCAAATCTCCATCACGACGGGAATGACGACCGGCCGGCGTTTTGTGCGCTCGTAGACCGCCTTCGCCAACGCGCTGCGAATGTGTTCTTTCACCGAATCGGCGTCGCGCATCGCGTCGACGGAGATGCCCTCGATCGCGGAAGCGAGCTCGGCGCGCAGCTCGTCGAGCACGCCGCCGGCTTCGGGAAGGTAGAACACGCCCTTCGAGATGAGGTCGGGCCCCGCGATGACGCGCGCCTCTTCGCCATCGATCGCGACGACGACCATCATGATGCCGTCGTTCGAGAGCGCCTTGCGATCGCGCAGTACCGCTTCGCCGACGTCGCCGATACCGGAGCCATCGACGAAAACGTGCCCGCCGTACGTCCGCCCGACCTTATCGCCGTACTCGTTGGTGAACTCGAGCACGTCGCCGTTCTCGACGATGAAGACGTTCCCGGGCTCGACCCCGGTCTCGACGGCGAGTTTTCCGTGTGCGGCCAGCATGCGGTACTCGCCGTGCACCGGAACGAAGAACTCGGGGCGCACGAGGTTGAGCATCAGCAGCAGTTCCTCTTGCGAGGCATGCCCCGAGACGTGCGAGCGCCCGTCGGTCCCGTGGATGACCGTCGCCCCGAGCTTACAAAGGTTGTTGATGGTCTTGTGCACGCTCTTTTCGTTGCCCGGAATCGGCGTCGCGCTGATGACGACCGTATCGCCGGGAACGATTTTGAACTGCTTGTGGTCGCGCACCGACATCCGCGCCAGGCCGCTCATCGGCTCGCCCTGCGAACCGGTCGTCATCACGACGACGCGTTCGGGCGGATACGCGTCGATATCTTCGATGCGCAGCACGGAGTCCGCGGGTACGCGCAAGTGACCCAGCTCGCTGGCGAAGTGGACGACGTTGCGCATCGAGCGTCCTAAAAACGCAACTTTGCGGCCGAAACGCACGGCGTGATCGACGGTCTGTTGGATGCGCGGAACGTTGGAGGCAAACGACGCGACCACGATCCGCCCCTTTGCGTGCGAGAAAATCGAGGTAAAGGCTTCGCCGACCATTCGCTCCGAGCGCGTGTGGCCGGGCCGCTCGGCATTGGTCGAGTCCGAGAGCATGCAGAGCACGCCCTCGTCGCCAATCCGTGCGATCCGCGCGAAATCGGCGGGCTCGCCGTCGATCGGCGTCTGGTCGAACTTGAAATCGCCGGTGTGAAAGACGGTGCCGACCGGCGTGCGCAGTGCGAGCGCGCAGGCGCCTGCCACCGAGTGATTGACGTGCACGAACTCCGCCTCGATCGAGCCGTAGCGAACGCGGCTTCCCGGTTTAACCTGCGTAAACTCCGCATCTCCGACCCGCTGCTCGCGCGACTTCGCCTTGATCAGCGCGATCGTCAATGCCGTGCCGACGATCGGCACGCCCTTGAACTCGCGCGCGAAGTACGGAATGCCGCCGATGTGATCTTCGTGCCCGTGCGTCACCAGCAGCGCGCGCAGCTTGCCGGCCCGCTCGCGAACGTAGGTGAAGTCGTTGATGACGATATCGACGCCGTACATCTCGTCGTCGGGGAACATTAGGCCGCAGTCGACCACCACGAGGTCCTCATTGGTCTCGATCACCGTCATGTTCCGGCCGATCTCGCCGCAGCCGCCCAGCGGGGCGATGCGGAGGTAGGGTACGTCCGGCGGCGCGGGCAGCGTTAAAGTGTCGGAGCTCACGGGCCTTGCTTTTGCCGCCCGCCCTTGCTCCCCCGCGCAATCGCGTGAATTACGGCTGGGAGGGACTGGTAATGCATCTCCTTGCGCTCTCGGTCTTGGTTGGCTTGGCGTCGCCGGCGCCCGGCGGCGGCGGCCGGCCGCTGGCCCGCGCCTCGCCCGAACCGCTCTCGGCCGACGCCCTGTTCTCGCGCCGGGCGCTGCGGCGGGCACGTCTGCTCATCCAAATGCGCGTGATGCAGCTACGCGACGAGCGGCTCGAATGCATCCGGGCCGTACTCGAGCGCCGGCTGCCCAGCGCGCTTTGGGAGGAAGTTCCGAGCGCGTCGCGCGGCGCCGCCGATGCGCGGGCCGATGTCGCAAAGTGTGAAGGGATGCGCAGGTTCTAAAGCCGCGGCCGCCTTCTTGGTAACTTTTCCCCGGCAGCCTGGTAGGATGGCTGCGTATGACAAATCGCGTTTTGCCCACTCTCATCGTCGGGCTGGTTGGGGCCATTATCGGCAGCTTCCTCATGATGCTCTATGCGAGCGGTCATTTCGGCGGGGCGACCGGCCCGGCCGGCACGCCGTCTGCGATGGCAGCCGTTCCTTTGAGCGGCGTCAGCGATCAAGACCGAATCGTCAGCGCGGTAAAGCGCACGAAATCGTCGGTCGTCGCCATCACCGAAGAGGTCAACGGCCAGGAAGTGATCCCCGCCGACCCGTTCTTTCAGCAGTTCTTCGGCGGGCAGGGGCCGGGCATCGTTCAGCCCTATCGCGGTGAGGCATCCGGCTCGGGCTTTGTGATCGACTCACGCGGCGACATTGTCACGAACGCGCACGTCCTGCAGCCCCCACAGGGAGGTAAGGTGACGAAGTTGACGGTCGTCTTTGCCAACGGCGATCGCGTCCCCGCGCACGTTCTTGCCTATAATATTGCCGCCGACGTCGGGATTCTGCGCGTCGATAACTACCACAAGCTCCCGCCGCCGCTCGAGCTGGCCGATTCGACCCGGCTCGAACAAGGGCAGTGGGCGATCGCCATCGGCGAACCGCTGCAGCTCCAGCAGACGGTCACGGTCGGCGTCGTCTCCGGCTTCAATCGCTCGGAACCGATTCCGACGGAGAACGGCTCCGAGATCGATTTCAAGGGCCTCCTCCAGACCAGCGCCCCGATCAATCCCGGCAACTCGGGCGGCCCGTTGATCGACATCAACGGCCAGGTGATTGGGATGAACCAGTCGACCGTCAAGTCGGCCTACGCCCAAGGCATCGGCTTTGCGATACCCTCGAATACCGTTCGTAGCGTCGTAGCCTCCCTCCAGAAGAACCCCGGCGCTCACCAGGGCACCTCGACCGGCTTCCTCGGCATCTACATGGCCGACCTGACGGCCGGCATCAAGAATCAGATCGGCTACAACGGCAGCGGCGGCATCGCCGTGCAGCAAGTCTTCTCCGGATCGCCCGCCGATTCGGCCGGCATCCAGCCGGGCGACGTGATCCTCCAAGCCGACGGCAAGACGTTCAATAACGTCAAGGATCTCCACGATTATATTGCCTCCAAGAAGCCCGGCGACACGATTCGGCTCAGCGTCTGGTCGCAAGGCATGAAGAAGTTCGTTGCCATAAAGCTTGGCGAGACGCCCGCGGCCCAGCCGCAAGCGCTCGTGCAGCAACAACAGCAACAGCAGCCGCAAGGCCAGCAGCCGCAGGAAGAGCAGCCCTAGCCCTGTCATCCTGAGCCTGTCGAAGGACTGTCGAAGGACAGTCGAAGGACATGTCATCCTGAGCTTGTCGAAGGACAGTCGAAGGACTGTCGAAGGACATGTCATCCTGAGCTTGTCGAAGGACAGTCGAAGGACAGTCGAAGGAAGGGGACCCCTGCAACCAGCGGGGCCTCAGGCGTGTTTAAAGTTTTCGAAACAACTTTGCTACCGCATCGTGTATCATGGTGCGGTACTCCCAATCTTGGTTCGTTTGTAAGCGGCAAGGCGCCGCCGGCCTCGCGTCTGGCTCATAACCTCGGCCCGATCGCGACCCCGGCTTAGCTGGTCCGGAACGGCCCAGAAATTTAAAACAACGAGGTAAGAACGTTTCATGGCAAAGACGGTCGGTATCGACCTCGGCACGACGAATTCCGTCGTCGCCGTAATGGAGGGCACTTCGCCCGTCGTTATCCCCAACGCCGAAGGATCGCGTACGACGCCTTCGGTCGTCGCATTCACAAAGACCGGCGAGCGTCTCGTCGGCCAACTCGCAAAGCGTCAGGCGATCACCAATCCCGAGCGCACGATCAGCTCGATCAAGCGTCACATGGGTGAGGCTGATTATCACGTCAAGATCGACGGCAAAGATTACACGCCGCAAGAGATCTCGGCGATGATTCTTCAGAAGCTGGTCAACGACGCTAGCAACTATCTCGGCGAGCGCGTGACCAAAGCGGTCATCACCGTGCCCGCCTACTTCAACGATTCGCAGCGACAGGCCACCAAAGACGCCGGCAAGATCGCCGGGCTCGACGTGCTGCGCATCATCAACGAGCCGACGGCGGCTGCGCTCGCCTACGGCCTCGAAAAGAAAGGTAACGAGACGATTCTCGTTTGGGATCTCGGCGGCGGCACGTTCGACGTCTCGATCCTCGAAGTCGGCGACGGCGTCTTCGAAGTGAAGGCGACCAACGGCGACACGCACCTCGGCGGCGACGATTACGACCAGCGCATCGTCGACTGGCTCGTCGATCAGTTCCGCCGCGACCAAGGCATCGACCTCGCCAAGGATAAGCAGGCGATGCAGCGGCTCACCGAAGCGGCCGAGAAGGCGAAGATCGAGCTCTCGTCGGTCGTTCAGACCGGCATCAATCTGCCGTTCATCACGGCCGATCAGGAAGGCCCCAAGCACCTCGACTACACGCTGACGCGTGCGAAGTTCGAGGAGCTGACGGGCGATCTCACCGATCGTTGCGTGGGTCCGTTCCACAGCGCGATCGCCGATGCCAAGCTCGACGTCTCGAAGATCGACGAAGTGATTATGGTCGGCGGCGCGACGCGCATGCCGGTCATCCAAGAGCTCGTGCGCAAGCTCACCGGTAAGGAACCGAACCTGACCGTCAATCCCGACGAAGTCGTCGCGATCGGCGCCGCGATTCAGGCCGGCGTTCTCTCTGGTGAGGTCCGCGACGTCGTATTGCTCGACGTCACGCCGCTCTCGCTCGGTCTGGAGACGCTCGGCGGCGTCCTGACGAAGCTGATCGATCGCAATACGACGATTCCCACGAAGAAATCGCAGATCTTCACGACCGCCGAAGACGGCCAAACGTCGGTCGACATCCACGTGCTGCAAGGCGAACGCCCGATGGCACAGGATAACAAGACGCTCGGACGTTTCCGCTTGGAAGGAATCCCGCCCGCGCCGCGCGGCGTGCCGCAGATCGAAGTGGCGTTCAACATCGATGCCAACGGCATCGTGAACGTTAGCGCTAAGGATCTGGGCACCGGCAAGGAGCAGGCGATAACGATCACCGCTTCGACCAACCTTAATAAGGATGAGGTCGACCGGATGGTGCGTGAGGCCGAAGCGCAATCGGCGGAAGATACCGCCAAGCGCGAAGAAGCCGAAGTGCGCAACAACGGTTCCAGCCTGATCTACTCAACCGAGAAATCCCTCAAGGAAGTCGGCGACAAGCTCGATGCCGGCGCGCGCGCCGACGTCGAGAGCAAACTCTCCGAGCTCAAACGCGTCAGCGAAAACGGGACGGTCGCGGAGATCAAGCCCGCGATCGAAGCGCTCCAACAGGCCAGCTACAAGATGGCCGAGCTGCTCTATAAGGCCGCCTCGCCGCAGGGCGAGTCCTCCGACGCCGCAGCCGGCGACGGCGGGGCGAGCGGCAACGGCGCGAGCAGCGGAGCCGCTGCCCCAGAAGACGTCATTGACGCCGAGTTCAAGGAAGCGCAGTAGACGCCTAAGTGCTAAGCTGAACGATGTTTGACGATCAATCGGTTCTCAAAACAGAAGCCGGAGAGGCCATCATCGAAGAGCAGGCGCCGCAGCAAGACTCCCTCGAGGAGCAACTTGCTGCGGCCAACGCTCGTGCCGATGAAAACTACGGCAAGTTCTTGCTGGCCGTTGCCGACTTCGATAACTACAAGAAACGCACGCAGCGCGACTTCGATTCGCTCGTCGCCACGCGGCGGCGAATGATGCTCGAACGCTTCCTGCCGGTACTCGACAACCTCCAGCGCGCCCTCGAATCGAAGGCCGAAGGCGACACGCTGCGTGGCGGACTCGAACAGACGCTGCGCGGCTTCGAAGCCCTGCTCGCAGGCGAAGGCGTGAAAACGATCGAGATCAAAGGCAAGCCGTTCGATCCGCGGCTCGCCGAAGCGATCGGTACGTCTTCAACCAACGGCGCCGCCGAAGACACGGTGGTCGAGGTTGCCGAGAAAGGGTACACGCTCGGCGAAGAGGTGTTGCGACCCGCGAAAGTCATCGTCGCCAAAACCCCCGACAGATGATCCTTCGACAGGCTCAGGATGACACTCGGGGTCGGGCCTCCGACAGGCTCAGGATGACACTCGGGGTCGGGCCTTCGACAGGCTCAGGATGACACTCGGGGTCGATCCTTCGACAGGCTCAGGATGACACTCGGGGTCGGTCCTTCGACAGGCTCAGGATGACACGTGAACTTTAAGGATTATTATGCCGTCTTGGGCGTTCCGAAGAACGCCGCCGAGAAAGACATCAAGTCCGCGTATCGCAAGCTCGCGCGCAAGTGGCATCCCGACGCGAATCTCAATAACCCCAAAGAGGCTGAGGAGAAGTTCAAAGAGATCTCCGAGGCCTACGAAGTTTTGGGGGATCCAGAAAAGCGCCACAAATACGACGTCCTCGGCCCGAACTGGCAGCAGGCGGCGCAGCAGGCCGAGCAGCAGCGCCGCTATCGTACGACCGTCAACGGGCAGGAGTTCGAGTTCGATCTCGGCGGCCCGGGCGAGAACCCGACCGGATTTTCCGATTTCTTCGACACCTTCTTCTCGGGAATCGGCCGGCGTCAGACCACACGTCCGAACCCTGGCCGCGCGCGTCAGATGCGCGGCCAAGATCTCGAAACCTCGATCGACCTGAGCCTTCGCGACATCTTCGAAGGCGGCAAAAAAGCCGTCTCGCTTCAGATCGAAGATCTCTGTCCCCGCTGCCACGGAACCGGCACTGAAGGCGGACACCTCTGCCCGCAATGCCACGGCACCGGTCACGTCATCCTCAACAAGAAGTTCGAAGTCACGATTCCTCGCGGGATCAGCGAGGGGCAGCGCATTCGTCTCGCGGGACAAGGCGGCGCGGGAATCAACGGCGGCCCCAACGGCGATCTGCACCTCATCGTGCATCTGCAAGAAGACGCCACGTACAAACGCAAAGGCGACGATCTCTACGTCGACCTTCCGGTGAGCATCTACGACTTGTTGCTCGGCGGCCAGGTCAACGTTCCCACGCTCAGCGGACAAGTCGCGATGACGATCCCCGCCGGAACGCAAAACAACCGCCTGCTGCGGCTCGCCGGCCGCGGCTTACCGCAGGTCAAAGGCAAGGGCAGCGGCGATCAGTACGTTCGTTTGATCGGACAACTCCCGCAGAATCTCTCCGATACGGAAAAGAAGCTGTTCGCCGAACTTGCGTCACTGCGCGGCTAGAGGTGGCGCCGCGAGCCGGCCGCAAGCTCCAAAGTTCAAGACGTACTCCGGACCCGCCGGCTGGGGCACGCCCAACGGTATCGGCGCCTTCTAACCTACGGCAACCCCCGGCACTGGAGAGTGGTTAACCCGAGCACCACATCCACTACCTTAAATGGGGGACAGATGATCAAAGATATTGCCTTTACCGTATATCCAGCGAAAGATGTCGCAGGCCTGAGAAAATGGTACGAGGATACGCTCGGCCTCAAGTTCAGCGGCCCGTACGAAGAGGAGGGCGTCGAAAAGTACAACGAAGCGACCATCGGCGCCGGCACGTTCAGCGTGATGACGACCGACTGGGCCGAGCGCGATCCGGGAAGCGCCTCGGGAATCGTCTTCGAGGTCGACGATATCGATAAGAGCATCGCCGATTTGCGAGGCAAGGGCATCGAGGTCGAAGATGCCTACGAGACACCCGTCTGCAAGATTACGTCTTTCGCCGACCGCGACGGGAACAAGGTCTCGTTCCACCAGGTAACGGTACCGCACTAACTCGTGATGGCCGGCCACGGGCTGATGTGGTCGAACATCTATCAGCCCGAAAAACCAACCGTAAAGCGGCGGGTCGACTGGAAACGGCTCCGCGCGCTCTTTGCGCCGTATTGGCGCCAACAGGCCACGGTGCTCGCCTGCATCGTGGCCGCCTCGGCCCTTGGGCTCGTCCCCGGCTTCGTCATCGCGCACATCATCGACGTGACGATTCCGCGCCGCAATCTCGGCGATCTCGGGATCGACGTCGGCGCGATCCTGGTTTCGGCGCTGCTCGCCGCCGGCATCGGCGTCCTGCAGGGCTACCTCAACTCGCTCGTCGGCGAAGGGATCATGCGCGACATTCGCACGACGCTGGTCGGGCACTTGCACCGCATGCCGCTGCAGTTCTTCAGCGGAACGAAGACGGGCGAGATCATGAACCGAGTGAGCAACGACGTCGACAACGTCGATAACGTCGTCACCGGAACGCTGACCTCGATCGTCACCAACGTCGTCCTCATCGGCACGACGCTGGTCGCGATGTTCGTCTGGAACTGGCGCCTGGCGCTGATCTCGGTCGCGATCGTGCCGCTGATGGTGCTTCCGCTCGGACCCGTCGGGCGCCGGATGTATCTAATTCGCAAGAAGACTCGCGAGAGCCGCGACGAGATCGAGTCAATTACTCAGGAGACGCTCTCGATCTCCGGCATCACGCTGGTCAAGTCGTTCGCGCGCGAGGCACTCGAACGCGCGCGCTTCTATCAAGCCGGTACGCGCTTGATGCAGCTCGAGATCGACCTCGCGATGGTCGGGCGCTGGTTTCTCGCTTCGGTCACTGCGATGGTCGTCGTCGGCCCGGCGCTGGTTTGGTTCGGGGGCGGGTGGCTGGCGATTCTAGGCAGCCTGCAGGTTGGCGTGATCGTCGCGTTCGTCTCCTTCATCCAGGGCCGCCTGTACGGGCCCGCGGCAGTGCTCGCCGGAATTCAAGTGCAGATCGTCAGCGCGCTGGCCGTATTCGAGCGCATCTTCGATTACCTCGACATGACGCCCGAAGAGTACGACCCGCCGGGGGCAATCGCGTTGCCGGAGGTCGCGGGAGACATCGCCTTCGAGGAGGTCACCTTTTCGTACGACGGGACGCGCAACGTACTCGACGGCATCTCGTTCCACGTGCGGCCGGGGGAAGTCGCTGCGTTCGTGGGCCCGTCGGGCGCCGGAAAAACGACGATCACCGCGCTCGTGCCGCGCTTTTACGATCCGCAGGGCGGCTGGGTCCTCGTCGACGGACACGATCTGCGCGGCGTCACGCTCGAATCGCTGCGCCGCAATATCGGCATCGTCACGCAGGAGACCTATCTCTTCCACGACACCGTCGCCGCCAATCTTCGCTACGGTAAGCCCGACGCGACCGACGCCGAGCTCGAAGCCGCGGCACGCGCGGCGAACATCGCCGACTTCATCGCGGCGTTGCCGCTACGCTACGAAACGGTCGTCGGGGAGCGCGGGCACAAGCTCTCCGGCGGCGAGCGCCAGCGCCTCGCCATCGCCCGCGTGCTGTTGAAGGATCCGAGGATTTTGATTCTCGACGAAGCGACCAGCTCGCTGGATTACGAGAACGAAGCCGCGATTCAGAAGGCGTTGGAGGTCGCGATGCGCGGGCGCACGAGCCTGGTAATCGCGCACCGTCTGTCGACGGTGCTGGCCGCCGACATCATCTTCGTCGTCGACAACGGGCGCATCGTAGAACAAGGCCGCCACGCGACGTTGCTGGCGCGCGGCGGCCTCTATGCTCGGCTCTATCGAACCCAGTTCGCCGGTATATCGGCGTAACCGGCTGCCGAAATCTATTCGGCGGCTTGGATTCCCAGGTTGACTTCGTTGATGGCCTGTTTGACGAAGTTGATGGCGTTCACGCGATGCCCGCTTTTGTTCGCCTGAGCGGAATTGAGCTCGTTGAGCGCGGTTTCCAGATCGTGCTTCGCGTTGACCATGTGGGTCTGGACCGCGAGGGCCGTCCCCGCGCCGATGACGCCGAAGAAGATCGCGCAGAACAGGACGATCGCCGCGAATCTCGTTTTTGAAAGCGTCATTACTGCGGAGCGCTTCCCATCGAGGCCTTCAGCGAGGCTTTGAACTTTGCTTGCTGATCGGGCGTCATCACGCCGTAGATGCCCTTGAGCAGCTGCTCCTGCGCCGATTTCTTTGTCGCTGCGTCGGCGTTAGCCGTCTGCTGCTGATACTGCTCGATCATCGGCTTGATCTTCAGTTTCTGCCGCGGCGAAAGGCCGGCGGCCTGAATTGCGCTTTTCACAGCCGTTTGGACCTGCTGCGTGTTGGGCTGGCTCGCCTGGGCAACGACCAAGCCCGTGCTGTTGTGGGCGAAAGCGGCGGCCGGGGCTATCGCCGCCGAGAATAACAAAGCCGCAAGAAATCCGAATGTGCGCATAATGCTCCTTTAGTAGGAAGGTTGGTTGCTGCGGATTTCTAGGCGGGCGGCCGCAAGCCTGGCAAATCCATGACCATCGGCTCGATCGGAACGTGCAGCGGCGGCTCGGTTGCCGCCTGGATCTCCTCGACGCTGACGCCCGGCGCGAGCTCTCGCAGAATCAAACCCTCATCGCCGATGTCGATCGTGCCGAGGTCGGTGATGATGCGATTGACGACGCGCCGCCCGGTCAGGGGGAGCGAACACTCGCGCACGATCTTGTGTGCGTTGCCCTTCGCGAGGTGCTCCATCATTACGATGACGCGCTTCGCGCCGTGAACCAAGTCCATCGCGCCGCCCATTCCCTTGACCATCTTGCCGGGAATCATCCAGTTCGCGAGATCGCCGCGCTGCGAGACCTGCATCGCGCCGAGCACCGCGAGATCGATGTGTCCGCCGCGAATCATTCCGAAAGAGAGCGACGAATCGAAAAACGACGCGCCTGGCAGAACGGTCACGGTCTCTTTGCCGGCGTTGATCAAGTCGGCGTCCTCTTGCCCTTCGTACGGATAGGGGCCCATGCCGAGGATCCCGTTCTCGCTCTGCAGCGTCACGCTTACGTCCGCCGGCACGTAGTTCGGAACGAGCGTCGGCAGACCGATGCCGAGGTTCACGTATTGCCCGTCGCGCAGTTCTTGCGCCACGCGCGCGGCAAGCTGCGTCCTCGTCAGCGCCATGTAGCGTTACCCCTTCTCATCCTGAGCTTGTCGAAGGGCCGTCGAAGGGCGGGTGGTGACGCGTTCGATGCGCTTGCCTTGCGCCCCGACGTGCACGATGCGCTGCACGAAGACGCCCGGCAGATGCACGCTCTCGGGGTCGAGGACACCCGGCTCGACCAGCTCCTCGACTTCCGCGATCGTAATTTTGCCGGCCATCGCGCAGAGCGGATTGAAATTGCGCGTTGCTTTGTGGAAGATCAAGTTACCGGCGCGATCGGCGATCGACGCACGCACCAGCGCGTAGTCGCAGACGATTCCGGCCTCGAGCACGTACTCCCGGCCGTTGAAGACGCGCGTCTCCTTTTTCGGAGAAGCGACTGCCGTGCTGCCGTCGGCGTTATACCGCCAGGGTAACCCTCCGTCGGCGATCAGCGTACCGTCTCCGGCCGGGGTAAAGAAGGCTGGAATGCCGCATCCGCCTGCCCGTAAGCGTTCCGCGAGCGTCCCCTGCGGCACCAGCTCGACCTCGAGCTCGCCGCTGAGATACTGACGCTCGAACTCGCGGTTCTCTCCGACGTACGAGCCGGTCGTCCGTCGAATTCGCCGGTTATCGAGCAGTACGCCGAGCCCCCAGCCGTCCACGCCGCAGTTATTCGAGACGGTGACTAAATCGGTCGCGCCCTGCTCGAGCAATGCCTCGATCAGGTTGTGCGGGATCCCGTTGAGCCCGAAGCCGCCGACCGCGATCGACGTGCCGCTCGGAATGTCGGCGACCGCCTCGGCGCAGGAGGTATAGACCTTCTCCATCCCGCCCTAATGCGCCGACGGAACGGGCACCGCCTTCGTGGAACCTAGTCAGCCTTATGGCTACAGCACCGATTGATATTGCAGCAAACGAAGAAGAGGCGATGATCCTCGCCATGGTGCGCGAGCTCGTCGCCGAGAAGGTGGCCCCGCGCGCCGCCGAGATCGACGCAACCGGCGAGTTTCCGTGGGACGTAAAAGAGCTCTTCGCGCAAAACGATCTTTTGGGGATTCCGATTCCGACGGAGTACGGAGGCCTGGGAGGTACGTTCGTCACCTACGTGAAGGTCGTCGAGGAGATCGCGAAGGCGTGCGCGTCGAGCGCGCTGATCGTCGCGGTGCAGGAGCTCGGCATGCTGCCGATCATGATCGGCGGCAGCGAGGAACAAAAGCACCGTTTCCTCCCGAAAATCGCATCGGGAGAACACCTCGTCTGCTACGCGCTCACCGAAGTCTCGAGCGGCTCCGACGCGCTTGGCTCGATGCGTACGCGCGCGGAGAAGCGTGGCGATAACTACGTGCTCAACGGCCAGAAGATTTGGATAACCAACGGCAGCGTAGCCGACGTCGTCTGCGTCTTTGCCGTTACCGATCCGGCGGCGGGTTCGCGCGGCGTCACCGCGTTCGTCGTCGAGAAAGGAGCACCCGGCTTTACCGTTGGGAAGCTCGAGAAAAAGATGGGGATCCGAGGCTCACCGACCGTCGAGCTGATCTTCTCCGACTGCGAGGTGCCCGCGGCAAACCGCCTCGGCGAAGAAGGCGAGGGTTTCAAGATCGCGATGAAGGTCCTCGACAAGTCGCGTCCCGGGATCGCGGCACAGGCGCTCGGCATCGCCGCCGGCGCGCTCGACTACGCAACCAACTACGCAAAGGAACGCATCGCATTCGGCAAGCCGATCGGCCAACATCAAGGCGTCGGGTTCATGCTCGCCGATATGAAAACTGAAGTCGAAGCGGCACGGCTGACGCTCTACGAGGCCGCGCGCCGATGTGACGCGGGCGGACCGGACGTGACGCTCTGGGCGGCGATGGCGAAGCTCAAGTGCGGAGATGTCGCGATGTCGGTCTCGACCGATGCGGTGCAGGTGCTCGGCGGTTTCGGCTATTCCGTCGACTATCCGGTCGAGCGGATGATGCGCGACGCGAAGATCACCCAGATCTACGAAGGGACGCAGCAGATCCAGCGCCTGGTAATTGCACGCAACCTCGTCGGGCGGGCCTAGTTTGCTGCGGCGCGGGCTTATTTTCGCGGCCCTGCTCGCCGGGGGGTGCAACTATACGTCGCCCTTTTCGACGGGCGAGCATAGTTACGATATCCCGCCCGCAACACATGACGCCGTCAAGCCGAACGACCTTACAAAAGGGAAGATCGCGCACGTCGTGATCATCGTGCAGGAGAATCGTACGCCCGATAATCTATTCCAGGGCCTCAAAGGCGCCGACATCCAGTCCTACGCGCTCAACTCGGCGGGGCAGCAGGTTCCCTTACGGCCCGTCTCGCTCAAAGCTCCCTACGACGTCGACCACGAGCACCGCGCCTACGCGATCGAAAGTGACAGTGGCGCGATGAACGGCTTCAACCTCGAGCACTCGTCGGCGTGCAAGGAGCCCACCGGCTGCCCGAAAATCGACGTTGCCGCGTATGGCTACGTCCCGAGTAAGGAGACTGGGCCGTACTTCGCAATGGCACGGCAGTATGCGTTCGGCGACCGCATGTTCCAGACCAACGAAGGGCCGAGCTTTCCCGCGCACCAGTATCTGATCAGCGGAACGTCGACGATCACGCAGACCTCCACTCTGCGCGCCGCCGAGAATCCGTTTACGCCGCAGCAGAAGTACACGGGCGGCTGCGATTCACCCGCGGGATCGCTCGCGCTGCTGATCGATACCCATGGCGAGGAGCTGCAGGAGACCTATCCGTGCTACGACCGTACGACGCTCATGGACCTGATCGCCGGCAAGGGTCTGACGTGGCGTTACTACGAGTGGCGGACCGGCCCCGGACTATGGAACGCGCCCGACGCGATCCGCCATCTGCAGCAGAGCTCGCAGTTTAGTTCGGAAGTCGTAACGCCGCCCTCGCAGGTGATTACCGATATTTCCAACGGGCAACTCGCTTCGGTGGTTTGGGTAACGCCGACGGCCAAAGCGTCCGATCACGCCAACATCACCAACGGGACCGGGCCCTCGTGGGTCGCCTCGGTGGTTAATGCCGTCGGCGAGAGCCAATACTGGGACAAGACGGTCGTCTTCGTCGTCTGGGACGATTGGGGCGGCTGGGCCGATCACGTTTCACCACCGGTCTACAACTCATACGAGCTCGGCTTCCGCGTGCCGGTGATCGTCATCTCGGCCTACAGTAGGAAGGGGTACATCTCGCACGTTGCGCACGAGTTCGGCAGCATCCTGAAGTTCACCGAAGAGGCCTTCGACCTGGGATCGCTCGGGTCGACCGACGTGCGCTCGGACGATTTCGCCGACTGCTTCCAGTTCGCGCACAAACCGCGCGCGTTCAAGAAGATTCCCGCACCGCTTGGCGCCGGCTATTTCTTGCACGAACCGGTGGGTAACGAGCCCCCCGACGATGACTAGAGTTCTAAAGCAACGGCGACCGCGCCGTCTTAGGTCCGCAGTGTGTCACGAACTGTGTGAGTAAGTGGAGAACGGGGAGAAGACCGCTCGCCAGAAGGCGAGCATCCGCGTAAATACCGACCGCTGCTGCGGCAGACCGGCGATCGAGTGCGTCTTGCGCGGGTACGGATAAAACTGAACTCGCGTCTCGTGCGTGAGTATGAAGCGCTGCAAGAGGGCGATGGTGTTGGCCATGTGGACGTTGTCGTCGGCGGTGCCGTGCTGTATCAGGAGGGGGCCGTGAAGGCGCCCGGCAGCCCGTAGGACCGAGCTCTTTTCGTAGGAGGTGCGGTTTGCCGGCGGTACTCCCATATAACGTTCGGTATAGATCGTGTCGTAGAGGCGCCAATCCGTCACCGGCGCGACCGCGGCGCCGGCCGCAAAAAGCGTGCTATGCGTCAACGCGTAGCAGGTCTCATAGCCGCCGAAGCTCCAGCCCCAGATGCCGATGCGCCGCGAATCAACGTAGGACAACGACTCGAGGTATCTTGCGCCGATCTCCTGACCGAGCAGCGAGCCCGGCCCGAAATTATGAAAGAGCAGCCGGACGTTATCGTCGCTGTCGACCTGCGAAGCGGGCCCATCAATTGAAAAGACGATGAACCCCTCGCGCGCCAAAAGCTGATCGTAGAGGCCGGCGAAACGGTCCGCCGTCGTAGGCGCATCGGGGCCGCCGTAGACGTACATGACCACCGGCCACTTCTTGGCGGGGTCGAAGCCCGGCGGATCGATCTCGAAGGCGTCGAGCGAGCCATACGCCGAGTGCACCTGCAGCATTCGCGCCGGCAGCAGCGCGGCTTTGAGCAAAGCGTTTTCGGCAATCAGATTCTTCCCCGGACCCGGCGGGATCTCGCCCAGATCCATCCGCGGCGGATCGTTAAGACGGCTAAAGCGATCGACGAACCGATTAAAGGCAGGCGAAGGCACGGTTTGATGCCATCCGGGCTTGGGCGTCAAGTTCGCTACGGCACCCTGAAGGGATATGGCAAGCAGCGACTGGTCGCGGCGACTCGGATAGGCGGCGGCAGCGTAGACCGTCCCGTCTTTGCCGGCCCCGTAGATCTCCGAGACGCGATACTCGCCGCTGAGCTTGCGGAACGATCCGTCGGCGCCGCGCAAGTAGACACCGGCGGCCCGGCGGCGATCGAGCAGCCAGATCGAACGGCCGGCGGAGATCCAGAAGGGCAGCGGCTGTACGTCGACCCACGTCGAGGATGTCTGGCGGTACAGCTGAGTCGGAGCACCGCGCGCTGCGCGCCACAGTTCGACGCGCATCGCGCGTTGCCGGCGGTCCAATACCTCGGCTTCCAGCAGCTCGCGGTGCGGAACCCAGTCGAAGTTTGCCAGATACTCATCGCGCGCTGCCGCGTCGTAAACCAGACGGCTCGTTGCTGTTGAGGCGCTGACGACCCGCAGCGTAACTCGCGGATTTGCTTGGCCGGCGAGCGGATAGCGTTCGTGCGCGACTCGATTGTCGACGGTGAGAAAATCGACGATCGGAAAGTTCGTGACGCGTCGTTCGTCCATCGTGAGATAGGCGACCTCGCTGCCGTCGGGCGACCAGCGAAAACCATGATCGATGCCGAGCTCCTCGGGATAGACCCAGTCGAGCGAGCCGTTAAGCAGCGTGTCCGGTATGCCGCCGCGCGTGAGCCGCCGCGTCGTTACGCTGCGCCCGATCGAGGCGATGTAAAGATCGGCCTCGTGCGAATAAGCGAGTTTGTCCGCGTGCGGCGCCCACTGCGCTTCGTCCACGTCCTCGGCGATCTTGCGCGGGCGCGGGTTTACGGCGCCGGCCGCATAGAGGTCGCCGGCGGCCAAGAGCGCCACGCGTTTTCCGTCGGGCGACCAGCCGGCCACCTCGGGCGTCTGCGCGAACGTCTTGCTGTGCAGCCACACGCGCGTCGTGCCGGCGGCGACGTCGTAGACGAGCAGCGCGAGGTTCTCATTTGGATCTTGGCTGCGCGCAACGTAGAGGAAGCGCCGGCCGTCGGGCGACCACGAGACGCGGTCGATCATTCGGCCCCACGGCGGCTCCTTCGCGAAGACCGAATCGATCGTGATCGCGGGCGGCGACGCCGGCAGCATCTTCAGCGCCGCAGCGAGCGGATGCGCTTGATGATCCGCGGCGTGGGGCAGAGGGCGCTGACCGGACACTCGGGGCAGCGCGGCGTCGGTGCCTTGCAGATCTGGCGACCGTGCAGAATCAGCCAGTGCGACGCGTCGCCCCATTTATCCTTAGGGACGAGGCTCGTGACGTCATCTTCTACCTGCCGCGGGGTCGTCCCGAGGGTAAGCCCAAGGCGATGCGAGACGCGAAAAACGTGCGTGTCGACGGCCAGTGCCGCTTCGTGAAAAGCCGCGGCCATCACCACGCTCGCGGTTTTGCGCCCGACGCCCGCCAGCGATTCGAGCGCTTCGCGGTCGTGCGGCACGCGGCCGCCGAAACGTTCGACCAGATCGCGCGCGCAGGCGACGATGTTCTTGCTCTTCATCCGAAAGAAGCCCGTCGACTTGATGATGCGCTCGACGTCGGCGAGATCGGCGCCGGCCAGCTTCTCGGGCGTGGGGTACTTTGCAAAAAGCGCCGGGGTCGTCACGTTCACCCGCACGTCGGTCGTCTGCGCGGAGAGAATTACCGCGATCAACAGCTCGAAGTCGCTGCCGTATTCGAGCGCGGTCACCGCCTGCGGATAGGTCCGCTCCAGAATCGCCAGCTCTTCGAGCGCGACCTTACGCGTAACTTTCTTCGCCGGAAAAGGAATGCGCGGCACGGCCCATTCTTTCTTTTAAATTCGCGTTAAGTCCCTTGGGCAATGCGCGGCAGGATTTTGCGACGCGCTGCGAACCTCTCGCACGATGCGCGCCGCGAGCAAACTCACGCTACTCGCAATCGCGGCGGTCGCCGGGTGCGCCCCCGGTTCGCCGGTTTTGCAAACGGCCTACCCGCGCGCCGCTCGGGCCGGAGAGGCCCTGCGGCGCGACACCTTCCCGGGTTTGGGTAAAATCTCGCACGTCGTCATCATCACTCAGGAGAATCGCTCGGTCGACAACCTGTTCGCGCTTTTACCGGGCGCCGACACGCGATCCTACGGCTACAACTCACTCGGGCAGCAGGTTAGTCTGATCCCGGAGCCGCTGACCGCGCCCTACGATCTGGGGCACAAGCACCGGTCTTGGCTGACCGACTACAACTCGGGCGGCATGAACGGCTGGGACCAGGAGGCCGTCGCCTGCAAAGTCTCCAACGTCTGTCCTCCTAAAAACGTCGCCGCTTATGCGTACGTGCCGCAAGCGGAAGTTGCACCCTACTACACAATGGCCGAGACGTATGCCCTCGCCGACGATCTCTTCGAGACCAATCAAGGTCCGAGTTTTCCCGCGCATCAGTATCTCGTGAGTGGAACATCGACGATCGCCGACCGTTCGACGCTGCGCGCTTCGGAGAATCCGCTAACCGTGCAGGGCAAATCGACCGGCGGATGCGATTCGCCTCCCGGCTCGCTCGTAACGCTGATCGACGATGAGGGCCGCGAAGATCAATCGACCTATCCGTGCTTCGATCGCAGGTCCCTGATGGAGGCGCCGGATTCTGGAAGGCGGTCGACGCAATCGAACCGATCTGGCTCGACAAGACGCTCTTTCACGGCAACGTGGTCGCGCCGTCGGCGCAGATTCTCAACGATATCGCCGACCGCCAGCTCGCGAGCGTATCGTGGGTGACGCCGAGCGCCGCGGCCTCCGATCACGCGGTCTTTACCGACGGCTCGGGCCCGTCGTGGGTCGCTTCGGTCGTCAACGCCGTTGGAAAATCCGCGTACTGGAACTCGACGGCGATCTTCGTCCTGTGGGACGACTGGGGCGGCTGGTACGATCACGTGACGCCATATGCAATCTACGATTCGTACGAGGTCGGCTTTCGCGTGCCGCTGATCGTCATCTCGCCCTACGCGCGCCCGGGATTCATCTCGCATCGGGTGCACGAGTTCGGCAGCATCTTGAAGTTCGTCGAGCGCAGCTTCGGTCTGCCCTCGCTGCACACGACCGACGTGCGTTCCGACGACCTCGTCGACTGCTTCGACTTTGGCGGAAGCCCGCGAAGCTTCAAGGCGATCGCGGCTCCGTTGGGGGCGAAGTATTTCTTGCGCCAGGCGGAGTCGATGCAGGATCCCGACGACGACTTTTAGGGCCTCAATCCGGCAGCGCGACGCCGCCCGCGTCGCTCGAAATGAGCCCGTCGCGTTCGAGCGCCGCAATAACTTCCCGCAGCTCGGCGCCGCTGCGGCCCGGCAGTTGCGGCTGCATTGCGACGGAGAGGTCGAGCAGCGAGATGCGTTGCCCTGCGGGCAACTCTCGCAGCCGGTCGATGATCCGGCCGCGCGCGTAACGCCGGCTCTGCTCGAAGGGAATCGCCTCCTGCGCGGGGGCGCGCTTCGCGTTCGCTGCCCGCGCACGCTCGAGCGCCGACGCGTCGACCGGAGCGGCGCGGCAATCGCCGCGCAGCGGGCAGAACAGGCACTTCGGCGCGCGTGCCGTGCAGAGCAGTGCTCCCAGATCCATCAACGCCGAGTTCCAATCGTGAGCGCGACCGCGCGGAACGAGCGCGCGCGCACGCTCGTCGAGCTCCACGGCGCCCGCCGCGCGCGGATGTTCGATTCCGAAGAAAAGCCGGTGGACGATGCGGCGGACGTTCGTATCGACGGGCGCGTCGTCGAGGTTGAATGCAAAGGCGCGAATCGCGGCGAGCGTGTACGGCCCCACGCCCGGCAGAGATCGCAACGCCGCCGCGCCGCTGGGCAACGCCCCTGCGTGGTCGTCGACGACCGCGCGTGCAAGGCGGTGTAAGCGAACGGCCCGCGAGTTGTAGCCGAGTCCCTTCCACTCCCGCAAAACATCGGCCAGCGGCGCATTCGCGAGCGAGGCGAAGTCCGGGAAGCGTTCGACGAAGGCTTCGAACCTCGGCACGACGCGGTCGACCTGCGTCTGAGCGAGCATGAACTCGCTCACGAGCGTGCGGTATGGGCCGCGCACCGTTCGCCAGGGCAGCGACGCGCGACCGTGGCGCCCAAACCACCGCAAAAGTCGCATTCGCAGGCCCGCCGCCGAGGCCGTCGTCGCCATGGTTGCCTGCGCTTCGCCGCTTTTGTGGGGAACGCTCCAATTTGGGCGAAGCCATAGGTTATGAGTACACCACGTCAATTTGATGCCGTCGTCATCGGTGCCGGCCCCGGCGGCTACCACGTTGCGATTCGGCTGGGTCAACTGGGCAAGAAGGTTCTCTGCGTCGACCGCGACGAGGTCGGCGGCGTTTGTTTGAACTGGGGATGCATTCCGACAAAAGCACTGCTTCACGTCGGCGAAGTCATCCGCCACATCGAACGCGCCGATGCGCTCGGGCTAACGGTTGCGAAGCCCGAAGTCAGCCCGCAAGGCGTCGCGAAGTTCAAGAACGAGGTCGTCGCCGCGAACGTCGGCGGCGTTAAGACGCTCTTTAAAGCCAACGGCGTCGAGTTCGTTCGTGGTGAGGCTTCCTTTAAGTCGCCGACCGAGATCGTCGTCAAACGCGACGGCGGCCAAAGCGAGAGCGTAAAAGCCGAGTACGTCGTTATCGCGACCGGCTCCGCGCCGGTAGACGTGAAGGCGTGGCCGCGCGACGGCAAAATCATCATCAACTCCGATGATGCCGTCAAGCTCGAGCGCGTTCCGAAAAAGCTGCTCGTCATCGGCGGCGGCGTGATCGGCCTGGAGTTCGCGACGGTGTACGGCCGCTTGGGCGCAGAGGTTCTGGTCGTCGAGATGATGCCGCAGATTCTTACCGGCACGGATCTCGAAATCGGCAAGACGCTCGGACGCATCCTCAAAAAGCAGGGCGTCGAGATCATGCTCAACACAAAGGTCATCGCGCTGGAACGCAAAGGCGATACCGTGAAAGCGACGTTCAACGGCGAAGGTACCAACGGCAAAGACGAGGCGCGCGAGTTCGATATGGCGCTCGTCGCCGTTGGCAGGCGTCCGGTTACCGATAACCTCAATCTCGCCGCGGCCGGACTCTCGACCGACGATAAAGGCTTTCTCGCGACCGATCAGCAGCAGCGAACCAAGGTGTCCAATGTCTTCGCGATCGGCGACGTTACCGGCGCGCCGCTGCTGGCGCATCGCGCGATGAAACAGGGCGTGGTTGCGGCGGAGGTGATCTCCGGCGACAAGTCGGCCGCCTTCGATCCGGTCGCCGTTCCGAACTGCGTCTACACCGATCCCGAAGTCGCGACGGTCGGCCTCTCCGAAGAAGAGGCGAAAGCCGCCGGCCACGAGGTTCGCATCGGAAAGTTCCCGCTTGCGGCGAGCGGCCGCGCGCGGACGATGAACGAGAGCGAAGGCTTGCTCAAGCTCGTCGGCGATGCGAAGAGCGATCTGCTCTTGGGGATGCACATCGTCGCGCCACAGGCCGAGTCGCTGATCGGCGAAGGCGTCATCGCGCTCGAGATGGGCGCGACGCTCGAAGACGTGGGGCTCTCCGTGCACCCGCACCCGACGCTGACCGAAGGCATCATGGACGCGGCCGAAGCCGCGCACGGCAAAGCGATTCACCTCGTCAATCCCAAGCCGAAAACGCCGGTGGCCGCAAGGTGAGCCCCGCGCGGCTGCTCGATCTGGGCCTGCGCCCTTACCGCGAAGTGTGGGAGCTGCAGCGCCGCCTGCACGACGCCGTCCAAGATGGGCGCGAACCCGACACGTGGATCCTCGTCGAGCACCACCCGGTCGTCACGCTCGGGCGTCAAGCGAAGCGCGAAAATCTGTTGCTCTCGCCCGAAGCGCTGGCCGCCCGCGGAATCGATCTCGTCGAGATCGAGCGCGGCGGCGACGTCACCTATCACGGGCCCGGGCAGCTGGTCGTGTATCCAATTCGACGGCTCGAACGGTTTCGGGAAGTGGTGCCGTTGGTGAGATCTCTTGAAGGCGCGGTCATCGAGTGCTGCGCGCAGTTCGGCGTCACGGGCATTCGCTGGAGCGAACACGCCGGCGTTTGGGTCGGGGGTAAGAGTATCTGCGCGATCGGCCTCGCGGTCAAAAAGATGGTTTCGCTGCACGGCCTCGCGCTCAACGTTGCGACGGAGCTGGACTACGATCGTTTGATCAATCCGTGCGGTTTGAGCGATCGCGGCATCACCTCGCTCTGCGCGGAGACGGGCCGCCCGGTGACGGTGGCCGAGGCGAAGCCCGTGCTGCTCCAGGCGTTGTCGAGTGCGTTCGTCCTTCGACAGGCTCAGGATGACACCGAAGCTCAGGATGACACCGAGGCTCAGGATGACACCGAGGCTCAGGATGACACCGAGGCTCAGGATGACACCGAAGCTCAGGATGACACCGAAGCTCAGGATGACACCGACTTCAGGATGGCCCCGAGCAGGATGACACCGAGCAGGATGGCGCTGAGCTCGGGATGACATTGAATTGACGTTGATTGATTTGGTGAGGAAACCGCCGTGGCTGCGGGTCTCGCTGCCGAGCGGTCCCGACTACGAGCGCGTGAAGGCGCGGGTGAACGAGCTGTCGCTTCATACGGTCTGCAAGGAAGCAGCCTGTCCGAACATGGCCGAGTGCTGGGGCGCAGGCACGGCGACGATCATGATTCTGGGCGACCTCTGCACCCGCGGCTGCCGCTTCTGCAACGTCAAGACGGGCAACCCGCGGGGTGAGGTCGACTGGCTCGAGCCGATCCGCGTCGCCGAAGCCGTTCGCGACCTGGGCTGGAAGTATCTGGTCGTTACCGCGGTCGATCGGGACGATCTCGCCGACGGCGGCGCGCTGATCTTCGCCAACACCGTGCGGGCCATCCACGAGCGCGTGCCGGGCGCGCGCGTCGAGATCCTCAGCGGCGACTACCGCGGCGACCTACGGGCCGTCGACATCGTCGTCGACGCCAAGCCCGACGTCTTCGCGCACAATCTCGAGACCGTCCGGCGCCTCACGCCGCACGTACGCGACAAGCGCGCGAGCTACGATCAGTCGCTGCGCGTCCTCGCGCACGTCAAATCGAAGGCCCCCGAGCGCTACACGAAGACCTCGATCATGATCGGGCTCGGCGAGCGGCCCGATGAGATCGAAACCGCGATGGACGATGCGCGCGGGGCGGGGGTCGACATCTTCACGATCGGCCAGTACCTGCAGCCCACGAAGAAGCATCTTCCGGTCGTCGAGTTCGTAACGCCGGAGGCCTTCAAGCAACTAGGCGATCTTGGTGCGAGCAAGGGTTTCCACCAGGTCGTCTCGAGCCCGCTCTCCCGCAGCTCGTATCACGCAGAACAAGCATTCTAACCCTTCGAAACCCTTCGACTACGCTCAGGTAACAAAGTGACAACGAGGCGCAACCGTCCGTAATCGTCCCCGGTTGGTACGGCTAGCGTGACGAAGGCATTCCTAACCCGACCGGTCCTCGCGGCGGTCTGCTCCTTAATCATTCTGATCGGCGGCCTGGTCGTAATGCCCACCCTGCCGCTGGCTCAGTACCCGCAGATCGCACCACCCGTGGTCACGATCACAGCGTCGTACGTGGGCGCGGCTCCGGAGGCCGTCGAGGCGCAGGTCACGACCCCGCTCGAGCAGGCCGTCAACACGGTGCAAGGCCTGCGGTACATCAGCTCGCAGAGCACGCAGGGCGTCTCGTCGATCACGTGCACCTTCACGCTCGAAACCAATCTCGACATCGCCGCCGCCGACGTGCAGAACTCGGTGCAGTCGGCGATCGGCCAGCTGCCGCAGACCGTCCAGCAAGTCGGCGTTCAGGTCACCAAGAACTCCGGCTCGTTCGTCATGGGCATCGCCCTCACGTCGTCCTCCGCCAAGTACGATACGCTCTTCTTGAGCAACTACGCGCAGCTCAACATCGTCAACGATCTCTCGCGCACCGCCGGCGTCTCGCAGGTCCGCATCTTCGGCCAGCGCCAGTACGCGATGCGCATCTGGGTCAATCCGATCAAGCTGGCGGCGCAGGGCCTCGACGCCGGCGACGTGGTCACGGCACTGCAGGAGCAGAACGCCGAAGTGGCCACGGGCAGTATCGGCTCGACGCCGGAGTCGAAGAATCAGCCCTATACGTATACGGTCAACGCGCTGACGCAGCTCTCGAGCCCCGACGAGTTCTCGAACATCATCCTGCGCTCGAATCCCAACGGCGGCTACACCCGCCTGGGCGACGTCGCGCGGGTGGAGCTGGGCGCGGTCGACTACAGCACCTCGCTGCGCTTCACCGGCAACAGCAACGTCGTCGGCCTGGGCGTGCTGCAGTACCCGACGGCCAACGCGCTCCAGGTCTCCAAGGGCGTGCTCGCGGAGATGGAGCAGCTCTCGAAGCAATTCCCTTCGGGCATCCACTACACCGTGGCGTTCAATACGACCGACTTCGTCGCGGAATCGGTGAAGGAAGTCGTCACTACGCTGCTCCTTTCGATTCTGCTCGTCGTCCTCGTCATCTACGTTTTCTTGCAGAATCCGAAGTCGACGATGATCCCGGCGGTCACGATCCCCGTCTCGCTGATCGGCACGTTTTTCGTCATGAAGATCTTCGGCTTCACGATCAATACGATCACCTTATTCGGGTTGACCCTAGCGACGGGACTGGTCGTCGACGACGCGATCGTCGTCATCGAGAACATTGCCCGACACATCGAGATGAACAAGGGGCGCCAGAGCGGCATCGCCAGCGCCGCGCAAGCGATGCGCGAAATCCAGAGCGCGGTCGTGGCCTCCTCGCTCGTTCTGCTGGCGGTGTTCATTCCGGTGGCCTTCTTCCCGGGCACCACGGGCCTGCTCTACAAGCAGTTTGCGCTGACGATCGCCGCTGCGATCACGATCTCGCTTTTCCAGGCCTTGACGCTCGCACCGGTGATGTCGGCGCGCCTGCTCACCGGCGACGTCGAGTCGAAATTCATCTTCTTCCGCTGGTTCAACGCCGGGCTCGCGCGCTTCCGGCGCTGGTACGCGGGCGAGCTGCCGAAAGCGATTCGTTACCGCTGGCCGGTGATGGGCGTCTTTGCGCTCGCGCTCCTGGGCACGCTCTTCATGTTCGTGAAGACGCCGACCGGCTTTATCCCCAGCGAAGACCAGGGCTACTTTATCGTGCTCGTTCAGGCCCCTGAAGGTACGTCGCTCGCCGGCGAGACGGCGATCTCCGAAAAGGCCGAAGCGATCATCCGCAACGAGCCGCAAGTGAAGTACCTCTTCGACATCGGCGGCTTCAGCTTCACCGGCGCAGCACCCAACCGCGGCATCATGTTCTGCCTGCTCAAGCCGTGGGGCCAGCGGAAAGGCCCGGGTGACGGAATCGACGCCGTCATCGGGCGCATCAACTTCGCCTTCTTCAAACAGATTCCACAGGCGCAGCTCTATGCGCTCAACCCGCCGGCGATCAACGGTGTCGGCAGCTTCGGCGGATTTCAGTTCGAGCTCGAGGACCGCGGCAACGCGGGGCTCCCCGTGCTGATGAAGACCTCGTACGCCATGATGGGCGCGGCCGCCCAAGATCCGCGCCTGCAGAACGTCTTCACCCAGTTCCGCATCAACTCGCCGCAAGTCCAGCTGAACATCGACCGCAACAAGGCGAAGGCGATCGGCATCTCGTTGAGCGACATCTTCGATACGCTCGAGGTTCAGCTCGCCTCGCTTTACGTCAATAACTTCACGTATCTCAACCGGTCGTGGCAGGTCGACGTACAGGCCGAGGAACCGTTCCGCAACCGCGTCTCGTCGCTGCAGAATCTCTACGTCAGCTCCGGATCGGCAGCAAACAATATTCCGACCGGCACGAATCCTTTTGCAACCGCACCCCCGGGTTCCGCGACGACCAGTACCAATGCAACGGGAACGGTGATGACGCCGCTGAGCACGCTCGTGCAGATGAAGCAGGTGCTGTCCGCGCCGGTCATCACGCACTATAACCTCTACCGAAACGTCGAACTCAACGGCAACAACGCACCCGGACACGGCTCGGGTGAAGCGATCACCGCGATGCAGCAGATCGCACAAAAAGTCATGCCAGCCGGAATGAGCTTCGAGTGGTCGGGCCTGCAGCTCGACGAGATCGCGGCGGGAAGCTTGAGCACGATCATCTTTGCGCTGGGCCTCGTCTTCGTCTTCCTTGTACTCTCGGCCCAGTACGAAAGCTTCATCGATCCTCTGGTCGTGCTGCTCGCCGTCCCCGCGGCACTGTTGGGCGCGCTCGGGTTCATGAACTTCCGTCATCTTCCGATCCCGTTCTTGTCCGATCCAAACCTCGCCCAGGACGCCTACGCGCAGGTCGGCTACGTCATGCTGATCGGGCTTGCGAGCAAGAGCGCAATTTTAATCGTCGAGTTTGCCAATCAGCAGCTGCGCGAAGGAGCGACCGTCGTGCAGGCCGCACTGCGCGCCGCGCAAACGCGGTTACGTCCGATTCTGATGACCTCCATCGCTTTTATTATCGCCGTCGTGCCGCTGGTCTTTGCTTCTGGCGCCGGCAGCGCCGCGCGCCATTCACTCGGCACGGTCGTTTTCGGCGGCATGTTGGTTTCGACGTTCCTCAATCTCGCGATCACGCCGGTGCTCTACGTCATCATCAAATCGCTGGAGCTGCGCGGAAAACCAGCCAGGCGCAACGGACAATCGCGCGACGGCGAGCCGCACACCGAACAAACCGAAAAGGATTTACAATCGTTTAGCCCAACCTCCGGCTAAACGCCCGATACGCAAAAATTACCGTTGCTATCGGAGATTTCTCGAGAGGTGCCTGCATGCTCGGTCGTTCTCTTCGCTGGGTCGCCGCAGCGTTAACCGCGGTCTCTTTTGCCGCCATAGCGTCACCGGCTTTCGCCGACGGCACCCCCGACGTGTACGAACAATCGATTCTTCCCGGTGCGAACACCGCGATTAAAAACTTTCTGAACTCGCAAAAGAAGCCGGAAGTGACGCGCCGTCAAGCCACGTCGGCTGCACCCAGCGTCGCGCAGGCGCCGCCGGTGCAGCAGAAGCCGCTGGGCCCGGTGGTCGCGCTGCCGCAGGGCCTAACTTGGACGGCCGACATCTCGTCGGCATACCCCTGGGGCAATATCGGAACCTACGGAAAAGGCTGGCTGATGGGCGGCTACGACCTTGCCGCCGGTTACGGTTTCAACTGGTCGACGCGTTTGGTTGTCAGCATGTTCCAGCTGCAGCATTATCCGTATGGATTCAACAGCGGCTTAGCACCGGTCTATCTCGCAGGCTTCCAAAATCCGGTTGGCTGCGCCGATCTCAGCAACGGGCCGGCCTGCGGCCCCGGCACCGGACGCAACATTAACGTGCGCACCAAAGACACGTTTGGCGTCTTCATGCTCGAGAAACTCTTCACGATAAAATCCGACAAGCTGCCGGGGCCGGTGCCGATCGTCATCTCGCCAACCTATGTTGCACGCGGCGGCCAGATCGGCTTCTCCCCGAATAATAACGACGTGGTGCCGATTACGTACAACCTGCCGGACGGTCCGGTGGAGACAATCCCCGTTCGAAGCGCGCAATACTATGCCGTCGCGATCACCTTGCCGTTTCTGAAAACGCCGAAGATGTTCGGCACCTTGACGGTCGCGCCGCAGTGGCTGGTTCACACCGCCGGTGCGAACTCCGGGAATTCGATGCAGCTGCCGCAGGTGCTCTACTTGGAGTACACGCCGACGAAGATGACGACGTTTTTCGTCGAGCCGCAGAGCGCGCGCGACTATCTGCCGACCGATCCCTATCCGGAGCACCTCTTCGCGTACTTCCTCGGCGTTCAGCAACGGATCACGAAGTACGCGTTCGTCTCGGCGGTGCTTAACTCGGGCAACCCGACGAACATGGGACCGGACGGCATCCTCGGCATCAAGTGTTTGACGGTCCAACAGGCGATCAACAACGCCTGCGGGCTCGCGGTCGGCGGCCTGAAAGCGACCCAGATTCAACTACAGTTCGGCATGGGCTCGCCGACATATTTCCCGTTATAACCCTCGGAGGTTGGGGCGATGAAGATTTCAGGGTTCAGAAGAATTCTCGCGACGACGGCGCTCGCCGCAGTCGCGGCCTGCGGCGGAGGCGGCGGGGCTTCGCCGCCGTCGTTCGTGCCGCCGCCGGGGCAGACGCGCTCCAAACCGGGGCCCGACGTAATTTCGAATATCGTCGGCGTTGGCGACAGCTTAACGGCTGGTTATCAATCGAACGGATTTCTCGGTGCGACGGGCGTCAGCGCGGGTGGGCTGCCCGTACCCCCGAATCAAGAGAACGGCTGGTGGGCGCTGCTCTACGAACAGGCCTCCGGCAAACCGCTCGATACGGCGGTGACGCAGATGTACGATCCGTCGACGACTCCGCTGCCGCTGATCAAAGGGCCGGGCCTTGACAATCAGATCATCAATGCCAACAACGGCTTCTTCCCGATTGTGCAGGCGAAGACCGGCGACGTCTGCGCGGATAACGGCGGCTTCAACAATGCCGGATATCACCTCAAAGGTGTCGCGCGGGTCCGTATGGATCCGACGTCGGCCAACATTCGCAACGTGGGTGTTCCCGGGTTGACCCTGCATGAGGCAAATGTCCTCCACGCGCCGCAGACCAGCACTTGCAACGAGCTTCCGGGCATTCCGGGATTGCTCAACATGGTCGTCGCCGAGGAAGCCGGCACGTTCTGGCCAGTGCTCGGCACCTATGCGAAGATGCACGATCTCACCGACGTCAACGCCGCTGCCAGCCGCCACCCGACGCTCGCAACCGTTTGGCTCGGTGCCAACGACGTGCTCAAATATATGGGCAGCGGCGGGCGATTCGTCGGCGGCGATCGCAACGCGGCGCAGGCCGAGGGCGACCTGCGGCAGTCGATCGAAACGCTGCAGCACGCTGGCGCGCATGTCGTCGTCGCTAACCTACCGGATATCCTCGACGCGGGATATTTTGAACGCGTCTCGATTCCGCAAAAGCTCACGGCGTGCCGAATTCGCTCGTACGTTTCGTGCCTATTCTACTTCTACGGCTTTCCAAATTCGCTCGTAACCTCGATCGCAGCGAAATATCACCTTGCAACTCCGGGCGGCTGCACGCCCACCTCCCTAACTAGGCCGTGCGGATACCTGACGATTCCAGGCACGGTCGCAATCGTCCAAACTTATGCCTACACAGGCAAGGTTCCGAATCTGGACTGCACCGTTCCCGCAACGGGCTGCAAGGGTGCACCCGGCAACGGATTGGGACAAAACTACATCACTCCGGAGTTTGCGGGTAAGGTTCAGGGGCTTGAAAACGCTATCAACCAGGGCATCGATCAAGCGGCCGGCGCGCAGCACGTCCCGCTGGTGGACGTCCACGCGATTTTCAAAGGCTTGGCGAGCGGCAATCCGGCTAACCCGTACTTTAAGCTGGCCACCTCGATCAATCCAAAGGAGCACTGCTGTACCCTCGGCTACCTCTTCGGTATAACGAGCTTCGACGGGCTCCATCCCTCGAACACTGGATACGCGCTCATCGCCTTCGAGTTCATCAATGCGATCAATAAGGCTTATGGTACGCACATTCCCCAAGTTGACGTGGGCGCCGCGTATGCCGGCACGCGGTGTTCGAACACGAAGTACTGCTTCCCCGATCCCTACGCGCCGCCGAACGACCTAACGCCGCCGTAAACGGCATTGTTAGCCTGGCTGCGCGAGCTCGCGGAGACGGTCGGCAGCTTCGACCGCTCGGCGCTCGAGCCGGGCTACACGCTTCGCTGCACCGCCGGCGTCGCGATTCCCTTGATCGTTGCGGCACTGCTCGGCAAACCGGCGCTGGGCGTGCCGGCTGCGGTCGGCGCCTTCATCACAGGATTCACGTCGCTGCAGGGCGTCTATCGCACGCGCTTGCAGGCGATGCTGATTGCGGCGCTGGGCATGGCGCTCGGAAGCTTTATCGGTGCCCTCTCGGCGAGCTCGACACCGGGCGTGATCGCCGCGACGGCAGTCGCAGCGTATGCCTGCGCGACGGTGGGACAGATCGGGCCGGTCGCCGCAACCGTCGCGCTCAATTCGTTCGTCGTCTTCGTCCTTTTCTCGAGCCAAGCTCTCGGCGCGGAGGCCGCCCTGTTGCAGTCGGCGCTCGTCCTCGCCGGCGGCCTCATTCAGACGCTGCTGCTGCTGGCTTCTTGGCCGACGGCGCACCTCGACGTCGAGCGCCTCGCGCTCGCCGACGTCTACGAAGACCTCGCTTCGTACGCGCGCGACATCGTCGCGCATCGGCGCGCGCTTCCGCCGCTCACTCCATTCGCAACGGCACGCCAAGTGATCGCCGATCCGCAGCCCTTCGCACGTTCGGCCGAGCGGGCGCGCTTCAATCGGCTGCTCGAAGACTCCGAGAGCATTCGCAAGCGCCTCGCCGCGCACGCGACGATCAACGAGTTGCCGTGCGGCGTCCTCGCTGAACTGGACGCGATTGCCGCAACGCTGCGCGGCACGGCACAGAACGCTCCTGCAGACGCCCGTGAAGCGCTCGGCGATCTCGCCGAAGACCTACATGACGCGCGTTTGGCGGCGGAGATGATTTCGAGCGGCCGCCTCTCGCATCTTCCGTTGGTTTCGCGCCCCAAGCCCGGTCCGTACGTCGACAATCACATCGACTGGCTCGGCCGCGACTCGCTGCGCTTCTCGCTCGTGCTGGCCGTCGCGATGGTGGTGGGCCGGCACTTCTCCGTCGATCGCGGTTACTGGATTCCGATGACTTCCGCAATGGTGCTGAAGCCCGACTTTCAGACGACGTTCGTGCGCGGCGTGGGCCGCATCGCCGGGACGCTGGTCGGCGCCGTCGTCGCGACGCTGGTACTCGCGCTGGTTCGCGGCCACACCCCGTTCGAGATCGCGGGCATCCTGATCGCGGCCGCCGCGGCGTATCTGACGTTTAGTCCGAACTACGCGCTCTTCACGGTCGCGATTACTTCGTTCGTCGTGCTGGTGCTGAGCATGCGCGGGCTGCCCGGCACGACGACCATCGACGTTCGAGTCCTCGACACACTCGGCGGCGGTGCGCTCGCGATGGTCGGATATCTCCTCATGCCGACCTGGGAGCACCGCCGCACGCGCCAACTGCTCGCCGACCTGCTCGACGCACAGCGGTCCCTGTTGGTCGCGATCATCTTCGCTTACGCCTCCCCCACGGACGCCGCGAAGGAGGAGATCGAACGGGCACGGACCGCCGTGTGGAAGGCGCGCACGACCGCCGAGGCGTCGATCGATCGAACGCGCCACGAACCGCGCCGGCCGCACTCGATCTCAGTTGGACGGGCGCTGCGGATCCTCTCGGTGACGCAGCGAATCGGGCTCTCCATGCTGGCCCTCGAAAGCGGGCTCGATCTGCCGATAACGCCGCCTCAAGCGCACGCCCTAGCCGCTTTCGCAGAAGCCGCCGGCGAACGAACGGCCGAGCTCGCCGCTGCACTGCGCGTCTCGCGCCGCATGCACCGCGACGATCGTCTCAACGGCGCACTCTCACAGATCGATGCACCGCCGTTTGTCGCCGGTCGCCTGCGGGCGTACGTCGATTCGTTGACGCGCCTAACGCGTCTCGTAGGCGCGGCTCGCTAGGCGTAGATTCCGCGCAGAAGCGACGCTTTGACGACGCGATCGATCGCCAGCGTGTATGCGGCGGTGCGAAGCGTTGCATGTCGCGAGTTTGCGATCGCGCGGATCGCATGCAGGTTCGAGAGCAAGAAATCCTCGAGCTTTTCGTTGACCTCGGATTCCTTCCAAAACCAACCGGCACGATCTTGAGCCCACTCGAAGTACGAAACGGTCACGCCGCCGGCGTTAGCCATGATGTCGGGAATGACGATAATGCCTTTTTCACGGAAGATACGGTCGCCCTCGGGCGTCGTCGGCCCATTGGCGCCCTCGACGATGAGCTTCGCCTGCACTTTCGCGGCCGTCTCCGCGGTAAAGACCTTCTCGAGCGCGGCGGGAACGAGCACGTCGCACGGCATCGCGAGCAGCTCGGCGTTACTGATCTTCTCGCCGCCCTTGAATCCCTCGAGCGTTCCGTATTTTTGCGTGTGCTCCATCGCGTGGGTGACGAAGATGCCGTCTTCGCTGTAGTAGGCGCCGGTGACGTCGGAGATGCCGACGACCTTGCAGCCGCGATCCTCGAAGAGTTTGGCCGCGTAGCGGCCGACGTTGCCGAAGCCTTGAATCGCGATCGTCGCCTTGTCCGGACGCAGACCCATCTCGGCCATCTCGTCGAGCGCACAGATCGTTACGCCGCGGCCGGTCGCTTCGACTCGCCCGCGCGAGCCGCCGATCTCGAGCGGCTTGCCGGTCACGACGCCGGGCATGTTCTGGCGCACGTGCATCGAGTAGGTATCCATGAACCACGCCATGACCTGCGGCGTCGTATTGACGTCGGGAGCCGGCACGTCTTTATCGGGACCGACGACCTCGACGAGCTCGGCGGCGTAGCGGCGCGTGATACGCTCGAGCTCGTTTTGCGAAAGCGTCGCCGGATCGCAGGTGACGCCGCCTTTACCACCGCCGAACGGAAGGTCGACCACCGCGCATTTCCAGGTCATCCAAAACGCCAGGGCCGTGACCTCATCCAAGGTCACGCCCGGATGGTAGCGGATGCCGCCTTTTGCCGGGCCCCGCGCGAAATTGTACTGCACGCGATAGCCGGTGTAGACCTCGAACTCGCCCGAATCGCGCTGGAAGGGAATCGAAAAGATGATCTGCCGCGAGGGGTGCGTGAGGATTCGGCGCATTCCGCCGTCGAGTTCGAGCAGATCGGCCGCTTCGTTGAAGTACGCGATCGCGTCGCCGAAGACGGAAACGTCGCGCACGGAGGTCTCGCGCAGAGCAGTGGTCATACTTTACCTTTCATATTTGCGCTCTCGAGCCCCTTGCGCGACTGCACCTACACGTTGAATCGAAAATTCACGACGTCGCCCTCTTGCATGACGTAATCCCGCCCCTCGCTGCGAACGCGGCCGGCCGCGCGCAGCGCCTCCATCGTCTGATACTGCACGTAGTCGTCATACGAGATGATCTCGGCCCGGATGAAGCCTCGCTCGATATCGCTGTGAATCGTTGCGGCCGCCTGAGGTGCCTTCGTCCCCTTGCGAATCGGCCAGGCCCGCGCCTCCTTCTCGCCGGCCGTCAAAAACGTCATGAGGCCCAGCAGCTCGTAGGTCTGGCCGGCGAGCTCGTCCAGACCGCTGCGCTCGATGCCCAGCTCTGCCCGGAACTCCACCGCCTCAGCCTCCGAGAGCCCGGCCAACTCGGCCTCGACCTTGCCGCTGAGGACGACGCTGCGCCCTCCCTCCTCGCGTGCGATAGCCCGGACGATCTCGACATTGGGCGAATCCCGCCCGATCTGGCCCTCCTCGACGTTGGCCACGAAGAGCACCGGCTTCGAGGTTAGCAGGAATGAATCGGCGGCGACCTGCGCCTCGAGCGAGCCGGGGCCGAATGAGCGGGCAGGGCGCGCCTCTTCCAGGGCGGCCGTAAGGCGCTCTGCGGCGGCAAAATACTCGCGCAGCTTCGGATTGGCGCGCACTTCACGCTCAATCTTCGGCAGGCGCTTTCTCATCGTTGCAAGGTCGGCGAGAGCCAACTCGATCCCGATGATCTCGCAGTCCCGCCGCGGATCGATCGCACCTTCGACGTGCGTGATCTCGTCGTCCTCAAAACAGCGCACAACCATCGCGATCGCGTTGGTCTCGCGAATGTGGCTCAGGAAGGCGTTGCCGAGCCCCTCGCCGGCGCTGGCGCCGCGCACCAAGCCGGCGATGTCGACGAAGCGTACGGTCGCCGGGACGACGCGCGCAGCGCTCGTGAGGCGTTGCAGGACCGCCAACCGCGGATCCGGCACTGCGACCTCTCCGACATTTGGCTCGATCGTTGCGAACGGATAGTTTGCCGCCAGGGCCTGGGCCGATCGCGTAAGCGCATTAAAGATTGTGGATTTGCCGACGTTGGGTAAGCCGACGATGCCGCAGGAAAGTGCCATACTCGAGGCCGCGGATTCGCTGGCCGGCAAGAAATTCCGGCGGAAGTGTCGGATAGGTCGACATGCGCCAAATGAAGGTCGACAAGCTCGGAATCGACCTCCTCACCCACGACCCGGTCGTCATCCTCAAAGACATGGACGGCTCTCACTACCTCCCGATACTGATCGGCCCATTCGAAGCAACGGCGATCGCACTGGCACTGGAAGGCGCACCGGTTCCCCGCCCGCTCTCGCACGACCTGATGCGCAACATCCTCGAGGGCCTCAACGCAAGTCTCGAACAGGTCGTCATTCACGACATCAAAGAGTCGACGTTCTTCGCTAAACTCGTCGTGCGCACGAACGGCGAGCTGCAAGAGATCGACGCGCGGCCCTCCGACGGCATCGCGCTTGCACTGCGCGTTCCCGCTCCGATCTTCGTCTCCGACAAGATCGTCCTTGAAGAAGCGACCTCGGAGAAAAAAACGGTAAACGAAACCGAACTGGCGCGCTTTAAGAAATTTCTCGAAGACCTAAAGCCGTCCGACTTCAACCGCTAAGGCACCGCTTAGAGTTCGAATGTTCTCCAGTCGTACGAACTGAAGCCGTCGGTCACGTCCTCCCAACCGATGCGATAAGCATTGTAGATTCCTTCCCAGTCGTCGAAGCCGACGACGGCGACCGGCAGCGTCTTCTTCGGGCGGATGTAGCGAAGAGTGGTCGCGGGGACGTTCTGGATGAACGCTTCCAGCAGAGCGTTATTTTGCGTCGCCGTCGCGCGCTGCGCGGGCGAGAGCCGGGCGAACGCGCTCTTTCCGATCGACTGGAAGTACGAGTTGCGCATCTCCATCTCGAAGATCTTGCGCTGCATCGTCCCGTAGGCGGCAAAAGCGATCTCGACTGCGTCGTCATAGCCTTCTTCAGGCTCGAACGGAGGATCGAGTAAGACGATGTCCGCGCCCTTCGCTACCGCATGCGCGATTCCGACCGGCGAGTTGCTCGCGACGCCGCCGTCGCAGTACGCGTTGGGCGTACCGTCGGGCCCCGGCATCGAGATGGGGTCGAAGGCGATCGGAATTGCGATCGATGCGAAGAGTGCGCGGTGTAAAATGTCCGGCGTCGCCTCCCGCACGACCGTCTGCTCTCCCAAGAGTACGCGCAGCGCGTGCGTGAAGCGAAGCGGGAGTTCCTGGCCGCCGCCCGGGCGGACGTAAAAATACTCGGGACGCTGGTGCGTCAAGTTCGTTACGGCCCAGATCAGCGGCGCAACCAGCGGCGTCGAGGGATCGACGTGGCGCGAGATCCAGTCGTAAGCGGGATCGGTTTGCAAGACGGCGCGCTGATTTCGCACGAGGCCGGTTAGGCTAACGACGGAGGCGACACGATCGAGCACGCCGCTCTCCGGGTCGCGCAGCGACGCGTACTGCGGCTTCGGGCGAAGGACGTTATCTCTGCTGACGGTAAACCACAGGTCCTGCAACTTCGTGTATTGAGCGGCGGCGACCATCCACCCGTTGAGCGCACCGATCGACGTTCCGCAGACGACTTCATAGGGCGCGAGCGGCTGTCCGTCGCTCACGTGCTGCTGCGCGACGAGGGCTCCGACGATGCCGGCCTCGTAGGCGCCGCGTGCGCCTCCGCCGCTGAAGACGAGCGCGCGCGCAAGGGGTCGAACCGGAGTTTCTACTTCAGGCGATGCGTCCAGCAGCACCGGCGCGACGGCAGACGCTCCGGCGGCAAGCAGAAACCGGCGCCGATCGATCATGTTGCAAGCTATTAGCTAAAACGCTCCGATTCCATTTGATGTGCCGGCTCGCGCGCGCCAACGAACTTTCACGGCGTTTCAAACATGATAGACTTGGCCCGGCATGACTGCTGGGGCTGGGCTAGAACAAGGCGCGCATGAGTGACGAGTTGCACGCCGAGATCGGCGTTTTTGGCGGATCCGGCTTCTATTCGCTGATCGAAAACGCGCACCAATCCTGGGTAGAGACGCCGTTCGGCGCGCCCAGCGACCGGGTCGCGCTCGGGGAGATCGGGGGAAGGCGTGTCGCGTTCCTGCCGCGCCACGGTATGGACCACCGCTTTCCGCCGCAGGCAATCAACTACCGCGCGAACATGTTTGCGATGAAGGAGCTGGGCGTGAAGTGGATCATCGGTCCGACCGCCTGCGGCTCCTTACTGGAAAGCGTCAAGCCCGGGTCGATGGTCGTGGCCGATCAGCTCGTCGATCGCACCAACGGCCGTAAAGATACTTTCTTTGACGGCCCGATCACGACGCACGTGAGCTTCGCCGATCCGTATTGCCCGACGCTGCGTCCGATCGCAATCGACGCGCTGCGCTCGCTGGAGATCGAAACGCACGAACGCGGCACGGTCGTCGTTATCCAAGGGCCGCGTTTTTCGACGCGCAGTGAGTCGAAGTGGTTTCAGAGCCAAGGCTGGGAAGTCATTAACATGACGCAGTACCCGGAAGCCTACCTGGCACGCGAGCTCGAGATGTGCTATGTCAACATCTCGCTGATCACCGACTACGACGTCGGACTCGAGGGCATGACCGCCGTCTCACACCACGAGGTCATCGAGGTCTTCAAACGCAACAATGATCGCGTGCGCAACGCGATCGGCCGCATCATCGAAAAGATTCCGAGCGGAGCCGACTGCTCGTGCCGGCACGCGCTCGAAGGCGCGCGCTTTTAAGCCGATGCGGTTGCGAAGCGTCGATTTCGCGATGTACGCGCGGGCGGTGCCGCAGCTGCTGCGCCACCCGACCGTCTTCGTGATGCCGCTGCTGGCGGCGGTGGTCGATATCTTGATCGAGCAGATCTCGCCCTACTTCACCGACCCGGTCGGCGGTCTGGGCCTCTTGGTCTTCCAGATCATCACGCAGCTGCTCTACGGCTTCTGCTTCGGCGTAGCGGTAATCGGCGCGAACAACGTCTGGCGCGGCCGGCGCGCGACCTTCGACGAAGCCTGGGTGGAGGGCCGGCAAAAGGCCGGCGGGATCCTCATCGCGGCGATCGGGTTCTACTTCTTGCTGTGGGCCGCGCAGTACATCGGCGAGTTTCTCGGCGGCGGGATCATCGGAATCGTGCTCCAGCTCGTCGTCGCGTTTTTCTTGATTTACACGATCCCCGCGGCGGCCATCGGCGGCATGCCCGGCAACCTCGCGATCGGCGCGTCGTTCCGGGCCGTCCGCGAAAATCTGCTCGGCGCGGGAATCTTGGCCATCGTTTTCATCGCGCTGTGGACGCTGGTTCCCAGCTTCATCATCACCCGCTTCGCCTCGGGACTCAACGTTATCGAATATCAGCTGACGTTCGCGGCCGTGCGCGCGATCGTTCTCGCTTATCTGGCCTTCCCGTTTGCCAAACAGTACGACGACGTCGCCTTCCGCGGCTTTTGGTAGGCCGCCTCTTCGACAGCCCTTCGACAGCCCTTCGACAGCCCTTCGACAGCCCTTCGACAGGCTCAGGGTGACACGGAGGTTAGGGCCATGCGGAGGAGTTCGCCGACCATCGCGGGCGGGACGTTCGTCTGGGCGAGGCGCTGCGCTTCATCGAGCCTGACCAGCAGCGCTGCGGCTTGTTTTCCCTCGATCGGATGGAGCGCGCGCAAACGTTTCTCCTGATCGAGCGAGACGAGCGCGACTCCGTCGCCCGCGCTGGTAACAATCCAATCGCGAACGAGCGTCTTCACCGTCTCAATGCCTTCGTCGAGCGTCTCGCGGCTCGCCCAAACGCTCTGGGGCGGTTTACCCCGCAGCGTCTCGAAGAACCACCCGATGACGGTCGCGCGCAGCGATTCGTCTTCGCCGCCGAGGGCTGCGACGGCACGCGTGACGCTTCCGCTCCCAAGCGAGGCACCGAGCTTCGCATCGGCGGCGGTGTACTGCATCCTCGCGAGGATCTCGGCGACTTCCGCCGTCGAGAGGCGGGGAAAGCGCAGCTCGATGACCCGCGACCGGATCGTCGGCAAAAGGCTTTCGGGTGCGGGCGTGGTGAGCAGCATGACGACGCCCCGCGGCGGCTCTTCGAGAAACTTCAACAGCGCGTTGGCCGCCGCCGGCGAGGCAAACTCGACGTCGCCGAGGAGCAGAACGCGCATTCCGCCGCCGTACGACTGCATCGAGAGCTGCCGCACCAGGTCGCGCGCGTGGAGTTCCTCGCCTTCGTAAAAGCCCATCGCGACGTCACGCTCGCCGATCTTCAATGCTCCGACGTGCTCGAGGAAATCGGGATGGCGCGCGTTGGCGGCTGCAAAGAGCGCGCACGCGGAGCAGGTACCGTCATATCCGAGCACGGCCTCTTTGGGTGCGAGGCAGAGCAACGATTGCGCCAAGCGGCGCGCGAATGTCTTCTTCCCCACGCCGCTCGGCCCGGAGAAAAGGTACGCGTGCGCGATTTTGTCCCGCGTGAGCGCGTCGAAATAGCGCTTCGGCCCTCGCGCGCCTATAACGTCGAAATGAAGCTCCACGCCACGTCCAAGAGGGTCTCGACCGGCTGCGTCGCATCGAGCTTGCGAAATCTCGGCGACTTGGCCAGCACGAGATAGCCTTGGCGCACGCGCTCGTGAAACGCGGCGTCCTCGCTCTCGATACGGTCGAGCTGGTAGGAGCGCTCGGCCATTCGTTGGCGCGCGAGATCGACGGGGAGGTCGAGCAGAAAGACGAGATCGGCTTCCAGCTTGCCGGTCGCTTCGTCGCAGAGGCGCTGCAGCGCCGCCAGATCGAAGCCGCGGCCGTACCCCTGATACGCGAGCGTCGACGAAATAAAGCGGTCGCAGAGCACGAGCCGGCCCGCGTCGAGCGCCGGACGAATCACCTCTGCAACGTGCTGCGCGCGGGCTGCGTTGACCAGCAACGCTTCGGTAAGCGGCTTGATGTTCAAGGTCCGGTCGAGGAAAATCGTACGGACCGCATCGCCGGTGGCGGTGCCGCCTGGTTCGCGCGTAACGACGACGTCACGCCCGTCCATCCGCAAGCGTTCGACGAGGCCGCGCAGCAGCGTGCTCTTTCCGCTGCCTTCAATCCCTTCGACAACGATAAACATCGTGACGCGTTAGGTTTGGCTACGAGGCTTCGGCGATTTTGAAGATCCGGACGCGCCGGTTGGGCTCGAGGCCGGTGCTGCGCGACTGGAGGCGATAGCGCTCGGCGAGCTGGTGCTGCATGCGCCGAACGTAGGACGTCTGGGGCGAGAGTTCGATCGCCTTGCTCGTCAGCAACACCTGGTAGATCGCCTCTTCCGCTTCGCGCACGGCGATCTCTTCGTTGTCGATCGAGCCGAGGTTGAAGACGTCGCGCAGCGCCGTCTGAATCTGCGTCGTGGTGTTCGTCTTGATCGAGTAAATCGGGACGTTATCGGAGGCGATCTGCTTGAGCTTCGGCTGCTCCTTGCGCTCGAGGGTTTTGAGCGTTAGGACGACGTCGGCATCGTCCCAATTCCGGGCGATCGACGCGTGGACGCGCAGGTTCGCAATCGCACGCTCGATCTTGTTGCGAGAGACGCCGTAAGGGAAGATCGAAAGCGGGCGGTCTTCGCTCTCGCGATCGTGATGGTGATCGTACGCGTCGGCGAGGCGCGGCATCGATTCGGTATCGGCCTCTTGAACGACCGTGACCTCACCGCTGGCCGTGCGCTGACGAATCTCCGGCTGCGGCTGGTAACCGCGCAGCAGCGCGTCGATGACCTCGGCGACGTTCTTGTGAATCGCCATGCGATCGCGGTCGTGGATCTCGATCACGATGTCGAAGGTCGGGGGCGCCTTGCGCTCGAGGACGGTCTTGCGCGTGCCGCGGCGACGGGCTTCTTCATCCGAGAGCGTGACCGCGCTGATACCGCCGACGAGATCGGAGAGCGTCGGGTTCATCAGCAGGTTTTCCAGCGTCTGGCCGTGGGCCGTGCCGATCAGCGTCACGCCGCGTTCGGCGATCGTGCGCGCTGCGCCCGCCTCCGCCTCGGTGCCGATCTCGTCGATTACGATGACCTCGGGCATGTGATTTTCGACCGCCTCGATCATCACCGCGTGCTGCAGCGCCGGATCGGCAACCTGCATGCGGCGCGCGAGGCCGATCCCGGGATGCGGAATGTCGCTGTCGCCCGCGATTTCGTTGGACGTATCGACGATGACGACGCGCTTGCGCTCTTCGGAGAGCACGCGCGCGCACTCGCGCAGCATCGTCGTTTTCCCAACGCCGGGTTTACCGAGCAAACAGATCGATTGCCCGCCGCGCAAGACGTCGACCAGAATGTCGATCGTTCCGTAGACCGCGCGTCCGACGCGACAGGTCAGGCCGACGATCTTACCGGTGCGGTTGCGAATCGCGCTGATGCGGTGCAGCGTTTGCTCGATTCCCGCGCGATTGTCGGCGCCGAAGGGCGAGATGCGCGAGCAGACGTGCGCGATGTCTTCGTGGCTTACCGCAACGTCGGTAAGGTAGATAAAGTCGTTTTCGAAGCGCGCCTCCGGCGGGCGCCCTAAATCGAGAACGACCTCGATGATATCTTCGAGGTTGCGAAGCCGAACGAGCGCTTGCCGAATGGTGAGCGGGAAGATGTCGAGGAGTTGGGAGAGCTCCCAACTAGGCGAAACTGAATGAACCCTGACCGCCACTTGGTCGATACGGTTAGCCGGGGCGCGGGATCACTCCTTCACCACGCGGATGAGGCGCAGCTCGCCGTCGTGCGGACCCTGTATGCGCACGCCGGCCTTGAGTTCCAAACGCAAATAATTGATGATTTCCTGCGTGATCTCTTCGCCGGGTGCGATCACGGGAATGCCGGGCGGATAGGGCGTCAGCGTTTCGGCACAGATGCGCCCCTGTGATTCGCGAAACTTTACGAACTCCGCTTCGGCCAGAAACGCTTCGCGGGGCAGCATGCGCATCGGCGGAACGGCGGGAAGCCGAAACGTCCCACGCCGCAGACGCTCCTCCAGGATGCCCGAGGGCGCGAACATGTCGATCGGCCGATCGTCGCGCGCCATCTCCTCGAACGCTAAGATCAAGCGCTCCGCCGCGTCGCGCGTCGTGCCGATCGTAAAAAGCGCGACGACGTTGAACAGATCGGCCAGTTCGACCTGAATGTTGTAGCGCCGGCGCAGAATGCTCGAGGCCTCGTACCCCGTATAGCCCAGCCCCTTGACCGTGACGACGATCTTCGTCGGGTCGAGATCGAAAACGCCGTTTCGCCCCTGTATCTCCTCACCGAAGCAGTAGATGCCCGGGATTTCGTTCAGCCTCGCCCGCGTCTCTTCGGCGAGCTCGATCGTGCGCGAGAGCAACGCCGCGCCTTCGGTCGCCATCTGCTTGCGAGCGACGTCGAGCGAGGCCACCATGGGCAGATTCGGTGACGTCGATAAGAACATCTTAAGGACGCTTTCGAGCCGGTCGATCGCGACGCGCTTGCCTCGGTGATGCAGCATCGCGCACTGCGAAAACGACGAGAGCATTTTGTGCGTCGAGTTGATGCAGAGATCCGCGCCCGCGGCGGTCGCCGAGAGCGGGAGCGCCGGATGGAAGTGAAAGTGCGGTCCCCACGCCTCGTCGACGAGCAGTACTTTGCCCGCATCGTGGACGATTCGCTCGATCGCGGCGAGGTCGGCGGCGACGCCGTAGTACGTCGGCGATACGAGATAGACGGCGGTGAGGTCGGGATGCTCTTCGAGCGTCCGGGCCACCGTCTCCGGCGTCACGCAATGGTCGACGCGAAGTTCTTCGTCGACTTCCGGCGCCATATAGATCGGCAGCGCGCCGCTCATCACCAGGCCGCCGAGCATCGACTTATGAGAGTTGCGCGGGACGGCGATCTTCTCGCCGGAGTTGAGCGCCGCCATCATCATGCACTGATTGCCGCTGGTCGACCCGTTGATCAAAAAGAAGGTGCGATCGGCGCCCCATGCCTGCGCGGCAAGCTCCTGCGCTTCCTTGATCGATTCGGTCGGCTGGAGCAAGTCGTCGATGCCAGGCATCGGCGTGAGGTCGATCGCGCAGATGTTATCGCCGACGAACTCGCGGAAGGCGAGGTCCATGCCAATGCCTTGAATGTGGCCGGGCGTGTGAAACGGGATGACGCCCGCGTCGACGTAATCGAGCAGCGCTTGGAAGTAGGGCGCGCGGGTCTGATCGAGGGCCACGTTTGCGCTCGGCGCTACGCGAGGACTTCGAAGCCGAGCCGATCGAGCATCGCGAAGTCGTCGGCGTCGCTGCGGCCTTCCGTGGTGAGGTAGTTGCCCAAAACGATCCCGCTCGCGCCGCCGCGCATACCCACGTCCTGTAAGGCTTTGAGCGTCACCTCGCGGCCGCCCGCGAAACGAACAAGCGCGCTGGGCAGCGCGAGGCGCGCCATCGCGACGAAGCGCAACGCCTCGACCGGATCGAGCAGCGGACGCAGACCGAAGGGCGTTCCGGGGCGCGGATTGAGAAAGTTGATCGGCACCTCTTGCGGCGACAGCTCCTGCAAGGCCGTCAGAAAGTCGATGCGGTCGGCGACGTCTTCGCCCATCCCGATGATCCCGCCGCAACAAAGCTCCAGATTCCGCTGCTTGACGCGCCAGCACGTCTCCCAGCGCTCGTCGTAGGTGTGTGTCGTGCAGACTTGTGGAAAGTAGCGGCGCGAGCTCTCGAGATTGTGATTGATCTTGTCCACGCCGGCCTGCGCAAGGCGCTCGATATGCGCGTCGGTGAGAATTCCTAGGGAAACAGCGACCGTCAGCGGCAGCTCGCGCTTGATACGCCCGACGGCTTCGCAGACGCGCGCCAACAGCCGCTCCGACGGCCCGCGGACGGCGACGACGATGCAGAACTCGCCGGCGCCGCGGGCCTGCGCCTGGCGCGCGGCTTCGACGAATTCCTCGACGCTCGACAACCGTTCGGGCTCGACGTCGGTCGCATAGCGCGCGCTCTGCGAGCAGAAGTTGCAGTCCTCCGAGCAGCCGCCTCGCTTGGCGTTATAGAGCACCTCGACCGCGATGCCGCTGCCGCAGTAGCGCGCGCGGACGTCGTCGGCCAGCGAGAGCAGATCCGGAACGTGCTCGGACGGCAGCTCCGCCAGCCGGCTCAGCAACTCGGCACGCGCGGGCTGCTCGCGCTCGAGCAGTTCGGTGCGCGCGCGTTCGATCGTGGGATGGGTCATCTCAGCGTTCTTGGTTCACCAATGGTGCGAAAAGCTTTGCACCGGCTTCGATCGATTCGGCCTCGTCCGGGGCACTCGCCAAAATCCCGAGTACGCGTACGTTCTCCTGCAACGCTCGCACGACATCGGAACGATACGCCTCGCCGGCGGGCCCCCAGCGCTCGACGAGCACCGCACCCGCTACCGAAAGTGCGAGCTCCCGGCAGAGGCGCAGCGTGAGCAGCGCGTGACTCAGGCAGCCGAGCCGCAGACCGATCGCCACGATCGTCTTGAGGTGCGCCAGCGCCGCGACGTCGCCGAGATGCTCGCTTGCGTTCAGCGGCGCCATGATACCGCCGGCGCCCTCGACGACCAGCGGACCGTCGAGCGCATCGAGCGCGTCGGCCAACGCCCGCGCCGCGAGCGGCTCGCGCCCCTGCGCCAGCGCCGCCGACCATGGATCGGCGGCCTTTTCGTAGCGCGCGATCTCGATGCAGGCAACGCCGGCAAGCCGCGCGGCACGCTGCGCGTCGCCTTCCTCGAGCGGCCTCAGCCCCGTCTGCACGGCTTTGACGATGACCGGTTCTTGGCCGCCGCGCGCGAGCGCCAGCGCGAGCGACGCGGCGACGCGCGTCTTCCCAACGTCGGTATCGGTGCCGGTTACGAAGTAGCGATGCACCGCTGCAGCTCGGCCGCGAGCAGATCGACCTGTTCGAGCGTGTGGTCCGCGCGCAGCGTTACACGCAGCCGCGACGTGCCCGCCGGCACCGTCGGCGGCCGGATCGCCGGAACGAAGATCCGCCGCTCCAAGAGCCGCTGTGAAATGCGCATCGCGCGTTCTTCCTCGCCTACCGGGACGGGGACGATTGGACCCTCGCCCGCCATGCCCAGCACGAGACGCAGCCGCTCGGCGTTGGCGTTCAGACGCGCGCGGCGATCCTCCGCGCCACGCGTCAGGTGCAGCGCAATGCGCGCTGCGAGCGCCAGCGCCGGCGGCAGTGCGGTATCGAAGATGAAGCTGCGCGCCCGGTTGACGAACAGATCGATCGTCACGGCGGGTCCGGCAACGAAGCCGCCCAGCGTACCGAGCGCCTTCGAGAGCGTGCCGAGGATCAGCACGCGTGGATCCGCCAGATTTCGTGCGATGCCTGCCCCTTGCGGGCCGGCGACGCCGAGCGCGTGCGCTTCATCGAGGAGCAGCACGTCGGGCTCGCGCAGTTGCCGGAGCAGCGCGGCGGCGTCGATCGTGTCACCATCCATCCCAAAGAGCGTCTCGCTAACCACGAGCGCCGACTCGCCCGCGGGCAGCGGCGGCAGCGTCGCGTGCTCGTAGAGTACGCGCGGCCTGCTCGAAAGGCGCGCTCCGTCGATCAGCGACGCATGGTTCGCGCGGTCGGAGTAGATCGAGGCGACGAGCTTCGCAAGCACCGGAATTGCGCCGACGCCTGCGAGGTAGCCCGACGAAAAAAGCAGCGCTCGTTCGCGGCCGAGCCACGCCGCGAGCTCCTCCTCGAGCAGCGAAAGCTCGCGATTGCGTCCGGCGAGAAGCCGCGAGCCGCCCGAGCCGGCGCGCTTTGCGTGTTTGAGCGCCTCGAGCACCTGCGGCTCTTCGGCCATCCCGAGGTAGTCGTTCGAAGAGAAGTCGATGACGTCGGCCAGCCGGCGAAGCGGCAGCTCGCGATACCGATGTTCGTCGCGGGTCTTCTGCAGCGCTTCTTCGACTCGATCGAGGTAACTCACGGCAGTGCTTTGCTTAGGGCGTCGAAGAACGAGTGAACCTCGTCGTCGGTCGCGCACAGTGGCGGAACGAACTGTATGACGTTGCCGATTGGGCGCGTAAAGTGCCCCGCTTCGTAGAGCCCATCGGCGACCCGCCACGCGTCCGACGCAAGCTCGACGCCGATCATCGTCCCGGCCTGCCGCACCTCGCGCACCTGGAGATGCGAGCGAAGGGTTTCCAGGCGCGAACCAGCGGCGCGCGCGATGCTCGCGGCGCGGGCCAAGGTCCGCTCTTCTTCGAAGAGGTCGAGCGAGGCGAGCGCCGCAGCGCACGCGATCGGATTGCCGGCGTACGAATGACCGTGAAAGAATTGAACGTATTCCCCCGGCTCGCCGAGGAACGCCTGATAGATTTCCCGGCGAACGAGCGTCGCCGAAAGCGCCAGCGTGCCGCCGCTCAAGCCTTTGCCGACGCAGACGATGTCGGGATGCAGCGGCGTCTGTTCGAATGCGAACATCGTCCCCGTCCGCCCGAAGCCGGTGGCAACCTCGTCGCAGATGACGAGCGTTCGCGCGTCCCGCAACTCATCGTAGATCGCGCTGGGAACCAGACGCATTCCCGCAGCCGCCTGCACGAGCGGCTCGACGATGACCGCCGCCACGTCGTCCGCCTGCGCCGCGCCGCTCCCGAAGCCGCGCGCTTCGAACGTCACGCTGCCGAAGCGCGACTTGAAAAGCGCGACATCCGAGACGCTCATCGCGCCGACCGTATCGCCGTGGTACGCATCGCCCAACCGAACGAAACGCGTGCGTTGCGGTTCGCCGGCGTTCTGCCAATACGCAAGCGCCATTTTTAACGCCGCTTCGACCGCGCTGGCGCCGTCGCCGCCGAAGAACGCGTACTCCATCCCCGCAAGCGCGCAGAGACGCTCGGCGAGCCGTTCGGCGACGGGATTGCTCGCGCCCAGCAGCGTTGCATGATCGAGGTTCGCGGCTTGCGTCGCGAGCGCGTCCACGATGCGCGGATGGCAATGGCCGTGGATCGTCGTCCAAATCGAGCTGACCGCGTCGAAGACGCACCGGCCCTGCGCGTCCCAGAGTCGCGAGCCGAGCCCGCGCACGAAACGGTGCGGACGCCGCTCGAAGTCCCGCATCTGCGTGAACGGCAGCCACAGATGGGAAACCTCCGCCACCAAACTATTCCGCGCTGGGATGGACCGTGGGACGATAGCCCGCCGCCAAGACTTCGACGATCGCGCGCGGCGTCAGCACCTCGGCCTCGCCGCGCTTCGCGCGCGCGACGCGCTTTGTGTAACCGGCGTCGGACCACTCGAACAAAGAGTCGCCCCAAACGAGGTGCGGCCGGCCTTCCCAAACGACGTACGCACCGTCGGGCAACGACGCAGCCGCGGCGCGATACGTGCGCTTCTTCTTCCCGGCGAGACGATCGGCGTGCAGACGCAGATCCATCGAATCGGCATCGTTGGGCGTCGCGATGCTCCCTTCCCAGAACGTGCGAAAACGGTTGTAGTCGGCGCGCCGGCACTCCGCGCACGGGCGATGCCCGGCGCTGAGCCCGGCTGCTTCGTCGAGGAAGAAAAGCTCGGTGTAGCGGTGCGGCGTCATCACCTTGCGCTTGCGGCCGCGAAACTCGAGCACGCACGCGATCCAGCGCTTCACCGCAAACGACCTGACGATTCGCCGCGAATCGTCGTGGAGAATTCCCCGGTTCCCCATCATCTGCCCGCGCCCCGGGAGCGCGACGACTTCGCCGTACGGCGTGACGCGATTCTGCAGCGGCATGATAAGACGGCGCGTTCTCCTAGGATTGAACTCTTCCCGCGCCAAAGGTCGCTCGTGTAAAGGAGGACCTATCCATGGTTCGTTTACCGCTTTTGACGGCTATTCTCTTCGCAGCGCTTGCCTTTCCGCAAGCCGCCTGGGCAGACGCCGCCGCGCCCCAGCTCCCCCCGCAGCCAGCCGTCCACCCTGCAGGCATCCCCGCCGGCGCCGTGCTCGTCTCGCCGTGCATTGCAACGATGGGCGAGCACTGGATCAGCCTCAAAGACGCGCCGATGGGGCCGATCTACGGGGTGTGGCAAGGAAAGCCGGTCTTCACGGAGATCATGGTGACCGTCGATCAGCTCCAGCAAGGCTTCGCCTACGCGAACCTGCACGCGCTGCCCGGCTACACGATCGATCACATCGACTTCAAGTTCGAACCGAAGGGCCACGAGGGTCTGCCGGTACCGCACTACGATCTGCACGCGTACTACGTCACGCCGGCCGTGCAAGCGACCATCTGTCCCGACGGGATGCCCGATCCGTCGATGAAGGCGATGAACCACCGGTAGACTAGGTTTCGACGCGCTCCTCGATCGAGACGTTGTAGAGGAACAGGAATTTACCCCATTCGTCGGGCAGCGTGTTACGCTTGATCTGAATCCAAGGAATATATTTGGGCTGGCGCGGCTTGCGCTGCAGCGACATATTCGCCTCGCGCGGCGTGCGGTTGTTCTTACGGTTGTTGCAGCGCATGCAGGCGCAGACGAGATTCTCCCAGGTCGACTCGCCGCCGCGGCTCTTGGGCGTGACGTGGTCGACGGTCATCAGGCGCTCGCCGCGCAACCCGCAGTATTGGCACATGTGGTCGTCGCGTATGAGCACGTTCTTCTTCGTCAGCGCGACCCTTTGCATCGGCCGGCGGATGTAGTACAGCATCCGGATGATCGAGGGCATCCGCATCTCGAGGGTCGGCGACGCGAGCATCCGCTCTCGGCCGTGCAGCATCTCCGCTTTTCCGGCGAAAAGCAGCTTGACGGCGCGCTGAAAGCTGGTGACGTTGAGCGCTTCGTAGGTAAAGTTCAACACGAGCACCTCGCTCATGCGATCGTCTTCTCGCAGGTACGAAGGCGAGGCATTTTAGGTGCCTCGCTGCCGGACGAACATCAATCGCGTTTCGGTTAGCATTTGTGTTATTGCTAACCGCTGATCGGCGGGCAACCTTTCTTTGACCCGTTCGAAGGCAGCCGTTGCGACGTCAATCGCGATCTCGGCGGACTGATGGTCGGGTTGCCGCCCACCTTCTTCGGTGAGATACGCATGCGCCGCTAGAGCGAGTGTTGCGATCACCTCGCTGAGCAAAGGCTCGACGGGCGGAATCTGCCCTTGAAATCCCGCCTGCATGTCGGGAGGGGCGCTTCGGGTAGACATCCCTTTCCGGAGTTAAGCGGCTGCTGAGGGCTTCCCTTGCTGACCGGACATTCCGAGGAAGTATTGATGAATGCGCGGGTCGCGGGTGAGCTCGGGATGGAAGGCGGTGGCCAGTACGTTGCCTTCGCGTACCATAATGCCGTGACCGTCGCGTTCGGCGAGTAACTCGACCGCCGGCCCGCATCGCTCGATCCAGGGCGCCCGAATGAAGACACCGGGAAACGGCCGGCTGCCGAGCGCCGGAATCTGGAGCGGAATTTCCGCGGAGTCGTTTTGCCGGCCGAACGCGTTGCGCCGCACGGTGATGTCGATGAGGTCGAGGGTCGGCTGAGCGACGCCGGCGACGTCGTGCGCGGCGACGATCATCCCCATGCAGGTTCCCCACAGCGGCATGCCGGCGCGCGTGCGCTCGACGATCGGCCGCCCGAGCCCTGAACGTTCGAGCAGCTTCATCACCGTCGTCGACTCGCCGCCCGGAACGATCAGCGCGTCGACGCGCGCGAGATCGGCAGGCGTTTTGACGGCAGCGGGCCGCCCGCCGGCGCGCTCCAGCGCCGCGCAGTGCTCGACGACGTCACCCTGCAACGCAAGCACACCAACGCGTGTCATCCTGAGCCTGTCGAAGGGCTAGTCGAAGGGCTAATTGCCACGCGGTGCCATCAGCTCGGCTTCACTCAACTGACGCACGTCGAGGCCGGGCATGGCCTCCGATTGCCCAAGCGAGCGGCACGCCTCGAGCACGACGGACGGATCGTTGAAATGGGTCGTAGCGTCGACGATCGCGCGAGCGAAGCGCTTGGGATCCTTCGATTTGAAGATGCCGCTTCCGACGAAGATGCCTTGCGCACCGAGCTGCATCATCAATGCGGCGTCGGCGGGCGTAGCGACGCCGCCGGCGCAAAAAAGAACGACCGGGAGCTTCCCGTTCTGCGCGACCTCGGCCACCAGCTCGTAGGGCGCACCGAGATCTCTGGCGCGCGCGACGAGCTCTTCCTTCGGCACGACGCTCAGTTCGCGGACCGAATCGCCGATCGCACGCATGTGCCGGACGGCTTCGACGATGTTGCCGCTGCCGGCTTCGCCCTTGCTGCGAATCATCGCCGCGCCTTCGGCGATCCGCCGCAGCGCTTCGCCCAGGTCGCGCGCCCCGCAAACGAACGGCGTCGTGAAGAGGTGCTTGTCGACGTGATACTTGTCGTCGGCGGGCGTGAGCACTTCCGACTCGTCGATGTAGTCGACGCCGAGCTGCTGCAGCACTTGCGCTTCGGCGAAGTGACCGATGCGAACTTTGGCCATGACGGGAATGGTAACGGTATCCATGATGCCGCGGATCAGGTCGATTGCGCTCATGCGAGCCACGCCGCCGGCCGCCCGGATATCGGCGGGAATTCGTTCGAGCGCCATGACCGCGACCGCGCCGGCTTCTTGGGCGATTGCCGCGTGTTCGGGAGTGACGACGTCCATAATGACGCCGCCTTTGAGCATCTGCGCGAGCCCGCGCTTAACCGTTACCGTTCCTTTTTCCATCGCACTATCATAACAGCCGCCCCCAACCAAAACGTTGAGGAAAGCCGCTAACGAGGAGGCGGTGGGCTGGGACTCTCCGGGCCGGAGGCCTCCGGCGCCGGCGTAATTAGGCCGCCCGATGGGAGAGGTTGGGCCTCCTCTTTGAGGACCGGCAGCGGCTTCTGCCGCCAGATGGGAATGTTCGGATTAATCGTCGCCGTGGGGATCGGGGTCGGCGTCGGCGGAGGCTTGGGAGTCGCGGGAATCGCGGTCGGGACCGGCTGCGGCGGTACGCGAGGGTCCGGGAAGCGCGGATCACCGGCGGCAGAGAGCGCCTGCGAGCGTTTCCAGTCGGGACCGTAAGGCTGCGGAGAGGTATCCGCCCCCGTCGGAAGCGGGGTCGGGATCACCGAATTCAGTTGGGTTTGCGTTGCCTGCTGCATGACGCGGTCGCCCATTCGCTGGCCGATCACGACGGCCAGGAGCAAGACCGCAGCGCCGACGGCCAGGACGATGGTCGGGAACTTCACGCGCGGACGAGCGGCCGAACGACGTCGAGCTTCGCGGCGCGAGCTTTCCGGTCGCTCGGCTTACCGATGAGGTGCACCTCGCGCAGCTCGCCGGCGGCCATGTCGACACGAGCCGTGTGCCCGCGAAACTCGATCAGCACGTTACGCGAACGGTCGAAGTGGTTGCCGACGAAGATCCGCACGGCTCCCTCGTCGTCCTCGAAGGCGATCGCCCCGACCTCGACCGGCGACGTGGTGACCTCGTCGCTGACGTCGCGCCCGGCGTAGATGCACTTGAAGGGCTCTTCGGCCGAGAGCTCCGGCATGTTGCCATAGATCGTGTCGCTGCGCAGATCGACGACGTACGTGCATCGCCGGCCGCCCCAGTGCACGCGTGCGGCGGCGACCCACTGCCAATCCTTGGGGCGGAGCGGCGAGAGATGAGGCCGGCCGCTCGTGCGATAACCGTTCAAACCGCCGACCGTTTCGGCAACGGCCCACAGATACTTTGCGCCGGTCCACGGCGAGAGATACATGCCGCGGTTGCTGAGCGATCCGCCGTCGAACCACTCCGCGAACTCGCCCGGCACGGTGTTCCGCGGGCTGCCGCCCTCCATCGCCGCGTAGGTCATCGTGAGGTAGCGCACGGCGTCGTCGGTGAGATCGTTGCGGGCGAGCGCGACGGCGTACCATAGCGTCAGGTCGGGCCAGATCCCGCCAAGCAGCCCGAATCCGTACGACGGAAAGTACCAGGCGTCGGCGGTCGAGATCGTGCGCAGCCCGACCGGAGTCACGAAATCGGCCTCCTGCAGCCGCTTGAGAATCACACGGCGCTGCTCTGGGTCGGCGATCCCGAAGAGCACCGGGAAGACTTCGTCGGCGGTAAAGTTATCCTGATAGTTGCCGTCTTGATCGTAGTTGAGCACGAAGGCGCCGGTATCGTCGTTGAACAGATAGTCCATCATCGCCGCGCGCATGTGCTGCGCTTCGCTGCTGTATCTCTCCCAGTGGTCGTGATCGCCGACGACCGCGCAGAGCATCGCCGCGGCCTCGAGCGCGTAGACGCACTCGGCATTGATCTCGGTGACCGCCCCGTCGAGCGTGTAGTAGGGGATGATGTTGCGCCACGAGGAGATCCCGTGCAGGTCGACGCCCTTCGCGCGGCAGACGACCAGGCCGTGGTCGTCGCGCTGCGAGAGCATATAGTCGGTGAGCCGCACGACCAGCGCCACGTGTTTGCGCACCCACTCGTCGTCGAGCGTGGCGTTGTAGTGGTGCAGCATCGCAATGAGATGCAGCGGCGTATCGTCGTTGATGTTGAGATCGTAGTCCGTCTTGTAGCCGCTGACGCCGCGTACGTACTCGATCATCAATCCCGAGTCTTCGGCCGCCTCGTTGAAGACCTCGAGTGCGTTGCGGCTGAAATCCGGCCAAAAATAGTCGAAGCCGTGGACGAACCACGACGTGTCGCGCGAGACGAGAATATCCGACGGCGGCGAGTTCGTCGAGCCCCATCCGTGCGGATACTCCTTGACGACGCGCAGCATGTTCGCTTTCGCCCAGACGACGCCGCGGCTGATCTCCGGCGAGGGCGTAAGGAAACGAGCGTCATCGAGACGCTCGCCGAAATAGCCCTGCGTATCGTGCAGCGCCTTCGGATCGGCGAGCAGCGCTTCGAGCACGGGGCGGCTCTTCTCGGTTCCGGCCTTGTGGTAAACGACCGCCAACCGCAGCGACTCGCGCGCTCCGGCGGCCACGGTAACACGATACTCGAAAGCCCCGAAGATCCGCCGGCTCACGAGCTCCGCCTGCGCCGGCGTCACGTCGTCGACGGTCGCCCCCGAATCGCCCTTGACCAGCGTCGCGCGGCGCATCGACTCCAGGAGCACCTGCTCGCGCAGCGAGAGCTGAACGGCGACCGGGGGACGCGACCCGCCCCACCAGCGCTCGCCGCCGGTTTCGAGATTGCGCGAGCAGATCAAGCGCCCGTCGTTCCAGGCGCGGACTTCGTGTTCCGGCTCGCCGTAGAAGCGCTGGCCGACGAGCATCGCCCAGGGAAAGATCGCGACATCCATCTCCGCGGCGCCCGGATTATAGAGCGTAACGTCGACCACGAAGGAGACGGCTCGTTCGAACGCCGGGCCGTGCGGAACGTAGAAGGCTTCGGTAACGTGCAGGCGGTGGTCGAGCGTGAACTCGGAGATCTGCGCGTACGGAAGAAAGGTGAGCTCGCGTTCGATCTGGTGCGGAAAGAACGTCCGGTCGGAGATGCGATAGGCGATGTGATGGGTGCCGAAGATGATCTGATCGGTGTCGGCGTCCCAGAGCCCGCGCACGCCGCCCTTGGCCGTAGACTGCGCGTACGTCTTATAGTTTCCGAGCAGCAGCCCGTACGGGGTCTCAGATTCATTGAGGACGTAGGCGCAAAACTCGTTGCGCTGCGCGTCGTAACTCGAGCCCATCTCCTTCCTTCCTACTGCGGCACCCGTCGCAAAGGCGCCTCCTCGCGCGACGGCCAACGACATCGCGGATTGAAAGCGCCCGCGAAAATCAACCTGACGCTCGAAGTGCTCGCCCGGCGCAGCGACGGGCACCACGGCGTTCGCAGCGTGATGGTGCCGCTCGACTTGGCCGACGAGCTGGCCTTCGAGCCCGCTTCGGCCTTTGGCTTCGATTGCGACCGCCGCGAGCTCGCCGACGAGCGCAATCTCGCCGTGAGGGCGCTCGAGAGCGTATTCGGCTCGCTGCCGCCGGTTCGCATGGTTTTGTCGAAGCGGATTCCGGTGGAGGCCGGCCTCGGCGGCGGCTCGAGCGACGCGGCCGCCGTGCTGCGTGCGGCGATGAGCGGCGCCTTCGGCCCTGCGCCGCCGCGCGATTGGCTGAGGCTCGCGCGCAGCCTCGGCTCCGACGTTCCCTTCTTTCTCGCGGGAACGGCCGCGCTGGTCGAGGGCACGGGCGAGCGCGTCACGCCTGCCGGAGCCATTGCGCAGTGGCACGTCCTGATCGTCAAGCCTCCGGTCGCCGTGTCGACGGCGCAGGCGTATCGCGAGCTCGACGCGCACGAGCGGCCGCAGCGCCCGCGCAGCGGCAGCGTCTCGATCGCGATGCTCGAAGCGCTTCAGCGCGCCGATTTCGCCGCCGTCGAACGACTTTTGCAAAACGATTTTCACGAGGCGACCGCCGCGCGGACGCCGCAGATCGCCGCCGCTGTCGCGGCGCTGCGCGCCGCCGGCGCGAGCAACGCGCTGCTCGCCGGATCGGGCTCGTGCGTCTTCACGCTCGCGAAAGGAGACGCCACGGTCGAGCAGATCGCGCAACGCCTTCTGCTTCCGCCGGCGTTCGAACGCATCGTTACCCGCTTTGCATCGACACCGCAATGGCGATGAACGCCGTCGTTCTGGCCGGCGGACCGCTCGACGACGTCGCGAGGCTGCAGCCCGGCGCGCCGAACAAGGCCTTCGTCGACATCTGCGGGACGACGCTGGTCGGACGCGTCGTAGACGCGTTGCGCGCCAGTACGGCGATCGGGCGTATCGCGGTTGTCACCCCGGTAAGCGAGTGGGGAAATCCGGATCTGCGGGCGGCCGATGACTTTCGCGCCGACGGAGTACGCATTGCCGACAGCCTGCGCAACGGGCTCGAGGGCTTCGCCCCCGACCACGCGGTGCTCGTCGCCACTTCCGATCTGCCGATTCTAAGCGTCGCGGCGGTCGACGATTTCGCCAACCGTTGCGCTGCGCTCGGCGCCGACGTCATCTACGGCTGCGTGGAAAAGCACGTGCATCTGCGGCGCTACCCGAGCGTTCCGCACACCTGGGCGCGCATGCGCGACGGCACCTTCTGCGGAGCGGGGCTGGCGGCGATCAAGCCGCGCGCGCTGCCCCTGCTCGAACGCTTCATCGAAGATCTCGGCGCCGCACGCAAGCACCCGTTCAAGCTCGCGTCGCTCTTCGGTTGGGATATGCTGGCCCGTTTTGCGATCGGACGGCTCTCGATCGCGCAAGCCGAAGCGCGTGCCTCGCGCATTCTCGGCGCCCCGGTGCGCGCGCTCGTCTCGCCGTACCCCGAGACCGGCGTCAATGTC
>DATDHW010000004.1:0-94213 GCA_036521375.1 Candidatus Cybelea sp.
TGTTTTACACCGATACGAACTCCAACAGCGTGCACGAGCTCGAACAGTAGCCTGCGCAAGCACGGAAACGAAAGGGAGGCTCGCAGGATGCGAGCCTCCCTTCTATCTGAGCGGGCGAAAAACCGCCGCTAGTCGGGAATAATCCCCACGTCGCCGGTCACGCAGGACGGGCTGTAGTTGGGGTTACAAGCGACGATGTGCTGGTCGTATTTAACCATCCCGTCCGAAGGCGCAAGCTGAAACCTTTCGGTGAGCGAGCCCTCGACCGGATCGCCGGGATTCGGACTGAAGCCGCCGAGAACGCGATAGGACAGACGATGGCGTGCGTAGGTATACATCGTCTGGTCGAAATACCACGCATCTTTTGAGCACGAAAAGCCGATCATGACGCAGGTTTGATACGTGGTCGTAGATCCCCACGTCACGTCCTCACACGAGAAATACTTTGACGGGCACGTCAGCATTTGCCGATGCAAATGCTTCCGGTCGACCATGGCTAGATAAATATGTTGACCCATCGGCGCGATCGCCTTCGAACCATTGGAGACTGACTGCGAGCCACCGGGCACGGCTTGTGAGCCGCCGGAACATGCGGAAAGACCAAGTGTCGCAGCAACCGTTAGAACGAGCAGTATACGCACCTTGAACTCCTTCGCAGCTATGGTGCTAAACGATGCCACCAACGCAATGGTGGTGGAAACCGTTCAAACTACTACGGTAGCAAGTTGCTCGCTTCCCCTGGCAAACGAGCCTATCACCAATGTTTGAAAACGTTGACGCATTAACGAAAAATGCACGTTAGTAAGCGCCTGCTCGCTAGCTGCACCGACTACGGGTTTGTTGCGGCGTCGCATGCCCTCACCGGAAGTTGCGCTCGGGGCGTCCAGTTCGGCAGATTTTCCCGTCCGCTGCGGCAGCGCTCGCAATGCCGGGCGTATCGTAGGCACGGTCTCGAGATTCTGTATGCCGTACTGCACGCCGCCGCGCGCCGCGTTCGCCGCGACGGCAAAAGAAACACCCGGTCAAGATCGTCTTCACCTGCGGCGATCGCGTTCACGTTATTTCTGCTCGGCTCGGCCGATTGCAAGTTCAACGAATTAGAACTACGGAACGGCACGTTCAAGATCACATCGGAAACCAAGGGCTTCGTCTCGATCTCTCCAAGCAGCGGAACGAGCGCGACGACGTTCACGGTTAGCGGCCTGCTCGTCGGCAGCGGGAAATTCGTCATAAAAGACACCAAAGGGCATTCCCTCGCGGTGAGGGTCAAAGTCACCCTGTAAAGCCGGCGACACGGCGAGAGAGGGCCCGCGCGAGCGGACTTTTTTTTCCGCTTGGGCTTCGCCAGCAGCGGAAGGGCGCCATAGATGGGACCGGCGAATGCCATGACCCCAGCGCGCACCGCTAGCTCAATGGTAGAGCAGCTGACTCTTAATCAGTTGGTTGAAGGTTCGAGTCCTTCGCGGTGCAAGCCTTAGAAGCCTTACAGAATATAAGTTTTTGTGAGGCTTTCTTATTAGTGTTCCGGCATCATGTACGGCAGATGTACGGCAGTTAGGCGGCCCGCTTAGGACCCTCGGCTTTAAGCCTTGTGAAGACGCGCCCATCGCTTGAGCGGCCTTCGCTTGCAGGCTAGGTATCCAGGCGCTGTAGGTATCCATAGCTAGGGTGATAGAGGATGCCCGGGCCCGTCCTGGACGATTCGGGGACGGACCGTCGGCAGCGACGTTGCGCGCAAGCGGTACGGTTACCGCTTCATCGAACGTTAATTGTCTGGAAAGCGGAACGAAAAGCGCTCCGAGAACCGCTCCGAGAACCGGGGCGCCTGTTCCGCACCGGGTAAACCTTCGAAAGTAAACCTTCGATAAATCCTACACGAAGCGCAAAACCTCGACGTACGTGGAGAGGGGCGCAATGCCGAAAAAGGAAACCTGGTTTCGTCAAGCACTCTTAAAAAGCCGCCGGCGAGGACTTCAGCTTTTGCGATACGCCTTCATTACCTGCGCTATTGCGGTCATGCTTATGACGGGTTGCGCTTCGCCGAGTCGGAGTCAGCCATTGAATAACTCCCAGAACTTTGTCCAGCCGCAGGGCGCAGCTAGCTTTATCCTATCAGCATTTAAAGACTACCCGATCGTGGCCCTCGGTCGCGTTGAGGGCGCCGGCAATAGAAATCAGCTAACCCTTTTTACCGATCTGCTTGATAGTGCTGAGTTCGCTTCGACTGTTGGCGATATCGTGATCGAATGCGGTAATTCACTTTATCAACCTTTGCTCGACCGTTATGTCGCTGGTGAAAACGTTTCGCTTCATCAGCTTGAGGTGGTCTGGCAAAAGACCACTCAGTTTATTGGATGCGAAGCAGATCCAACGACCAAGGATTTGCTGCTAGCCGTTAGAGCCGCAAATAAGCGCTATCTCAAGGCTCAGCGGCTGCGAGTGTTAGCCGCAGACCCCGCGATGGACTGGGCTAAGGTTCACACGCCAAAGCAATTAAGTGACTTCCTCGATGAGCGAAATGCAAGCGCTGCCAAGGTTATTGAAACCGAAGTGCTCGCAAAGCACGCAAAGGCGCTGGTCATCATTGGAGGAGGTCATCTGATGAAGCGAACCGGGCGCGCGAACGACGTTACGATTACGATGCTGGTGAGCCAGAAATATCCAAGAGCGACCTATGTCATAATACCGTTGACCGATTTTGACAAAATGAGCCGCACCTTAAGGTCGAAGCTTGATAAATGGCCCGTACCGTCCATCGCCGCTATTCGTGGAACAGGGTTAGGGGCTATGAACGCAAGGATAATAACCTCCAGCGATACCATGATGCGAATCGGCTCACGCTGGGTTCCCGTCGATAATGCTTACCCCGGGCTCAAGCTAGAGGACCTTTTCGACGCCGCTCTCTTCTTAGGTCCAGCCAAAGCGCTTCAAACCGTCGATCTGCAAGAACCGACCGACCCTGCATACATACATGAACTTAATCGGCTTCGACACCTGCTAATGAGCCTCTAGTGCGTCTATGGCTATGCGCGACCTGGAACGGGGCCCGCGATGGCGCGCTCCACGAATACAAGATGACTGAAGCCGCAACACCGCAGGTCGGCGGTTTTCGGGTGTAACGTCGTAAAGCTTTTTAAGCCGACACCACTTTCTTTTGTTCTTCCGATAGCGGGTAAACACGAGAGAGTAAAGATTCAACGAACCGAACGTCGGCGTCCGTGAATCCCGAAACCTTCATGCGTTCGATTATTGATTCACCAAAGGTAAATCCTAGAAACGAATGCATCAGCGGATTTACCGTTTCGGTAAGCGCCTCCATTCCCGGTTTCCAGAGGGCGCCTTTTTGTATACGCGAACCGTTCGTAGCGATGTGCTGATCAACGACCTTGCGTTTCTCCTCGGGACCTTGGTAAGCCGCGTTTCGCTGGTACACGCCTCGCTTCGGCTTAAAAATTACGCCTTCTTCGAGTAAGGATTGAAGATTGTACTTGAGAGTCGCGATGTTAACGTCGCTAAACTGCTGAGCAATAGAAGCGATGGGTAAAGGTTTAGCGACTCTATCGAAATAGGAACGCAAGCGCGTTTTAGTCCCGGTGTGTTTCACGAACTGCCTTTCGCGTTACGAGGTATACATCTAGTCGAATATCCTTAGAGCGCTACCCTTTTGGGCGCCACATTAAACGCGCCGCACTTGTAACATACCAGGATACAGGGCTGCCCGGTATCGCTTGCTAACGTCAACGCCTTTAGGCGGCTTCGCTACGACGTGCAGAAACGGTGCGCCGTCTACTGGCGCGCCATCGCCACCTTGATCCGATCCTCGGCGGTGATGAGGTGGCTATGGTCGTCGTCGCCGATATCGAGGCGAACCCATTCGATCGTTCCGTTGAAGGCATTGCCGCTCGCACCGTAATCGGGCGAGGCGGGTGAGCCGGTGTCGGAGCCGATGTCGCACGCCTCGTCGGCCGAGTAGCCCATTGGTTCGGTCTTCTCGATGCGGCCTTTTCCGGCTTCTTTGCCGTCGCAGTAGAGGGTGACGTCGCCGCCCTTGGCGAGGCCGCCCCCGTCGTATTTGAACTCCATTCGCACCTGATGCTTGCCCGGCGGAATCGGCTCGGAAGCCAGCGTGAAGTAGTGCTCGAGGCCGAAGAAATTGTAACAGTATTTCAGTCGGCCTTCGTACGCGTAGAGCGTCCAGCCGCCAACGAAGCCGCCTTGAGTGACGATCACGCCTTTCGCACCCTCGTCGGGAACGGTAATCTGCGCGGTCACAGAGTGCGATTTGTTTTTGAGGTTGATGATGCAGCCTTCGGCGACGCGCATGCCCGCGAAGAGCGTCTGCGACGTTCCGGTAACCAGCTGCGGGCGGCCGGCGAGATCGGGGTTGATGCGTTCGTAGCTGCGGTCGTCAAGCGGTACGACGTTGTATTTCACCGCTTCGATTAGCCAGAGCCGCTGCATATCGGCCAGCTTCTCCGGATGATCCGCGACCACGTTGCGTGCCTGAGACCAGTCGTCGGGAGCGTAGAGTTCCCATACGTCGTCGTCGAACGGCGGCGGCTGGTCCGTCGTCCACGGCGTGCGGTGTTTCGTCACTGCCGTCCAGCCCTGGTGGTAGAGCCCGCGGTTTCCGAACATCTCGAAGTACTGGACGGAATGCTCCTCGGGAGCCTCTGCGTTGTCAAAGGTGGGCGCCATGCTCACGCCCTCCAGCGGCGCCTGGTCGATGCCGTTGACGCTGCGGGGTTCGGGTACACCGGTAACGTCCAAAACCGTTTTCGCGACGTCGATAACGTGATGAAACTGATTGCGCGTCTCGCCCTTGGAGCGGATGCGGCTCGGCCACGCCACGATCGTACCGTTACGCGTCCCTCCGTAATGCGAGGCCACCTGTTTGGTCCACTGATACGGCGTGCACAGCGCGTGCGCCCAGCCGACGGCGTAGTGATTATAGGCTTTAGGCGTTCCGAAATCGTCGATCCGGCTGAGCAGGAACTCCGTGGTCTCGATGCCGGGCATTCCGTTGAGCGTCGTCATCTCGTTGAAGCACCCGTTGAGCGTGCCCTCTGCCGATGCGCCGTTATCGCCGATGATGTAGTAGATCAGCGTATCCTCGAGGATGCCAAGCTCGTCGAGCGTGTCAAAAAGGCGGCCGGCGTGATGGTCGACCTGCTCGAGAAATCCGGCGTAGATCTCCATCTCCCGCGCCAAGACCGGCTTGAGATCGGCGGGCATCTCGTCCCAGGCCGGGATCTCCGCGTGACGCTTGGTGAGTTCCGCATCCTCGGGAATCACGCCAAGCTCTTTCTGGCGCGCGAACGTCTTTTCACGCAGCTTGTCCCAGCCGTCGTCGAATTGGCCCCGGTACTTATCCGACCACTCCTTTGGAACGTGATGCGGCGCGTGCGTCGCGCCGGGAGCGAAGTAGACGAAAAACGGCTTATCGGGCATCATCGCCTTCTGTTGGCGAATCCAAGTGATCGCGCGATCGGCCAGGTCTTCGGTCAGCGTGTAGCCTTCTTCGGGCGTCTTGGGCGGGTCGACGGCTCTCGTGCCCTCGTAGAGTCCCGGATAGTACTGGTTCGCCTCGCCGCCGACGAACCCGTAGAAATGTTCGAAGCCCGAGCCGGTCGGCCACTGGTGGAACGGCCCCACGGGTGAAACTTCCCACATCGGCACCTCGTGGCACTTGCCGAACTGCGCCGTCGAGTAACCGTTTAGCGTGAGAATCTCCGCAAGAGGAGCCTTGTTCTTCGGACGGATGCTGCTATTGCCTGGCGCAGAGGTCGCCATTTCGGTGATCGCTCCCATGCCGACCGAATGGTGATTGCGTCCGGTCAGAAGAGCCGCTCGCGTTGGCGAGCAGAGCGCCGTTGTATGAAAGCGCGTGTACTTCAAGCCGCGCCCGGCGAGCTTCTCGGCGTTGGGGGTGTGACACGGCCCGCCGAAAGCCGATGAGGAGCCGAAGCCGGCGTCGTCGATTAGAACGATCAGAACGTTCGGCGCGCCCGCAGGCGGGCGCAGAGGTTTGATGGGAGGATACTTCGTGTTCGGATCCTTCGCATCGTAGGTCGTGAGCCCGACGAACTGCTCGTCAGGAATCGGTAAGACGTCTCGTTTTAGGGCGTCGCTGCTAATCGACATAAGAATGCCAGGGATTCGGGCCACGGTCTGAGCACGACCTTCTCGCCTTATCCTCGGAGGCAAGCTGGAAAGACTTTCGCGATACCGCGGGGTAAGTCCGACTGATGGGACGCGTCGTACCAATCTTACGCATTCTCGACGTTGCGAAAGCAAAGGAATTTTACTGCGGTTTCTTAGGTTTTCAGATCGACTGGGAGCATTACTTCGGTGTGGATCTTCCGCTTTACGCGCAGGTATCGCGAGGCGATGCCGTCGTTCACCTGAGCGAGCACTTTGGAGATGGTACGTTCGGAGCGCACATTCGGATCGAGACGCCGGGACTCCGCGCCTACCAAGAGGCGCTCCTCGGGAAGCAGTACCGGCATTCGCGGCCCGGCCTGCGCAAACAAGAATGGGGCGAGATCTCGATGGCGATCGCCGACCCTTTTGGCAACGTCGTAACCTTTTACGAAACGTTGCCTAAAGAAGAGTAGCTACAAGCAGCGCGAGAACGCCGCTACGGCGCCGCGGCCCAGCTCTGCGTGATCTGCTTTAAGGTGGGTCGCGGCGTCAGCACGTCGAGTACGCCGCTGCCGCGGGAGACCGAGTTCAGCCCAAACCACGCCTCATCGTTGCTGCATCCGGGATAGTGTCCGTTGAACGCGATGTTGCCAACGTGCTTATCTTTGTTCCCACTCTTCCACCACTCGTCGTTCCACTCAAAGTAGAAGCCGCCGGCAAGCACGCCGCCGTCTTCGAATCCGTCGCTCAGCCACCGGCCGTTGTTCCAGACCAGGTCGACGAGCCCCGGCATTCCGGGATCGCCGTTTTTCGGAAGCTCCTTGACGTCGCGGTTATCGGGGCCGGCCTGCTTGTCGGGATGGCACGCGCCGAGCTGATTGATGCCGTTGCGCCAGTCGTATGTATTCGTCCAGTCGACGTGATAGGCGGCGCTCGCGCCGTACTCGGTCAGCATCGTGGGTTTGCTCGTCGTCTGCTTGAGCTCTTTGAAGAGCGAGGTAAAGGTGCGTCCGCGGTAGACGTTGATTCCCCACGCGTCAACGGCCGCACCGAACTTCTCGCCGGCTTTGACGAAACCGATCTCCCCGTCGGGTTCGGAGGTCGTGACGATCTTGTCGGGATCGCCGGCGTCGGCAAAGCCCTTTTTCGCGGCCTTTGCAACCGTGTTGAAGCCTTGCCACCATTTCGCATTCGTAATGAAGTTGTCGGCGCCGATCTCGTTGCTGATCGACACGCCAAAGACCGCCGGGTACTTCGCGTACTTCTCGTCGAGGTCGTGATACTGCGTAGCCAGCGACTTGACGGCGGCGTCGTTGAGCAGTTTCTCGCCCGTAAAGTGGATGCTCATCAGAACGTAGACCGGCTTCTTGCCGCCGTTCCAGGATGCGTCGAGGAACTTCGTAATGGGTCCGGTCTCCTTGTCGAAGCCCGGCGGCACGACGTTGTAGACGTGGATAGCGTTGGCGCCTGCGGCACGGATCAGAGGCAGGTCGCGCGCCCAGACCGCCTCGTTGCCGTCGCGAAGCGCGTCGTCGAGCATCGGCGCGTCGGAGACGTGCTTGCCGATCGGCGTCGGCCAATAGACCAGGCCTTTAAGGAAGAACTTCGTCGCAGCGGCCGGACGCATCGCTGAAGGATCCAGCCGGACTCGCTTGAGGTCGATGTAGCGGCCGTCGACGATGAACTCGGTGTCGACCTTCCCCGACGGGGCGGTCGAGGGCCCCGGTAGGACGGTGCGAGGAATGTCGTTGGTGCTGTTGCACGCCGCCGCAAACGCAAAAAGAAGCAGAGCGATGGGAAGCTGACGCATGGCTCAATCATAGCAGAGTCACCAAGCGCCGCTGCACCGGAAGGAAAAGCATCGGAGGCGTTCTATCTAAGGGGGTCGCCGGGCAAGTGGCGGAACTGGCAGACGCGCTGGATTTAGGTTCCAGTGGGGCGACCCGTCAGAGTTCGAGTCTCTGCTTGCCCATTGCGCGCTGCGCGCCAACGGAAGGGTTCGTGCGGAAGTAGCTCAGTGGTAGAGCATCGCCTTGCCAAGGCGAGGGTCGCGAGTTCGAATCTCGTCTTCCGCTAATTTATTAGATATGACCAGCTCGACTTTAACCCGACTCGCGCCCACCGAGGTGGCGCTTGAGTTCTCGATCGGTGCAGATGAGCTCGCGGCGGCCGAGGAGCGGGCCTACCGCAAACTGTCCAAAGGCGTCCGCCTGCCCGGATTCCGCACCGGGAAAGTTCCTCGGAAGATTTTCGAGCAGACCTATGGCAGCGAAGCGGTCACGAGCCAAGCCGTCGAGGACGTGATTCCCGAGGTCTATGCCAAGGCGGTACGCGAGCACGACCTCGATCCGGTGGATCGCCCCAAAGTCGAAGTGATCGAGGAGAGCGACGGGCGCCCGCTCCGGCTGAAGGCGACCGTCGAGGTGCGCCCGGCGATCGAACTCGGCAAGTACATGGGAGTCAGCGTTGCACGCCCGCCGATCGAGGTGACCGACGAGGATGTCGAACGCAGCATGGCTGCGCTCGCCAAGGAACGCGCGACGCTCGTCCCGGTTGCCCGGCCCGCGGCCATGGGCGACCTTGCGACGATCGACTACGCGGGGACCATCGACGGCGTCGCCTTCGATGGCGGAAGCGCTCAAGGCCAGAGCGTCGAGCTATCCGAGGGCCGCTTCGTTCCCGGCTTCGTTGCCGGCATCGTAGGGATGAACGCCGGCGAAAGCCGGAACGTCGAGCTGCGCTTCCCCGAAGACTATCCCTCGGCTACGGTTGCCGGCAAGCCCGCCGTATTCGCCATCAGCCTGCACGAGCTCAAAGAGTACGAGCTGCCGGCGATCGACGACGAGTTCGCGCGGGCCGTCTCCAGCAACCAGACGGTCGCGGAATTGAGAGCCGACCTGCGCTACCGGCTCGAGGCCGTGGCGAAGGGCCGCCGCCGCCGGGCCATCGGGAACGAGGTCGTCGAAAAGCTCCTCGCCAGCCACGATTTCGCGCTGCCGCCGACGATGGTCGAAGCAGAGCTCGATCGTTTGATGGAGGATGCCGCGGCCGGCGCCAGCGAGCGGGGCGCCTCCTTCGAAGAGCATCTAAAGCACAGCGGAAAGACCGGCGAAGAGCTGCGAGCCTCGCTTCGCCCGGAGGCCGAATCGCGCGTAAAAACCACGCTTTTGATCGAGCAGATCGCAAAAGCCGAAAAAGTCGCAGCGACGCCCTCGGACGTTTCCGAAGAACTCGAAACGCTCGCACGCCGATACGGTCAGCCGGCGGCGCGTATACGCAAGGCGCTAGGCAATAACTTGCTCTCCTTGATGGAGGGCATCGTGCGAAACAAAACGCTCGAGCTGCTGATCGATAGCGCGCAGGTCGAGGGCGACCAAGAAACTACGCGTTCGGTGTCGTAGTTACACGATTCATGGGACATTTAGTACCGATGGTCGTGGAGCAAACGGCACGAGGTGAACGCGCCTACGACATCTACTCGCGGCTGCTCAAAGACCGCATCGTCTTCGTCGGCGGCGTGATCGACGACAATATGTCGAGCCTGGTCATCGCGCAGCTGCTCTTCCTCGAAAAAGAAGACCCGGACAAGGACATCGATATGTACCTCAACAGCCCCGGCGGGAGCGTTACGGCGGGCCTGGCGATGTACGACGCGATGCGCTTCATCAAGCCGGACGTGGCCACGATCTGCATGGGCCTGGCGGCCTCGATGGGGTCGATCCTGTTAACGGGAGGAGCCGCTGGGAAGCGGTATGCCCTTCCGAACTCCAAGGTCGTGATCCATCAGCCCTTCGTCCAGCAAATCGGCGGACAGGCGACCGAGATCGAGATTGCCGCCCGCGACCTGGTCGCTACCCGGCATACGGTGGCGCGGATTTATCAGGAAACCACCAAAAAGCCGCTCGACCAGGTTCTCAAAGACATCGAGCGGGATTATTATATGACTGCCCAGGAGGCCAAGGACTACGGGATAATCGACGAAATTATCGAAAATCGCCATGGCTTGCCGATACCGGCGTAGGAGGTAGGGGGACCCCGGAGCTGATGTTTCGCTTTGGAGACGACAAAGGTCAGCTGAAATGCAGCTTCTGTGGAAAATCCCAGGAGCAGGTTCGCAAATTGATCGCCGGCCCCGGCGTGTATATTTGTGACGAGTGTATCGAGCTCTGCAACGAGATCATCGAGGAAGAGCTCTACAAGAACGTCGACGAGAGCCTGCGCCTGCGCAACATCCCGAAGCCCAAAGAGATCAATCACATTCTCAATCAGTACGTGATCGGCCAGGAACGCGCGAAGAAGTCGCTGGCCGTCGCGGTCTATAACCATTACAAGCGCATCAACGCCGGCGGCACGGCCGACGACGTCGAGCTTCAGAAGTCGAACATTCTGCTGGTTGGGCCGACGGGCTCGGGCAAGACCTACCTCGCGCAGACGCTGGCGAAGATCCTCGACGTTCCGCTGGCGATGGCCGATGCGACCTCGCTCACCGAGGCCGGCTACGTCGGGGAAGACGTCGAGAACATTCTTCTGAAGCTCATCCAGGCGGCCGACTACGACGTCAAGCGCGCCGAAAAGGGCATCGTCTACATCGACGAGATCGACAAGATCGCGCGAAAGAGCGAGAACCCCTCGATCACGCGCGACGTCTCGGGCGAGGGCGTGCAGCAGGCGCTGCTCAAGATTCTCGAAGGCACGACGGCCAACGTTCCGCCGCAAGGCGGCCGCAAGCATCCGCATCAAGAGTTCATCCAGATCGACACGACCAACGTGCTCTTCATCTGCGGCGGCGCCTTCGACGGCCTCGAACGGATCATCGAGTCCCGGGTCGCCGCCAATAACATGGGCTTCCGGGCGCAGCCCGAAGGCAAGCGCGACATGCGGCTGGGCAAACTCTTCCAGCAGCTGATGCCCGAGGATCTGCTGCGCTTCGGCTTGATTCCGGAGTTCATCGGGCGTCTGCCGATCGTCGTAACGCTCGATGCGCTCGACGAGCTGGCCCTGCGCCGCATCCTTACCGAGCCTCGCAATGCGCTCGTTCGTCAGTTCCAGAAAATTCTCAACATGGACGGCGTCGATCTGCAGTTCACCAAAGAAGCGCTCGTCGCGATCGCCAACAAAGCACAGCGCCGCAAGACCGGTGCGCGCGGACTGCGCTCGATTCTGGAAGAGACGATGCTCGAGGTGATGTACGATCTCCCCTCACTGCAAGGCGTGAAGAAGTGCGTCGTCAACAAAGACGTCATCGAGAAAAAAGAGGCGCCGACGCTTATATATCACCACGACCAAAAGAAAGACATGCCCGCCTAAGGGCCCAGATTTACGCCAACTCGTTGTCGCCGAGAGCCTCGATTACCGCCCTTGTAAACTTCGGCTCTCGGCTCCTAGATTTGGCGTAAATCTGAACCCTTAGGAGTGTTTTCTCTCGTATTCGGCCCTTCGCTCCTAGACCTGAACGAAATCAACGCTTCTTTGCTAAGGGCTCAGATTTAGGCCAACTCGTTGTCGCCGAGAGTCTCGATTACCGCCCTTGTAAACTTCGGACCTTCGCTCCTAGATTTGGCCTGAATCTGGACCCTTAGGAGCGAGTGCCTTTGCGTCACCTCGTCGGCTCTGAGAGGCGGGTTCCGCGGCGGTGCTGAACGCAGGCCCACCGATGGACCTCCCCAAGCAGTACGATCCGCAGGCGACCGAAGCGCGCCTGTACGCGCACTGGGAGCGAAACGGTTACTTTCACGAGGACCCGGATCCCGCACGGCCGCCGTTTATCATCTGCATGCCGCCGCCCAACGTGACGGCCCGCGCGCATTTGGGGCACGGCTCGACCTACGCGCCGATGGACGTGCTGACGCGCTACCACCGAATGCTCGGGAACAATGCGGATTGGCTGCCGGGCGTCGATCACGCGGCGATCGCCACCGAGTCGGTGCTGGTCAGAGAGCTCGCTAAGGAGGGCCGCCGCCGCGAAGACCTCGGCCGTGAAGCATTCGTCGAGCGCGCGTGGGAGTGGTCGCGAACGTACGGCGGCCAAATCTTCGAACAGTTTCGCCGGCTCGGCTTCGGGCCCGACTGGCAGCGCTCGCGCTTTACGATGGACGACGCGCTCTCCGCGGCGGTCCGGCGCGTCTTCGTCAGCCTTTATCGCGACGGCCTGATCTACCGCGGAACGCGTCTGATCAACTGGGATCCGACCGCGAAGACCACCGTCTCCGATGCCGAGCTCGAATACGTCGAGCGCGACGGCACGCTCTGGCGTATCCGCTATCCGTTCGAGAAGGACGATCCCAATAGCGGTATCGAGATCGCGACGACCCGCCCCGAGACGATGCTCGCCGACGTCGCCATCGCCGTGCATCCTAACGACGAGCGATACGCGGCGCTGCACGGCCGCCGCGTTTGGCTGCCGCCGCTCTTCGATCGTGCGATTCCGATCGTCGCTGACGAGGCGGTCGATCCCGAGTTTGGAACGGGTGCGGTCAAGGTTACGCCGGCACACGATCCGACCGACTACGAGATCGGCCTACGCCACTCGCTGGAGATGCCGTCGGTGATCGGGCTCGACGCGCGCATTACCGGAGCCGACTGTAAAGTCGGTCCGTATCTGGGGCTCGATCGTTATGAGGCACGGGAACGAATCGTTGCCGACCTGCAGAAAAGCGGTGCGCTGCTCGAAGCGCAGCCGCACCGGCATTCCGTTGCCACGAGCGAACGAAGCGGCGATGTCGTCGAGCCCCTGTTGTCGCTGCAGTGGTTCGTTCGCATGGCGCCGCTCGCGAAGCCGGCGCTCGATGCCTACCGCGACGGACGGGTCCGCTTCGTTCCCGAGCGCCACGGACGCACCTACGAGCGCTGGCTCGAGAATATCCGCGACTGGAACGTCTCGCGTCAGATCTGGTGGGGACAGCGGCTCCCCGTTTGGTACGCGCCCGATGGCCGCGAAGTCGTCGCCGAGAGTGAAGAAGAAGCGCGTGAGATCGCACGGCGCACCTACGGCACGACCGATCTTACGCGCGATCCCGACACGCTCGACACCTGGTTCTCGAGCGGCATCTGGCCGTTCTCGATTCTGGGCTGGCCGGAGGAGTCGCCGGAGCTGCGTTGCTGGTATCCTTCGCAAGCGCTGCTGACCGGCGGCGAGATTATCTTCCTTTGGGTCGCGCGCATGGTGATGCTGGGCCTCTACTTCATGAAGAACGTACCGTTCCGCGACGTGGTTATCACCCCGCTCGTCTTCGACGCGGCCGGGCGCAAGATGTCGAAGTCGCTCGGCAACGTGATCGATCCGATGGACCTCGCCGACAAATACGGCGCCGACGCGTTTCGCCTCTCGATCCTGCGGCAGATGCGCCTCGAAAGCCAAGAGATTCGCTACCACGAGTCGCGCTGTGAGGAGGCGCGTAACTTCAACAACAAGATCTGGAACGCAACTCGCTACCTGCTTGCGTTGCCCGAGGGTCTGCCGCACGCCGCGACGCTCCCGGCCTCCGGCGCGCTGACCATCGCGGACAGATGGATCCTCACCCGCCTGCGCGAGACGGTCGTCCGCATGAGCGAGCTGTTGAGCGCCTACGACTTCGGCAACGCGGCCGAAACCATCTGGCGTTTCCTTTGGTACGAGTACTGCGACTGGTATGTGGAAGCGACCAAAGCGCAGCGGAACCGCCCGACGAGGGCGGCGGTGCTCTCCTTCGTCTGGAACAACGCGATGCGTTTGCTCCACCCGATCGCACCCTTCATTAGCGAGGAGATCTGGCTCGCACTGCCCCACGACGGCCCGACGATCGTGACCGCAAACTGGCCCGACGCCTTCGAGATCCCGGCCTTCGACGAGGCGGCGGCGGAGTTCGCCGCCCTGACGCGCGCGATCGAGCGCGTCCGCAACCTGCGCGCCGAGATCGGCTTGCATCCCAAAGAGCGCATCGCCATATCGGTGCCCGCAAACGTCCCCGACGAGCTGGCCGAGCTGCTCGCGCTCTTCGCCGCGGGCAACGTCGAGCGCTCGGGGCCGGCGGGGGCGTCGCTCGAGGAGGCGCTCGCCTCGGTCAGCGTTCATGCGCCGCACGGCGTCCTCGAGGAGCGCTATCGCAAGGAAGTGGCGCACCTGCGGTCGGAGATCGATCGCGGAGCGAAAAAGCTCGGAAATGAAGCCTTCGTGGCAAACGCCGCGCCGCACGTCGTCGCGAAAGAGCGCGAGAAACTGCAGGGATACCGTACCGAACTCGAGCGCGTCGAAGCCGCGCTGCGCGCGCTAAAGGAGCCGGCATGACCGCAACCGCGTCCCATCGCATTTTGGCCAAGCGCGACGAGATCGCGCGCATCGTCTCGCGCCTCGCGTACCAAATCGTCGAGCCCAACGAGGCGCAAAACGGACTCGTCATCCTCGCCGTGCGCCGCGGCGGCGAGGCACTCGCCGTGCGAATCGCCGCCGAAATCGAACGGATCGCCGGCCGCATGCCGGCACTGGGCTTCCTCAATATCAACCTCTACCGCGACGACCGGGTGACGCACGAGCTGCCGGAGTCGCAGATTCCCGTCGACCTCTCCGGGCGGCACGTCGTTATCGTCGATGATGTGCTCTACACCGGTCGCACGATTCGCTCCGCGCTCGACGCCGTCACCGACTTCGGGCGGCCGGCGGCGATCCGCCTTTGCGTACTGGTCGACCGCGGCCTGCGCGAGATCCCGATTCACCCCGACTACGTCGGGCGGTTTACGGCGACGTCGCGCAATCAGCGCGTGAAGGTCGTTCTCTCGCCGCAGCCCTCTGACACGGACGAAATCGATATCCTGGGAACCACCGATGCGGATACGCCGTAGCCTCCTCGATCTCGACGATCTGACCGCTGAAGAACTCGCGTACATTTTCGACCGCACGACGCAGTTCGAACAGTCGCCGCCCGGGCCGAGGCTCGCCGGTAAAGCTTGCGTCAACATGTTTTTTGAGGAGAGCACCCGCACGTTTACCTCGTTCAACCTCGCCGAACTGCGGCTGGGGGCCGACGTCGTGAACCTCGTTCCGCGCAATTCGAGCCTGGCAAGCAAAGGCGAGACGCTCGAAGATATGGCGATGACGCTTGGCGCGATGGGGATCTCCGTCGTCGTCGTGCGCCATCCGCAGGCCGGCTTCCCCGGGAAGATCGCGCTGGGCTTCGACGGGCACGTGATCAATGCCGGCGACGGAGCGCACGCCCATCCGACGCAAGCGCTGCTCGACATCTACACCCTGATTGAAGAGTTCGGCGATCTTGCCGGGCGCTCGATCGCGATCGTCGGCGACGTTCTTCATAGCCGCGTCGCGCATTCGGCGATTCGCGGTCTCGGGCGGCTCGGAGCGAGCGTCGTCCTCGTCGGCCCGGAGCCGTTTCTGCCCTCCAGCTATGCCAACGGCGGCGTCCGCGTCGAACGCGATTTCGACGCGGTGCTGCCGGACGTCGACGCGATCGTTTTGCTTCGCATTCAGCGCGAGCGTTTCGCCGAGATGCCGATCACCGATACGGAGTACGTAAGCGCGTACCGGCTCGACGCGCGAAGGCTCAAGTCGCTGCGGCGAGAGGCAATCGTCATGCATCCCGGGCCGTACAACCGCGGGATGGAGCTCGACGACTCGGTGCTGGCGTTCGCAGGCTGGCGCTACGCACGCCAGGTGCACCACGGCATCGCGATCCGGATGGCGGTTTTGGATCTGCTCGTTAACGCGCGAAGCCTGTAGTGTACCCAGCGCCGTCGATGGAAACACTCCTCATCAAGGGCGGCAGGGTCGTCGACCCGGCGAACGGCGTCGATGGATTGCGCGACGTGCGGATCGGCGCTGGAGTCGTCGAAGAGATCGGCGAGCACTTGACGGCGCGAGAAGAAGAGCTGGTCATCGACGCCGGCGGCTCGATCGTCGCACCCGGCTTCGTCGACATGCACGTGCATCTGCGCGAACCCGGCTATCCCGAAAAGGAGACGATCGCGACCGGCACCGAGGCCGCCGTACGAGGCGGCTTTACCAGCGTAGCCTGCATGCCGAACACGAAGCCGGCGCTCGACGCGGCGGCAACGCTCGAGTGGCTGCGCGAGCACATCGCTCGCGAGGCTCGCTGCCGCGTCTACCCGATCGCCGCGATGACGCTCGGGCGTCTGGGCTTGGAACCGTGCGACTACGAAGCGCTCGCGCGCGCAGGCGCGGTCGCGTTCTCCGACGACGGCGACACGATCGGCGACGCGCCGGTCGCGCTCGCCGCAGCGCAGCGCGGCCGCGCGGTCGCCGGCGTCTTCATTTCGCACTGCGAAGATCCGAGCTTCCCGGGTGCTGCGGGCCGGCCGCCGATGGCCGAAGACCTCGCCGTTGCGCGCGATCTCGTCATCGCCGCGGCGACGATGAAGAACTGGCACGTCGCGCACCTCACGACGCGCTGCGCGCTCGATCTCGTGCGCGTCGCGCGCCGGCAAGGAGCGACGGTAACCTGCGAAGTGACGCCGCACCATCTGATCCTTACCAGCGAGAGCGCGCGCGAGCTGGGCGCCGCGGCGCGCGTCAACCCGCCGCTGCGTGAAGAAGAGGACTGCGCCGCGCTGCGCGAAGGCGTTCGCGACGGTACGATCGATGCGTTCGCCAGCGATCACGCACCGCACACGAGCGCAGAAAAAAGCGGCACCGGCGGAAACGTCGCTCCCGGTTTCTCCGGCTTGGAGGTCGCGGTCGGCGCCTACGCGCACGCGCTCCCCGATCTGCCCGTCTCCCGCTTCGTCGAAATGCTATCGACCAATCCCGCGCGTATCTTAGGAATCGCCGGCGGTTCGCTGGAACGCGGCGCGAGGGCCGACATCACCATCTTCGCGCAGCGCGAGTGGATCGTCGATCCGGCCGCGTTCGCATCGAAGGGTACGTCGACGCCCTTTGCGGGCTGGAGGCTGCCCCGCAAAGTTCTCGCGACGATCGTCGGCGGCGAGCTCCGCTATCGAGCGGAGACTGCGGCATGACGGCGTTAACTCCGGCGGCGCTGTTCCTGGCCGACGGCAGCCGCTTCGACGGCCAGGGCCTGGGCGTCGAGGGTATCGCACTGGGCGAGGCCGTTTTCTATACCGGGATGACCGGCTACGAAGAAGCGCTGACCGATCCGTCGTATGCGGGACAGATTCTGACGTTCACCTACCCGATGATCGGTAACTACGGCATCTCGGGTAGTGCCGCGCAGTACGGCCGCCCGTGCGCCGCCGCGACCGTGATCAAACAGATCGCCTATCACCCCTCGCACCACCTTTCGAAGCAGAGCTTACCGTCGTGGCTCGACCAATGGCGCGTTCCCGCCCTCGTCGAGGCAGATACGCGCGCGATTACGATTGCGCTGCGGGAACATGGAACGATTTGGGCGGCGCTGGCCGTCGGGGAGCCGGCTTTGGGCAAGGCCGAACGGAAGCTCGCCGAATACGTGCGTACCGCTAACACGAAAGCGCTCGTTCCCAGCGTTGCCGCTCGCGAGGCTTTCGTCGCCGGGTCCGCTCCCGGCCCGCGAATCGTCGTGATCGACTGCGGCGTCAAACGCGCGATCCTGCGGCAGCTCGAAGCGCTCGGGGCGGCGGTTTCGGTCGTTCCCTACGACGCCAGCGCGGACGAAGTGCTCGCGCTCGAGCCCGATGCGGTCGTCGTCTCGCCGGGGCCCGGAGATCCGACCGATCTCGCGCAGACGATCGACGCGCTCCGCGCGCTGGTCGGTCGCACGCCGCTCTTCGGCGTCTGTTTGGGGCATCAGCTCCTGGCGCTGGCGTGCGGCGGCAAAACCTACAAGTTGCCGTACGGGCATCGCGGCGGGAACCAACCGGTGAAGGAGCTCGAGGCCGGCGCGGTGATCGTCACCGCCCACAACCACGGCTACGCCGTCGACGCGCAGTCGCTCCCCGACGATCTCGAGGCAACGATGACCAACCTCAACGACGGCACGAACGAAGGCTTCCGTCACCGCACCCTGCCGATTGCGGCGGTGCAGTTTCATCCGGAGGCGTCGCCCGGGCCATTCGACGCGCGCTATCTCTTCGCGAAGTGGCTTTCGGGAGTCTCCCGAGCTTGACGCGTCTTCTGACCGGCCTCGTCGCGGCCGCATTCGCGGCGCTTCTTTCCTGTAACCCGTGCACCGCACAGAGCCTGCAGCGGCTCTCGGTTGAGTCGTTCGTTCTCTCCGCCGACACGACTCGACCGCGGGTCGACACGCCTTTTCACCTGATCGTCTTGCTGCGCGTGCGCGAGCGCGTGACCGAGATCAACAACATCGAACTGCCGCTGCTCGCTGCGCTCGAGCTGCTCGGCGACGAACGGGAGGTCACGAGCGACGCTCGCGGATCGCAGTACCGCGAAGTGATCACCGTCGTCGCCCACGACCCGGGAACGCTTGCGATTGCGCCGGCTACACTGCAAGCCGTCGACGCGCGAGACGGCCACCCCAAAGAGTGGTACACGAATGACCTGCACCTCGTCGCCGGGCAATCGCCCGAGCGAATCGTCTCCAGCGTCCGCTCCGCGTTTCTCGGCGTCGTTTGGATCCTCGCGCCGCTCGCGGTACTCGTCGCGATCGGCGTCGTCGTCCTTTTGGCGGTGCGTGCGGCGGCAAACCGCCCCAGAGTCGTGGTTCCAATCGTCGTCGAACCGATCGCGCCGCCGCCTGCGCAGCGGACGCTTCGCCAGCAAATCGAAGACGCACTGGTGGTATTGAGAGCCGAGCGCACGAGGGGCGCCGCCGTGCGCGTCCGCGCCGCCGTCTGGCGGACGATCGGCGCCTCCGAAGGGGCGACGCTCGCCGACGTGCTGCGCCGTCCGGGAAGCGACGAGGTGCCGCTGCGCGACGTGCTGATCGCGCTCGAGCGCAGCGCCTTTACCTACGACGCCGATCTTTCGCCGGCGATCGAAGACGCGTGCGGCGCGCTCGAGCGCTACGCAGGATCGGTGGTATGATCGCGGCACGGGAACCGGGCGATCTTCGCGCCGCGCTCGCGAAGACGATCGTCGGGCAAGAGGCGGTCATCGAAGGCCTGCTCCTCGCACTGCTCTGCAACGGACACGTGCTGCTCGAGGGGCCGCCGGGGCTGGCAAAAACGCTGGCGTGCCGGTCGCTGGCGGCGGCGCTCGAAGGCGAGTTCAAACGAATTCAGTTCACCCCCGATCTGCTCCCCAGCGACATCGTCGGCACGCGGATCTTCGATCAGCGGGAGAGCAGCTTCGCGACGGTGCTCGGCCCGATCTTTGCCAACGTCGTGCTCGCCGACGAGATCAACCGCGCACCGGCGAAGGTGCAGTCGGCGCTGCTAGAGGCGATGCAAGAGCGTCAGGTGACGATCGGGCCGCAGTCGCACGAGCTGCCCGACCCGTTCGTCGTCATGGCGACGATGAATCCGCTGGACTCCGAGGGGACCTACGCGCTGCCGATTGCCCAGATGGACCGCTTTTTGATGAAGATCAACGTCGGATATCCGACCCGCGATCAGGAACGCGAGATCCTCGATCGCTTTGCGCTGGCCGATACGCAGCCCGTACGCGCGGTGGCGACACTCGACGACGTTCGCAGCTGGCGCGCCGCGGCGCACAACGTGCACATCGACGAGAAGCTCAAGCGCTACATCGTCGACCTGGTGGCGATTACACGGGAGTCAGAAGGGGTTTCGGTACGTTCGAGCGCAGGCGCAACGCATCGCGCCTGCGAGCTGATCGACTACGGCGCGAGCCCGCGGGCGACCCTCGCGCTCGCCTTCCTCGCCCGCGGCCGGGCGCTGCTCGACAGACGGGACTTTGCGCTGCCCGACGACGTGCGCGCGGTTGCCGCGGCCACGCTGCGCCATCGAATCGGATTCAATTACCGGCTCGCAACCGAAAACATCGCCGCCGACGAGGTGATCGCCGCTATGATCGCCGCGGTTCCCGCACCGTAGGGCAATGACGCTGCGAGAGGCGCTGCTGCGCGCGCGCCGGCGTCCGCGCCACTTCGGCGCCGGCTCGCCGACCATCTATCGCGGCGACGGCTACGAGTTCGTCGAGCTGCGATCGTACGTGCCGGGAGACGACGTGCGGCGCATCGACTGGGCCTCCACCGCGCGCTCCGGCGAGCTGCAGTCGCGCGTCGTGCTCGAGGACGTCACGCTCACACTGGCCGTCATCCTCGACGCGTCGCGCTCGATGCGCGTCGGCCGGCGCCGCCCGCTGCTGGCGGCGGGACGCGAGGCGCTCGACGATTGGTTCGGGGCCGCAATGTCGGACGATCGCTGCATTCGCGTCGACGGCGCGAATATCACGCCGGCGGCACTGCAGCGCGGCTCACGACGCGCCGTCGCGCACCGCGACGCCGGCGACGAGTTCGACTTGGGGCGCACGCTGCGCACCGCGCGCGCAGCTCTGCCGCGCGGCGCGGCGCTCTTAGCGATCTCGGATTGGTACGACCTCGGCGAGCAGTTCGATCGCGAGCTGGCCGATCTCGGGTCGCGCTTCGATTGCACTGCGCTCGTGGCGCGCGATCCTTGGTACGAGCAACTCCCGCTGGCCGGGATCGTTCGCCTGCGCGGCGCCGAGGGCGGCGAGCTGCGCGGCTACATCGGCAAGCGCGAGCGCGCGTCGTATCACGCCGCGGTACGCGCGCGCGAAGCAATCCTGCTCCGCCGCTTCGAAACCGCGAACTGGCGAACCGGCGTGCTGCGCGAAGAGAGCGGGCGCGGTTCACTCTTAGCCGCCTTTGGTTTACGCTCGTGAGCTTCGATCATCCGATTCGTCTGGTCGTGGGGATCGTCGCGTTGATCGCGTTCGGCTTTCTCTACGCATTGCTGCAGCGGCGCGCGACCTCGCAAGACCTGGCGTACAGCAGCGTCGCCTTTTTCGCCCAAGCCGCGAGGCCGCGAACGTGGATCCCGCGCGCCCTGCAGGTTCTTTGGATCGCGGCGCTGGGCGCGGTCGTGCTCGGGGCAAGCGGTCCGCATCTTTCGCTGTACCTTCCGGCACGCGACGGGAGCGTCTTCATCTGTATCGATACTTCGGGCTCGATGTCGTCGACCGACGTCTTTCCGACACGCGCCGCGGCTTCGAAGGCAGCGGCCCGAGCATTCATCGGCGAGAGCCCGGCGGGCACGAAGATCGGCGTAATCGCCTTTGCGGGTGCGGCGGGCGTCGTCGTTCCGCTCAACGCCGATCGTCAGGCCGTGATCGCCGGGCTCGACGAGATTCCCGCGCCCAACGGCGCGACGGCGATCGGCGACGCGCTCGCGATGGCGGCCCGCCAGCTCCCGCCGCGCGGGCACCGGGTCGTTATCTTGATCACCGACGGCGTCAACAACAGCGGAACCGATCCGGCGGAAGTGGCGCAGTACCTCGGCGCGCATCACATCCCGATCTATACCGTCGGCATCGGGACGCCCAATGGCGGACTCATCCCCGGGACCAACCAAGAAGCCACGATCGATGAGGATGCGCTGCGCAGCTATGCGGGCGCCAGCGGCGGCGCCTACGCGCGCGTCGAGAATGCCGCGCAGCTGCGCGACGCGCTCGCGCGCCTGGGACGCATCACCTCGCTGCAAAAACAGCACGTCGATGCATCCGTGCCGTTTGCCGTTGCGGGGGCGCTCGGCATGCTCGGCGCGTTTCTCTTAGGATTCGGCTTGGGCCGGTATCCGTGAACTCGCCCATCGAACTCTTGCACGGATGGATCGCCGATGCCGGCGGCGGCAGCCGCCTGGAGGCAATCGCGATGTGCTTGGCAACCGCCGACGCTCGGGCTCGCCCGTCCGCCCGGATGGTGCTCCTGCGCGGACTCGACGATCGCGGCCTGCGCTTCTACACCTCGTACGGAAGCCGCAAGGCGCAGGATCTTGCGGTAAATCCTTTCGCGGCGCTGACGTTCTACTGGCCGTGGATCGAGCGCCAAGCTCGCGTCGAGGGTGAAGTGAAGATGCTCGCGCAGAGCGAGTCGGACGACTATTTCGCGGCGCGGCCCCGCGGGCACCAGCTCGCCGCCTGGGCCTCGGAACAAAGCGCCGAGATCGAGTCGCACGCGCTGCTTTCCGAGCGCTACGAGCACTTCGAGCAGCGCTTCGAAGGAGAAGAAGTGCCGCGCCCGCACTCCTGGGGCGGTTATTTGCTCGTTCCGGACTACTTTGAGTTTTGGCAGGGCCGCCCCAATCGGATGCACGAGCGTACGGCCTACCAACGCCGCGGAAGCGATTGGCATCGGCGCCTCCTGCAGCCGTAGCCGATAGGGACCGCAGCACCGCTCCCCTAACACAGAGGCCCGAAGTGTCGCGGCGGAACGTCATGGTCATCGGCTCGGGACCGATCGTCATCGGGCAGGCCGCCGAATTCGACTACGCCGGCGTTCAAGCGTGCCGCGCGCTGCGTGAGGAAGGCCATCGCGTCGTCCTCGTCAACTCGAATCCCGCCACGATCATGACCGATCCCGAGATCGCGGATGCGGTCTATTTGGAGCCGCTGACGACGGCCTCAATCGAAGAGATCGTCGCGCGCGAGCGGCCCGATTCGCTGCTCCCGACGCTCGGCGGCCAGACCGGCCTCAACCTTGCCGTCGAGCTGGACGAAGCCGGCATCCTGCAGCGCTACGGCATCGAGCTGCTCGGAACGCCGATCGACACGATCCGCCTCGCCGAAGATCGCGAGCGCTTCAAGCTCAAGATGCAAGAGATCGGCGAGCCCGTCGCCGAGAGCGCGATCGTCACCGATATCGAAGCGGGCGTCGCCTTTGCGGAGATCGCCGGCTATCCGCTAGTCGTGCGCCCCGCCTACACGCTGGCGGGCACCGGCGGCGGCATCGTTTCGAGCGAGGCCGAGCTGCGCACGACGCTGGACGCTGGGCTCTCGGCGAGCTTGATCCATCAAGTCCTGCTCGAAACGTCGCTGCTGGGCTGGAAAGAGATCGAGTACGAAGTCTTGCGCGACGCGGCCGACAACTGCATCGTCGTCTGCAACATGGAGAACATCGATCCCGTGGGCGTCCACACCGGAGATTCGATCGTCGTCGCTCCGTCGCAGACGCTCTCGGACCTCGAGTACCAAATGCTGCGCAGCGCCAGCATCAGCGTCATCCGCGCCCTCGACGTGCAGGGCGGCTGCAACATCCAGTTTGCGCTTCACCCCACGAGCAGCGAGTACGCGATCATCGAAGTAAACCCGCGCGTTTCGCGCAGCTCGGCGCTCGCGTCCAAAGCGACGGGCTATCCGATCGCCAAGATCTCGACGCGCATCGCGCTGGGACAACGGCTCGATCAAATCGAGAACCCGGTCACCGGCGTAACGAAGGCCGCCTACGAACCGACGCTCGATTACGTCGTCGTGAAGATTCCGCGCTGGCCGTTCGACAAGTTCCCGATCGCCGACACGCTGCTCGGAACGCAGATGAAGTCGACGGGCGAAGCGATGGGGATCGGGCGGACCTTTCGCGCGGCGCTGCTCAAAGCGGTGCGCGGCCTCGATCTCAACCGTGAGACGCTGACCGGACCGCTGCGCGAGTGGAGCGACGGCGAGCTCGAAGCGGTCATCGCGCGGCCGACCCACGAGCGCCTCTTCGCCGTCTGCGAACTGCTCGCGCGCAGTGCGGACCGCGGGGCGACGATCGAACGGGTCGTAGAGCTTTCTGCGATCGATCGGTTCTGGCTCCACGAACTCGCCGAGCTCGTCGAGCTCGAACGCCGCGCGCGCGACGGCAACGGCGACGCCGCGACGCTGCTTGCGGCGGGATACTCGAGCGCGAGCTTCGGGTCCGGCAACGGTGAGGCTCCCGCCTTTCGCATGGTCGACACGGCCGCGGCCGAATTCCCGGCGAAGTCGCCCTACTACTATCTCTCGCGCGGCGAGCAGGATGAGATGCGCCCGACGCCCGCACAGGCCGTCGTCGTGGTGGGAAGCGGGCCGATTCGTATCGGGCAAGGCATCGAGTTCGATTACAGCTGCGTGCACGCGGCCTGGGCGCTGCGCGCCGCGGGCCGCTCGCCGGTCGTCGTCAACAACAACCCAGAGACGGTCTCGACCGACTTCGACATCTCCGACACGCTCGTCTTCGAGCCGCCCGGCGCCGATGAGGTCGAGGCGGCCTATCGTGCGACCGCTGCGTGCGGAGTGATGCTCGCGTTTGGAGGACAGACGGCGATCAACCTCGCCGGCGAGCTGACCCGTCGCGGCGTTTCGATCGTCGGAAGCGATCGCAAGTCCCTGGATATGGCGGAGAACCGGGAACAGTTCGATGCCGCGCTGTCGCGTTTGGACGTCGCGCGCCCGCAGGGAAAGGCCGCGCGCAGCTTCAGAGAGGCTCGCGTGATCGCGCGCGAGTTGGGCTTCCCCGTCCTCGTGCGCCCGTCGTTCGTGCTGGGCGGGCGCGCGATGGAGATCGTCTACAACGAAGCGCAGTTGGCAGCGTACGCGGAATCGGCGCCGCCGATCTTGCCCGAGGCGCCGCTGCTGGTCGATAAGTACCTGCGCGGCCTCGAAGTCGAAGTCGACGCCGTCTTCGACGGCGAGGACGTCCTGATTCCCGGGGTCTTCGAGCACATCGAACGCGCCGGCGTCCATTCGGGCGACTCGATCAGCGTCTATCCCGTTCAAGTAACCACGCCCGCGATGGAGCGCCGCATCGCGCAGGTAACGCACGCGATCGCGCAAGAGCTCGGCATTCGCGGGCTGATCAACATTCAGTTTGTCGTACACGACGGCGGCCTCTACATCATCGAGGCGAATCCTCGCGCGAGCCGCACGGTTCCGATCATCCAGAAGGCGACCGGGATCAACCTGGTGGCTGCTGCGACGCGAATCGCGCTGGGCGAACGGCTGCGGGATATGGAGTACGGCGTCGGCTTGCAGCCGCACGTTCCGTACGTCGTCGTGAAAGTGCCGGTGTTCTCGTTTTCGAAGATGCGCGGCGTCGAGACGATCTTGGGGCCGGAGATGAAGTCGACCGGCGAGGTCTTGGGAATCGACGAAAGTTTCGGCGGCGCGCTGCGCAAGGGCTTTCTCGCGGCCGGCATCCGCTTGCCGGGAAGCGGTGCGCGCGTCCTCGCCTCGATCGCCGACGAGAGCAAGGAAGAGTCGGTCGCCGTACTGCGCGCCTACGCCGAGCTGGGGCATCGCCTCGTCGCCACGCCGGGCACCCACGCGCTGCTCGCAGCGGCCGGGATCGAGAGCGAGCGAGTCAACAAAATCGCCGACGGGTCGCCGCACGTCGTCGACATCATCGCCTCGCGCGCGGTCGATTTGGTGATCAACGACGCGAAGGGAGCCAGAGAAATCACCGACGACTACAAGATTCGCAGAGCCGCGGTCGAAGCGAGCATTGCGTGTTTGACGAGTTTAGATACGGCGCGGGCGCTGGCGGAGGCGCTCGCAAGCCGGGCCGGCCCTCCGCGCAGCCTTCAAGAGTACCGCAGCGCCTTGACGACCATGAGGACGTAGAGGGCGCCCCGGAGGAACGGGTCTTCGTTCTCGGCGGCAACGCGAGCACGATGGCCGCGACGAGCAGCTTTCGGCCCACGAAAAAAGGCGATCGCGGCGGAGAGATCATCACGATTCGGCTCGTGCCGCTCGCCTGGACGCCGCGCGGCGTCGCGGTCGGCAGCGCGCTGCAAGACGTCGGCATCCCGCTCTCGGGCCTCTTCGATTGGATCGATCGTACCTTTCCGCCCGAAGACGAGGGCGCGTTCATCGCTTCGGTTCGAGATGTCGAGATATTGGCCCGGACGCACTGGGAGACACCCTTCCCGCAGGTCGTCGACGAGCGCAGCGTTCTCAACCTCGAGGACCTGCCCGAGGCGGTCGCCGATGGGCTCGCGCATCCGCCAAGCGATCTCGTTGCCTGCGCCGCGTGCCGCCGGCTCTGCGTGCGCAACGAATTCCTTTGGAAAGAAAAGCAGCTCTGCGCCTGGGATCATCACGCGTCCGCGTTCGGTAAGCGCGGGCCGTGGCATGAGGGTGCGTACGAGGAGCGCCATTTCGAGACGATTCCCGACTGCGCGTACGTCGCGACGCCGCTGCTCGACGAACTCGGCGTCGAGGAGGTGCTCTCGATGGGCAAGGTTCCGCCCAGCGTCGCGCACGCGCTGGTGAACGCGTTCGTCGCGGCGCAGCCGTCGCGACCCCACATGGCGGTGAAGACCGATGCCGGCTTCTCCCTGCTGCGCGAGGCATGACCAACCGCGCCATCCGCGATCTGGCCGCTTTTTTCGTCGCACTTTTTATCGTCTTAGCGATTCGCCAGATCTATATTGCGTTGGTCGCAGCACCGAAGATCGCCCAGCGCGCCGACAATCCGCGCCATGCCCTGCTCGACGCCGGCCGCGGTCGAATCCTTGCCGGTGACGGCACGGTCCTCGCGCAAACCGCGAACGGACGCCGCGAATACCCGCTGGGCGCGTCGCTCGCCGCTATCGTCGGCTACGATTCGACCCGTTACGGCGCCAGCGGCATCGAAGGCGCCTTCGATCGCGCGCTCTCGCCCCCCGACGCAAGCGGAGACGCGATCGCGCAGCTGCAAGAGCTCGCCGCAACCTTGCGCGGATCGACCGCCCCGCCCCGCGGCGCCGACGTGATTACGACGATCGTTCCGGCCGTTCAAGCCCAGCTGTTCGATTCGCTCGCGCGCTATTCGCGCGCGGCAGGCGTCGTGATGGATCCGCAGACGGGCGCAGTGCTTGCGATTGCGAGCGTACCGAGCTACGATCCCAATGACTTCGACGCGGAGTTTCCTTCGCTGCGCGGGGACGCCGGTTCTCCGCTGCTCGATCGTGCGCTCGACGGCCTCTATCCCCCCGGCTCGACGTTTAAGATCTTCACGGCGGCGGCGGCGCTGGACAGCAACACGGTCGCGATGGATTCGCATTTCGACGATCCGGGGTATCTCCAGATCGGTGACTTTACGCTGCACGACAACGAAAGCGAGGCGACGGGCTACGGCGATTTGACGACTGCCTTCGCGCTCTCGAGCAACGTCGACTTCGCGCAGATCGCCTTGAAGATGGGCACGGATACGTTCTATTCCTATCTCGATCGCTGGGGCATCGGCGCGTCGCTCGATTTTCAGCTTCCCGCCGAAACCAGCCGGGTGCCGCCCAAGGGGGCCATCGTCCCCGGTGAGCTCGCGCAGATGGGGTTCGGCCAGGGCGCGCTGCTCGTCTCTCCGCTGCAGATGGCCTTGATCGGTGCGACGATTGCAAACGGCGGGGCCGAACCGCGTCCGTACGTCGTGCGTCAGATCGTTCGCGACGGAGTTCCCGCAAGCGTCTCCGCCACCGGGACGCTCGCGAACCCGGTATCGAGCGACACGGCCGCGAAGGTGACGAAGATGATGATCGCCGTGGTCGAGCGGGGGACCGGCACACCGGCGCAGATCCCGCACGTGAGCGTCGCCGGAAAGACCGGAACGGCCACGAACCCGCTCGGTCGCTCGCACTCCTGGTTCGTCTCTTTCGCCCCGGCAGAGCATCCGCGCGTGGCCGTCGCAATCGTCGTCGAGAACGTGGGGTACGGCGCGACCTACGCCGCACCTATCGCCAAAGACGTGATGGAGACGGCGCTGCAAAGCATCGGGAATTCCGGGAGTTGATCGAAGAGCGGATTTTCAATAACCGCTACCGCCTCGATCGCAAGCTCGGTGAGGGCGGAATGGCTACCGTATACTGCGGCACCGATACGCTGCTCCGCCGCCGGGTCGCCATCAAGGTGCTGCGGGAGCAGTACGCCGCCGACGACGAGTTCGTTCGCCGCTTCTATCAGGAAGCCGAATCGGCCGCGAAGCTTTCGCATCCGAACATCGTCAACACCTTCGACGTCGGGCGGCAGGACGATACCTACTACATCGTCATGGAGTTGGTCGACGGCCCGTCGCTGGCCGAGATCATTGCCGCGGACGGTCGTCTCCCCGAGCCGGTCGCTATCGATTACGCCGCGCAGATCGCCAGCGGCCTCGCCTACGCCCACCGCCAAGGGCTCCTGCATCGCGACATCAAGCCGGCGAACATCTTGGTCACCAAAGACGACGTGGTGAAGCTCTCCGATTTCGGCATCGCGCGCGCCGTCTCGCAGCAGACGATGGCGCTGACCAAGCCGGGCCTGGTGATGGGAAGCGTCTATTACATCTCGCCCGAGCAGGCGCAAGAGCACGAAGTCCACGAGACCTCCGATCTCTACAGCTTGGGCATCGTGCTCTATCAGATGCTCACGGGCAGCCTGCCGTTCACGGGCGAATCGCCGGTAACCGTCGCGCTCAAGCACATCGGCGACCCCGTGCCGGTCATCAACACGCACACCACCGAAGTCAGCCCGGCGCTTGCGGCGATCGTCAACCGGCTGCTGCAGAAGAATCCAGAGCGCCGCTTTCAATCGGCAAGCGAGCTTGCCACCGCGTTGCGCGAGGCACGCGAGCGTCCCAGCATTCCGAGCTTCCGCATTGCCGACGACGCACCCGGGAGGCGCTCGCCGGCGCGCGGCTCGTTGCCGCCGCGCCGTTCGCCGATGCCCGACCGCCGGGACCTCGAGGAACGCGAGGGTCCCCCATCGGGACGCCGGGCGTGGATCGCGGCGGGACTCCTGCTCGCGCTCATCGGCGCAACCGCCATCGGTTATATTCTTTTCGGCCGCCCATTGCCCACGCTCGCTCCCGGTATTACCGTCGATGATTATACCGGGATGACGCAGGCACAAGCACAGGAAGCCGTCGTGAACGCGGGCCTGCGCACGCGCTTTACAAAGACCGCAAGCGAGACGGTTGCTGCCGATCACGTGATCCGTCAGCAGCCGGCGGCCGGTACGAAGGTCGAAAAGAACCAGGTCGTCGAGCTCTTCATCAGCAACGGCAAGCCGCTGCTCGGGCTCGATGACGTTCGCGGGTTCAGCGTGAACGACGCGCAGCGCACCCTGCAGCAACACGGATTCGCGGTGACGCTCGCCCGGCGGTTCGACAACACGATCCGGGACAACGTGATCGATCAGCGCCCCAACCCCGGCGCCAAGGTTCCCGAAGGAAGCCGGGTGACGCTGATAGTCTCCGACGGTCCCGCCCCGATCCTCATTCCGAGCTTCATCGGAATGACGCTCGAGAAGGCGCAAGCCCGGGCCAACTCGCTGGGGATGACGCTGGACTCGACGCAGCACATCGTGGGCAACCCGCCCGATACGATCGCATCGCAGAGCATCGCGGCCGGCAGCAAGGTCGACAAGAACGCGATTCTGCACGTCGTCGTCAACAGCGGCCTTCCGGCGAACGCCGCGACTCCGGCGGCGTCGGGCCCGATGGCCGACGTTCCCACCGTCATGGGGCTTCCGTACAACGATGCCGCTCAAACGCTGACGCAAGCCGGCTTCCACCCAACCGTCCAGTACGCGCAGCAGAGCACGGGCAACGGCACGATCGTTTCGCAAGCTCCCTCGGGCGGCCAGGCGGCGCAGGGCAGCAACATTACGATTACCCTATCGGTCTCGGGGCAAGTGCCCGATACCGACGGAATGACGCCGGCCAAAGCGTACGACACCCTCTCGGCCTTTGGCTACCAAGTTTCCAAGCGCGAGTATACGACGAGCGTCGGTGCCGACGGCAAGGCCGTTGGGACGATGCCGCCGGTCGGTACGCCGCTGGCCCCGGGCTCGTCGGTGACGATCACCATCAACGGAACGCCACCGCCCTGAGCAAAGCACGCTCCCTGCGAATCCTCGGTATCGACCCGGCACTCCGAACGACCGGCTACGGCGCGATCGAACTGCGCGACGGGACGCTGCATTTGCTCGAAGCGGGCGTCGTCGCGCCGCAGGCGCGCGGTACGCTCGAGCAGCGCCTGCGCGAACTGCACGCCGGTATTTCGGAGGTCATCGCGCAGGTCGAGCCCGGTTGGATCGTCATCGAGGATCTGTATACGAGCTATAAGAACCCGCGCACCGCGGTCCTGATGGGTCACGCTCGCGGCGTGCTCTGCCTGGCCGGCGCGCAAGCTGGGATCGAGGTGCACACGCTCGGCCACGCGCACGTCAAACGCGCGCTCGTCGGTTCCGGCAGCGCGCGCAAGGCGCAAGTCAACGCGATGATCACACGCTTATTGCGGCTGCAGCGCGCGCCCAAACCCGACGACGTCTCCGATGCGTTGGCACTAGCGCTGGCCTTCGTCAACGTGATCCGCAGCCCGCTGGGCCCGGCTCGTGTTCGCTAGAATCTCCGGCTCGCTCGTCGAGCGCGCCGGAGATACCGCGATCGTGGAAGCCGCCGGCCTGGGATACGAGATCGTTTTGCCGCCCTGCATCGCCGACAAGCTGCCGGTGCGCGCGGGCGAACGCGTTGCATTGGAGATCTATGCCGTCCTGAATATGGACGGCAACAGCGGCCGCTTCACGTATTACGGATTCACCAACGCGATCGAGCGTGAGTTCTTCGAAGCGCTCTTGACGGTCTCGTCGATCGGTCCGCGCTCTGCGGCGCGGGCGTTCTCCCTGCCCATGTCGACCATTGCCGCGGCGATCGATCGCGGCGACTACGTGCTGCTCAAGAAGCTGCCCGGCATCGGCCAACAAAAAGCACGGGATGTCGTCGCGAAGCTGCAGGGGAAGGTGACGAAGTTCTTGCTCATCCAGGACGCGCCGCAGCCCGAGCCGATTGCGATTCCCGACTTTGCCGACGAAGCGCTCGCGGTGCTCGTGCAGCTCGGCTATCGGCGTGCCGAAGGCGAAGCGATGATTCGTCAGACGCTCGAGCGCAGAGCCGACATCGATCAAGCGGAGGATTTGCTCGCGGAGATATACCGCTCGAAGTCGGCGAAGGACGCCGTATGAGCGACTCGGGCGCGCGCCGGCGACTGCTGGGCCCCTCCGACGTCACGCCGCAGCCGGAGCAATCGTCGGCGCGCGATCGCATCGTCGATCCGCACGACGCTTTGGAGGAGGAGGTCTTCGGCGCGAGCCTGCGTCCCCGTTCCTTCGAAGAGTACGTCGGACAAGAGCGCGTCGTGGAGAACCTGCGGATCGCGATCGACGCCGCCAAGCGCCGCGGCGAGCCGCTCGAGCACGTCCTCTTTTACGGACCGCCGGGCCTCGGCAAGACGACCCTGGCGGGCCTGATCGCCCGCGAGCTCAACGCGAACTTTCGTCCGACGAGCGGCCCCACGCTGGAGAAGCCCAAGGACCTCGTCGGCATTCTCACTTCGCTGGAGCGCAGCGACGTGTTCTTCGTCGACGAAGTGCACCGGCTCGGGCGCGTCGTCGAAGAGTTTCTCTATCCCGCGATGGAGGACTTTCAGATCGACTTCGTGGTCGATCGCGGCACCTACGCGAAGACGTTGAAGCTGCCGCTGCAGCATTTTACGCTCGTCGGCGCGACGACGCGCGCGGGCATGCTGACGGCACCGCTGCGCGAGCGCTTCGGCATCGTGCATCATCTCGATTACTACGGCGTGGCGGAGCTCGAACGGATCGTCCGCCGCTCGGCCAACGTTCTGGGCGTGCCGATCGACCCCGAAGCGGCACGTACGATCGCGGCGCGCAGCCGTGGAACCCCGCGCGTCGCCAACCGGCTGCTGCGGCGAGTTCGCGACTTTGCCGAAGTTCGCGCGGACGGACACATCACCGTCGCCGTTGCCGACGAGGCGCTGCACCGCGAGGGCGTCGACGAGTCGGGGCTCGACCGGCTCGATCGTGCCTTTTTGCAGACGCTCGTCGTGCAGTATCGCGGCGGCCCCGCGGGTATTGCGGCGATCGCGGCCTCGCTCACCGAAGACGCCGAGACGCTCGAAGACGTCGTCGAGCCGTACTTGCTGAAATCGGGCTTCATCACGCGTACGGCGAGCGGCCGGCGCGCAACGCCGGCTGCCTTCCGGCATCTGGGCATCGCGGGAGGGAAACCGTCGCAGGAGCGGCTCCTGTAAGATGGCGCTGACGAACATCAAGCGCGGGGCGTTTCTGATGCTCGCAGCGGCGCCGCTGCTAACGGGACGAGCGCGGGCACAGAGCGACGCCGATCCCGCAAGCAGCTCCACGCGGCCCGCGCTGCGCGTCCTGCTCGGATCCGGCGACGCCGCCGCGTCGTCCGGCGGAATGTTTACCTACAACGGCCGCTTCTACCGCGGCAGCTTTACGCGCGACAGCGGCGGGCGGGTCGTAAACCTGGTCGATGTCGAGGAGTACCTCTACAGCGTCGTTCCGAGCGAGATGGCGCCGCGCTGGCCGGCACCCGCGCTGCAAGCGCAGGCGATCTGTTCGCGCACGTACGTCCTGCAGCGCAGCGATCCGCGCCGCACGTACGATTTGGTTCCCTCGGAGCTCAACCAGGTCTATCACGGCGTTGCGGGTGAGTCGGCGGATGCTACCGCAGCCGTCGACGCGACGGCCGGACAGGTGCTCACCTTCAATGGTGCTTTCGCGCAGGTCGCGTACTCCTCGTGCTGCGGCGGACATACCGAGGCTTCTGCCGAGGCGTGGAATACGACGCCGATTCCCTACCTGCAGGGCGTCGTCTGTACGTGGTGCGGCGACTCGCCGAACTATCGCTGGAACGCAACGCTGGCGCTCGAAGCGATTGCAGCCCGCTACGCGGCGCAGGTGGCGCCGTTCGGGAACCTTACGAGCATCGCGATAGCGGGGCGCGACGACAGCGGACGCGCACGAAGCTTCACGCTGCTCGGCCAGCACGGCAGTCTGACGGTACGCGGCAGCGCGTTCCGGATGGCGGTCGGCCCGCGGACGCTGCGCAGCCTGCTCGTCCTGGACCTGCAGCCGTCGCTCGGAGGCGACGTCGCTGTATACGGCGGCGGCCTGGGACACGGCGTCGGCCTCTGTCAGTGGGGAGCGCGGGGAATGGCGCTGCAGAACCGGCGCGCCGAAGAGATCCTCGCGCAGTACTTCCCGCAGACGAAAGTCGATTATCTCAATCGATGAAAGCCTGGCGGCCGCCTACGACTACACGCTGCCGCAGGAGCTCATCGCGCAGTCACCCGCACCGCTCCGCGACGCCAGCCGGCTGCTGGTCCTGGACGGTCCGCACCTCGCGCATCGCGAGTTTCGCGAACTGCCAAAGCTTCTGCGCGAGGACGACCTCCTAGTCCTCAACGAGACGCGCGTGATTCCCGCGCGCATCTTCGGACGTTATGCCGGCGGAAGCGCACGTGTCGAACTGCTGCTCCTGCACCCGGCGCGGTCGCTCGCGTACGACCCTCATGCGCGGCGCTGGATCGCCTTGACAAAACCGGCCCGCCGGCTGCGCACGGGCACGCGAATTTTCTTCGAAAACTTCGGCGAAGCACTCGTTACCGGCGAGCTCGCGGAGGGAGTGCGAGAGATCGAGTTCGACCTGCGAGTGCCGTTCGAGCAGTTTTTAACCGATGCGGGCGAGATGCCGCTGCCGCCGTATATTCGCGCACGCTCCGTGCAAGCGCAGGGGCGCTATCAAAGCGTCTTCGCCCGCGTTCCAGGAAGCGTCGCGGCACCGACGGCTTCGCTGCACTTTACGCCGGAGCTCCTCGTTTCGCTCGCTTCGCGCGGCATCGAGATCGTGCGCGTGACGCTCAATGTCGGGCTGGGCACGTTCCGTCCGGTGACCGCCGAGCGAATCGACGATCACGCGATGCACGCCGAGGCCTACACCCTCGGCACGGATGCAGCAGAAGCGATCCTCCGCGCGAAGCGGGCGGCGCGGCGCATCCTCGCCGTCGGAACGACCGTCGTTCGCGCGCTCGAAGGGAACGCCGCGTCCTTCGGGCATCTAACGCCCGGTGAGTACGCGACCGAACTCTTCATTCGCCCCGGCTTCGACTTCCGCGTCGTCGACGCGATGATCACGAACTTTCACTTGCCGCGCTCTACGCTTTTGATGCTGGTCAGCGCGTTCGCCGGCCGCGCCAACGTGTTGCGAGCCTACGCGCAGGCGGTCGAGGATCGTTACCGCTTCTACTCGTTCGGCGACGCGATGCTGGTCACGAGGCAACGATGCAATACGTAACCTATGAACGTTCCGGCTCGCCGGAGGTTCTGCACCTCGCAGAGATGCCGCCGCCAAAACCGGCTCCCGGAGAGCTGCTGATCGAAGTTGAGGCCGCGGGCATCTCGCGCGCCGACGTGATGCAGCGCCAAGGAAACTATCCGCCGCCGCCCGACGCTTCGCCGATTCTCGGCCTGGAGGTGGCGGGCAGCGTCGCCTCGGCCGGCACGAGCGTCTCGCGTTGGAAGGCAGGCGATCGCGTCTGCGCGCTGACCAACGGCGGCGGCTACGCCGAGTTCGTCGCCGTGGCGCAGGGGCAAGTTCTGCCGATTCCACCGGGCTGGAGCGCCGTCGAAGCCGCGACTCTTCCCGAGAACGCGTTTACCGTCTACGACAATCTCTTCACCCGAAGCCGTCTCGAACGCGGCGAGTCGGTTCTCGTGCACGGCGGAACGAGCGGAATCGGCTCGACCGCCATCATGTTCGCACTGGCATTGGGGGCGACGCCCTACGCGACCGCGGGCGGCGCGCAGAAGGTCCAAGCCTGTTTGCGGCTCGGGGCGAAGGCCGCAATCGATTACCGAACGAGCGATTTCGTCGCCGAGATCGCGCGCCTGACCTCCGGCACGGGCGTCGACGTCGTCTTCGATATCGTCGGCGGCGATTACGTCGCGCGCGACGTCGAGTGCCTGTCGCCCGACGGCCGCGTCGTCTGCATCGCCACGCAACGCGGACGCGACGTCGAGATCGATCTCCACCGGCTTCTCGCGAAGCGCGCGACGATCATGGGTTCGAGCCTGCGTCCGCGTACGGCCGAGCAGAAAGCCGCGATCGCCCGCGAGCTGGAGCGCCATATCTGGCCGCTCCTTCCCCGGCGCGATCCGATCGTGCCGGTCGTCGACGCGGTCTTTCCATTCGCGCGCGCGGCCGAGGCTCACGCTCGTATGGAAAGCGGCGCGCACATCGGCAAGCTGGTTCTAACGCCGAATTAGTGGTAGATCCATTGCGACATCGACGTCGGCCCGGTCGCCATGAAGAAGATCATCGGAATCGAGAGCAGCGTATTGACGCGAGAGGCAAGGAAGGCGACCCGCCGGGCCCGTGCCTTTTCCGCGTCGGTCGCAGGAACCAGGCCCAAGACTTTCTTCTGATTTCTCCAGATGAGGCCCCAAACGTTGAGCAGCATGATCGTGCCGAGCCAGGCTCCCAAACCGATCGGCGCCATCGGGCCTTGCAGTGTAAACGCGGCGACGAAACCGTTGCCGCTGGGTGCCTGGTAACTGCCTAAGAGCGCGGCGCCGAACAGCCACGTAACGACGGCGCCCCAGCGAAAGAAGAAGAGCGCCCGCGGCAGGACGTACTTGGAGATCGGTCCGGCCTCGCCGGCCGCGGCAGCTTCCTTCATCGCCTCCGCATTGACGAAGTTGAAAAAGTAGAGCAGGCCGATCCACATGATGCCCGCCAGGATGTGGAACCAGCGGAAGACCCAGTCGGTGTGAGCGGTCATGCACCGGCTCCCATCGCGTGAGAGACGATCGCTCGCGCGATCGCCCAGAGAATGGCGGTCAGAACAAAGCCGCAGATGACGGTGCCCCAGATCGAGTCCAACGGATTTTTCACGTAAACCTCCTTCGGATTCGCGGTGCGAACCGATGGTGTTGCGCGTTACGGCAGCGTGTCCTTTTGGAAGGCTTCCAGCGAGTTCGGGTGGGCGACGATCGTCTTGGCGTTCGTGTACCAAACGAGGCCGGGAGGCGCCGCGCGCTGCTTTCGTACGTGCTTTCGCAGCGTGTAGTCGACGGGCGCGGCCTTCGCTTCTTTGGCCTTGGAGTAGAAGGCTGCAAGCGAAGCTGCGGTCTCGAGGTCTTGTTCGGGTACGCTCGTGCGGTCGTCACGGGAGAGGATGACGTGCGCGCCGGGGACGCCTTTGGCGTGAAACCACAGATCGTTGGGCCGCGCAACCCGGAACGTAAGCTCGGCGTTCTCCGAGGGCGAGCGCCCGATCGCGATGCGTGAGCCGGTCGCGGTGCGCAGTTCGAGAGCCTGGCGCTTTCGCTTGCGAGCAGCGCGTCGCCCGGGCGGCTCGCGGCGGCGCAGCAGGAGATCCACCGCCGCCTCGACGTCGCCGAAATCTTCGGCCGCGGTGCGCTCCGCTTCCCAGCGCAGCGTCTCGATCGCTCCACGGGATTCTTCGATCGCGCGCCGGCGTTGCGCGAGGTGCGGAAGGCTGTTTGCCAGCTTGCGGTATTCGGCGAAGAGCTCGGCCGCGCGCTCCTTCGCCAGCTCGCGTTCGGCCGGCGTGCGCGTATGCAGGGTCGCAAAAATCTCCTCACCTTGCGAACGCATCTCCTCGCGGCGTTCGGCGGCATCGCGTTTGCCGCGCAAGCGCTCGAGCTCGCGCTGCAGCCGCTCGTCGCGCTCTGCAAGCCGTTTGATCAGCGCGTCGCGCCGGCGCCGGCCGCGTTCGTTCTCGGCCCGCGCGCTCTGCTCGCGGCGAAGCTGCGCGAAGATATCGATCAGCGAGTCCTCGCGGGTTACCACGCAACCTTCGCCGGCCTCCAACGGCAGCGGGTAGGCGGCCACGATCTTTGCATCGCGCCGGTAAACGTAGAGCGGTTCGCCCGTTTCGACGTCGCGATCGCCGGCCGGCGCGAGCGTGCGCGGCGAGGCCGGCAACGGGGGTACGGCGTACGGCGCGCCGACCTGCACGGCGCGGCGCGAGTTCTCCGACGGCGCGAACTCCTTGCGCGCGGCGACGACGATCTCACCCTTGACCAGCACGATATTGCCGAAGCGTGGGACCAGTTCGATGAAGAGGTCGAGCTCCTCGCCGACCCCGAAGCGCGAGCGCGTCGCAAAGCGCAAACGCAGCAGCCGGTCGAACCGGCGTGAAGAGATGCCTTGGAGGACCATCCCTTGCAGCGCTCGCGAAAGCGCGCGGACGAACCCGGGTTCTTCGAGGATTGCGAGTTCGGCATCTTCGAGCGTCAGCAGCGGCGGCGACGAGAAGAGATCGATCGCCAACACGTGGGGTTTGCCGTGGGAGCGCAAGACGAGCGCCACGCGGCCGTCGTCGAGCAGCCCGGCCTCTTGGATTCGCCCGCCGCGCAGGCGCTCGTCGAGTTCGCGAGCCAGGCGCCCGATAAGGACCCAATCGGTTAGCATCAAACCTTCCCATTCGTGAAGACGCCAATCATGGTTGCCGCTTTGGTTCTGGCGGCGTGCAGCAGTGCCTCGCCGGCTCCCAAGGGTTGGACGCCGGTGCCGGGAGCAAAGAATCTCTGGTCGACCGGCAGCGGCGCGCAACGCCAAGAGTATGCGTATAGCAGGCAGACGTTTGCGGGCCAACTCTCGGATCTCTCCTCGCGAGTGACGATCGACGTGTTGCTAAAGACTCGAGGAGCGCGGCTGCGCAGCAGCAATCCGCTGGCGCCCTGCCCGGGGGCCGCCGGCCTCGCGACCTTCACCTTGCCCGGCGAGCGCGTGCTGCAAGAGGGATTCGCGGTCCACGACGGGCAGGCGCTGCGCGCCGCCTATACCCGCCCCGCGAGCGTGCCGGCCGACCCGAACGTCGCCGCCGCCTTGCAATCGGCACTCTGTTAGGCCGCGACGTGGCTCGATTCGATCTCTCGCCCGTATCGACGGACCAAACCCACCATGGCGTCGGCGATCCGCGCTTCGCCTACATTCTTCCGGACGACCAGATGGCGCAGGGGAGTACGATCGGTGCGCCGCGCTGCTGCATGGTCATCAAGCCGACCGGTGCAATTCAGAAGGTGTTCGCTCCGGATGCCGGTCTGGATTTCTTCGGGGCCGTCCAAGTGCACTACTGGGACCGGCGCAGCGGCATCCGCCTCGCTCCGCTTCCCGGTGAGTTTCACATTCACCCCGAGCGGCAAGATCACGTGTACACACTCGACAACGGCGTTCACGTTCACGATGAGCTCTTCGCCTACAACGACCGTTGGCAGGGTGACGACATCCCGCCGCCGGCGGTCTACTTTCGCGTGCGTCTGCACAACCCGTCTAGCCAGCCGGTGAGTCTGGATGCCTACGCCTTTGCGCAGCTGCGGGGAAACACGCGCCACGATCTCGTCGCCGAGTACGACGCCGAACTCGGCGGAATCGTCGCGTGGAACGAGGGGGCGCCAAACCAGCTTCGACTCTTTGCGTCGCTGGGTGAGATCGTCGGGTGGGAGGTCAACGACGATCCGGGAAAGGCGCGTTCACGCCTCTCGCCGGGCGAGCTCTCGAACCAGGTAGAGGCGAAGGACGATCCGATCGGCGCGCTCGCGATTGCGGTGGATCTCGCCCCCGGAGCCAGCCGCTGGATCGAGTTCTTGTGCGTGCTTTCCACCAAATCGCGCGACGACTTGCGCGCGGCGCGCCGGCGTTGCCCTGCCGGAGCGCAAGCGAAACAACAAACGACGGACTACTACTGGAGTTACCTGCAGCGCTCGGTTTTGCGGACGCCGAATCGGAACGTCAACCACGGGGTTCTCTGGGCGAAGGCCAACATGCTTCGGGTCCAGACCTACGCCCCAACCGGCTGGTGCTTCACGAACGACCCGACCCGGAGCAACAACAGCGTCGGCCGCGATACGGCGTGGATGGCCTTCGGCGCAGATTACGTCAACCATCACTTCGCCCGCGAGTGCCTCGATGCGTATTTCCGGCTGCAGCAGCCCTGCGGGAAGATCGTCGAGTACTACGACGTGCGCAACGACGAAAGCGACGACTACGGTCTCAACGTCAACGACGACACTCCCCTTATCGTGATCGCGCTCTGGCATCACTACGCTGCGACCCGCAACGACGAGTATCTCCGCAGGCGGTACCCCAACGCGGTGGCGGCGATGGAGTACATGCTTTCCCAGCGCAACGACGACGGCTTGATCTGGTGTACGTCGACCAAGGAGATGGAGTGGGGCATCGTCGGCTGGCGCAACGTCATCCAGAATTACCGGATCAGCGGCGCGTCGACCGAGATCAATTCCGAGTGCTACGCCGCGCTGCTCTCCGTCGCGGAGATGGCTCGAGTTCTCGGAGAGTCCGCGGCCTGCGCGAAGTATCTCGCCGAGGCCCACGCGCTGCAGACGGCGATCAACACCCACCTCGTCAATCCGGAGAACGGCCTCTATCTGCTCGCGATCGACGTCGACGGAACCAAACGGACGGAGGTGACCGCCGATTTGGTCTTCCCGGTACTCTTCGGCGTCGCGCCGCCGGACCGCGCTGCGCGGATCATCGGTGCACTGCGCGACGCAGCGTTCTGGACCGACGCGGGGATCCGGACGGTCCCTCGCGACGCGCTCTCGTACGGGCCGGTCCACGGCTTCGGTTTGCTCGGCGGCGTCTGGGTCGCGGTCACCTACTGGTTTGCCTTCGCGGCGGCAAAGTACGAGCCGGGCTCCATGGCCGAGGCGCTCGCCAGCGCCTTCGGGCACTTTTCCATCGACCCGCGGCGCAACAACACCGTGCCCGGCCAGTTTGCCGAGTGGCTGCACGGCGAGATCCTCTCAAACGAAGGGATGATGCTCTCGCCGTGGGACGCGCCGCGCTATCTCTGGGCCGCGATCGAGGGCGCCGGCGGTCTCCACATCATCGGCGCCGAGGCGCGCATCGAGCCGTCCCTCGCCGACGAGTGGCGCTGGCTGGCCGCGGTCAGCGTTCCCTTTCGCGACGGCTTCATCGCCTGGATCGCCTGCCGGATGCCCGACGGCCTGCACCTCTTTACGACCTCGGAGCTCAACTCGAGCTACAAAATTACCCGGTACGCGAAGGACATCTCCAGCTCGGCGCGGGTCGCGGAGCCTTCCGCAACGCTGGTTGCCTTCGCAGGGGAGCAAGGCTCGATACTCTTTGTCGGCAACTCAACGACGCGTTCGCTGGTCACCGCCGCCTCGCTCGACTCGCTCGAGGGCGACGCCTACGACGTCCGCCTCTTTTCGACCGTTTCCAACGAGTGGGAGAAGCTCGGGCGGCTTAGCAAGCAGGCGATTTCCGACGGCATCGCCATCATCGTCAGCGCGGGCGGCTTCGCGCTCTTGGATATCTCGGCGTAGGTCACTGAGGGGCCGAGCGTGAAGGGGGTGAGCAGTTGATCACGGGGCCGGGTTTGCTGTTCGTGGTGTCCGGGCCATCTGGAGCCGGCAAAGACACCTTGGTAGAGGCCCTGCGCCGACGGCGGCCCTCGTTACGGTATTCGGTCTCGGCGACGACCCGGGAACCGCGTTCCGACGAGCGCAACGGAGAGCACTACTTCTTCGTAGCGCAAGAAGAGTTCGAGCGGCTCCGTCTCGCGGGACTCTTGCTGGAGTCGCGCGAGTATAACGGCAACCTTTATGGGACGCCGCGGGATTACATCGAGCAGAGCTTGACCGAGGGATACGACGTCATCATCAAACCCGAGGTCAACGGCGCGCTCGCCGTGCAATCGGCTTTTCCGGATGCAGTGCTGATCTTTCTCGTTCCGGACCGTTTTTCAAACCTTCGCGAGCGGCTGCTTGCGCGGCGGACCGAAACGAACGAGGAGATTGCCCGGCGGCTCGAAATTGCGACTCGCGAGATGAAGTTCATCCGCAAGTTCGACTACATCGTCGTCAACGAACAGGATCGTTCCGAGCAAGCGGTACGCGACCTCGAGGCGATTTTGCAGGCGGAGCGCTTTCGCATCCACCGCTATCCCGACGACTCGCTGCAGCGCGTCGAGTCGTCATAAACGCCATCGTTACGAAAGGAATTATGAGCAAAACCGTATTCGGGGATCTCGACGCGCTCCTGGAGCATGCCGACTCGAAGTTCAGCTTGGTCAACATCGTCACCAAACGAGCTCGCCAGCTGAACAACTGGATCCGCGTCCAGCAGCTTCCCGCCACCGACCGGCGCGAGTACTTCGCCAGCGAGCCGCTGGTGGACCGCGAGACGATCAATCCCAACAAGCCGGTCTCGATCGCGCTCGACGAGATCGCCGAGGGGAAGATCGAGTACCGCCGCACGAGGGAAGGAATCAAGTAAGCCGGCGTGTGCGGGATAGTCGGGTATATCGGTGGGCGCGATAGCGTTCCGATCATTCTGGACGCCTTGGGGCGTCTGGAGTATCGAGGATACGACAGCGCCGGAATCGCCGTCATCGACGCCGAGGGGAATCTCTGCGGCTCCAAGGCCGAAGGCAAGCTTTCGCGCTTGGCCGAGCGCCTGCGCAACGGCGAATCTCTTTCGGGCGCCGTAGGGATCGGCCACACCCGCTGGGCGACGCACGGGCCGCCCTCCGACGCCAACGCCCACCCGCACCTGGACTGCGGCGGAAAGATCGCCGTCGTTCACAACGGCATCATCGAAAACTATGCCGCGCTGCGAGCCCGTTTGATCGAGCTCGGCCACGCCTTTAAGAGCCAGACCGATACCGAAGTGCTGGCGCACCTGATCGAGCTGCACTACGACGGCAACCTCGAAGAAGCGATTCGCCGCACGCTGCGGGAGGTTCGCGGAGCCTACGCGCTCGGCGTTATCTCCAGCGACGATCCCGAGCATCTGGTCTTTGCGCGCAACGGAGCGAGTCCGTTGATTTTGGGGATCGGCGAGGGCGAGATGTACGTCGCCTCAGATACGCCGGCGATCCTGCCCTATACGCGACGTGAGGTCGTGCTGCACGAAGGGGAGATCGCCGTGGTCGGCCGCGACGGGTTCGCGCTCTCCGACTACTCCGGCGCGCGGGTCTCGCGCGATCCCATCTCGATCACCTGGGACGCCGGGTCGGCGGAGAAAAGCGGCTTCAAGCACTTCATGCTCAAGGAGATCTTCGAACAGCCGCAGGTCATCAAGGAGACGATGAGCGGACGGATCGACGGGCTCGCGGACGTTCACCTGGAAGCAGAGCTCGCGAACCTCGCCCCCGAGCGCCTCCGGCACTTGAGCAAAATTGCGATCACCGGCTGCGGCACGGCGTACCACGCCGGCCTCGTGGGCATGTATCTGCTGCGCTCCTTGGTCCGCTTGCCGGTCGAGATGGAACTCGCCAGCGAATTTCGTTACGGCGACCCGGTCATCGACCCGACGACGCTCGTAATTGCGATGTCGCAGTCGGGCGAGACGGCCGACACGATCGAGGCGGTCAAGATAGCGCAGCAGTCGGGGAGCGGCGTGCTCGGGATCTGCAACGTCCTCGGTTCGCACCTCACGCGTCTCGCCGACGGAATGCTCTACACGCGAGGCGGTCCGGAGATCGGCGTGGCGGCGACGAAAACCTACGTGTCGCAGGTCATCGTGCTGACGCTCTTCGCGCTCTACCTCGCGCGGCTGCGCGGCACTGCCGACCAGGCGCGCCTGCGGGAAATCGCCGACGGCACGAAACTCCTACCCGCGGCCGTCGACGTCGTGCTCAACACCTCGGATGAGATCCGGCGGGTCGCCCGCGAGCTGCGTAAAGCGCAGAGCGTGCTCTTCCTGGGCCGATTCGTCAACTTCCCGACGGCGCTCGAAGGTGCGCTCAAGCTCAAGGAGATCTCGTATATCCACGCCGAGGGCTACTCGGCCGGCGAGATGAAACACGGGCCGATCGCCCTCCTCGATTCGACCGTGCCCGTCGTCGGAATCGTCACCGCGGACCGCGTCCGTGAGAAGATGCTCTCGAATTTGATGGAATCGAAGGCGCGCGAAGCGCCGGTCGTCGCGGTCGCTAATTACGGCGACGAAGAGGTCCGCAATATCGCCGATCACGTCTTTTGGGTGCCGCGCGTCGACGAGCTCCTCTCCCCGATCGTCAACGTCATTCCGCTGCAGTTGCTGGCGTACCACATCGCCGACATCGAAGGCAAAGACGTCGACCAGCCGCGCAACCTGGCCAAGACCGTCACCGTCGAGTAATGCTTCGCGCCGACCGGCGACGGTCCGACGAACTGCGACCGGTCTCGATCGAGCCCGGCTTCCTAAAGTACGCCGAGGGCAGCGCGCTGATTAGCCTTGGCAACACGCGCGTGCTCTGCGCCGCGTCGGTCGAAGATCGCGTACCGATGTGGATGAAGGGGCGCGGCGTCGGCTGGGTGACGGCGGAGTACGCAATGCTTCCCCGCGCCACCCAAGAGCGCAACCAGCGTGAGGTCGCCAAGGGCCGCCCCGGCGGCCGAACGCACGAGATCCAGCGGATCATCGGGCGCGCGCTGCGCGCGGTCACCGATACGGCGAAGCTCGGCGAGCGCACGCTCTGGCTCGACTGCGACGTCCTGCAGGCAGATGGCGGAACCCGCACGGCTGCCGTCACCGGCGCGTACGTGGCGCTCGAGCTCGCGCTGCGGACGCGCTTCGACCCGGCCGATCGCGCAAAGTGGCCGCTGCAGGGGATGGTCGCCGCGACGAGCGTCGGCATCGTCGGCGGCGCGCCGCTCCTCGACCTCGCGTACGACGAGGATAGTCAGGCATTAGTCGATATGAACGTTTTCATGACCGACGCCGGGCGATACGTCGAGCTCCAGGGCACCGCGGAGGCACGGCCCTTCGACCGGCGCGAACTCGACGCGCTGCTGGGACTTGCCGAGGGTGGAATCCGGGAACTCTTCGACGTCCAGCGCGCGGCGCTGGACGCTCACGTTCATGCCGGTTGACGACGCGCTTCGACAGCTCGTCGCGCAGGTCGGCGAATTCCACATCACCGATCGCGCGATGCGCGACGCCCAGCGTTCGATCGAAGCCGCACTGAGCCGCGGCGAGGCCGCCGACGACGTGTGCGCCGCCTACTGCCAGGCCGTACGCGATTACTTCGAAGGCTTCGATCGCGAAGCGCGCGCGCATCTGCGCGACGTCGACCGCCGGCTGGAACGGCTGAACCAAATTCACTTCAACTACACCGCCGAGCGCGGCGTCGCCGTCAAACGGATCGAGGCGACGCAGGCGCTGCTGCACGCGCTCGCTGCGGCGCGGGGCTCCGCCTCATGAGGCTGCTCGCGCGCGTCGGCCGCGCGACCAACGATTTCTTCGAATATACCGGCGGCCTGACGCTGCTCTCAGCCGAGTCCGCCGGTTTTCTCGTTCGCCTGCGCATTCGCGTGGGAGAGACGATCTCGCAGTGTGCCCTGCTCGGCGTGCAGTCGCTGGTGATCGTCGTTCTCACCTCGCTCTTCACCGGCATGGTGATCTCGCTCGAGTCGGCGCAGCAAGCCGTCGCGTACGGCTTTTCGAACCTGGTCGGCGGTGCGGTCGCCTACGCTTCGGTGCGCGAGCTGGGGCCGATGCTGACGGCCGTCGTCGTCGCCGGCCGCGTCGGCGCGGCGATTGCCGCGGAGCTGGGCTCGATGGTCGTTACCGAGCAGATTGAAGCGCTGCGCTCGATGGGCCTGGAACCCTCGCGCTTCCTCGTCGTGCCGCGATTGCTCGCGTTGCTGCTGATGCTGCCGCTGCTCACGATCTTCGCCGACGTCGTCTCGATTCTCGGTGGTGCCTGGATCGCGCAGGAGTACGCGCATATCCCCTTCGATTCGTTCATGGCGTCGGTTCGCGAGTCGATCGGCTTCGTCGACGTGATCAAAGGCTTGCTAAAAACGTTCGTCTTTGCGACGATCATCGCGATGGTCGGCGCCTATCAGGGGCTTTCGACGCGCGGCGGCGCAGCGGGCGTGGGCAAATCGACGACCTTCTCGGTCGTCCTGGCGATCATTCTGATCTTCGCCTCGAACTTCGTCCTCTCGTTTCTGCTCTTCAACAAATGAACGACGGAGAGCGCAAGCTTCTTGCCCGTATCGACGACGTCGATCTCGCCTTTGGCGAACGTATCGTGCTGCGGAACTGCAGCCTCGATATCAAGCAGGGCGCGATCACCTGCATCATCGGCCTATCCGGAGCGGGTAAGTCGACGATCCTGCGTTTGCTCGATGGTTTGATTCCGCCCGACACGGGTCATATCTACCTGCTCGGCCAGGACCTCTGCCACATGTCCGAAGATAAGGTCAATCAACTGCGGCAGAAGATCGGCTTCTCGTTTCAGTTCGCGGCGCTGCTCGATAGCCTGACCGTCGGGGAGAACGTCGCGCTGCCCCTCGAGGAACACTCGAAACTCTCGCGTTCGGAGATCCGCCGCACGGTTCTCGACGCCCTCGATAGCGTCGGCCTGCTGCACGCGTACGACGATCTTCCTGCCGAGCTCTCCGGCGGCATGCTCAAGCGTGCCGGTTTCGCGCGTGCGATCGTTACCCGCCCCGAGCTCGTGCTCTACGACGAGCCGACTACCGGGCTCGATCCGATCGTCAGCAAGCTGATCACCGAGACGATTTTGAAGCTTCGGGCAAAACTGAGCGGCACGGCGGTCGTCATTTCGCACGACCTTCCGTCGATCTTTGCGATGGCCGACTATATCGCGATGCTGTTTGAGGGCGCGATCATCGCCTACGATACCGCCGATCGCATCCGCAACTCGTCGAACCCGATCGTGCAGCAGTTCCTGCAGGGTTCCGAAGCCGGCCCGATCCCGATTTAGGGCCCGCTACCGGCGGCGAAGGCACGCACCGTGGTCGCGCAAGAAGCTGCCCATCGTTGCCGGCGCGATGCGCGCAAAGAGCTGGCGCAAGGAGATCTCGACGACGGAGGATTCGCTGACGCGATGTCTTGTGGCGATGCTGCGCAGCTCTTCGGCGACTTCCCCGGCGATATTGACGGTGAAGCGCTGCGCATCGGCTGGCGTGCCGATGATTTCTGAGATGCTGCTGCCAGTGCGGCCGTCACGTCTGTTTCGCATGGTCGTTGCCCTCTGCGGTTTTTGCTTCGCGAAATCCCGTCAAGGGATCGGCGCCATGCTTTCCGGGCAGCGGGCGCTCTTTCGCCGGATTTGCGAGGCTCTGGGGCGCCAAAGAGAAAATAGGTCGGCATGACCAAGCAGGCTCAGGTCGGTGCATTCACGCTCGTGGCGTTGCTCCTACTCTTCGGAGTATTCTATCTGATCACCGACTTCGGAACGCGGCATACCGGGTACCGGATTGGGGTCCACTTTCAATCCGCCGCCGGGCTGACGACCGGCGCGCAGGTCTATTTCAGCGGCGTCGACGCGGGCTCGGTCGATCAAGTACAGCTGCTCCCCGATAATACCGTCGACGTCATCCTCGCGATGAAGAACGACATCGACGTTCCGGCGGCCTCGAAGTTTCTTATCCAGGCACCGCTGACGGGCAACCCGGCGCTGGTGATCATTCCGCCGCGTCAGCCTCCACCGATCGCGCTGCTTCCGCGCGAGGTGCTTCCGATCGCGCAGCAGCCCCGCGGCACCAACGGCGTCAGCATCGGCGATCTGCTGCAAGAAGGGCAGGGGGAGATCAAGCGTCTGAACAGCCTCATGGCGCTGATGGAGGCGCGTACGCCGAAGCTGCTCAACACGCTGCAGTCGACGCTCGATAACGCGAACGCCTTAACGATTACGACACGCAGCCAGCTGGCCGCGATCGGCGACACGCTGCAGGGCAGCCTCGGCGCCGCGAGCCAGAACATCGTGGAGCTCTCGGCGACCCTCAACGGCGCCGCCACGACGGATTCGAAGAAGGTCGGCGTCCTGCTCGATCAGTTCAACTCAACCGCCGTTGCGCTCAACAAGTCGATGACCGCGCTGCAGTCACTCGCCACCGACCCGCGCCTGAAGCAGAACGTCCTCTCGACGACTCAGAACATTGCCGAAACGACGGCGACCCTCGCCGCGCTTACGAAAGATCTTCGCACGGTAACCGGCGATCCGCAGACGCAAGCTCAGATGCGCAGCACAATCGCAAACCTCGACGCGGTACTGCAGAGGGCCAACTCGCTCTTGGGCCAGCTCGGCGGGACGAGCAGCGTCTACGGGGTCGACGAGAACGCGACGCCGGCACCGCTGACGGTGCCGAGCATCTCGCCGTATCCGGGCGCGGCGCCCACGACGCAACCCGTCCACACGGGCGTGTCGCCGCAGCTGCGCGCGAATCTCCAGGGCAAACTGGCATCGCTGGGGCGCAGCCTGGTCGCGATTCAGGTTCGCTTGAGCGGCCTCTCGCCGCAGCACAATCCGGGGCTCAATCCCGTGATGACCAGCAGCCAAGGTCCACTCGGCGATATCAACCTCCTCCTGCTGCCCCACTCGACCACCAACGTGATGCTCGGCGCGAACTCGATCGGCAACAACACGACGTGGAACGCCCTGCTGCAGCAGAAGAAGGGAGACTTCGAGTTCGGCGGCGGGGTTCTGTACTCGCAGATCGGGGTTCGCGGCGCCTACGCACCGCTCCACGGCTTCGGGCTGGAAACGCGCATCTACGATCTGACCTACCCGATGATCGACCTGTACGGGAACCTGCACATCGCGCCCGGCGCGGAGTTGTTTTTCGGACAGCGTGACATCACGCACGCCTCGCGACGCAACACGTTCGGCGTGCAGTACCAGTTCTAGAAGGAACTTAAAACGCGTGACGATGCGCATCGGGATCATCGGCGCGGGCGCAATGGGGACGCTCTTCGGCTACCACCTGGCCGGCTGCTGCCAGGTGACGATGCTCGACGACAACGACGAGGTCGCCCAAGCCGTGGCGCGCAACGGCCTGCGCGTCAACGACGAACCGGCACGGCAGGTGGCGATCGCGCAGCGGCCGCACGACCTCTACGGTTCGCGCATGCTCTTTCTCTTCGTCAAGGCCGTCGACACGCTGCGCGCGCTGCGCGCCTTTGCCGGCGAACTCGATCCGGCATCGCCGGTCATCTCGCTGCAAAACGGCGTCGGCAACGAGGACGCGATCAAAACGGCACTGGGCGGCGCCGTACCCGTCATTTTGGGAATCACGACGGAGTCGTCGCACACGATTGCACCCGGACAGATCCGCAGCTCGGAGCAAGGCAATACGATCATCGGCTCGACGAGCGCCTCCGCGAACGTCGCGCGCACCGTCGCGGAGCTGCTCACCAGCAGCGGCCTGCGCGCGGCGGCGGTGTACGACATCCGCCCGCACCTGTGGGGAAAACTCGTTGCCAACGCTTCGGTCAACGCGCTCTCCGCGATCCTCGACTGCGACGCCGGCGAGATTCCGAAAGACGCCAACGCCGCCCGTTTAGCCGAAGCGCTCGCCGAAGAGACCGCGAACGTTGCGGCGGCGTTGAAGATCAACCTGCCATTCGTCAACCCCTGGCAATACGTTACGGACGTCATCGCGCTCGGCGCCGATGCGAAGAGTTCGATGGCCTACGATCTGGAGTCGGGGCATCCCAGCGAGATCGATCACATCAACGGCGCGGTCGTCGCCTTCGGCCGGCGCACGTCAACCCCGACGCCCTATAACGAAGCGATGGTTCGCCTCGTCAAAGCGCGCGAGGCGCTGCTGGCGCGCTCACGCTTGCGGCTGCAAACGTAACAGGCGAATCGCGCCCGACTTCGTCTCGACGTCGATGTGCTGGGGGCCGCCGCCGTTGACGCTGCCGTCGATCGTCTCCGAAGAGCCGCTCGAGCTGCCCTGCAGCCCGAAATCGGTAAAGAGCGTCCCGTTATCGGTGTGCAGGTGCACCGTAAAAGACGCCTTCGTGACGATCCACAGTTCGACGTCGCCGCGCTGCGAAGAAAACGAGAGGGTTCCGGGCCAATCGGCCGCCCCCATCGTCACCTTGAGATTTCCTTGTCCGGTCGACGCCTGCGCGTACCCCGGTACCATCAGGGTCACGTTGCCGCGACCGGCTTTGACGCGCACGTTGCCGCTGATGTCGGTAACGGTCACGCCGCCGCGCTGCGAGTCGACGACGAGATCGACTTTTTGCGGCACCCGAACCAGCAGCGCGGCCAGCGGATTGGGCGCCGCAACGACGATCCCGTTGCGCTGCGAACGCAGCTGCGGAGCGGGCGGCGGCGTGCCCTTCGGCAGGGCCGTCGCCGAGATGGTGAAGACGCTGTGGCGCTGCGAGACCTCCGGACCGTACGCCGAGAAGGGCGCGTCGGCGACGTGGACGGTCATCGTCGATCCCGGCAGCAAGACGCCGATCGTATTGACATAGGGCTGCGGCGAACTGCAGCTCGAAGCGAGCAGCGCGAGAAGAGGAAGAAGAAAACGGCGTGTCACCGGAGCCATTTTCGCGCAGGCCGCGGTGGTATACTGGCGCCATGAAGTGTTTCCCGGCCGCAGCCTCAATCGCCGCGCTCGCGCTGGCCTCGTGCGGCGGCGGCGCGACCCCAACGGCCGGTTCGATGCCCGCGCCGGGTGCGGCCGCAGTCTCCTCGCGCTGGATTCCAACCCCCGGGGAATCCTATCAAATTCAGTACGACGGTAAGCTCGACCTCGGCGTCGACGCGCAGATCTACGACCTCGACGTGTTCGAAACCAAGCCCTCGGTCGTGGCGCAGCTGCACTCTATGAACCGCCGCGTGATGTGCTACATCGACGTCGGCACGTGGGAAAACTGGCGTCCGGACGCCGGCAAGTTTCCCAAGAGCGTCCTCGGCCACAAAGACGGCCACTGGAAGGGTGAGCTCTGGCTGGACGTGCGCCAGACGGCGATCCTCGAGCCCCTCATGAAGCACCGCCTGCACCTATGCAAACAGAAGGGCTTCGACGGCGTCGATCCCGACAATCTGGATGGCTATCAGAACAACACCGGCTTTCCGCTCACGTACGGCGAGCAGCTGACCTACGATTCGTGGGTCGCAAAGGAAGCGCACACGCTCGGCCTCACCGCCGACCAGAAAGGCGACAACGGCCAAGTCAAAGACCTCGTCAAGGTCTACGACTTCGCCGTCGTCGAGCAGTGTTTCAAGCAAGGCTGGTGCAACCAGTTCACCGTTTACACCAACCAGAATCGTCTCGTCGTGGACGTCGAGTACACGAATCAACTGACCAAAAAGCGCTTTCTCGGCCAAACCTGCAACAGCGACGCACAGTACGACGTGACCCCAATCCTCAAACGCCTAGAACTAACCGCCTGGATCGTAACCTGCCCCCAAGGCAAGCCGTAGCGCCCGCGGCCCCGTAGGGGGAGGGCTGGAGAGCCCAACCCCGGGTAGGGGAGGGATCGAGAGCCCAACCCCGGGCTAGCATAGGGCTGCAAACGCCAATCTTTCATCGCATTCGCTCCACCCAGCAACAGGGGTCCCTCCCGCTTACGCGAATGCGATGAAAGATTTATTATGTCTTATTCGGTCCCAATAGAAGGCTGCGTGAAAGACCTTTGCGCCTACTTGCTTACCGAGCGTAGGCGCAGCCCGCTGACCGCGGCGGCGTACGAGCGGGATCTGCGCGAGTTCGCCGAGTTCCTGAGGCGCTCGCACGAGGGGCAGCCCGACGAGTTTGCGGCCGCGTCGCTCCTGGAGGTGAGGGCGACGCACATCCGGCGCTATATCGCCTATCTGTTTGATGCGCGAAAATACGACAGCCGGACCGTCTGCCGAAAGCTCTCGTCGATCCGCGCCCTCTATCGGTTCCTGAAGATCACGGGCGTCCTGGCCGACGACCCGGCGTTTGCGATCCCGGGGCCCGCCGTCGCCAAGCGCAAGCCCTCGCCCCTGAAGGTCGATGAGGTGATGCGCCTGCTGCGGACGACGCTCGCCGGGCGAACCGATACGGCCCGCCTCCGGGACACGGCGATCCTCGAGCTGCTTTACGCCAGCGGCGCGCGCCGCGCCGAGGTGGCGGGCGTCCAGCTTGCCAACGTCGATCTTGCGGAACGCACGATCCGCGTCACCGGCAAAGGCAACAAGGAGCGTACGGTGGTGATCAATCACGCCGCCGCCGAGGCGATCGACGCCTACCTTCGAGTGCGCCCGCACAGCGGCGACCCGGCGCTCTTCCTCGGACGCGGCGGGAAGGGGCTTACGCCCAAGCACATCTGGCGCATCTTTCGCGATGTCTATCGTGTCAGCGGTATCCAAAAGCGCGCAACGCCGCACACGCTGCGGCACTCGTTCGCGACGCATCTCGTCGAGAACGGCGTCGACCTCGAGACCGTGCGCGAACTCCTAGGCCACGAAAGCCTCGCGACCACGGGCATCTACCTGCAGCTCGCGATGGGACACAAACGGCGCGCGTACGACGAGGCGCACCCGCGCGACCGGATGGATGGTTAGTCCGCGATCCAGTCGCGCGTCAGAAAGAGCCAGAACGCGAGGCCGGCGTACTCCCCGTAACGGGCGAAGGCGCGGCGAATCGTGGCGTCGACGGCGCGCTTGCGTCCGCTCAAGCGAAGATACGTCGGACGCGTCCACGAGTCCAACACCAGCGGCCGGTGCCGCCCCAGCAATTGCATGATGTGGGCGGCGGCGTAGGGGCCGATACCCGGCAACGCCAGCAGAAGCTCCTCGATCGTTTCGTCGTCGTAGCGGTTTCGCTGCGTCAAAGACTCCAGATCGAGCCGCCCGCCGGCGACATCGGCGGCGATCGTTCGAACGTAGGGGCCTCGGTAACCCATCCGCGCGACGTCGTCATACCATTTGAGCGGGGTGCGCGCGAGAAGCGCGGACTCCGGAAACGCACCGCCGCCGAGCCCGACGAGCGCGGTCGTCATCCGGATCGTCGCCGACCAGGCGCAGTTGGTCGTACAGATCGTTTTGACAACGTCTTCGAAGACGGTCGGACTCGCCAAGATGCGCCCCGCGCCGGCGGCGACCCATCCCAGGCGCTCGTCGCCCGCGATCTGCGCGTAAAACGGCGAGAGGTCGTCGTCCAGTCGGAACATCGCGGCAACGAGCCGGCGCGCCTTCTCTGCATCGCGCCGCCCCAGCTTGAGATCGCTTTCGACGACGAGTCCGTCGCCACGCGCTTGCGTCGTCACCGCAACGACTCGTTCGCCGACGCGCAATCGGCGCCGATAGCGCAGCGGCTCGGCGATCACCTCGGCCGGCGGCAACTGCGCGCACCCGTGCGAGTGGATGGTGCGCGCGAACGAAATCGGCTCGCCGCCTGCGCCGACGAGCGGGACCTCCCAGAGGAGTGCCACGAGTTGGTCTTTAGGCTACGTAGGAAACGTTGACGGCGACGCCCGCCGCCTGCGCGCGCATCAGAACGCCGTAAACGGCGTCGAGTTCTTCTTCGATCGAGGCAATCTCGCCGGCGCTGACGGCAAAGCGCGCCGCGTGGATCCAAAGCAGACTGCGCGCTCGTTCCAGGGCACTGTGCAAGCGCTCCGGCGTCGCCTCGAGAACGGGCCAGTCGAGCTCGCCTTGGGCGGGGACGACCCGCCAGCCGCGGCCCGACGCGAAGGGTACTTCTTCTTCCGGCCCGAGCGCGTGCGGGATAGCCGAGAGCACGTCCACGGCCTCTTGGTCGGCCAGCGAGAGCGCCAATCCCAGTTCACCGAGCCGCAGGATATAGCGAAAGAACGAAACGCTCCCGACCGAATAGGCTCCGGCTACCGAGGCAACGTTCACGTGAATGAGATCGAGGTCCGGTTGATTTTTCTGAGGACCGCTCATTGGGGGGTAGTTCGTTCGCGGGCGGGACGAGTCCGTTTCGACCTCAGGCGGGAATCAGACCGAGTTCGATAACCGCGTCGCGCTCCTTGCGCAGCTCCTCGAGCGTTGCTTGAAGCTTGCCCCGGCCGAACTCGTCGTGCTCGACGTCTTCGACGATCCGGGATACGCCGTTCTCGGTTCGCGACGGGAACGAGAAGACCAATCCAGGATCGACGCCGTATTCGCCGTGGGAACAGCGACCGACCGAATACCATTCGTGCGGCGGCGTGTCGTGCGTCAGGTTGTACACGCCGACGACCGCCGCGTTAGCCGCCGAAGCGGCCGACGAGGCGCCGCGCGCTTTGATCACCTCGGCGCCGCGGTTCTGCACGGTCGAAAGAAAGTCGTTCTCGAGCCACGGCCGCTCGATTCGCTCGTGCGCCACCCTTCCGCCGATGGTCGCGTGCGCGAAGTCGGGAAATTGCGTCGTCGAATGGTTGCCCCAGACCACGATGCGCGCCACGTCGGTCGTGTCGACGCCCGCTTTGCGAGCGAGCTGCGCCCGCGCCCGCAGTTCGTCGAGCGTGGTCATTGCAAAGAAACGATCCGGCGAGATGCGCGGCGCGTTCTTCATCGCGATCAAGCAATTGGTATTGGCTGGGTTGCCGACGACGAAGACAGCGGCGTCTTCGGCGGCGTGCTCGTTGATGGCGCGACCCTGCGCGGTAAAGATCTGACCGTTGATGCGCAATAGATCCGAACGCTCCATGCCGGCCTTGCGCGGAACCGCTCCGACGAGCAGCGCCCAATCGACGCCGTGCATCGCTTCGTTGACGTCCGAGCCCATCCAGACACGCTTGAGAAGCGGAAACGCGCAGTCTTCCAGCTCCATCGCGACGCCGGCAAGACTGGGGAGCGCCGCCTCCAGCTCGAGCAGCTGCAGCTCGACTTCGGTCTGCGGCCCGAACATCTGTCCCGACGCGACGCGAAAGAGCAGAGCATAACCGATCTGTCCGGCGGCACCGGTTACCGCAACCTTTATTCGTTTTTTCACGCGACCTCCATCCTTACTGCGCTCGATTGATGGCGGGAAAGCCCGCGCGCTGCGAGCGAAAACCAATCCGGCATGACCGAGTACCCGCTCCGGAGCTTTAGCGGCTCCGACCAGCCGCAGGCATCGATGTACGACGCCTGCATTCGCTGCGGCCTGTGCCTCTCGTCCTGCCCGACTTACCTGGAGACTATGACAGAAACGTCGGGCCCGCGCGGCAGAATTAGTCTGATCAAGGACGTTGCCCAAGCGCGGCTCGATCTGCTCAGCCCGGGCTTCGTCGAGCAGATGTCCCAATGCTTGGATTGCCGTGCTTGCGAGGCGGTCTGTCCTTCCGGGGTTCGCTACGGGCAACTGGTCGAGTCGGCTCGCGCGCAGATTCGCCGCGCTTCCCAAGAGGGGGGGCCGCCGCGGAAGCGCCGGCGGCTGCGCGATCTCGCGCTGCGCGCGCTCGTCGGCAACCCGCGGCTGATGCAGGCGGCCGCGCGCCTCGTTCGGTTCGCGCAGCAGGCCCATCTGACGTCGCTCGCCGGCGTCTTCGGCCTGCGCCGCGCCGCGCAGCTCGCCCCGCAAATTCCGGCCGTTTTCTTCGTCGCCGCCGATCAGCGGTTCGAGACACCAAATGCCGCCGGGCTCGCCTTTCTTCATACCGGGTGTATCATGCCGGTCGCATTCGGCCGCGTGCATGAAGCGACGGTGCGTATGCTGCGGCGCGCGGGGCTTTCGGTCGTCGTACCCCGCAGCCAAACGTGCTGCGGCGCGCTCGCCACGCACGACGGCGACCCTGATTCCGCGCGCGAGCTCGCGCGGCGCAATATCGAAAGTTTCGAGCGCAGCGCTGCCGACGTCTACGTCGTCAACGCCGCCGGCTGCGGGAGTACGCTCAAAGAGTACGCCGAGCTCCTGGCCGGCGACGAGCACTGGGCCGCGCGGGCTCGCCGCTTCTCGCAGCGCGTGCGCGACATCAGCGAGGTGCTCGATGCCATGGACCTGGGAACGCCCTCACGCGCGATCGAGGCGACCGCAACCTATCAGGAACCGTGCCACTTGGTCCACGCGCAGCGCATCTCGAAAGCGCCGCGCCGCTTGTTAGCCCGTATTCCAGGCCTGCGCATCGTCGAGCTCGAGGAGAGCGCCGTCTGCTGCGGGAGCGCAGGGCTCTACAACCTCGATCAGCCGGATATGGCGGCGCGTCTCCAGCGCCGGAAGATCGAAGCGATCGAACGCAGCGGCGCGGCCATCGTGGTGACTGCCAATCCGGGGTGCGCGCTGCAGCTTACGGCAGGCCTCGGCGCCAAACGCCGCGCGGTCGTGCGCCATCTCGTCGAGCTGCTCGACGAGGCCTACGCTCCCGGCTAGACGGGCGCGCCGAGACGACCGCGGTCGCGGCGTGCGTCGTCGAGCGAATGGTAGACCGCGAAGACCGCGATCAAACCGGTGATGTTGAGCAGGCGCGAGATCGGTCCCTCGCGGACGACCAGACGCAGCGAACCTTGGCTTTCGGCGGTTCGGCGGTGCGCGCCGATCAGCACGCCGAGACCCGTCGAGTCGAGAAAGTCGAGCCGGCTCAGATCGACGATCAGATCGTTGGCGCCGCCGTCGATCGCTTCCGATATCGCCGCCCGTACGGTCGGAGACGTCGCGATGTCCATGCTTCCGCGGACGTTGACAACGAGGGTCTCGCCGCCGTCTTCGCGCTTGAGGTCGATGCTGAGCTCGTCGTTGGCCATATTCGCGGTCCGGGGTTCGGGCCCGGCGTACGCTTGGCCTTGCGCTCCAACGCGATCCTCACACGAAGCGCGCCGCGTCCTCGTCCCAGCGGTTCGCGCTGCCGGGAAGGAGGTGCACGCCGCCGATCCAGCGATCGACCGGGTGCTCCTCGAGCCAATCTGCATCGCCGGCGAGCACGCGGCGGCCCAAGGCCGTCAGCGTAACCGTCGAGCCTTCGCCCTCGTACAGCGCCCCTTCTTCGGCACGCAGGTCGGCGAGCATCATTGCAAACGCGCGCTTGCTCATAAACGTCGCTTCTTCGCGTGCTTGCGAGCGCGCAAAGAGTTCGTCGTTTGCCGCGGGTCCTTGTGCGATCGCATAGAGCGCCTGGCGCTCCGAGCGTGAGAGGCCGTCCCGCGTTGCCGGATACTCCTCGCACATGCGCCGCAGCGCGGCGCGCAAATACGGTAATCCGATTGCATCCTCTCCAGCGGCAGCGAGAAGCCCGTCCGGCGTCGGAGAGACGAAGCGCTCCCAGCTTCGGCGGGCCGAGCGAAAAATCGCTTCGGTCGCCGTCCGCCGCTTCGGCAAGAGCGCGAGCATCTCGTCGACGGTTACGCCGGATAAGTAGTGATCGGTCTGCACGACGGCGACCTGTCCGGGATGGAGGCGCAGCTCGTCTAGGGCGGTAAGAATCTGCAGCACCTGCAGCTGATCGAAGAGATCGTGTTCGAACCACAAGACGACCTCTTCGAACTCGCCGGCTCGCCGAAGCTGCGCGTCGCGCCGCTCGAAATCATGGATGAGTTTGATCGGGTTGCCGTAGCCGCGTGCCGCCAAGTAACGCATTCGCACCTCGGTCGTCTCTTCGAGCGATAAGCCGGCCGGAACCGGGCCGATGTTGAGGGGGTCGTGCCATGCAACGTGCGTCCCAAGAACGCCGGCTTTCTTCAGGAGGTAGAGGGCGCCGTCACCGTTGGTTATATGCAGCGTTGCAGCGGTCTGGGTCACTGCCCGCGGGCCCACCACGTGCCGCCGGGCACGTAGATGGCCGAGCCCTCACCCCATACGACGTGGTTCACGCCGTCGCCGTCGACCGCGAGCCCCAGATAATCGCCGAACGGGAAATTATATCCGCCCACGTGCTTGTAGCCGGCGCCCGATTCGCGGTCGGAGAGCCGCACCGCCTTGCTCCACGTCCTCCCGGCGTCGTCGCTATGCGAATACCACGTGTTCCACGACGAGTCTCCGTTGCGATCGTCCTGCCACACGAGCCGGAAGCTGCCGTTGGGCGCCGCGGCGATCGCGGGGCTCATGGCGTTGCCGGCATTCGAGATGAGCGACGCGTCGCTCCACCGTGCGCCGTCGTCGTTCGACCGGCTGACGTACAGCGCGTTTGGCCCCTGCGGACGATCATTCTTGGCGAAGACGAAGACGAGATTTCCGCGGCCGTCCGCTGCAACGGCATCCTGCGCGGTGTAGAAATCGGGATAGCAGTTGCGCCGATTGCATTTTGCGCCTTCATGGCTGACGACGAACGGGATTTCGGTCCAGGTCAGCCCGCCATCGGCAGATCTCACGAGGCTCACGTGGCCGTTACCGGTCTCGTCACGGCCCGTCTCCCCGTCGACCGCGAACCAGACGGCGCCGTCGCGTCCGACGGCACCGGAGAGCGAGTAGTACCAGCGGCGGTGCCCCGTCGCGCGCACGGGCGCCGCCCACGTGACGCCGTAGTCGTGCGACACCGAGACGAATAGCCGGTAATACGAGTTATAGGCGACGTAGACGTCCCTTCCGTCCGGCGAGATCGCCAGGGTCGGCTTGTCGCCGTACTTGAGCTTGCCGTCGAGTGGTATTGCCTTGCTCCAACTGGCGCCGTGATCGCGCGAACGCGCGAAGACGGGGCCGGGCGCAAATCCGTCGAGGCATACGACGTCGATCGTGCCGCCGCCGGTCACGGCGATTTGCGGATCGTATTGAAACGGAACGCGGACGCCGCGGTGGCACAAATGCCGTTGCGGACCCCACGTTCGCCCGCCATCGCTCGACGCGCGGAAGAGCAGATAATCCGGGCGCTGGCCGGTGCTCATCTGATAGACCCACGGCGCATGCGGGTCGGCGGCGACGACCGGTTCCCAGCGCGTCTCGCCGGGCGCTCCCCAAAGACGTTCGCTCGTAAACGCCTCTCGCGCTCGGGCGGCAGCACGCGACGCCGGAATCGCAGAGCCGACGGCTCCCCGTTGCAAGTCGCACGCCGGAACGCCGACGATCAGCGCCAGAAAACACGCGATTCGCGCGGCAATTCCCGCCTGTTCACACGCACGGTGGATCATGTTGACACTTTCGGGAGTGCTTCGCGCTTCGTGTCCCAGTTCTTTGAGATTGTGCTGGGGTGGCTGGATTCGAACCAACGCATGGCGGAGTCAAAGTCCGCTGCCTTACCGCTTGGCTACACCCCATCGCGCAGGCTCTCGGTAACTTAGCTTCCCAGAAGGCCGGGAAAACGGCAAGCCCGATTATCGCTAATCGGGCTGCAGAACCTCTTTGTGCGAAGGATGGACTAGCGCGTCGCGATCAGCCGTTTCGCGCCGACGTAACGCGCTGCCCAATAAGAATCGGAGAGTTTGCTCACCATCACCCCGTGGCTCGAGCTGGCGTGGACGAACTTCCCGCGCCCGAGGTAGATCCCGACGTGCGAGACGCCGCCGTAGGTGTCGAAAAAGACCAAATCGCCCGCCCGTGGGCCGCCCACGGTCGGTCGCCCGACGTCGTACTGGGCGTCAGCGGTCCGCGGCAGCGCGATGCCCATCAGGCCGAAGACGTGCTGCACGAACCCCGAACAGTCGAAACCCGACGTGCTGGTCCCGCCGAAAACGTAGGGGACGCCGAGAAAGCGCAGGGCGCTGGCCGTTAGCCCCACCGCGATCCGTGAGGTCCGCGCCAAAATCCCACCGGCAAAGCGGCCGATCCCGGCGCGATGCGGCGTTGGGGCGGAGATCACGAGGCGGGAGGTCCACTCCGCGACATCGGGGCTCAACGCTTGCGCGGCGGAGGCGGCGTATTCGGCTTTGGGTGCAGCGGACGGGTGCGCCGCTGCGACAGAACTAAAACTGGTAACGAATAGGGCAAATGCCCCAATGGCTAGCGTTTGACGCAAGAATCGCTCCTCTTTCACGACACTTGCGGGGTTAGTTGACGGGTTCGGGCGGGAAAGATTCGCCCTAGGGCCGACCGGCCCACTCACCCCTACCGGGATATCCCCCGCTCGGGACTTCGGTCCCGACTCAGTGACCTAGATAGGCATCAACGTTTCCCAAGGCTGTTTGCTCTCGGGGAAACCTCGATGACCGGCGCGTTCGGCGCTATATCGCCACGCCCTTCCGCGCTACTTCCCGTTTCCGAATTCGGGCGCTAACGTCTAGGGTAGGCGATTAACCTCCAGCTTGATTCGCGCTGCGACGCGACCCGCGATTTCCTCAATGAGCTCCAAATTCTCGCCCTCGGCCATCACCCGAATCAATGGCTCGGTGCCCGACGGGCGGATCAGCAGCCGTCCCGTGCTGCCGAGCGCCGCATGCGCTTGCGCGATCTCGTCCTGCACCGAATCCAGCTGCAATACGCCGCGATCTCGACTGGTGACGTTAACGAGTATCTGCGGAGCGATCTGCACTTCGTTGACGAGTTCGCACAGCGGCGTTTGCCGCGCGGCAACGATCCCGAGCAGCGTCATCGCGGTCCGCGGACCGTCTCCGGTGTTATTGTAACGAAAATCCAGCACGTGCCCGGATTGCTCGCCGCCCAACGCGTAACCGCCCTCGCGCATCGCCTCCAAAACGTAGCGGTCGCCGACGGCCGTACGAACCAGCGCAATTGCGTGGCGCGCGAGCGCGCGCTCGAATCCGATGTTGCTCATGACCGTCGCGACGACCGTATCCTTCGCCAGCTCGCCGCGTTCGTGCATGTCGCGCGCCATCGCGTACATCACGTGATCGCCGCTGACGCTTTGCCCGGTCTCGTCGACGAACAGCGCGCGATCCGCGTCGCCGTCGAAGGCGACGCCGACGACGCGCCGGGCACCTTCGGCGATTCGCGAACGCACCGCCTCGCGCAGCTGCCGCAGGTCGGTCGTTCCGCAGGCAACGTTGATTCGCGCCCCATCCGCTTCGCAGTTGAGCTCGACGACGCGCGCGCCGAGTTTACGCATCACGTACGGGGCGACGGCATAGGCCGCTCCAAACCCGGCGTCGACGATCACTTCGAGACCTTCGAGGCTCGGGACGCCTTCGTACAACTCCGCGTAGTAGTGACGGCCGAGATTGAACGCCGAACGAACGACGCCGACCTCCGTCCCCGTCGGCCTAGGTAAATCGTCGGCGCCGACGGCGCGTTCGATTTCGAGTTCGAGCTCGTCGGGCAGCTTGAAACCATCACCGCTAAAGAACTTGATACCGTTATCGGCGACCGGATTGTGGGACGCGCTGATCATGACGCCCGCGGCGGCCCCGGTACGCCTGGCAACGCTCGCCACGGCCGGCGTCGGCACGATGCCCAGGAGCAGCGCGTTACGCCCGGCCGAGGTAATGCCCGCGACGATCGCCGCTTCGAGCATGCTGCCGGAGACCCGCGTGTCGCGTCCGACGACGATCGGGCGGTGCGCGTCCGCGCCATCGTGCAGCACGACGGCTCCGGCGCGTCCTATGCGAAACGCCAGCTCGGGCGTAAGCTCCAAGTTTGCCACGCCGCGAACGCCGTCGGTGCCGAAAAGCCGGCTCACTTCGCAGCGCCCGCAACGAAGCGCATCTGCACGCGGACCAGATTGGGCGTTATGGAAAGTCCCGTCAGCTCCATTCCGCCGGCGTTGACGGCGACGGGCCGAACCATCTCGTCGACGGCCTTGGGCCCCTCGGGAAGCGCGACGTTGGCGTTGACCGACGCGATCTGTGCCAGCAGCGAGGTCGGGGCGCGCACGGTGGCAACGTTCGGGCGGATCTGCGGCTGGTTCGCGACGACGGCCGGCTGCGGCTGGCCCATGTAGTGCAGTACGACCGGGAAGTTGCGCTCCTCGACCCGTTCGATCGTCAGCGTTACCGAAGCGGGGCTGAGGCTCTGCACCGCGAGGTCCGGGGCGACGAGCTGCACCGGAACGTTATAAACGCCCGCGCCCTTATTGGAAAGATCGATCACTGCCTTGATCTCATCGGGCTTGACCGCCGGTTCTCCTCGTTGACCCGCTACCGTAACGACGGCCTCGCGGTCGGCGAAGTGTGCGACATAGCCCAGAGTAAGGTTTGCCGTCGAGATCGGAATCGAGAGCTGCTGCTCGCTCTGGCCGTCGGCAAAGATCGGATTCGAGGCGAATCGAAAGTAGGCCCAGCCGACGATGGCTAGGGCGACGGCGAGCAGCTTGAGCGCGAAGTTCTTGCGAATCAGCTCCATTAGGGCAAGAGATCGGTCCACGAAACGCGCGGTTTCGAGCCATCACGCTGCGTTCGCAAGCGGGAACGCAGATGGGCGATGAGATCGTTGGGACGGCGGCGTTCGTGACGCGGCGCCCGGGTCACCGCCAGCAGCATCTTGACCAGCCGCTGCTCGTCGTCGACCGGGCGCGAAAGCCGGCCGGCTCGGGCGATTCGAATCGCTCCCGTCTGTTCGGAGACGACCAGTACGACGGCGTCGGTCTGCTCGCTCAAACCGATGGCCGCACGGTGGCGCGTGCCCATGCGCACGCCGGTCAGCGGCCGTTCCGCGAGCGGCAGCAAACATCCGGCGGCCTCGATCTCTCCTTCGCGAACGATGACCGCGCCGTCGTGCAGCGGTGAGGCGGGCGTGAAGATCGTGAGCAACAGCTCCTCGGAGATGTCGGCGTGCAGCGGCGTACCGCTCTCGCAGATCTCTTTCAATCCGCTCTGCTGTTCGATGACGATTAGCGCGCCGCGGCGGTTCTGACTGAGGAAGAATGCGGTCCTCGCCAGGGTGAGCATCGCGCGGTCTTCCCGGCGCCCCGGTCCTAGCTCGGCATCGTCGCCGCTCTGCAGCCGGAAGAGACCGCCGCGTCCGATCTGCTCCAGCGCGCGACGCAATTCCGGTTGGAAGACGATCGGAATCGTGACCGCCGCGCCGACGAGCAAAAGGCGCAGAATCGTACCGAGCAGGGTGAGATGAAAGAGCGTCGCCAGGCCGAGCAGTCCGACGAGGACCAAAATGCCGATTAAGATCTGCACGGCCCGCGTACCGCGAATCAGCAGCAAGACGTAGTAGACCAAGACGCTGGTCGCGATGATGTCGATGACGTCGGAGATCCCGACGTTTTGCCAGAGCGCGCTGGGTGTCATCGGTCGATCAGCAACTCCAGCACGCGCTCTGCGGAGAGCTCGGGGGTCTGCAGAGCGTCGCCCGCGATCGTCGCAAGCACCGCCGGCGGAAGGGGTGAGAGCAACTCGCTTCTTCTTCCGCTCGCAAAGCGGCGCAGTTCGACGTCGATCACGCCGGAGACGACGCGCGCACCGGAGACGCGCGGGTCCCACTCGACGATCAGGCCGCCGTTACAGGGCCGCACGGCGAGCACGCCCGCCGGCCGTCCTTTGCCGCCGAGCGCATCGTGCAAGTGCGGCAAGGCTTCGGGCACCGTAGGGAAAACTGCCAACGCAATGACCGCTACGTCGTATATGCTCTCGTCTGAGGCCGCGGCGATGTGTGCCGGATCGAGGGGAGCCTCGGTCTCGAGCAGCGCGTACGAACGTCCGGCAATAGGATTCACCCGCCAGGTTGCGCGGCCGCCGCAGGCCCGCATGGCTGCATCGATCGTTTCGCGTCGTGAATCGTCCGGACGCCCTGCCACGCTCAGGGTGAAGTAGATCACGTTACACCAAGCGTTCGTCGTCTCGACCGGAAAGAACTCCGCATGGATATCGATCGACGGCGAAACGCAGCCGCGTATCGCGCAGCTTCGCCGCATGAGCGGACGCCGCTATATGCCGGTGCCGGGAGACGTGGTGCAAGTACGCATCCTCGAGGACGGGCAAGCCCTCGTCGATCGCATCGAGCCGCGAACCGCAACAATGGAGCGGCGCAGTGCAGCCGGCCGAGCAAAAACGATGGCGGCGAACGTCGACCTGCTCGTCGCCGTCACGGCGCTTGCCGATCCTCCGCCTCGCCCGGTAACCCTCGATCAGCTGCTCGCCTTTGCCGAGCTCGAAGAGATCGAAGCGGCGGTCGTCTTCACGAAGCCCGACCTCGCCGAACCGCAACGCCGCGGCGAGCTGCTCGAGATCTATAGCGCGCTGCGCTACCCCGGTCTCTGTATCAACCCTAAGCTCGGCGAGCGGATCGACGACCTGCGCGTCCTGCTGCGCGGCCGTCATGCGATGCTGGTCGGGAACTCGGGGGTGGGCAAATCGACGATCTTCCGGGCCTTGGGCGGGGAAGGGGCGGTCGGAGAGGTCTCGCGGCACGGCCTCGGGCGGCAGACCACGACGACGGCGCGCCTGTACCGGCTCGAGGGCGGCTTTTTGATCGACAGCCCGGGGATCAACGAGTTCGGTCTCGGGGAGATCGACGCTCCGACACTGGCCTACGGTTTCCGGGAAATCCACCCGCTCGCGCCGGGCTGCCGCTTCACCGACTGCACCCATCTCAACGAGCCCGACTGCGCGGTCAAGCGAGCAACGGCGGACGGCGCAATCGCCCAAAGCCGCTACGACAGTTATCGCAGGATCTTGCTGGCCGCCCTGGACACCCATCGCGCGACCCTGATATGATACACGCCGTTGTTTCCCCATGATCATAAGGAGCATTCTTGCCGAACATCAAGGCCGCGCAAAAGTGGGCCAAGCAATCCGAGAAGCGCGAAACGCGTAACAAGAGCACGAAGAACCGTTTGCGGACGCTTTTCAAGCGAGCCGTCGATACAGACGAGAACGCCGCGGCGCAGCTCGCCGAGAGCGCTTACGATAAAGCGGCAAGCAAGGGAATCGTCCATCCGAACAAGGCGGCCCGGAAGAAGTCGCGCCTCGCGAAAGCGCGCAAGCGCGCGGCGACCGCTCCCGCGAAGACCACGAAGACCCGAGGCGGCAAAGCCAAGAAGTAGAGAGGCACGGCGCCCCGTCAGGGATCGACGTTGATCGCGAGGCGAGTCTTTACGTCCGCTCGCGCGAGCGGCAAGAGCTGCTTTCGAATGAACGCCCGCAGCGGTTTGACGCGCCGTGCCTTGAGCGCGATGCGATATCTCCACTCCTCGTTGACGCGCGCGATCGGGTAGGGCGCCGGCCCTAAGACCTCGGCGAGGCCGGCGTCGCGCAGCATGCGCGCGTACCGTTGCGCGGTGCTCTGCACGCGGGCGCGCTCGCGCCCGACCACTCCGAGGTACACCAGCCGGCTCGCCGGCGGAAAATCGAGCTGCGTCCGCTCCGCCAGCTCCGCAGCGGCAAACCCTTCGTAATCGTGCGCCGCGGCAAAGCGAATCGCCGGATGATCCGGCGCATACGTCTGCACCAACGCCTCGCCGCGGCGCGCCCGGCCGCTGCGCCCGCAGACCTGCGCGATCAGCGCGAAGCTGCGCTCCGCCGCGCGAAAATCGGCAATGTTGAGCCCTAGGTCGGCAGCCACAACGGCAGCGAGCGTCACCGTCGGATAATCCAGACCTTTGGCGACCATCTGCGTGCCGACCAATACGTCGCCCTCCGCTTCGAACGACGCGAGGATTCGCGCGTGATCGCCGATGCGCGTCGTCGTATCCGAGTCCATCCGCAGCACACGAGCGTGTGGAAACAGACGGTTCACTTCGCGTGCGACGCGCTCCGTGCCGATGCCCAGATCCAGCAAACTCTCTGCCCCGCAGCTTGGGCAGCGGGACGGAATCGGCATTTGAAAATCGCAGTAATGGCAGCGCAGCAGCCGTTCGTTGCGATGCACCGAGAGCGCGATGCTGCAGCGCGGACAATGGATCGTCGCTCCGCACGTGCGACAGAGCAGCGAGCCTGCGCTGCCGCGCCGATTGACGAAGAGGATGCTCTTCTCCGTACGCTCCAAGCGCTCGCCGAGTGCCTGGACGAGGGCGCTGCTGAAGATCGCGCGATTACCCGCCTCGAACTCCGCGCGCAGGTCGACGACGTTGACCTGCGGCAGCGGCAGCGCCGTCGCTCGACTCGACAGCGGTAAAAGCGCGATCTTACCGGAGCGTGCGGCGGCGTAGCTCTCGAGTGACGGCGTTGCACTCCCGAGCAGCAGCAGTCCGTTCTCCAAGCGCATCCGCTCACGCGCGACCGCGACGGCGTGATAACGCGGTACGTTCTCTTGTTTATACGACGGGTCGTGCGCTTCGTCCACGACGATCAAGCGGACGTCGCGCAGCGGCGCGAAGATTGCGCTGCGCGCGCCGACGAGCACGTCGACGTCACCGCGCGCACAGGCTTCCCACGCATCGAAACGTTCGCGCTCGGAGAGCGCCGAGTGAACGACCGCGACCCGGCTGCCGAACGCCGCCCGGAATCGGGCGGCGGCTTGGGGCGTCAGCGAGATCTCGGGAACGAGTACGATCGCGCGCCCGCCCATTTGCACAACGCGCTGGATCGACTCAATGTAGACGAAGGTTTTGCCGCTTCCCGTCACGCCGTGCAGCAGGGCCGTCTCGAAGCGGCCGCGTTCCAACGCGGCGCCGATTTCGGCGATCGCCGTGCGCTGCTCCGGCGTCGCCGCGTGCAGATCGCGGGCCGGCTGCATCGGCGAGAGAGCTTCAGCGGGAACGAGCAGTTCACGCAGCGCACCGGCGCCTACCGCCCGCGCGACCACCGCGTTGGAGAAACCGGCGAGAACCGCGTCGGCACGCTCGATGCCGGGATTCGCCCGGACGAAGGCCACCAGCGCCTCGGCCTTGGGCCCGCGAATAGCGGCGTCGCCGGGCTCTAAGACACGAACCCGGCGTTCGCGCACGCGGGCGTCCGCGACGCGCCGAATGCGTCGCAGGCTGCCTTGTCGCGTCAGCGTGCGTACGTGTGCGAGCAGCGTGCGGCGGTCAGCGACCCGCCGCGCTTCGGGGTGGCGCAACAGCTGCTCGAGCGTAAAACTCTCGGCGAACTCTTCCCAGATCAAACGGATAAGGCGAACCGGGACCGATCGGGACGCGCCGGGCGCATCTCCGGTGCGTGCGAGCACGTCGCGAATTCGCGGCACCGCCCCGCCCAATACGACGGCACTGAGTGCCTCGCCGAGCGTGCAGAGATACTGTTCGGCCACGAACCGTGCCAGCGCGAGCCCCGTCTCGTCGAAGGCGCGACCACAGTCGACCCGCTCCCGGAGCGGCCGCAGCGCGCGAGGTTGCGCCAGCTCGTACACCGGCGATACGACAAAACCGATCGCCTCGCGATTGCCCAGCGGCATGCGTACGACGTCGCCGATCGCCAGTGCGCAATCGCCGGGATCGTAGGTTAAAGGCAGATCGTATCGCGAGGAGCGAATCGCCGGCAGGACATCAACGCCGCGCACGGATTCTCTCGGGCGGCCGGGCGAGCGCGGACAGAACGGCGCGCACCGTACGATCGTGGCAGACAACGCCGTACTCAACGTCGCCGATCGCTCGCGGCAGAACGAATCGGGAGCTGCCCGCGTGCCGCTTCTTATCGCTGCGCATCGCGGCCGCGATGGCTTCGGGCGCAAGGGACGTCTGCAGCGGAAGGCCGCCCAGCGCCAGCAGCGTCAGCACGCGCAAGTGCTCGGCCTGGCTGAACCGGCCGGTGCGCAGCGCCAGCAAGCCCGCTGCCCGCAGGCCTAACGCAACCGCCGCTCCGTGCGAGACCCGATACTTTGAAGCCCGCTCGATCGCGTGCGCAAACGTGTGGCCGAGGTTGAGCGTCGCGCGAGATCCCGCCTCGAGACGATCGTCGGCGACGGCCATCGTTTTTACCTTGATCGCCGCCGCGATAACGTCCAGCCACGGCCAGCTGCGGAGCGGGTGAGGCGAGAGCTCTTCCAAGAACTCGAACAGCTCGCCGCCTTCGATAATCGCGGCCTTGACGATCTCTGCCAGCCCCTCGCGCAGCCCCGTCTCGGGAACCGTCTGCAGCGCGCCGACGTTGCAGAAAACGCCCACCGGATCGGCAAAGACGCCGGCGAGATTCTTGCCGCCGCGCAGGTCGACGCCTGTTTTTCCGCCGATCGCCGCGTCGACCATCGCGACGAGCGACGTCGCGACGTGTGCGTAGCGAACGCCCCGCATGTAGGTCGCGCAGGAAAAGCCGAACACGTCGCTCGCGACGCCGCCGCCGACGCCCAGTACGAGCGAATCGCGTTCGACCCCCGCAGCGAGCATCGCGTCGAGCACGCGTTCGACCGTCGTCAAGCGCTTGCGCGCCTCTCCCAGCACAAACGCCGCAACCGGCGCGCGCCCGAGCGTCGCCGCCAACTCGTCCGCGAGCGCGCGAACGGCGCGTCGTGCATCGCACAGCACGAGCGTCACCGGTCCGCTCCGCTTAAGAAAGGCCGTTTGCTCTTCGCTTAGGCCCTTCGAAACGAAAATCGGATAGCCGAGATCGTCGTTGCGCGAGGTCGCGTCCCCTAGGGTTGGAGCGCTATCTTTTTTTCGCGTAGCCATAACAAAATATCGTCGAGCACCTCGCGGTCGCTCATCCGCCGCGCTTCAACGACGTGGTCGGAGGCGGCGTAGTCGGGCAGGCGGGCTTCGTAGAGTTCGCGGATTCGATCGATCGTCGGACGTGCGCCCAAGAGCGGCCGGCGCCTGCGGTTCCGCTGCACGCGCGCCAAGATCTGCTCGGGCGACGCCTTCAAAAAGACGCGGTGTGCGCGTTCCGCCAGCAGCGCGCGGTTCTCGGGGACCGTCAGCGCACCGCCGCCGAGCGCAACGACCCCGCCTTCACTGCTGGAGAGGGCCTGCGCGATCGCTTCGTGTTCGTAGCGGCGAAACGCCGCCTCGCCCTCATCGCCAAAGATCGTCGCGACGGTACCGTGCGCTCGCGCGATCAGGACGTCGGTGTCGTAGAACGGGCAGCCGAGCTCGCGCGCTAATCGCCGGCCGATCGTCGACTTGCCCGCCGCCATAAAGCCGACCAGCGCTACGTGGCGCTTCACGGCGCATCCGCAGCGTGCTCTCGCGAAAACAGGCTTGCGGCTGCGTACGTGCTGCGGGAAAGGTTATCGAGCGTTTCCTCGAGCGAATCGCCGCCGTACTTTTCCAGCACGGGCTTCATCAGCGCGAGCCGCACCATCGCCTCGCCGACGATCGCGGCCGCGGGTACGACGCAGACGTCGCTGCGGACGATCGTCGCGGGCGCGTCGGTCTTCTGGTGCAGGTTCACCGAAGGCAACGCCTTCATCAGCGTAGGAATCGGCTTCACGGAGATGCGCAGCAGGATCGGCTCGCCGTTGCTCATCCCGCCCTCGATCCCGCCGGCTCTGTTGCTGCGCCGCACGACGCTTTCACCATCGAGTGCAAACTCGTCGTGAGCGCGCGAGCCCGGAGTGGAGGATGCCTCGGCGCCGAGCCCGATCTCGACCGCGCGAACGGTCTGCATGCCCATCACGGCGCCCGCGAGGATACCGTCGAGCCGCTGCTTCGGCTGACGGTTGCTGCCGATTCCGACCGGCAACCCGTCGACCCGCACCAGAAACTGCCCGCCCAGGGTGTCGCCCGCGGCTTTAGCGGCGTCGATCGCCGCGATCATCGCGGCCGCCCCCCTCGGGTCGGGACAGCGAACGTCGCTCGTCTCTACGTCGGCTTGCTTCCACTCGTCGAGACCGCCGGCTGCGACGCTGCCGATGCGCGATACGCAGCTGCGCGTCACGATGCCGAGCGCCTCGAGAAATTGCGCGCAGATCGCTCCGAGGCAGACCCGCATTGCCGTTTCGCGCGCGCTGGCTCGCTCCAGCACGTTGCGCAGGTCGTGCTGGCGATATTTGAGCGCCCCGGCGTAATCTGCGTGACCCGGCCGCGGATTGCTCAGCGGATCGCCGCTGCCGGTCAACGGATCCATCAGCGCGCGAACCTTCGGCGTCAGATAGTCGCGATTGCGCACGATGACGGCAATCGGCGATCCGAGCGTCACCCCGCCGCGAACTCCGGCGAGGAACTCGACCTCGTCGCGTTCGATCTGCATGCGGGCACCGCGGCCGTAACCGCCTTGACGGCGCGCAAGCGTCTCGTCGATCGCGCCGGCGTCGATGCGCAAATGCGCTGGAATTCCGTCGAGAATTCCCACGAGCGCCGGCCCGTGCGATTCGCCGGCCGTCAGATACGAGAACATCCGGCGCAACTTCGGCACGTCTGGGCGCCCCTACTTCACCTCACCCCTCGCTCGCCGGGCACGAGCTCTTCAAACGCTCTAGCGCACTGCGGTGCAGCCGCGTCACGTGCCGGCGCGAATACCCCAAGCGACGTGCCAGCTCGACGACGGTTACTCCGTCGAGATGAATCGCGCGGACGATCTGCCGCTGCAGCGGAGAAAGGGCCGCGAGTATCCGCTCGACGGTAAGCCGGTCCAGGACCTCGTCGATGTCGCTGCGCGCGATGCGCCGCTCGGAGCCGCCGATCGCCTCGAAGGAGATCACTTGACCGCTCGCGCGATACGCGCGGACCTCGCGAACCTGCTCGGTATCCGCACCAATTAGCGCGGCGACGTCGTTCTCGGTCGGCTCGCGCCCCAAGCAAGGCCATAGCTCCCGTTCGGCGGCGCTCCAGCGCCGTTCGAGATCCCGCGTGGCGCGGGGAGCGCGCACGAAGCGTTCGCTGTCGCGTACGTAGTGCATCAGTTCGCCGAGCACGAGAAGCCACGCATACGCCTCGAATGGGGCTGCCTGCGCGCAATCGTAACGATCGGCCGCCTTGATGAGGCCGATCGCCGCGATCTGTTCGAGATCGGCGCGATCGAGCCCGCGCCGCATAAACCGATGCGCGCCGCGACGGCAAAGATACCAATACTCCGCGACGAGCCGCTCGCGATCGCTCGGCTGTCGCGCACTGGAAAAAGACAGAGCCACACCCATCAAGCCCCGTTGGAGAAGCACACCCTGCGGCTGCTGCCCGGGGGGCTGCAACCGTTGCCAATCGTTATAGCGTACGTAAAGACAAAGCGCAATACGCTCTCAACGCCGCGCGGATATATGTCCTCATCACCGGCATCAGCGGGCACTAGTGATGTTCCGTCGAACGCGTGCGCCATCGATGACGGCGCGGAAGATCGTCGCGATCGCTGTGCTCGCCCTGCTCGGCGTCGCAGCGCTCCGCGACTTGGGGCGGCTCGGCGACTCCCTCCCCTGGAACCGGCTCTACGACTTCGCCGATTTCTACTGCGCCGGAAGCGCCGTCGACCGGCACGCGAACCCCTATCGCTACGAACCGCTTCACCGCTGCGAACACGCCGTTAACCGCACGCCTGCCTATCGCGCAGACCCGCATCGCGTCGTTCCGGCGCCGCTTCCGCCGTACGATTTTCCGGCCTTTGCGGCGCTGAGCCATCTGAGCTTCGAGCGCGCCCGCACGCTGGCCGCGATCGCGATCGTTCTTGCCGTCGTTGCCTCGATCGCGGGTTTGGCGGCGCTCGGGATCCCGGTCGACGTCGCGGCTTTGGCCTTGTTCTTTCCCGCCGGCTATCTGCTGCTCGACGCCGGCCAAATCGTTCCGTTCGCCCTCGCCGCGCTCGTCTTCTGCGGTGTGGCGCTTGCGCGGGGACGCGATACGCTCGCCGGACTCCTTGCCGCGCTCATGCTGATCGAACCGCACTTGGGCCTGCCCGTCTTCGTCGCACTGCTGCTCTTGGCGCCGCGCGCTCGCGCGGGGGCGTCGATCGCCGGGCTGCTCATGCTTGCAATCGGCGTCTTTTCGGTGGGCCTCACCGGCATCCGCGAGTACGTTCTCGGCGTGCTCCCCGCACAAGCCGCCGCGGAGACGAGCTACGTCTACCAATACAGCCTGACCTATCTGCTGGCGCGTGCGGGCCTACCGGCGGCGCCGGCCCTGATCGCGGGCCAAATCTGCTACGTCGCGATGCTCGCAGCCGGAATTTGGCTCGGCGCTCGCGCGGCCAAATCGCTGCATCGGCGCGAACTCATCGCCTATCTACCCGCCGCCTGCGGCATCGTCGGCGGAACGTACGTGCATATGATCGACGTTTCGATCGCCATACCGGCCGCCTTGGTTTTGGCGGTCTTTGCGCGCGGACGGGCGAGGCTCGTCGCGTCGCTTGCCGTCGCGCTGCTCGCCGTTCCCTGGATTCCGGTATGGATCGGCAAAAAGCTGCTCCTCGCGACGCTTTTTGTCGTCGCCGGGCTGCTGCTCCGGCTGAAGACCGCTCCGCTTTCCGCCGCACTGACGTTCGCGGCGGTCGCACTCGTCGTGTATGGTTTCGAACTCAATCCGCCCCCGCCATTTCCGAGCGCAGCCGCCGCCGCTACGTTTTCACCCAACGACTTCGCGCAAACTGCGTGGGCGGCGTACGTTCGAGCAATCGGCAGCCCGGCGCCGGGATGGTTCCTCGTCAAAATCCCGACGTGGGCGGCGCTGCTCGCGATCGTGGGCGTCGCATGGGATGCGGCGCTCGCGCGTCCTTCGCAAACATGAGGCCTGCCGCGCGCACGCTCCTTCCCGCAATGCTCGTGCTCGTGCTTGGACTCGTTGCGCTGCGCGATTCTGCACGGCTCGGCGAGGCACTACCGTGGCGCACGATGGACGACTTCCCGGACTTTTATTGCGCCGGCTGGGTGCTCGATCGCGGAGGCGACCCGTATGCCTACGAACCGTTGCGGACCTGCGAGCACCGCGTCAACGCCGGCCCTTCCTTCCGCGGACGGCTCTTCGCGGCCAACCCGGCACTGGCGATTCCAGCCCCGCAGCCTGCCTTTGATTTTCCGCCATACATGCTGCTGGCGCGGCTGCCATTTTCTGCCGCGCGCTTCGTGCAGGGCGTGGCGATCGTTACGGCGGTGGCGGCTGCGGCGTTCGGGCTTGCTGCGCTGGGCATTCCGTGGAGCGTCGCGGCCGCAGTGCTGGGGCTTTCGACGCTGTACGCGTCGCTGCGCACCGGTCAGATCGTGCCGTTTGCGCTGCTCGCGCTCATCGCGTGCGGTCTTTCGTTCGCGCGCAGGCGCGACGCGTGGGGCGGACTCTTTGCGGCGCTCACGGCGATCGAACCGACGCTGGGTTTGCCGGTGGCCGTCGCGACGCTGGCCTTCGTGCCGAAAGCGCGCTCGACGCTGCTGGGAACGCTGGTGCTCCTTGCCTGCGTTGCCGTGGCCGTCTCCGGCCCACACGGCACCATTGCCTATCTGACGCAGGTCATCCCCGCGCACGCAGCCTCGGAAACGCACTTTCCCTTTCAGTACAGCTTCACGTACGCGGCGGCGTGGCTCGGCGCAGCCGATGATGTCGCCCGCACTGTGGGAGCGCTCTCGTATCTCGTGCTGCTCGGAGCCGGCCTTTGGCTCGGATCGGCGACCGCAAACCGTTTGAAGCGGCGCGAGCTTTTGGTCTTTTTGCCGGCGCTCTGCGCGGTCGCCGGCGGCTCGTTCGTACACCAAGAAGAGCTCTGCTTTGCGCTGCCCGCGCTGGCGATTTTGTCGATGCAGACGCGCGGCTGGCCGCGCACGATCTCGATCGCCGCGCTTTGCGTCGTCGCCCTTCCGTGGCTTGCGGCCTGGGGTACGAAGCAGCTCTTTGCGGCAAGTCTCTTCGTCTGCGCACTGACGCTTTGGCGCATGCGCGTCGAGATGCGGACTGCCGTTCCGATCTTCGTCGCGATCGGCGCGGTGCTCTATGGCTTCGAACTGCATCCGCCGCACCTGCCCGTGCCGTCGGGCTCTTCGCTGCCCGCTGTTGCGCCCGGAGATCTCGTCCAGCGTGCGTGGCACGCGTACACCGCCCAACGCAGCACCAACGACGTTGGCTGGTTCGCCATCAAGGTTCCGGTGTGGGCCGCGCTGATCGCGGCGATCGTCGCGGCCGCCGCCGCCGCCAGTCAGGCGAGTGCAGCCGGAGAGGGGAACCCGGCTTCGATCTCCCGGCGCAGCTGAACCCAGCCGCGAAAGTTTGCATAAAAGGCGTCGTCGGGCGCGGGCGTTGCGACGTGCTCGAACGGACTCAAGTGCCTGTCTACCTTAAGGCGCTCGTAGAGGTCTAAGTCCTTTTCGATCTCACGCTTGCCTTCATGCGTGAGATACGAGACCCGCGCACATCGAGCGGCAGAGATCCGCAATCGTGTTTCGATGTCGAGCTCGTACTCGTCGTCTTGGAGCAAGGGCGTGTGCCAAGCCCCACGTTCGAGCAGCGTCGGAGTGCTGGCTGCGATCGCCGCGCGCATAGCCAGCGCCGCCGCACGGATCTCCGGCTGAGCGTTGGGCGCACAACGCAGTTCGAAGAAGTTCTCCCATTCCGTGGCCGTAACGATCACGGTGTGCCATAAGAACGGCTCGAGCAGCCGATTCAGCTCCTGCTTGTGCACGTTCAAGTCGAGCAGCGCACGGGCATGTACTACCGCGGCATCTCGGGCCAAAAGCCAAACGCGGCGCGCCTGCTCCGCTTCGTCGCCCTGCAGCACATCGCTGGCGGACATGCCGGCTTTGTTGCGTCCCCACTCGAGCGGGACGGCCGGGTCGTTCTCAGCGCGCTCGATCATTTTTGCCGTCGGCACGGCACGCGAACTGGCGGAATTGCGCGAATTGTGCACGACAAATCCGTCGGCAATGAAATTGCGGTATGGGCCCTCGACCTCGAGATCGTACGTGGCGCGCACGCCGACGTATTCAATCGAAGCCAATGCAACGAAGTGCCTGACCATCGCCCATTTTCGCCGCGACGCCCAGGGCTTTCGTAGAGAAAGGCCGCCGACCGTGTCCCAAAAGGATGCGAACGATTCGCCTTTCTGAACGTGATCCAACAACAACAGCTCGAGGTTCCTGCGATGCAAGTCTCGATGGCAGGCCTTGCAGAGGCTCGTCAGGTTTGTTGCGTCGACGGCGCGGTCTGCGTTATGGGCTACAGGGTCGACGTGGTGTGCGTGCAGCTCTCGGGTCGCGGAGCACAAAACGCATTTGAAGCCATTGGCCCGATGCGTAGAGAAGGCTCGCTGGACCGTCCACGCACCAATCAACTTGCGTTCGGGTGTGATGCCTCCACGCCAAAAATGCGACTCGGGCCCTTTTCGGACGCGCGCCTTGGTGGGGCGGCCCCGCGTCGTGAGGTTCGAGTAACGCCGCCCCTTGTTCCACGGCTCCTCGACGTGCGACAGGTGCCATACCGCCTCCGGATTCGTGCTTCGCAATCCATGCTTGCGAAATTGATACTTGATCTGATCTAGCGTAACCCCCGCGTATGCCGCAATTTGCACCGCCGATAATCCTGCGTCGCGAAGGCCGGCCAGCCATTGCGCATCCCTGTATGCGGCAATCCCGTTGACTGCAAACTCAGGAGTATTTTTCCAACTCGCTACGTTGCCGGGACTCAACCGAAGCCCGACGGCATCTTCTAAGCGCTGCCAACCCGAGCGGGTCAGAAATTGGTGGTCCATGGTCGAAAGGATCTTCTGACCGTTTGTCAGCGTAACTCGGAAGACTGGCTTGTGGCCGGAGAACACGACGTCTCGAATCGACGTATGATATATCTCGCCGCTCTGCTCGTTGCAGGAACGCAGCCTCATCGCGGCAACGCGCCGCCGCAGTGGTTGACGATTGAGGCCAGCCGCTTGATGCCAGGCGATGAAATCTGCTCCGCGGACGCGATATCGCTCTCCGCGAAGGAGGATCCGCGGTATTTCGGCGCGCCGCGTCAGGAGATCGATCCCGGTGTAGTTGGCATATCCAGCGAGCTGCGCTAATTCGTCGGCCGCGTAGGTGCGATCCGGATCGATTTTCGAAGTGCTTTTGATCTTTCGACGATTCGCTCGCGGCGCGGCACCGTGGTGCCACTTCTCGAAAAGCTCCGCGATCGTCATCCCGAAACGACGCGCGTTGCCCTTGTGCTTCGAAGGGAGGTCGAAGTAGAGCTTCGTTTCCCCGTCCAGACAAAAGCTACGGTGCGTATTAAACTCGGCGAGAACGAAACGTGGGAACGTTACCTCGAGCGTCGTCAGCCGGACGCCGACCGGGCTGATCGAGTCCAGCAAAACGCGCGCACTGTAGGCCACTAGGAACCTACCGAAAGCCTAGCCGCGATAGCGCAGGAACGCCGGGACGTCGATGTCGTCCATCGTTACCGGCGAGACCGCCTCCATTTTGTTGGGTTCAAAGGCGTAACCGCTCTGCGAGTTGCGGTAGCCGCGCCGCGCGCCGAATCCCGCCGCCAATACGGTGACGCGAACGCGCCCCGTCATCGCCGGATCGACCGATGCACCGAAGATGATCGCGGCGTCGGGGTCGACGGCCCGGCTGATCATTTCCGCGGCCTCGTTGACCTCGTACATCGCCATGTCGGGACCGCCCGTGATGTTGAAGATGACGCCCTGCGCGCCCTCGACGGTCGTCTCGAGCAACGGCGATGCTATCGCTTTTTGGGCGGCGTCGGCGGCCCGATGCTCGCCGCTGCCTTCGCCGATGCCCATCATCGCGGAGCCGGCGTCGCTCATGATCGCCTTTACATCGGCGAAGTCGAGATTGATCAAACCGGGCTGCGTGATCAGGTCGCTGATCCCGGCAATGCCCTGGCGCAAGACGTCGTCGGCGAACGAAAACGCCTCGTTGAGCGGCGTCTTCTTCTCGATGATTTGCAGGATGCGCTCGTTGGGAATCGTGATCAGCGTGTCGACCTTGCTCTCCAGCTCGGCGATGCCGTTCTCGGCGACCTGCATGCGCTTCTTCCCTTCGAAAGCGAAGGGTTTCGTAACGACGGCGATCGTCAAGGCGCCGGACTCGCGCGCGATCTCGGCGATCACGGGCGCCGCACCGGTACCGGTGCCGCCCCCCATGCCGGCCGTCAGAAAGACGAGATCGGCACCGTCAAGGATCATCGCGAGGTCTTCGCGCGACGTCTCCGCCGCCTCGCGCCCGAGCGTTGGATTCGCTCCCGCACCAAGGCCTCGCGTCTGGCTTCCGCCGATGTGAACGCGGTTTTCGGTCAGCGCGCCGCGCAGCGCTTGCACGTCGGAGTTCACCGCAAAAAAGTCGACGCCGGCCAGGCCGGCCGCCACCATGCGGTTGACGGCATTGCAACCGCCGCCGCCGATTCCGATCACCTTGATCGTCGCTGCATGCACCGGCTCTTGAACGGAACGTCGTACGTCGGTCATCTCTTGCGGTTCCTCCGTGGAAAAAAAGTTAGGGAACGAGGGATCGGGTCTCTCTAGGTCCATAGATCTGCGAGCCAGCGCTGGATTCGCCCTCCGATGCCGTTACGCCGCCTTCCGTGGACCGCATCTTCGCCGTGGCCATTTGCGCCGAAGACGACGAGTCCGAGGGCCGTCGCATACTGCGGCGAGGCCATCGCATCAGTCAATCCGCCGATCGAGTTCGCCGTTCCCACCCGAGTCGGCAAATTGAAGACCTCCTCGGCGATCGGTTCGATACCGGGCAGCAATGCGCCGCCGCCCGTCAATACGACCTCTCCAAGCACGAGGTCGCGCGGCACGTTTTCGACGATCTTCTGGCGAGCCATGCGCAGCGTCTCCAAAACTCGCGGCACGACGATCTGCCGCAGCTCGGCGGTCGAGTGCTCTCTTTTGGCCCGGCCGTCGAGGGTGCGCACGGAGAAGGGCTCGCCTCGCTCGCTGGCGCCGTGGCGTTTCTTCACGTCTTCGGCCTCCGACAGCGTCGTCTTCAAGCCCAAGGAGATGTCGCTGGTCAGGATGTTTCCGCCGACCGGAATCGTCGCCGTATAGATCGCGCTGCCCAGCGAATAGACGGCGATGTCGGTCGTGCCGCCGCCGATGTCGAGCATAACGACTCCAACCTGCTTTTCTTCGGCGAGCAGCGTCGCCGCCGAACTCGCCAGGGGCTCGAAGACGACGCCGCTGGTTTCGAGCCCGGCTCGCTCGACGCACTTCAGCACGTTTGTGATGAAGCTGGTGCTGCCGGTTACGATGTGCGTGTCGACCTCGAGGCGGCCGCCCGACATGCCGATCGGGTCGCTGACGCCCTCCTGGCCGTCCACGGTAAAATAGCGCGGCAACGCGTGGATGATCTGCCGGTCGCTGGGAAGATTGATAATCTTGCTCGCGTCGATGACGCGCCGCACGTCCCCCGAGGTTACCTCGCGATCCTCGCTGGAAACCGCGACAACGGCACGGTTGTTCGTGCTGCGAATGTGCTCGCCGGTGATGCCGACGAGCGTTTCGTTGAAGTGCACTCCGGCCATCCGTTCGGCCCTCTCCGTCGCCGCCTCGATCGACTTGATCGTCTCGTCCAGATCGACGACGACCCCCTTGCGCATCCCGAGGGTTGGAGCCTCACCGAAGCCGACGATTTCGAGGCCCGTCGGGCCGGCCGTCGCGACGACCATACAGGTCTTGGTCGTACCGATATCGAGCCCGCAAAGGGTCTCGTGCTTCATGCGCTCCGTCACCTATCTTTTTTCGAGTTGCTCCGGGGGAGTTTAACCACGATATATTGCGGTTATTTCGCTCGACTCCTACTACGTATAGGCGGAGTCGCGCGGATTGCCAAGCCTTAGCGCATGCAGGCTCATCTCCTTCCGGAGAAATCGCCTACTTGTGTGGAGAACTTGTGCACAAAATTCCAAATGTAAAAAAATCGCTCAGCCTCTGGCAGCGAGTCTCGACATCGGGTATGATCCATTGTTAATCGCACTCCTTTTTTATATCGGGAGTCTTTCTAGTGAATCGCACGTTTGCTTTGCTCGCCCTGACGCTCGTACCCCTTACTCCGCTTTGCGCGCACGCCGCAACGGTTGCCGCGGCCACGCTGCCGGACGGGACGTACACCGTGAAAGTCGAGAAAATCGTCGATCCGAAACACGTGCAAGTCCAGATGGATAACGGCAACGACGTGACGCTCGCGGCGGGACGCGCTTCGGTCGACTTTTCGAAGCTCCAGCCCAACGACCAGATCAAGCTGTCGCTGATCAGCGGCACGGTCATGGTCTACTTGGATCTCACTAGCCACTAGAAACCTGTCGCTCCTAGCGATAGACGATCACCGGCGTGTTCGGCGCGCGCAGGTCGAGCGCCGAGATCTTTCGTTGCCCGCGGCCGGTTTGCGAGATGATCGCGCCGGCAAGCGCAATTTTTTTCTCCAGATTTTCGGGCGCGCCGAGCAACAAGCGCACGCCCCCCGGGAGCTCCGCCGTCAAGTCTCCGTAACGATCCAGCGAGAGCGCCGTCACCTTCGTGCCTTTGCCCGACAAGGTTTCGTAGGCGTCTCGCAGCTCCAGCGCGTCCTTCGATGTAACGAACTCGCCGGGTGTCAACGTAAGCGTTGTGCTAAGCGAGAAAACCGGCAGGGTTTGCGCGCTGGCCGGCTCTTCTAAAACGCGAAGCGAGCGGTCGACGACCGCGGTATCGTCGTCCACTTGCAGTATGGCGATCGGCACGCGCTCGCGCACCACGATCGCCAGCGAGGCCGGCGGAAGCCGGTGGATCGACGCCGATTCGACGTACGGAATTCGCCCGATCCGCGCGGCGATGGCCCCGGTGTTCTCGAGCCAGATGCTGCGGTTGACCGAGATTCGCGCGGCCAGCAAAATCTCGCTGGTCGTCACCTTTCGGTTTCCCGATACGGTGACGTGCGCAAGATCGAAGCCGGGCCAGGTCGCGAAGAAGCCGAGCGCGCCGGCGACGGCGATCCCCGCAAGGGCAAGAAGGACCCAAAACGGACGCACCCGTGACGCCGGCGAGCGTTTTGTCCGGCGTGCCCTGGCGTAGCTCACGCGAGCACGAACCGTTCGATCGCTTCGGCCACCCCGTCGTGTTGGAGATCAGCGACGACGGCGTCGGCGGCGTCGCGCAGCTCCGGCGGCGACGAGCCCATCGCAATGCCGAGCCCCGCGGCGCGCAGCAGCGGCGCGTCGTTCCAGGAGTCGCCGATCGCCGCGGTCTGCTCCAGCGGCACACCAAGGCGCTCGGCCACGAAACGCAGCGCAGCGCCCTTGTCGACCTGCGGATCGAGTATTTCGACGAACTCCGGTAGACTGCGCGTCACGTATGCACGTCCGCCGAGCGCATCGCGCAGCTTTACGGCGTAGGCGGCTGCCTCCGGCGCGTCGGCCACGACGACTCCCTTCGTCGCGGGGCTATCGGCAAACGCCTCACGCAGCGAAGGTACGACGATGGGTTCGGTCTGAGCCAGCGACGCGTAGAGCTCCGAGAAGCGATTGCGCGACTCGCAGTAATACTCGTCGTTCCGATAGAGCTGCAAGTGTATGCGGTCCCGCTCGGCCAGCGACGCAAGCTCGCGCACAACGTCGTTTTCCATGGCTCGATGATCCAACACCGCGTCGCTCTCCGGATCGATGATCGCCGCGCCTTGATAGCAGATTATCGGCGCGTCAAAGCCGAGCTCGCGCGCGAAGGGCAGCGTTGCCCGATACATCCGGCCGGTGACCAGACACCCCGTGACGCCGGCAGCCTTCATTCGTTCGATCGCTGCCCGGACGGCGCTCGAGATCGAAAGGTCTCGGCCGACGAGCGTTCCGTCAACGTCGAAGGCCACCAGGCGAATCATCGGTCTTGGCGCATTCGCGCGGTTTGCGCGTGGTGCAGGAAACCGTCGCGCTCGGCGAGTGCCGCCAAAACGCCGGCATCCGCGGCGAGCCGCTCGGCGCTGTTTTCGACCGCGCTGAAGCTACGGGTGAAGTCCGCCAGCGAGAGGCAAGAAGCGAAACGGGCGGTTCCCCCGGCCGGGGCGATGGCGTTGGTTCCCGCCAGATACTCGCCGCTGACCAACGGCGTCGAGTCACCGATCAGAATCGTGCCCGCCGTCGTAATCCGCTCGAGGTACGACCACGCGTCGCGCACCTGCAAGCAGAGATACGCCGGCGCGAAACGGTTGATCAGGCTGAAAAGCTCGTCTCGCGATTGGACGGCAACGAGCCGAGCGTTGGTCGCGATCACCTTGCGAACGGCCTCGCTGCGCTCCACCGATTCCAGGTCGAGCGTGTCGATCAGCTGAGCGACGGCCTCGAGCAGCGAGCGCGACTCCGAGATCACGACGGCGCGCGCGATGCCGGGCCGTTCCGCGGCCGCCAGCAGCTCTCCGACGACGTATTCGCTGCTCGCTCCGTCGTCGGCGACGATCAAGGCTTCGGGCGGACCGGACAGGCCGTCAATTCCGCAGCGCCCGTATATCTGGCGTTTCGCCTCGGTCGTCCACGTACCGCCGCGCCCGACGATCTTATCGACCGCGCGCAGCGACTGCGTGCCGAAGGCGGCCGCGGCGATCGCCTGCGCCCCGCCGACGGCGTAGAGCTCGTCGACGCCGCACAGGGCGCACGCAAAAAGCAGTGCGGCATCGAAGCCGTCTGCGCCGGGCGGCGACAAGACCGCGATCCGCGTCACCCCCGCTATCTTCGCTGGCACCGCACCCATGAGGATGGAACTCAATGCCCCCGAACGCGCCGCGTATACCGCGACGGATCTCAAAGGACGGCGCGCTACGGCGTAGCGCGATCCGTCTTCTTCGACGTAGGAGATATCGGGCAGGCGCTGACGCTGATGAAAACGGGTCAGGCGTTCCCGTTCCAAATCGAGGGCTGCAGCGATCTCGCGCAGTACGTGCGGCCGCAGGTTGTCGAGCATCGGAATCGCGACCCGCAGCGACGTGTCGAACGGCGCGTCGTCGAAGCGGCGCGCGTACTCCGTGACTGCTGCGTCGCCGCGCGCTTCGACCGCAGCGAGAATCCCGGCGACTTCGGCGCGGACTGCATCCGGCACGCTCCAGCCGGTGAAGACGACGCCGGTCAACGCACTCGGATCGGCGGCGGCGATGACCCTCATCCGTAAGCGTCCAGCGTGCCTTCGCGCACCCCGTGCGGTGCGAAGATACGCTCGAGCTCGCCGCGCACGCGCGCATCGCCGGCGATCGCGCGGGCAACGCGCTGCGAACGGCCGGCGACGTGCAGTACGACGGGGACCTCTCCCGGCCACTCGTCGATCAGGCGTGCGAGACGGTCGATCTGCTCGCGGTCTGTTACGTCGACGTGCCAGCCGCGGGAGCCGGGCCTTACCAGCGAAACCGGCGGAACGAAGATCGAGACTTCGTTTGCAGCCACCGAGAGCTCGACGCGCGGTTCGTCGCCGGGTGCGCCGCCCGGGCGCTCGCGAAATCGCAGGCGGCCTTTTACGATCAGGACGGCGTCGTCTTCGAAGAGTTGAGCGTAGCTCGCGTACATCTTCGAAAAGAGCACCACGTCGCAGAATCCCGTCGTATCGGCGAGCTGTGCCAGCAAAAGCTGCTGTCCGGATTTCGTCAGCGTCCGGCGGACCGACGTAACCGCACCCGCAATCGTAATCGGCGCGTCGTCTTGCAGGTCGGAGAGCTCTTTCATCGGTACCGCGCCGCTGCGTCGCAACGCCGGCTCGATCTCGGCGAGCGGGTGACCCGAGACGAAGATGCCGAGAGTTTCGCGCTCCCACGTCAGCATCTCGCGGGTCGTCGGCGCGACGACGTTGGGGAGCTTCGGCGCCAGAACGGGCGCATCGGCGGCGGCGGTTCCGAAGAGCGACGCTTGTCCAAGTTCCGCGTCGCGTGTCGTCCGCGCGGCGAGTTCGAGGGCCGTGTCGAGCGCCGCCAGTTTCTGCGAGCGGTTTCCGCTGGTGGAGTCGAGGGCGCCGCACTTGATCAGCGCCTCCAGCACGCGACGGTTGACGTGCCGCGCATCGACGCGCGACGCAAGGTCGAAGAGATCGCCAAAGCGACCGTCCCGATCGCGGGCCTCGATGATCGCCCGCACCGCCGCTTCGCCGACGCCTTTGACCGCGGCCAAACCGAAGCGTATCGAGGCACCGACGACGGCAAAGTCGACCAGCGATTCGTTGACGTCGGGCGGCAGCACCTCGATGCCGATTTTCTTCGCTTCGTCGATGTACTCGACGAGCTTGTCGGTCTTGTCCTTCACCGAGGTCATCAGCGCGGCCAGATACTGCAGCGGGTGATTGGCCTTCAAAAAGGCGGTCTGCAAAGCAATCCACCCATACGCGGCGGCGTGCGACTTGTTGAAGCCGTAGCCCGCAAACGGCTCGACGAAATGGAAGATCTTCTCCGCGAGCCCCCGATCGATCCCCGACGTCCGCATCGCGCCCGTTACAAACTTCTCTTGATAGAGCGGGATCTTCTCCTTTTGCTTCTTCCCGATGACCTTGCGCAGTTCGTCGGCTTCGCTCATCGTGAAGCCGGCGATCTCGCGCGCAAGCTGCATCGCCTGCTCCTGGTAGACGGCGGTGCCGTAGGTTTCGGCCAGAATCGGCTCGAGCTTGGGATGCAGGTAGTGCGGCTTCGAGCGGCCGTGTTTGTTGGCGATGTACTGGGGGATCCAGTCCATCGGCCCCGGACGGTAGAGCGCGACGAGCGCGACGATGTCCTCGAAACGTGATGGCTGAAGCTCGGCGCAGACGCGCTTCATCCCCTCCGACTCGAGCTGAAAGACGCCCATCGTCTCGCCGCGTCCGAGCATTTCAAAGGTCTTGGAGTCGTCGAGCGGGATCTTTGTGAGGTCGAACTCGGCGTCGACGGTGCGCCGGATCTCGCGCACCGCGTTCTCCATCACGGTAAGGTTACGAAGGCCGAGAAAATCCATTTTCAGCAGGCCGATGCGCTCGATCCAGTTCATGTCGTACTGCGTGTTGATGCCGCCGTCGCCGAAGCGCACGAGCGGTGTGTACTCCGTGAGCGGACCGGCCGAAATGACGACGCCGGCGGCGTGCGTCCCCGCGTTGCGCGCCAGCCCTTCGATCTCTTTGGCCGTGTCGAGCAGCTTGCGTATCTGCGGCTGCATCGCGTAAATCGAGCGGAGTTCGGCGATCTGCTCGATCGCCTTGGAGATCGTCAAGCCGCCGGGGCCGGCCGGAATCAGCTTCGCGATGCGGTCTACGTCGGGCAGCGGCACGGCGAGCGCCCGGCCCGCGTCCCGCACGGCCGCCCGTGCGGCCATCGTGCCGAAGGTCACGATCTGCGCGACGCGATCCTTGCCGTATTTTTCGGTAACGTATGCGATCACTTCGTCGCGCCGCTCGACGCAAAAATCCGTGTCGATATCCGGCATCGAGATTCGCTCGGGGTTGAGAAAGCGCTCGAAGAGCAGATTGAAGCGCAGAGGATCGAGGTCGGTGATCTTGAGGCAGTACGCGACGAGCGAACCAACCGCCGAGCCGCGCCCCGGCCCCACCGGAATTCCGCGGTCGCGTGCGTACTTGATGAAGTCCCAGACGATCAAGAAGTACGAAGAGAAGCCCATCTTCGTAATCACGTCGAGCTCGTAGTCCAGGCGGGTACGCAGGCTCGGGTCGCTGGAGACCCGGTCTTCGCCATACCGTTCGCTCAGCCCGAGCTCGCAAAGCTCGCGCAGATAGTCCGCATCGCTTCGCGCCGCGTCCTCGGCTTCGCCCGGCACGGGATACTGCGGCAGGTGAAAGATTTTTTCGGGAATGCGGATGTCCACCCGGTCGGCGATGCGCGCCGTATTCTCGCAGGCCTCGGGATAGTCGCTCCACAGCTCGTACATCTCGGCGGCGCTCTTGAGATAGAACTGGTCGGAGTAGAACTTCATGCGGTTCGTATCGGAGACGGTCTTGCCCGTGCCGATGCACAGCAGCACGTCGTGCGCCGACGCGTCTTTTTGTTCGAGGTAGTGCGAATCGTTGGTCGCGACGATTGGAATCTCGAGCTCGCGTGCCAGCCGGACGAGGCCTTCGTTGATCGCGTCCTGCTCGGGCATCCCGTGGCGCATCACTTCAATGTAGAAGCGGTCGCCGAAAATTTCGCGGTACGTCTTGGCGTTCTGTCGCGCCGTTGCCTCGTCGCCGCGCAGCATCGGAGCGGCGACGAGCCCGGACATGCAGCCGGAAAGAACGATCAAGCCGTCGTTGTGCTGCGCGAGCAAGTCGAGGTCGATGCGCGGCTTGTAGTAGTAGCCCTCGAGGAAGCCTTTGGAGACGAGCGCGACCAGATTGCGGTAGCCGGCCAGGTCGGCGGCCAGCAGCGTAACGTGCGCCTCTTCTCTGGCGCTGCGGTCGAGGCGCCCGCGCGGCGCGAGGTAGGCCTCACACCCGAGAATGGGAGTAAGCCCCAGTTCGCGCGCGGTGTAGTAAAACTCCATTGCGCCGTACATTACGCCGTGATCGGTCAGGGCGATGGCGGTCGCTCCTTCCTCCGCGGCTCTCCGGCAGAGGCGGTCGATGCGGCAAGCGCCGTCAAGAAGCGAGTATTCCGAATGGACGTGAAGGTGGACGAACCGGTTCAAGCGCGCTTTCCCACGAGGTTAAGATGTACCGTGTGCGCGGCGCGCGACCCTGCGAAAAAGGCCCCCGCGCACAAACGGAGCTCGGCTTCGCGAGCGCGAAGCAGCGCGTCCGAAAGGAGCCAGCTTGACATGCAGCTCGAACCCTATCTCTTTTTTCATGGCCGTTGCGAGGAGGCGCTGAACTTCTACAAAGAGTGCCTGCGCGGTGAAATTTCCGGCCTCAATCGTTTCGCGGGATCGCCAATGGAATCGCAAGTCGACGCGAGTTACAAAGACAAAGTCATGCACGCGAAGTTCCAGGCAGACGGCGTCGCGTTCATGGCCTCGGACGGCCGGCCCGGCCCCGGACCCGACGGCGAGGACGACGTCGCGCTCTGCCTCTCGACCAGCGACGACGCCGAGGGCGAACGCGTCTTTAGCGCCTTGGCGGAGGGGGGCAAGGTCGACATGCCCCTCGAGAAAGCATTTTGGGGCGGGAAGTTCGGAGCGCTTACCGACCGGTTCGGCGTACAGTGGATGGTCAGCGTAGACCAAGCGGAGGGATAACCGGCCGGCTCGACCGCGATCTGCTCGAACTGCGCCAGGGAGCGACGCGCTGGACGTCGCTCCATATCGGCAGCAAGATCGAGCTGCTGACCGCCTGCCGGGCGTCGACTGCCGCGGTTGCGCAGCGCTGGGCGGATCTCGCGGCCGCGGCAAAGGGTACGGCCGGCACCTCCCTCGCCGGTGAGGAGGCCATCACCGGCCCCTGGGCGGTGCTCGACGCGTTGAACGCTTTCATCGCCACCCTGCGCCGAATCGAAGGCGGAGAGCGATCCAGCCTTTCATCGCGGCCGGTTGGGGATCGAGGCTCCCAAATCGCCGTCGAGGTCGTTCCGGCAGGGCTGCGGGACCGGCTGCTTGCGCCCGGCCTGCGCGCCGAAATCTGGATGCAGCCGGACGTCACGGCGGAGAATCTCGGCGAAAGCATCGCCGGCTGCTATCGGCAACGCGGCGCGGCGCCGTCGGTCGTAGCGGTCCTCGGCGCGGGGAATATCAGCTCGATTGGGCTGCTCGACGTGCTCTATAAGCTGGTCGCCGAGGGCGCGGTCTGCGTCCTGAAGGTGCACCCGTTGCTCGGCTACCTCGCTGCGATCTTCGAGGGCGCGCTCGCACCCCTCGTCGGCGATGGGTACGTTCGTTTCGCGTACGGCGACGCCGCCGTCGGGCGCTATCTCTGCACGCATCCGCTGGTGGACGCGATCCACGTTACGGGCAGTGAAGCGACCTATTGCGCCATCGCCGCCCAAAACGCCGCCGGCAAGCCGATCACGAGTGAGCTCGGCAACGTCAGCCCGGCAATCGTTCTCCCCGCGCAGTGGAGCGAGCGCGCGCTGCGCTTTCACGCCGAACAGCTCGCCTCGGCGAAGCTGCACAACAACGGCTTCAACTGCATCGCGCTGCAAGTGCTCGTGCTTTCCACGCGCTGGCGTCAACAGGAAGCTTTCATCGGCGAGCTGCGCCGCGCGTTCGCGGCCGCCGCCGACCGCGTTGCCTACTATCCCGCTTCGCGCGAGCGTTGCGCCGCGCTCGCCGCCGGGCGGTCTCGAACCGTGACGTTCGGCGGCGCCGGCGACGAACGGGCCGCGCGCGCGATCGTCCCGACCGACCCAAACGACGCGCAAGAGCCGCTCTTTTCGCGCGAAGCTTTCGGGCCGCTCCTCGCCATCGTCTCGCTCGACGCAGGCGACGCCGAGAGTTACCTTCGCGCGGCCGTAGATTTCTGCAACCAACGGCTGCGCGGGGATCTGGCGGCCACCCTGATCGTCGATCCGCAAACGCAGCGAAAGAGTCGCCGGGCGATCGCCGAGGCACTGGCTGCGCTGCAATACGGGTGCCTCGGGGTCAACGTTTGGAGCGGCGTCGGCTTTCTATTGCCCGCCGTTCCCTGGGGCGCCTACCGCGGCCAAACCGGCACAACGAGCCCGAGCGGCCAGGGTGTCGTGCATAACTCGCTGCTGCTCTCCAATACCCAAAAGGCCGTCGTGCGCGCGCCCTTCCTTCCGGCGGTTGCCGCGCTGCGCCCGCCCTGGTTTATCGCCCATCGCAATCAGGCGCGGATCGGAGCGGCGCTCTGCGCGCTCGAAGCCAAGCCTTCGCCGTGGCGGCTCGCGACGATTGCGTGGCTAACGCTGACCGGCTAGCGCTCCGCCGTATTGAACGGAAAGCTCCCAACGGTAGCCGTCGGGATCGTGAAACCACAAGCCCATGTGCGGCGAACCGGGCGTCTCCGGCCCGATCTCGTCGCCGGGGTCTTCGACGCCGACGTGATGCTGTTTGAGGAGCTCGAGCGCCTCGCGCAAACGCGCCATGCTCGGCAGGTGGAATGACATATGGCCGAGCGTCGGCGGATGCGGGACGCCCGCGTGCAAAACGATCGTGACGTGTTCGTTCGATAGGCCCACATAGTCGTCGCCTTCGAAGATCGTCTCGAGATCGAACAATCGCCGCCACCAGCGCGCGCTCGCTTTCGGATCGCGCACTGCGAGTCCGAAGTGTCCGACCACGCCCAGCTGTATTTTCATATCGCGCGCGCCGTCTGCAGCATCTCGAGGACTCGCTGGGCTGGGAGAGCGTAGACGGTCGCACCGTTACGCCCCGTCATCGTCTTGGCTTCGAAGAGCGCGTCGTAGATCGAGGCCTGCGTCGCTTCTGCGGTCGCCGTGTAGAGCGAATCCAGCGCGTCGTCGTCTTCGAGAATCGGCTGTTTCGGCGCCTCGACCGTAAAGTTCGCAACCCGCTCGAAGACGTGTGACGTCGAGAACGCGATAATCAGATCGCCGCTGCCCGTCGAGGACGTCAGTCCCGTCCTTGCCATCCCCATCGCGGCGCGCAGCGTCAACGCGCGCAGCTGGCGGCTGTCCAGCGGAGCGTCGGTCGCAATAACGATCACGATGCTTCCTTCGGCCAGTCGCCCGTGCAGCGCGGTTCGCTTTGGATAGATCGGACGATACTCGTTTTCGAGACGCTCGCCGACGGGTACGCCGACGATGCTGAGCTGACGCCGGCGGCTTCCGGTGTTGTCATTGACCAGCACGCCGACGCGATAGCCGCCTTCGTCGGCCGGCAACACGCGCGACGCGGAGCCGATTCCCGCGCGGAAGCCGAACGCGTTCATTCCGGTGCCGGCGCCGACGCTGCCTCGCACGAACTGGCCGGGCGCGGCGGCGTTGAGTAAGCCTACCACTTCGTCGGGCGTAACGGCTCGCGCCTGAATGTCGTTGAGCAGCCCGTCATCGCATTCCGCGACCACCGGCAGAGGAACGTCGTCGCCACGACCGACCGCCGGGTGATGCTGGATTACCCAGCTGACGACGCCGTCGGCCGCGCGTCCGACGTCCAGCGTGTCGGTCAACACGATCGGCTCCTCGAGATAGCCGGACTCGTCGATCCAGTGCGTGCCCGTCATCTCGCCGTTGCCGTTGAAAGCGAAGAATGCAGCCGAGACCTTGTGGTCCCAGGGGTCCGGATTGGGAAGAACGGCCGTCGCACCGGTACGAACGTCACTTCCTTCGACTTTGGTCACATGCCCGACGCGGACGCCGGCGACGTCGGTTATCGCGTCCAGTGGACCGTTCGCAAAGAACCCGAAGTGGAAAGGGAGAACAGCAAGGGTGGGCAGGAGAAGCATCCAGCGCATGCTTCCTGCATTGGACTCAATGGAAGTACCGCCTGCAGGCTCGTTCATGCAGCGTGGGAAAGCACTATTAGAGAAGCCGTTTTGGCAGGATACACAGGAGGAGTCATCATTCTTTCGCTTCCCGAAAAACTCAAGGTCGTTAAACTGTGGGAGAACCTCTCCGCACCGGCGCTGATCGAGCACGCGATCGCGCGAGGCGAAGGCGTGCTCGGCCCGAGCGGGCAGCTGATCGTCGACACGCGCCCGCACACCGGCCGCTCTCCCAAAGACAAATTCTTCGTTCGCGAACCCTCGAGCGAAGCGCACATCGATTGGAGCGAAGCGAATCAAGCGATCGCCCCCGAGCAATTCGACGCGTTGTGGGACCGTGTCGCCGCCTATCTCTCCGAGCGTGAGGTCTATTCGCTCGATTGTTATGCCGGCGCAGACCAACGCTATCGAGTTCCGATCCGGGTCTACACGGAGCTTGCCTGGCATAATCTGTTCGCGCGCCATCTCTTCATCACGCCGGAACGCCCCGCCGCGGATTTTCTTCCGGAATTCACGGTCGTCGATGCTGCGCTTTTCCAAGCCGACCCGCAGCGCGACGGAACTCGTTCGGGAACTTTCATTCTCGTCAACTTTGCGCGCCGCATGATCCTCATCGGCGGAACGCGTTACGCCGGCGAAATCAAGAAGTCGGTATTTACAGTCATGAACTACCTGCTGCCGCTGCGCGAGACGCTGCCGATGCATTGCTCGGCCAACGAAGGCCGGCAGCACGATGTTGCGATTCTCTTCGGACTCTCGGGCACCGGAAAGACCACCCTCTCGTCCGATTCGCGCCGGCCGCTGATCGGCGACGACGAGCACGGCTGGTCTGCCGACGGCGTCTTCAACTTCGAAGGCGGATGCTACGCGAAGGTAATTCGTCTCTCCCCGACGGCCGAGCCCGAGATTTGGGCGGCCACCAATCGCTTCTCCACCGTCATCGAGAACGTCGTGTACGACGAGCAGACGCGTCAACTCGACGTCGACTCGGATGCAAAAACGGAGAACACGCGCTCCGCCTATCCGCTCGAATTCATTCCCAATATTGTCCCGTCGAGCCAGGCGGGACATCCCAAAACGATCATCATGCTCACGGCCGACGCATTCGGCGTTCTGCCGCCGATCTCGAAGCTGACGCCCGAACAGGCGATGTACCATTTCCTTTCGGGTTACACCGCGAAAGTTGCCGGTACGGAGCGTGGGATCAACGAGCCGCAGGCGACGTTCTCGACCTGCTTCGGCGCGCCGTTCATGGTCCACCATCCGACCGTGTACGCGCGTCTGCTCGGGCGAAAGATCGACGAGCATAAAGTGACGTGCTGGCTGGTCAACACCGGCTGGACGGGCGGCCCGTACGGAGTCGGGCACCGGATGTCGATCGCGCACACCCGCGCGATGGTCAACGCCGCGATCGAGGGCCGGATTGCCGATTCGTTCGAAACCGAGCGCTTCTTTGGCTTAGCTGTTCCGAACGCCGTCCCAGAGGTTCCGACGGAGGTTTTGAATCCGCGTAACGCCTGGGCGGACAAGGACGCCTACGACGCACAAGCGCGCAAGCTATCGCAGCTCTTCTTCGACAACTTCAAGCGTTTCGAAGGGCACGTCTCGGACTCGGTCAATGCGGTTGCGATTAAACCGCTTGCCCGGTCCTAATCGCAGGTTCAGGCGGCTAGCCGGGCCCACCGCTAAGATCATCCCATGAAGATCAACCTCCTTACCGTGGGCGCCTTAGCGCTGGCGCTTGCCGTGCCGGTCTGCGCCTCGGCCCAGCAGAGCCAGCAGCCGGGCGCACAAACAGGCCATCGTCACACGACGCCGAGCGCCGCTAAGATCCAGCACCGCTGGATGAAGCGGTTTGGCCACCTGAACCTCTCTGGGGATCAGCAGCAGCGTATCCAGTCGATGGTCGATCAGTACTCGCAGTCTCACCCTGCGGGAAGCCCCATCGATCGTAACGCCAGCAAAGAGCTACACCGCCAGATCATGGGCGTGCTCAGCTCCGATCAGCAGGGCCAGTACCAGCAGGAGCGTCAGGCGCATCGCGCTCAGATGCAGCAGCGGGGCCAAGGCCAAGGCGCCAACTACCAAGGTCAGAACCCTGCGCAGCAATCGCAAGGACAGCAGTATCAAGGCCAGCCGGATCAGGGGCAGCCCTATCAAGGCCAACAGTACCAAGGCCAGCCCAATGGGGGGCCGCCCGATCAGGGCCCGCCTCCAGATCAAGGGCCGCCTCAGGGTCAAGCGCCGCCGGATCAGCAACCCCCGGCGTAGTTTGCGCGACGCCGGCATGCTCGCCGGCCGTCAAGGGTAAGTAAGGCTCCCGTGAGAGTAAATTCGAGACGAACGGGAGTCTTTTGTTTTGTGGCGCTGCTGGCAACCGTTACCTCGGCCTGCACGGCGTTGGCAAGCCCGAAGCTGGACGTACCCGCGGGTTTTACGATCGAGCCGATCGCCTCGGTCGGCGGCGCGCGAGAGCTCGCCGCGTTGCCCAACGGCGATTTGGTTGTCGGAACGGCCGGCCGCGACGTCTATCTCGTACCCAACGCGGAGTCGAACCCCGGCCGGGCGCGCGTCCTCGTGTCGTTGCCCGACGACCTGGCTGCGGGCGTCGCGTTTGCTGCACGGCGATCGGTGCTGCTCGTAGCGACGACGCATCACGTCTGGGCCATCGCTGATCCCACCTCGGTGCACCCCCTCCAGTCCCGCCGCATTGCCGATGTTCGCGCCGGACCGGTGGCGCCGGGTACCGATGGCGACGTGCACTATACGACGTCGCTTGCATTTTCGAAGGGGCTCGTCTACGTCTCTGCCGGCTCGTCGTGCAACGCGCGTATGAACGGCGGAGCGAGCCCATGCGTCGAACTCGATCCGACACGCGCCGCGGTCTCCGTCATGGAAGCCTCGGGGAGTGAATTTCGTCAGCGCGCGAAGCGCCTTCGAAACGGTATCGCGCTCGCCGTGAACCCACGGAGCGAGGCGGTGTGGGTCGGCGGGGCCGGGCAAGACGATCTCGCCTTCGGGCACCCGTACGAGTTTCTCGATGATCTCTCGGCACACGCCGGCGTTCCCGATTACGGCTGGCCGCAATGCGAGGAGAACCACCATGCGTATTGGCCGGGTGCGGATTGTTCGCACGCGGTGGCTCCGCTCATCGTGCTTCCCGCGTACTCGACGATCGTCGGCGCGACGTTCTATCCGCTTTCGCCGACGGGCACCTACGCGTTTCCCGCGCGCTATCGCGGCGGGCTCTTCGCGACCGCGCACGGCTCCTGGCATCGCGACCGAACCGGTTGTTACGTCGCGCCGCCGCGCGTCGTCTTCATTCCGATGAAGGGCGACGTGCCGGTAAAGCCGGTCGACTGGACGAACCCGGCGACGCAATGGACGGACTTCGTTACCGGTTTCCAAAGCGGTTGTCTCACGCGAGTTGGGCGGCCCACGGGAATCGCGGTCGGATCGCGGGGGAGCCTCTTTGTCGCCGACGATGCGGGCGGCGCGATCTATCGCATTCGCCCGACGCGCAGCCGGTGATCGTGCATGGCTGAAACGTTAGCAATTCTCGTCGGCGGCGGACCCGCGCCGGGCATCAACGGCGTCATCGCGTCCGCGGCAATGGAAGCATTCAAGTGCGGCCTGCGCCCGGTCGGCATCTATGACGGCTATCGCGATCTTGCCTCGGGGGCGCCCCCAAAGACGGTCGAGCTCAACTTCGATCGCGTCTCGCGCATTCACACCAGCGGCGGGTCGATCTTGCGCACGTCGCGCACCAATCCGGCACGAGACGAGGCGACGCTGCAGCGCTGCGTCACCTCCCTCGAGGCCTTGGGCGCGCGCTATCTCGTCTGCATCGGCGGCGACGATACGACGTACGGTGCCGCCAAGATTGCCGAACGCATGCACGGCCGAATCGGCGTCGCGACGGTACCGAAGACGATCGACAACGATTTACCGCTTCCCGACAATGCGCCGGCGTTTGGATTCGAAACCGCGCGTTCGGTCGGCGCGGGAATTCTCGAAAGCTTGATGGAGGACGCGCGCACGACCGCGCGCTGGTACATCGTCATCTGCATGGGCCGCAAGTCCGGCTCCCTAGCGCTGGGCATGTGCAAAGCCTCCGGCTCGACCGTCGCGGTTTTGCCCGAGGAGTTCGCGGAGCGCGCGACCCTGGCATCGGTCGTCGACGTTATCGTCGGCTCGATCGTCAAGCGCCGCTCCTTTGGGCGCGAGCACGGCATCGCCGTCGTCGCCGAAGGGATCGCGGAGCACGTTTGGGACGACCTTCGCGACGCAGTCGAGCATCTCGGGCGCGACTCCTTCGGCAACGTTCGGCTCGCCGACGTTCCGCTGGGCATCGTCGTGCGCGACGCCGTGCGGAACCGCCTGACCGAGATCGGCGTCGACTCCCTGCCGCATACCAAAGACATCGGGTACGAGCTGCGCTGCGCCAAGCCCGTCGCGTTCGACGTCGACTACACGCGAACGCTGGGTTTCGGCGCGGTGCGCTACCTGCTTGACGGCGGCAGCGGCGCGCTGATCGCCCTCTCGGGCGGACACGTGACGCCGCTCGACCTGGGGGATCTCCTCGACCCCGAAACCGGGCGCATCCGTACCCGTCAGGTCGACCTGACGACCGAAGCCTATCGCGTCGCTCGCGACTACATGGTCTACCTCGACCCATCGGATTTCTCCGACGATCGGAAGCTCGCCGCGCTCGCCGCGCAGACGAATTTGCGGCCCGAAGCCTTCCGCGAACAGTTCGAGTACGCAGCTCGCCCCTAGGAAGCCAGTCCTACGCCCGCGCTCGCTAGCGGTCGCTAGATGTGCGGTGACGGGGTTGCGCCGTTGAGCCCGTTGAGGAGCGCCGGTGCTTTCGCGGCCCCGCTTTGATCGTTGTCGATCATATAGTGTCTGAACGCGCTGGTCGCCGAGAGCCGCGCTTCGGACGAGTTTCCCAACTTGGCTTCGATCGTTGCCCTCGTCAAATAGCCGCCACCGTCGTCCGCGGCCGACTGGATGTAAGCGTCGATCGACGCGAGCGCCTCGGCGTACGAACCTTTGCCCATAAAAGCCAGCGCGAGCCAATAATCGGCGTTCGTCTCTTCGGAATTGAGTTGACGAGATTTCTCTAAGTCCGCAATTGCTCTGTCCCACTCCGCCAGGTTGAGCTCGGCCTCGCCGCGGTAGAAGTAGGCAATGTCACTGCTCGGATCGATAGCCAAAGCAGCGTTGCAGTCGTTGCGTGCTTGCGTGTATTTTTGCAGCGCCACGTACGTGTGGCAGCGGACGTTCAGCGCTGACGGGCTATTGGGCGTGAGCTCGAGCGCACGATTTGCGTCGGGCAACGCCGCTTGCGGATTACCGGCGGAAAGTTGCACGAGTGCGCGCACGCGGTACGCGTACGACATCTTCGGATCCAGCTCGATCGCCTTGCTGCAGTCGCTCAAGGCGCGCGCCGTTTGGTCGATGGTACGATACGAGTCGCACCGCGACGCCCAGGCATACGCATACTGCCCGTTGACCGCGAGCGCCGCGCCGTAATCGGCGATCGCCGCCTGCTCGTTTCCGAGAGCTTGGTAGTCGTCACCACGCGCGGCGAGCGCCGACGCGTCTGCCGGCTGGGCGCTCAAGTACGTGTTGAGCAGCGCCAGCGACTCTTTGTACTTTCCGTCGTCGTAGAGCTGTTTGGCGCGAGTTAAGTCGTCGGTTGTCGTCTGCGCGAGCGCCGCACCGCTCGCGCTAAAAAGGAGAATAGCAGCCAAACAAAGACCCGAGCCGATGCGCGGCACGGTCACTTCCCAACGATGAAGCGGCCTGCGTGGGGTAGTCTCTCGACAATGCCGAGATCGAGGCCGAAGTTGTCGGCGAGCAGCCGCGGCGGGTTCGACGCCAGCCACGACGACAACGAGATCTCCTGATAGTCGGGGCTGTTGAAGGCGACGAGGACCTGCGTCTCTTCGTTGCCGATCTGCCGAATATAGTGGCCGAAGCCGCGGTTGATAAAGGCGACGTCCCCCGGCCCGAACTCGTCCTGGCGGTACTTTCCGTTCGCGCCGAAAACGCCGATCTCGGAGCGTCCTCTGATGTAGTACTGCCACTCGTCGGCGTTCGGGTGCCAGTGCAGTTCACGCAAGCCGCCCGGTGCAAGCGTGAGCAGTACGCCCGTGATCGTGGTTGCGATCGGGAACTGCTGCTGCGAGACCAGCCGTTCGCTTCCGCCGGGAAACCGCATTAGCGGCGCGACGCCGAGCCGGAACTTGTGGTTGAGCTGAGTCGGCGCGAGGTCCGGATTGAGCGCCGGCGGCGGCGCGGGCGGCGGCACCTCGCCGGCCGCGATGTAGACTTCTTCTTTGGGAAGGCGGGCGATCGCCTCGGGAGGCAGGCTCAGATTCTGCGCCAGCACGTCGGGCGGCGTCCGCGACATCCAATCGGTAATGCTGAACGTCCCGAACTCGGAGAAGCGGCCGTCGTCGAAGATCAGGAGAAAGTGGCATTCGCCCGGGCCCAGGCCTTGAATCGAGTGCCCGTGTCCCTTCGGAAAATACCAGACGTCGCCCGGGCCGAAGTCGGAGATCTCCGCGTCCCCGGTGGGCGCGATCACCGTGACGCGGCAGCGGCCCGAGATGACGTACGCCCACTCCGCCGCGATCGCGTGCCAGTGCAGCTCGCGCAGAGCGCCGGGTTCCAGCCGCATCGAGACGGCGGCGAAGCTCTGCGAAATCGGAAACTCGTTGACGGTGTGCTGACGTGCCGAGCCGGCCGCGCCGGTCCATCCCTTCGCGCTTTCGAGTTCGAATTTAAAATTCGGAAGGTCGCTCATGACGATATACGGTCTCCCAAAAGAGAAAGGCTCGCTGTATCTAGCGAGCCTTTCGTTCATTAATCTGGCACCGTCCTACTTTCGAGGGGCCCTGCGGCCCGACTATCATCGGCGCTGGCGGGCTTAACTGCCGTGTTCGGGATGGGAACGGGTGGGACCCCGCCGCCATGGGCGCCAGAAACCTTTTCATCCTTCGAC
>DATDHW010000005.1:0-13595 GCA_036521375.1 Candidatus Cybelea sp.
TCGCTGTTGTCGGGCAGCGGCAGATTCTCCCGCACGGCGGATTTCGGCAGAAAGGTGTCGAGCGCTTTGCCTTCCTCGAGATAGCGGTTCGCGCGCCCGTCTTGGCCGAGCTCGAAGATCAGCGGCTCGGTTTTGCTAGATGTGAGCGTGGACATTGACTGCTCCGTCGAGGGCGGCGGCGAGGGCATTGATATCGGCGGTAGTCGTCAGCTCGGTCGCGGTCATCAGGATGCACGAGCCGAGCTCCGGATAGAAGCGCCCGAGATCGACCCCGCCGAGAATCCCCAGCTCTTCAAGCGCCTCGAGGACTTCGCCGGCCGGCCGGCCGACGTCGGCGACGAACTCGTTGAAGAACGGGGTGGCGTACTTGAGCGTCACGCCGTCGACATTGGCGACGGCGCTTGCGAGTTCGCGCGAGCGCGCCAGATTGAGCGCAGCGGCATCGCGCAAACCCGTCTTCCCCATCAGCGCAAGGTAGATCGTCGCAATCAGCGCGCAGTGCGCCTGATTCGTGCAGATGTTCGAGGTCGCGCGCTCGCGGCGAATGTGCTGTTCGCGTGCCTGCAGGGTCAGGACGTAGGCGGTGCGGCCGGCGTTGTCGACCGTCTTGCCCACGAGACGCCCGGGGATGCGGCGCATGTGCTCTTTGGTCGACGCGATAAAGCCCGCGTATGGGCCGCCGTAGGCCTGCGCGACGCCGAAACTCTGCGCTTCACCGGCGACGATCTGGGCGCCCCACGAAGCCGGCGGCTCGAGTGCGGCGAGTGAGAGCGCCTCGGCGACGACCGCGATCGGCACCGTACCGCTGCTCGCGACCGCTTCCTGCGCGCCGGGCGTCAGCGTATCGACGCAGCCGAAGAAGTTCGGCGACTGCAGCGCGACCGCCGCGTACGCTTTAGCGCCGACGGCAGCTTCAAGCGCGCCGAGATCGGTGACGCCATCTTCGGTCGCGCCGATCTCATCGACGGCGACGTCGAGCCCGTCGCAATACGTCCGCAGCACCGCGCGGTAGTTCGGATGGATGGCACGCGAGACGAGAATTCTTTGGCGCCCGGTCGCACCCAACGCCATAATCGCCGCTTCGGCAAGCGCGGTGGCGCCGTCGTAGACCGAGGCGTTGGCCAGCTCCATCCCGGTAAGCAGGCAGATGTAGGTCTGCCACTCGTAGATCGCCTGCAGATAGCCTTGCGAAACCTCGGCTTGATAGGGGGTGTAGGCGGTGAGGAACTCGCCGCGCATCGCCAGCGCCGCGATCGCTGGAGGAGCGTAATGGTTGTAGGAACCGGCTCCGAGAAACGAACGGTAACCAACGCCGGCGTTCTTCTCGGCGAAGCGGTCGAAGCGGCGTTGAATTTGATACTCGGGAAGCGCCGGAACGACCTCGAGTTTGGCTTTGAGTGCGATCTCGTCGGGAACGCGCAGCAGCGCGTCGAGCGACTCGACGCCGACCGCTGCGAGCATCTCGTCGATGTCGCGTTGCGTGTGAGGTGCGTACATTCGAGTACGATGGTTGCGTCGCGAGGCCGTAGGGTCCTCCGTAAAGAAAGCGAGCGGCGTGGCGCGGCTCGATGCGGGTCCCAAGAACGCCCAAACGGTGCGACTCAAGGCGCACCTCGGTGGTTGGTGGCTCGCCGTCGCCGCGCTCTACGGGACACTAGCGGCGGCCTACACCTGGCTAGGGCTCTGGCGTTACCACATCTTTCGCGCCGGCGTCGATCTCGGCGTCTTCACGCAGGTTGGGAACAGCGTCCTGCACGGTTTTTCGAGCACCGTCGGCGAGCGCGCCAACCACCTGCTCATCCACTTCTCTCCGATCCTCGTCATCAGCGCCCCTTTCGTCAAGCTTTTCGGAGGCGCGCCCGGCCTCATCGTCCTTCAAGCCTTCGCCTGCGCCGCCGTCGTCTTTCCGGTATTTGCATTCGCCTCGCTGCGCTTTCCCAAATACGTTGCATTCGGCATAACGCTCGTCGCGGCGTGCTATCCGCCCCTGAGCGGCGTAGCCGTCGGCGATTTTCACGAGCTTGCGTTTGCACCCGTTCTCGCGGCGAGCCTCGCGCTGGCGCTCGACCGCCGAGCCTTTCGCTGGGCAATTGCGGCGGCGGCGACGCTGGTCTGCGTCAAGGAAGATCAGTTCGTCGTGCTCGCGTTCATCGGCGGCGTGATCGCCGTCACCTCGCGAAACGATATCGCACGACGGCGCTGCGGGCTCTGGATCTTGGCAATTGGCGCCGGCACCGCGTTGCTTTACTTCGGTGTGATCCGCCCGCTGATCGATCCGCATTTTCCGTACTGGTCGTTCCACTACTACCAGTGGTGGCGGTATCCGCCGACCCCGCTGGGCTTCGCCGGCTGGAACTCGCCGCTGCGCTTGCAGTACCTAATAGCGGCTCTCTCGCCGTTGGCCTTTCTGCCGCTCCTTTCACGCCGCTACTTCGTCTTCGCGCTGCCTGGCTTAGCGGAAGTCATGCTTTCGCACGAAGCGATTACGCTCTTCATCGGCACGCACTACAGCGCGACGTGGATCGGATTCATGCTCTGCGCCTTCGTGGAGGGTGCGGCGTGGCTGGCGGCCCGGTCGATGACGCTGGCGAAGCTAGGAGTCGTTCTGGCTCTGGCCATCTCGATCTGGACGTCGGAATACTACAGCCCCACGAGTCCTGGATACTTTCTCGGCCGTAAGAGCACGTATGCCGACTCCGTGAAGGAACAGACGCTGGAATCGCTGCCGCAGAACGCGAGCATCCGTGCCGACGACGAAATTTTCGCCCATCTCGGGATGAACCCGAACGCCATGATCGATGGATCGGGCCAGCAGTATATCGTGTTCGACGTTATCGACGACGCGGCGCAATGGAAGAGCGCGGCGGCTCAATCGCTGCTCGCGCAGAAAACGTACCGAATTGTCTTGCGCCGCGGGACCCTCGTCGTTCTTCGCCGCAATTAGCACCTGCCGGCCGCGAGGTCGGCCGCTATTCGGGTACTCGGGAAGCGCCGGAACGACCTCAAGCTTGGCTTTGGGTGCGATCTCGTCGGGAACGCGCAGCAGCGCGTCGAGCGACTCGACGCCGACCGCTGCGAGCATCTTGTCGATGTCGCGTTGCGTGTGAGGTGCGTACATTCGAGTACGGTGGTTGCGGCGAGGCCGTAGGGCCCTTCGTATAGAAAGCGCGCGGCGTGGCGCGGCTCGGTATCGCACTGGTGGCGGCAGGGGTGTTGCTGCGGGCAGCGCTCTATTTTCCGCTCGCGCTCTTTCAGATCGATTCCGACGGCACGCTGGCGGGGCTCTGCGCGTTCCGCGTGGCGGCTGGAGGCTATCCGCTCTTCTTTCCCGGCGGCACGCGGCTGAGCGCAGCGAGCTGTTATGTAGCAGCAGCCTACTTCCACCTGTTGGGCGACGGCCGCGTCGGTTTGGCGCTCACCGGCCTGACCTGGGGTGCGCTCTACCTCGCCTTTTCTTGGCTCTTCCTGCGTGCGCTGCTCGGCGACCGCCTCGGCTGCATCGCAATGATCTTTGTCGTCGTGCCGCCCGAGCAGTTCATGACGGTCACATACGTGCCATGGGCTTACGGTGAGATCATGGCATCGTGCGCGGCGACGCTCTGGCTCGCGACGCTGTGGCGGCACGAAGGACGGACCTGGCAGCGTGTCGCGTTTGGAATGAGCGCCGGCTTCGGCATTTGGATATCGCTGCAGACCTTGATGGTCACGCTGCCGGTCCTCATTTGGATTGCCTGGCGGCGGCGTACGGCGACGCTACGCGAAGCCATTGGCGCCGGGCTCGGCTTTGTCGTCGGCGCGGCACCGTTCATCATCGGCAATGCTACAAACGGCGCGTCGTCGCTGACACACAACTGGGCATCGCAAGCGGCGCCTAACGGTGCCGTGGTAGTCGACAACATCATTTGGTTCGTCGTGGCGCAAGTTCCCAAGCTGCTTTTCCACGAACCAGCCGGCTGGTTGTCGCTTTCGACGCCGCTGATCCTCGGATACGCGACCGTCGCGGCCGGCTTCACCATCGCGATCGCACGCGATCGCGACGGGAAATATGCAGAGGAGTGGCAACTAATATGGCTCGTGTTCGCGGGGGTCTTTCTGCTCTACGTCGCCTCGCAGGCGGGCTCGATGCGCGGTTGGACGGTGCGATATATTGCGCCGCTCTACCTGATCGTTCCGATCGTGTGCTCGATCGGCGCAACGGCGTTATGGAGCTTCCGGAAGTGGTTGGCGGTCGGCGCAGTCGTTCTCGTGACACTGCCGAACTTTTGGCTCTACAGTTTGCCGGGAACGAAGACGCGCGCCGGGCTCACGCAGGGGCTCAAGGACGACGAGCATCTGCGCGCGATGCTCGCACGGCGCGGCATCCGCATGATCTACGGCGATTATTTTTGGGTCTATCACATCAATTTCGATAGCCGCGAGCGCATCGCAGGGGTTCCGTCTTGGACGGGCGGCGATTATTTCCACTACGACCGGCAGCTCGGCGACGCAGACGTTCGCTGGGCTTTGCTCGGCGGCCACGAGGAAGTGCAAAACTGGGCGCGAGCCGTCGGCGCTCGGGGAGCGCTGACACCCGACGGCGACCTCTGGGCGTTCGTCGCCGATCGCCCGGCGCGAGCCGGCACGCTAATAGCTTCGCTTCGACGCCTCCTCCACTAGCCGCGTTTATTCGGCGGCGAGAAGCTCGTATTCGGTGGGGCTGAGGAGGTTGGCGGTTTCGCCGTTGTCGCGCAGGCGCACTTTGATCAACCAGCCGGCGCCGTACGGCTCGCGGTTGACGGCGGCGGGGTCGTCGTCGAGCGTACCGTTGATCTCAATGACTTCGCCGGAGATCGGGGTGAAGAGATCCGAGACGGCTTTGACCGATTCGACGACGCCGACGTTGCCGAACTGCTCGATCGTCGCACCGACTTTCGGCAGCTCGACGTAGACGATATCCCCGAGCGAGCCTTGCGCGTAATCGGTGATGCCGATCGTCGCGGTTTCGCCGTCAAGGCGGACCCATTCGTGTTCCTTACTGTAGAGCAGATCCTCGGGCTGCGCCACGTTCTCTCCTTCTCGCTACTTGGGACGCTTGTAAAAGGGCAGCGGCACGACGGTTGCGTCGTGCAACACGTCGCGAATTTCGACGCCGAGCGTCGTATTGAGGTGTGCGGAATCCCGCTCGACGAGCGCGGTCGCGATGTTCTTGTTCGCGACCGATGGCCCGATCGAACCGCTGCGAATCTCGCCAACCCGACGGCCGTGATGCAGTACGGGGTAGCCTTCGCGTGCCGGCGCGCGCCCGTTCATCATCAGGCCGACGATTCTCGGATAGTCGTCGCGGTCGATCTGCGCTTGCAACGCTTCTTTTCCGATGAAGCTTTCCTTGTTGAACTTGATCGCCCAGAGCTGGCCGGCTTGGACGGGCGTGATCTCCTCGGTGAGCTCGTGGCCGTAGAGCGGCATGCCGGCTTCGAGCCGCAGCACATCCCGCGCACCGAGACCGCAGGGCTCGAGCCCCTCGGCCACGTGCGCTTCGAGCAGCGCTTGCCAGAGTTGCGAGGCACGCTCGCCGGCAATAAAGAGTTCGAAGCCGTCTTCACCGGTGTACCCGGTTCGCGCGATGACCGCCGGCACGCCATTGACGGTACCGCGCGCGCTGAAATAGTACTTCATCGCCGCGAGGTCGACATCGGGAACGTGCGGCTGCAGCATCTGTACCGAGAGCGGACCTTGAATCGCGATCAGCGCGTCCTTACCATGCCGATTCTCCAGCGACACGCCGTATTCGGGAGCAAAGGCGTTGACATGCTCCCACATCTTATCGGCGTTCGAGGCATTGACGACCAGCAGCCAGCGGTCGTCCAGAGAATAAAAGATCGTGTCGTCGTGGGCGCCGCCGGCGTCGTTGCAGAAAATGTTGTAACGCGCTTGCCAATCCTTCATCGTCACGACCGAGTTGATCGTCAGCGTATCGGCCCACTGCGCGACCGCACCGCCGGTTAGCCAGAACTGCCCCATGTGGGAAAGGTCGAAGAGGCCGGCGCGATGACGCACCGCGTCGTGCTCTTTGAGGATGCTCGTGTATTGCACCGGCATCTCGAAACCGCCGAACGGCACGAGGCGGGCGCCCGCACGGGCGTGGTCGTCGTAAAGAGCGGTTCGCCTTAACTCGTCGGTAGCCACGGCACCCCGTTTTCACGATAGCCCACAATAAAAGCCTGCCGCGCAGGGAGCCGGGTCAGGAGCGGTGCTTGTTTACGGTCGCATAGGCGATGCGCTTCGCCTCTCCCTCGGACTTCCCGCGCTCTTCTTCCGATTCCATGATGTGCTGCGCCTGGCGGTCTTCCTTGGCGTTAAAGCGATGCTTCTCGGGGTTGCGCTTGCTGACGGTTGCGTAGCCGATGCCCTCAGCCTCCTCGGGCGAATGGCCCCGCGCCTCTTCGCTTTCCTTGATGTGCTCGACCTGACGATGCTCTTTTTCGCTGTAGCGATGCTTTTGCGGCATGGCTCGTTCGTACCCATCCTTCGACCCTTCGACAGCCCTTCGACAGCCCTTCGACGGCCCTTCGACAGCCCTTCGACAGGCTCAGGGTGACACGCGTGGTGCGCCCTCGACCGCCTTCGACAGCCCTTCGACGGCGCTTCGACGGCCCTTCGACAGCCCTTCGACAGCCCTTCGACAAGCTCAGGGTGACAAGTGTGACAAGTGTGACAAGTGTGACAAGTGTGACAAGTGTGACAAGGGTGACAACGGTGGGTGGTTAGGCGGGGGGCGTGAAGTGGCCTGACTTCGCCGGTTTCTCTTTGGGGTAGCTGTTGAGGAAATCGAGCGTGGCGTGCGCGACGATCTCCGTACCGCTGCGGACGTAAACCTCGCCGTAGACGATGCGGCGGCCGCCGCGCAGCACGCGCGCCTCGGCGACGAGATCGTGCGGCGGACCGGCCGGAGCCAGGAAGTTGCACTGCAGCGCGATTGTCGTCGTATCTTGCTCGCGGCCGTAGATCGAAGCGAGCGCAACGTAGAAGACGGTGTCGCAGAGGCTGACGATCGCGCCGCCATGCACGGCGCCCGTGCCGTTGGTGATCTCGGGACGGTACGGCATGCGCATCACGGCCTTGCCGTGCTCGACGCGCTCGAGCTTCAGATCGAGGAGTGCAACGAAGTTGCTCTTCTCCTTCTCCCAGGCATGGGGCGCGTGTGAGAAATCGATGCTCATTTCGTCGCCTTTCTTCGAGTTAAAAAGTATCCCCGCCGGATGCCAGCATCCGGCGCAGGTAGAGCGGCAGCGCAAAGAGCCGCCGGTGCGTTTGCGCGTCGTAGAAGAAGCTATCGCCGGCAAGCGTCGCGCAGTAGCTGTCGATGCGCGCAGCATCGAGCGCAGTGAGGTCCGCCCGATCGCTGCAGGCGAGAAAAGCCCAGTCGGTATCGAAGGCCGGCACGTGGGTGTAGAACGACGCGACGTACTTGTAGTGGCGTCGCAGCGTGCGCGACATCTTGGCGTGCAGCGCCGCGTTGTGCACGCCGGCCGTGCTCGCCTGCAATGCGTAGATGCCCCCTTCGAGCAGCCGCGATTTGATCAAGGCAAAGACCTCCTCGTTGAAGAGGGGATTGCTCGGCGAATCTTCGAGCGGCTCGGTGAGGTCGGAGAGGATCGCGCCGTAACGATCGCCGTGGTCGCGCATGTACGCCAGCGCATCGCCGACGACGACGTGCGCGCGCGGATCGTCGAACGCACCGGCCGACCATTCCGGAAGAAACTCTTTGGAGAGCTCGATCACGCGGCCGTCGATGTCGACCATCGTACAGCGCGCGACCTCCGGGCAGCGCAGGACTTCGCGCAGCGTCGCGCCCTCGCCGCCGCCGAGGATCAGTACCTCGGAGCGATCGGCCGCCGCCGCGAGCGCGGGGTGGACGAGGCTCTCGTGATAGATCCGCTCGTCGACTTGCGAGCTCTGCGTGTCGCCGTCGATGATGAGCATCTTACCGAAGACGGGCGAGCTCAGCACCGCGACCTCTTGAAACTCAGTGCGGCCCGAGAAGAACAGGTCATCGATCGCGTGACGATGTTGCTCGGTGGGCGCGAACTCTTCGACGTACCATTGCCAGTACTGCGTCTTGGGCATGACCCGCCCTAGATTGGCCGCCAAAAAGCAGAACCCCGCCGTTTCCGGCAGGGCTCTTTTCCGCTAACGAGATCTACTGCGCTATCGGTATCTTAAGTGTTCCAGCAGTTTACGCCGAAATAGAGCGGCGTTTTCGGGGGAATCGCGAAGCCCCGCGGCACGCTGTACTGCGTGATCGTCACGGTGTTGCCCTTGGCGGTGAAATCTCCCGGGAACGAGGACCAGATGAATTTGCCGCCCTGCTCCTCGTTGAGCAGCGCGACGCCGCAGGTTTTGCCGGGAAGGCCCTTAGCGTCGGTGACGACGTACTGCAGAACCGGCTTGCCGCCACCGGTTATCGGCTTAATGGTTTGGGTGCTATGATTCACCGCTACGGCGTAGATGAAGGTCTTACCGCGAGCCAGATATTTCGGGAAGGCTTTGCCTTTCCAGGCCGTGATATCGCCGTTGGTACCGGTGGCGTCGGCCAGCGTGATCGACGCCGTGCCTTTGGTCGTGTTGTGTCCGATCGAACCTTTGACGGTGATGCTGTCGTACTCTGCCAGCGTGAAGGTCGCGCCGGTCGGCTTCAGCGTGATCTTCGGATCGCAGGAGCCTTTGTACAGCCACCAGTACTGCGGCGGACTCTTGGCGCAGGTCGTAATTTCGGGCTGGACGAGCGAATCGTTGAGCGCCGTGGGACTGAGCGCGCTTTGACCGAGCCCGCCCGACGATGACGGCACGAGACCGTGGCTAGCGCATGCTGCTAGCGCCACGGTCGCCGCGATTGCGGCGATGCCGGCTCGAATCATATGTGAACGCATGAGAATCGTTTCTCCCTCACTCCTGAGAGCGGTAACCGTAATTTTGTGCGTAAAGTAATTAGACGGCAGGCGCATTGCGCCTCCCAAATTACAACGTGATAAAAATGATTATTGTTACGCCGAAAGCGTTTCTGCGCTCGCGTTGCGATCGATGACGTGGGTAAACTCACCGTCGCTTTTTTCTATGCCGCGCTTGAGTTCGGTTGCCAGCACGCTCTTGGCAGCGAGGGTGCGAGCGGCGTAATCGCAAGCGAGCCAGGGGTCGGTATGCTCGCCGCACGTGTAAAAGTCCATCGCCGCATAGCCCATTTCGGGCCAGGTGTGGATCGAAAGATGGGATTCGGCCAAGATGACCGTTCCGGAGACGCCCTGCGGCTCAAATCGGTGAAAGGCGCTCTCCATAATCGTAGCGCCCGCGGCCGTGGCGGCCGCGTTCATCATGGCGGCAATGCCGCTGATGTCGGAAAGTAATGCAGGATGACAGCCCGAGAGCTCGCACACGATGTGCCTGCCGAGTGCCTTCAATTTGTACAGGTCTCCTTGACCTTTGAGGAATCCCACCTCCGGACTTCGTCGGCTGGCGGCTGCGGTGCAACCGTTCCCCCGACCTATCGACGAGCTCTTGCCGGCGCTTTTGTTCGGTGCGCGGGTGACTCGCCGCGATGGCGCGATGGGCGCGCCCTCCCTTTCAACCGTGGACCCCGCAGGGCTCGCTTCGAGCCGGACCGGGGACCTTGGACCTACCCTAAAAAAGGACCGGCGCCAATCATACCCCCTACACCCCCCCATGTAAAGGGCTTTTCCACGACGAATTCACAGGTATTTAAAGGTAGCACTTCATTATCTTGACTATGTCCGCCCTGGGGGGTACGCTGAGGTGACCATGGCATTGAAGTTAGACGCTCCGGTGAAGCCGGCTCAGCTCATCGAGGACTACCGGCACGGGTTCCACGATACCGAAAACTACGTCTTTAAATCGGACAAGGGCCTGACCCGGGAGATCGTCGAGCGAATTAGCCGGATGAAGGACGAGCCCGCTTGGATGCTCGAGTTCCGGCTCAAAGCATACGATCTCTTCCTCTCCAAGCCGATGCCGACGTGGGGCGACACGAAGCGCCTGAGCGAGATCGACTTCGCCGACATCCATTATTTTGTGAAGTCGACGGACCAGACGGAGCGCTCTTGGGACGACGTCCCAGAGGATATCAAGCGGACGTTCGATCGCTTGGGCATCCCCGAGGCCGAGCGCAAGTTCTTGGCCGGCGTCTCGGCTCAGTACGAAAGCGAGGTCGTCTACCATAACACGAGCAAAGCGCTCGACGAGCAAGGCGTCCTCTTCTGCGACATGGATACCGCGATCAAAAAGTACCCGGATATCGTTCGGAAGTACTTCGCGACGGTGATTCCGCCCGGCGACAATAAGTTCGCCGCGCTGAATTCTGCGGTGTGGTCGGGAGGGTCGTTCATCTACGTGCCGCCGGGCGTCGAAGTGGTAATGCCGTTGCAGGCATATTTCCGGATCAATGCCGAGAACATGGGCCAGTTCGAGCGGACGCTGATCATCGCCGACAAGGGTGCCAAGGTGCACTACATCGAGGGCTGCACCGCGCCGAAGTTTTCGACGTCTTCGCTGCACTCCGCGGTGGTCGAGCTGATCGCGATGGATGGTGCGTCGATTCGCTACACGACGATTCAAAACTGGTATCGCAACATCTTCAATCTCGTCACCAAGCGCGCGGTCGCGCACAAGGATGCGACCATCGAGTGGGTCGACGGCAACATCGGCTCGCGCCTGACGATGAAGTATCCCTCGATCTATTTGATGGGCGAAGGCGCGCGCGGCGAGATCCTTTCGATGGCGTTTGCCGGCGAGGGCCAGCACCAGGATGCGGGCGCGAAGGTTATCCACGCCGCTCCCCGGACGACGTCGGTGGTTACGAATAAATCGGTGAGCGCGCACGGCGGGAAGACAACCTATCGCGGGCTGGTCGAGGTGCATCCGGGTGCGGTCGGCGCGAAGACGCGCGTCCGCTGCGATGCGTTGATCATGGATGAGCAGTCGTCAAGCGACACGAAGCCGACGATGAAGATTCACGAGCAGCGCTCGACCGTCGAGCACGAGGCGAGCGTCAGCAAAATCGGCGAAGAGCAACTCTTTTATGCAATGTCGCGCGGTCTCTCGGAAGCAGATGCCACGGCGATGATCGTCAACGGCTTCTTCGACTTCTTCGTCAAGGAGCTGCCGATGGAATATGCCGTCGAACTCAACCGCCTGGTGAAAATGGAGATGGAAGGCGCCGTAGGGTAGCGCGTTTCGCTCCCGTCCCATAACGCAAAAAGCGGCACTCTTACGAGTGCCGCTTTCTTAACGATCATCCGGCTGGCGGTTCCTGCGGGAATATTGAGCAGGGTCTCTTTCGAAGATTTCTCAGCTTGCGCAGGGGAAGGAAGGCTATGCTAGTCCACTATCCCTGCTTGCGAAAGGAACTGTAAGGCGGTGCGCTTCACGATCGTCACCGGAATCGCGGCGGTTGCCGTACTGACAGCCTGTCGCGGAGCAATGAACTCGTTACCGGAAGCGTCTATCGCGACGTGCCGCCCGCACGCTGCGCCGAGCGCCTCGAGCGTATTGCAAAACGCCGTCGCCTCACCGCCGATTGAAACGGCCGCGCGGTTAGGCCTCTGGCCGCGCGGAGGGCCTTCCGTACGGGTTTGCGGCGACGTCGGCCCGGGTTTTGCGCGCTGCCAAGCATGGCTGCGCACCGACGTTCAGGGCGCAGTTCAGCCAAACGCCCCGGCAGGGTACGCACCGAGTGACCTTGAGACCGCGTACGGGCTAACAACGGACGGAGTGAACGACGGCGCCGACCGGACCGTCGCGATCGTCGACGCTTACGACGATCCGAACGTGGAATCGGACCTCAATGTTTACCGAAAGCAGTTCGGATTGCCGGCCTGTACCGTCTCCAGCGGCTGCTTTACCAAACGTCAGTTCACGGCGCAGACGAACGTGGGGTGGGCCGGGGAAGACTCGGTGGACGTCGAGATGATTTCCGCAATCTGCCCGAACTGTAAGATTCTCTTGGTGGAATCGGCATCCGCGAGCATCGCCGATCTCAGCAGTGCCGAACGATACGCAACTGCCCACGCCGACTACGTTAGCAATAGCTGGAGCGGCAATGAGGGCAGCCAAAGCTACGACGCAGACTACAGGGCCGCCTGCGGGGCGATCGTTGCGTCGACCGGCGACCACTCATACAACTCCGTCGCGCAGTGGCCGGCGATCTTGCCGAGCGTCGTCGGCGTCGGCGGAACGAGCCTAAAGTCGGTCAGCCCGCGTGTGGAGACCGCATGGCAGCGTGCCGGGAGCGGCTGCAGCAAAATTTACGCCAAGCCCGGCTTCCAAAGCGCGTCGAACACTGGGTGCACGATGCGCGCAGAAGCCGACGTCTCGGCGGACGCAGATCCCCAGACCGGGGTAGCGATTTACGACACCTTCGGGCACCGAGGCTGGCTGGTTTTCGGCGGAACGTCCGTCGCCACGCCGATCGTCGCTTCAATTTTCGCGCTCACGGGCAACGCGAGCACAAACCTTTTGGGAAACCTATACGCGCATGCCGCGGCTCTGAACGACGTCGTATCCGGAAGCAACGGCACCTGCGGGCCACCGCTATGCGTTGCCGGTCGCGGATGGGATGGCCCCACAGGCCTCGGAACGATAGACGGCACCGAGGCTTTCTAAGCGCTAGACGTTCCGGCCGCCGTGTAACTGCCTACAGCGTCGTCGGGTAGAACGCGTCTATGATATGTGTGTGCGTGCCGGAGATAGTTCTCTGGGGCGCAACGTTCCCATCTGCGTTGTGCGCAAAGACGATTATCGAGAACTTGAGGTTTTGAATGTCGACGGCGTTCGTCCCGTAGATACTCCCACTTGCATCCGTACCTACGGTTGTTAGGTCGACGATGGTCGTCTTCTTCCCCTTGATCGTGACCGCCGGCGAGACGTTGCCGTGGGAGCCCGCAGCAAATATTTCGATCGAGCCCGCGTTGGGGATCACAATGCGGTCGTGCGTGTCGAGTACGACGTCGGATATCCCCAAAAGCTTTGTATGGCTGCCGCCGATGGTCGCGATCGGGGCGACGTTACCATTGGCCCCCGCAGCAAACTCCTCGACCGGCGCGGTCGAGTCGTGGCTGTTCGCAACGTAGAGATGACCGCTTGAATCGAACGACATTCCCAGGGGCTGCACGAGTTCGGTAGCGTCCCCGGCGATCGTTCGAATCGGGGCGGTATTTCCAGACGCCCCGGCCGCGAAAACGTAGATCGCCTTGGCCGTATAGTCCGATACGTACAGCTCGCCGTGAGCGTCGACGGCCAGCCCATAGGTGCCCTCAACCGGAACGCTGGAGCCTGCCAGTATTTTCGGAGCGACGTTGCCGTTGGAGTTCTTAGGAAAGATCAGAATTCGGCGATCGCCATAGTCGCCATTGGCCACGAAGAACGTCCCCGACGCGGGATCGATCGCGAGCGCGTCCGGCTGATCCAGTTTCGTCTTCGAACCGCCAACGATCACCGACGGCGCAACGTTGCCGTTGGCGGTTAAGGGAAATCCGAGAATCTCGTTAGTTTCGTAGGAAACGACGTAGGTGAGCGCGCCACTGTCGGGCCGCACGGACGACCCTGCG
>DATDHW010000006.1:0-3528 GCA_036521375.1 Candidatus Cybelea sp.
CCGCGACTGGTATCAGGTCGGTGCCGGCGATGGCATGTGGGTACTCGCCGATCCGCACGACCCCGACCTCGTGTGGTCGACGTCGACGAACTCCGACACCGGGCAGGTCTATCTGTGGGACGCGCGCACGCGTCAGGCGCGCGACGTCTCGCCGGATGCCGAGTCCAACGGCGTGAAGCCGGCGAGCGCACTCGACTACCGCTTCAACTGGGACACGCCGATCGCGTTTGACGACGGCGGCGCCGCGCTCGTCGGCGGCAACGTGCTCTTCAAGAGTACCGACCGCGGCGAGACGTGGAGCGTCATCAGTCCCGATCTCACGCGCAACGATAAGAGCAAACAGGGGCCGTCGGGCGGTCCGGTTTCATACGATCAATCAGGGGCCGAATTCTACGATACGATTCTCTACGTCGCGACCACGAAACTCGACCCGCAGCTGATCTGGGTGACGACCGACGACGGACTCGTGCAGCTCAGCCGCCGCCGCGGTGGGCTCGCTGCCGCGTCGTGGCAGAACGTCTCGCCGTCCGTTTCGCTCGTGCCGCCGTGGGGGCGGATAACGTGCATCGATCCGGGGCGCTTTGCCGCGGGAACCGCATTCGCTGCCGTCGAGCGGCACCTCAACGGCGACCAGCATCCGTACGTGCTTCGCACCGACGATTACGGCAGTACGTGGCGATCGATTGCGGGAGATCTGCCGCGCGATCAATACGTGCGCACTGTCCGCCAAGATCCGCGAGCTGCCAACGTGCTCTACGCGGGCACCAATCGCGGCGTCTGGGTGACGATCGATGGCGGCGCGCACTGGCAGCCGCTGCGCTTGAACATGCCGGCGACCGCCGTCTACGACCTCGAGATCGAGACCGAGGCAAACGATCTCGTCGTCGGCGCCCACGGCCGCGGCGTCTGGATCCTCGACGATCTGACGCCGATCCAGCGCTGGAACGGCGCGGACGCAGCGCGTGTGACGCTGTTTGCGCCGCGCGACGCGGTCCAAATGTGGAACTGGCCGCCGGTTAACACGTTTACCGAACCGTTGCTGCCGTACAACGATTACATCGGCGATGGCGGCGACGGAGGCGCGATCGTCACCTACTTCCTTCCGCGCGACGCGAAGACCGCGTCGATCGCTATCCTCGATTCGCGCGGGCGCGTGGTGCGGCATTTAAAAAGCGATGACGTGCCGAAAGACGCCGGAATGAACCGTGCCTCGTGGGATCTCACGCAAGACGGCCCGGTTCAGTGGCGCGGCACGTACAAGCAGAACCGCGGGCCCGAAGCCGGCCCCGAAGTCGTGCCGCAAACCTTTACCGTGGCGCTGACGATCGACGGCGTCACGAGTTCGGTGCCCCTGATGGTGCGGCCGGATCCCAGCACCCCGAACGTGGCGGCGCTCGAGATACGCTACAACACGCTGGCGCGGCTCTTCGCGGAGCTGAGCGCGATCGATACGATGCTCAACGGCATCGACGCACGTCTGCGCGGTGCGACCCCGGCGCAGGCCCAGCGGCTGCGCGCCGTCCGGGCGCGCCTGACCTACGATCCGCGCAACATCGAGGACCTCACCGGTCCGGCGCAGTTGCGCGAAGACGTCCTCGACCTCATCTCGCGTGTCGGGAGCTCGTTTGCCCCCGCGACTCCGGCCGAGGTTCTCCAGGCGAGCCGATACTCGGACCGGCTCGCACCGATTGAATCCGATTACCAGGCTGCGCTGTCAACAGGTGGGAGATGAACGTCGATAAGATGACCGAGCGCGTCGGCGACGCGCTTAACGAGGCCTACTCTCGTGCGCTGCACGAGCACAACACGCAAACGACTCCGGAGCATATGCTCGCGGCGCTGTTGGAACAGGACCGCGGCATCGCTCCCGATATCCTCGCCAAGGCCGGTGCCGATCCGAAGACGCTGGCGCGCGCGGTCGACGATGCCATCGCCCGGCTGCCGCGGCTGAGCGGTGCGAGCGCCGACTCGGCGCAGGTGACGCTTTCGCCGGAGCTGGCACGCATCATGAGCATTGCCGAGAACGAAGCCAAAGGGCTTTCCGACGACTATACCTCTGTCGAGCACGTGCTGCTGGCGATGGCACAGTCTTCCGGCGAGCTCGGGCGCCTTCTGCGCAACGCTGGGCTGACCAAAGACAAGCTCCTGCAAGCGCTTCGCGAGGTGCGCGGCAATCAGCGCGTGACGACCAAAGATCCCGAGGGAACGTACAAGTCGCTCGAGCGATATGGTCGCGACCTTACGCTCGAAGCGGAGCGCGGCAAGCTCGATCCGGTCATCGGCCGCGATGAAGAGATTCGGCGCATCGTTCAAGTGCTCTCGCGCCGAACGAAGAACAATCCGGTGCTCATCGGCGATCCCGGTGTTGGCAAAACCGCGATCGTCGAGGGTCTCGCGCAGCGGATCGTGCGCGGCGACGTTCCCGAAGGCTTGAAAAACAGACGCGTCGTCTCACTGGATATGGGCGCGCTGATCGCGGGCGCAAAGTATCGCGGCGAGTTCGAAGAGCGCCTCAAAGCCGTGCTCAAAGACGTCGCGGCCTCCGAGGGGCAGATCATCCTGTTCGTCGACGAGCTGCACACGGTCGTTGGCGCTGGCAAAGCCGAAGGCGCGATGGACGCGGGCAACCTGCTCAAACCGATGCTCGCGCGCGGCGAGCTGCATATGATCGGCGCGACGACGCTCGATGAGTACCGCAAGTACATCGAAAAAGATGCGGCGCTGGAACGGCGCTTTGCGCCGATCACGATCGATCAGCCCAGCGTCGAGAATACGATCTCGATTCTGCGCGGCCTCAAGGAGAAGTACGAGGCGCACCACGGCGTGCGCATCAAGGATGCGGCGCTGGTCGCTGCCGCGACGATGAGCAATCGCTATATCACCGATCGCTTCTTGCCGGACAAAGCGATCGATTTGGTCGACGAGGCGGGCGCGAAGCTGCGGACCGAGATCGATTCGATGCCGCAGGAGCTCGACGAGGTTTCGCGGCGCGTGATGCAGCTCGAGATCGAACGCGAGGCGCTGCGAAAGGAGGACGACGGCGCGAGCCGGCGCCGGCTGGAACAGCTGGAGAAAGAGCTGGCGACGCTGCGCGAAGATCAGACGAAGCTGCGCGTTCGCTGGGATGCCGAAAAGAATGCTGCGATCAAGCTGCGCCAGCTTCGCGAGCAGATCGAGAACACGAAGATTGCGATCGAACAGGCGGAGCGCAGCTACGACCTCAATCGTGTGGCGGAGCTGCGCTACGGCACACTGGCGCAGCTGCAGAAAGATCTCAGTACCGAAGAGGAGCGGCTCGCGCAGAGCGATGGCGCGCGGCTCTCCAAGGAAGAGGTCGACGAGGACGACATTGCCGGCGTGATCTCTCGCTGGACGGGCATTCCGGTAACCAAACTCGTCGAAGGCGAAAAAGAGAAGCTGCTGCACCTCGAAGACGAACTGCATCGGCGCGTCGTCGGGCAGAACGAGGCCGTCGACGCGGTGGCGGAGAGCGTTCTTCGCTCGCGCTCGGGTCTGGCCGATCCGAAC
>DATDHW010000007.1:0-22874 GCA_036521375.1 Candidatus Cybelea sp.
TACGCACGCATCGACGCTGCGCTGCCGACGCTGCGCTGGCTCGCGCAGCGCGGCGCGAAGACGATCGTTCTCTCCCACCTCGGCCGCCCCGATGGAACGCCGGATCCGGCGCTCTCGCTGGCGCCGATCGCACGCGCGCTCTCGCAGCGCCTCGGGACGAGCGTCGCGTTTGCCGCCGATTCGGTCGGCGACGCCGCCGAACGAGCCGTCGCGCAGCTGCACGACGGCGATATCCTACTGCTCGAAAACGTACGCTTTCACCCCGAAGAGGAACGCAACGATCCCGCCTTCGCGCAGCGCCTCGCGTCGCTGGGCGATCTCTACGTCGACGACGCCTTTGCCACGGCGCATCGTGCGCATGCGTCGACCGAAGGGATCGCGCACTTTCTTCCGAGCGCGGCAGGCCTGCTGATGGAGGCCGAGCTGCGCGCACTCTCGGCGATCGTCGAGCATCCGGCCAAGCCTTTCGTCTGCGCGATCGGCGGCGCCAAGATCAGAGATAAGCTGCCGATGCTCGAGCACCTGTGCCTGCTCGTCGACGCATTCTGCATCGGCGGCGGCATGGCCAACACGCTGCTCGCAGCACAAGGAGTCGACGTCGGGAAATCTTTGCGCGACGACGATCTCGCGCCGGCGCGACGCTTCTTGACGCTGGCCAAGCAACGCAACGTCGCGGTCGAGCTGCCGGCGGATGCCGTCGTTGCGCCGTCGCTCGACGCGCCCGAGCGCGCGCACGTCGTCGCGATCGACAGCGTCGGCGACGAGATGATTCTGGACATCGGCCCCGCGAGCGCAAAGGCCTACGCTGCAACGATCGAAACCGCGAAGACGATCGTCTTCAACGGGCCGATGGGCGTGTACGAGAAACCCGCTTACCGCCAAGGCACGCAAGTCGTCGGCGAAGCGATCGCCCGCGCGACTGCGGCCGGCGCGAACAGCGTCGTGGGCGGGGGCGACGCCGCCGCAGCGGCCAATCTGCTGGGCTTCGCGTCGAAGACGACCTACGTTTCGACCGGCGGCGGCGCAACGCTCGAGTTCCTCGAAGGGAAGACGTTGCCGGGAGTCGCCGCGCTTGAGCAGTAGCGGGTGTCCGCAAACGATCCTTGCCGGAAACTGGAAGATGCACAAAACCGCCGCCGAGACGGCCGCCTTTTTCGACGCCTTCCTTCCCCGCGTTGCCGACGTTCCCGCGAAGATCGAAATCGTCGTAGCGCCGCCGTTTACGTCGCTCCCGCTGGCGTCGTCGCGCCTGGCCGGGACGCGCGTGCGGCTGAGCGCGCAGACGATGCACTGGGAACTGCAGGGCGCCTTTACCGGTGAGATCAGCGCTCCGATGCTGCTCGAGTTCGGAGTCAGTTACGTCATCCTCGGACACTCCGAGCGGCGCGCCTATTGCGGTGAGAACGATCGCACGGTGAACCTGAAAGTGCGCACGGCGCTCGGACAGGGACTCACGCCGATCGTTGCCGTCGGCGAGACGTCGCAGGAGCACGATGCGGGAGAGGCCGACGAACGCGTCGTTAGCCAGACGCGGGACGCCTTTGCCGGCATTGCGCCCGAAGATCTCGCGAGGGTCGTCGTCGCATACGAGCCGATCTGGGCGATTGGGACCGGCAAGAACTGCGACCCGCGCGAAGCCAATCGCGTCATGGGGACGATTCGCCGCTGCGTCGCCGAGCTGCAGGGCGTGCCGATTCTCTACGGCGGAAGCATGAACGCGGCAAACGTCGCCTCCTATATGGCGCAGCCGCAGATCAACGGAGGATTGATCGGCGGTGCATCGCTCGACCCCGAGGGCTTCGCCTCGCTGATCGCACACGCGCAATGAACTACCGGCCCGTCGTGCTCGCCGTGCTCGACGGTTGGGGCTGCCGCGACGAAACGCACGGCAATGCAATCGCCGCAGCAAATCTGCCGAACTGGCGGCGGCTCTTCGAGGGGTATCCGCACACGACGCTCTGCGCCTCCGGCGAATCCGTCGGATTGCCCAAGGGGATCATGGGCAACAGCGAGGTCGGCCATCTCAACCTCGGCAGCGGGCGCGTCGTGCCGCAAGGCGTGACGCTGATCGATGCCGCAATCGCTTCGGGCGAGTTCGCGCGGAACGAGACGCTGCGCGCGGCGCTCGCGCACGCCGCGGAGAATAAAGCAACGCTTCACCTCATGGGGCTGCTCTCCGACGGACGAGTGCATAGCTCGATCGAGCATCTCTTCGCACTGATCGACGCTGCCGTCGCGGCCAACGTCCCATTGGCCGTCCACTGCTTTCTCGACGGGCGCGACACGCCGCCGCGCTCCGCCGCGCTCTACGTCGCGATGCTCGAGAGCAAGCTTTCGGCGGTTGGACGCGACGGCGCGATCGCCAGCGTCACGGGCCGGTTTTACGCGATGGATCGCGACCGGCGCTGGGAACGGACCCAGCGCGCGTACGAACTTCTGGCCCTCGGCGACGCGGCGCACCGTAGCAGCGATGCGGTCGCGGCGGTTCGGGAGGGTTACGGGCGCGGTGAGGATGACGAGTTCGTCCAGCCGACGATCATCGCACAGCCGCGACCGATCGAGGACGGCGACGCCTTCATCTTCTTCAACTTCCGTCCGGATCGCGCGCGGCAGCTAACCACCGCCTTCGACGCCGGAACGACACAGTATTACCACGACCCCTTCGACGCGTTCGCATCCAAGCCGTACCGGCGTCCATACTTCGCGACGATGACGAAGTACGACGAGAACTATACCAATCCGGTGCTCTTCGGGCCGCGCCCGCAATACGAGACCTTCGGCGACGTCATCGCACAGGCCGGATTGCGGCAGCTTCGTCTAGCCGAGACCGAGAAGTACGCGCACGTCACCTATTTTCTCAACGGCGGCCGGGAAGAGCCGGTGCCAGGCGAGGAGCGCGAGCTCATCCCTTCGGACCGTTCCGTTGCGACCTACGATCTGGCGCCGGCGATGCGAGCGGATGCGATCACCGACGCGGCACTCAAAGCGATCGCGGGCGCCCGCTACGACGCGATCGTGATGAACTATGCCAACGCCGATATGGTTGGACATACCGGCAGATGGAAAGCGACGATCGCCGCCGTCGAGGTGCTCGACGAATGTCTAGCGAGGCTGGCCGAGTCTACCTTGCGCGCGGGCGGCCTGCTCGCCATTACCGCCGATCACGGAAACGCCGAAGAGGAGCTCGACGGAGAGAATAATCCAATCACCGCCCATACGACCAACGCCGTCCCGTTTGTGCTGATCGGCAAAGGCCTTCACGGTACGCTCGCCGCCGGGGGCAAGCTCGGCGACGTCGCCCCGACGCTGCTGCACCTCATGGGCCTCAAGATTCCCCAGCAAATGACCGGCGCCGACCTTTTGCGTACTTGACGGCGGCGCGATGATACCCGCGGCGCTCGTCGGGGTCTGGGCAGCGCAAGCGGTGGCGGCGCCCGAGAGAACGTGGGTGCCCGCCACGCCGCTGGGCGAACCCGCGCACTACTTCCTGGTCGTCTCCAAAGGCAGCGACGGCCGGATCGGCGCGTTTATTCGCAATCCCGAGTTCAATAGCGGCAGCGCGCTCGGCATGCTCTTCGACCTTCCGGCACCGGCGCCCGACGGCACGCTGCACCTCGAGCGCGCATCGGTCGACGGCGGGCCGCTAACATTTCATCGCCCCAACGGCGCCGAGCTTCGCTGGTTCTATCCGCGCCCGCAGAGCACGTGGCAGTATCGCGCGCCGGAGCGCTTAGCGGACGGATGGAGCGTTGGGACGCTCGCGACGGCAGCAATGCGGGAGGCGCCGCTCTCCCAAGCGATCGACGGCATCGTTGCCATGCGCGCGCCGGCGCTGCGCTCGCCGTACATTCAGAGCATCTCGGTCGCGCGTCACGGCCGGCTCGTCCTCGACGAGTACTTCTACGGATTTACGGCGGATACACCGCACGACACGCGCTCGGCCGCCAAGAGCGTCGCGACGCTGATGGTGGGTCGTGCAATCGAAGATACGCGACGATTCACTCCCCAGTCGCGCGTGCGCAGCCTGCTGGCGTCCTATCTGCCGATCCGCAACGATGACGCCCGGAAAGCCGCGATGAGCGTCGCCGATTTGATGACGATGGCTTCGGGTTTGGCCTGCAACGACAACGACGACAGCTCGCCGGGCAATGAAGAGACGATGCAGAATCAGCCGGCCGGAACGAATTGGTATCGCTACACGCTCGGCCTCCCGATGACGAGCCTCCCCGGAACGACCGCCGTCTACTGCAGCGCCGGCATCAATCTGCTCGGCGCGATCGTGGCGGCGGAGACCCACGAGCAGATCGCTTCATACTTTGCGGACCGGTTCGCCGCACCGATGCAATTCGGCCGCTACGCGATGTGGCTGATGCCGCCGCCGGCCAATGAGGCCTATCTTGGCGGCGGCGACTATATTCGCCCGCGCGATTTTCTGAAGTTCGGGGAACTCTTGCTCGATGCTGGCGCTTGGCATGGAACGCGGATCGTGGCTTCGTCTTGGATCGCAGAGTCGATCCTACCGCGCACCGAGCCGCAAGGAGAGGGAGACCGCTACGGTTACGGTTGGCACCTCACCACCTTAGCGGTAGACGGAAAGAGCTACGACGTTGTAAACGCCGGCGGCAACGGCGGACAGTTGATGATCGTCGTTCCCAAGCTCGACCTCGCGATAATGATAACCGCGGGCAACTACAATCAGTATCCCGTCTGGCGAACGTTCCTGCCGCAGGTGACGTCGGCCGCGATACGCAGCTGCGCGCAGTAAAATTCATGCAAATCACAGCCTCCCTTACGGTGCGCTTCAGTTTCGCGTGAGAACATACACGGGTCAGCTCCAAAAAAGGAAGTCCCAATGCAATCTCACCGCAGAGAAATTCGCGACGTCCTGATACTCGCCCAAGGCCTAGTCTACTTTATCTTCATCGGGGCCGGCACGGTCGCAATCGCGGTCGCCGCCCACCTGCACCGCTAGGACCGTGAAGCAGCGCATGAGGCTACGAGGCTCGATAACAACCGCTGGGATCGACCTGCACGCGCCGATCCCCTACCATAATCGAACGGAGGCGATGGTCCCAAAACGCAAGCACTTTGATAACGACCGGGCGCAGCTTCGCGATGAGCTCGCGAGCGCGCTGTGAAACCGCGACGGCATCCCTTACCCAGGCTGGATGGTCCTGCGGCAGCAGTTCAGTCTCGAGCTCCGCCTCGGCAACGGCCGGCACGGCCTGCGGACGATTCGTCTCGACGCCGGCCGAAAGTGCGGGCCGGTTTTCGTCGAGCTCAATGCGCCGCAGCAAAGGCCTCTCGCTTCAGCTTGGCGATCGCGCTCAAATGGAGCTGCGAGGCCCGCTGCGGTGAGATCGCCAAGCGCCGGCCGACGCAGCGCAGCGACGTACCCTTAAAGTAATGCAACAGCACGACCTCGCGCTGCCGCTTCGGCAGCCCCGCGATCAGCGCCGCGAGGTGCGAGCGCTCGAGGCGGTGCTCGACGATCTGTGCCGGGTCGACGCTCCAGTCGCCGCTCAACGATTCCCCGACCGGCAGCGGAGCGTCGAGCGAGAGCGGCTGTCCACGGTAAACCGCCGCGACCGCGCGGCGATATCCAGGACATTGCCGTTCGGTCTGGGCAGCGCTGGGAATCTCGCCGATCGCCGCCGCGAGCGTATAGCGCTGATTCTCACCGTCGCGCACGATCCGGCGCGCCCGTTCCGAGACCGGGTCCATCCGGCGAATGCCGTTAAGCATCGCGCCGACGATCAAACGCCGGGCGTAATCTTCGAGCTGCGGCCCGCGAAGCGGGTCGAAGGAATCGACCGCGCGCAACAGTCCGAGCGAACCGTCGCCGACGAGATCGTCCATATCAAAGGCTGGAACCAGCCGTTTGAGGCGGCGCGCCAAGCGGCGGACGAGCGGCAGCAGCGCGCCGACTTGCTCGTCACGCGTACAAGACGTCACCGGCGACCCTCCAAGCCCGCCGCGACGAGCGTGGCGAAACCGCCGCGGTCGCAACGGGCGATTTCGTTTGCCATGAGATCGAGCTCGTAGTCGCCCAACGGGCCGGCATTGGCGCCGAGCGGACGAAGGACCGGTGCGAGCAGCATCGCTTCGAAGATCTCGCCCGCGCGGCGAGCCGCGACGCTATCCACGTTGGAGGTTGTTGGCGATGCGCAGCATTTCGTCGGCTGCCTGTACGCCTTTGGCGTTTGCCTCGTACGCGCGCTGTGCGGTCAAAATCTGCATCATCGCATCGACGATCGTAACGTTCGACTCTTCGAGCATGCCGAAGCGAATTTTCGGCCCATCGGGTGAGCCCGCGCCGGCCGTTTCGACCTTGCCGGCTGCCGGCGTCGCCGCGAAGATCGCCCCGTCGATCGCGCGCAGGTGATCGGGAGATGGAAATTGCGCCAGCGCAATACGCCCGATCGCGCGCGAGCCTGCGGGAAAGACCGCGCGCACCGTGCCGTTTTCGTCGACGCTCGCGGAGAGCGCGCCGGCGGGAATTCGAACTCCCGCGAGCCGGTAATCGAGCGCATTGCGCAGCGTGCCGTCAGCCGCGCGCGAGAACTGGCCGTCGCGCGTGTAGGCGCGCCGCCCGTGCGCGTCGACGACCTCGAAGAAGCCCGGGCCGTCGATGGCGAGATCGAATGGGCCGGCCGTGCGCGCGAGTTTGCCCTGCCCAAAGAGTACGTGCGATCCGAGCGCGACGGTGCCTTGCCCTCCGCCGCCGGGAAGGACGAGCTGTGCAAAGCTCGCGACCGATCCCTTGAAGCCGATGACCCCGGCATTGGCGAGGTTATCCGCGATCGTATCGAGATTCCGCTGCTGTGCCGCCATGCCGCTTGCCGCTGCGAAGAGGGCCCGATCCATTTGATGCCCTCCTACTTCACGCGCGCAGCTTCGGCGGATTTGCCGCGGATCGCGTCGATTGCGGCGACCGCTTTTTGCGCGCTCTCGAACGAACGCTCCGCCGCCAGCACGTCGACCATCTCGGAGATCGCGTCGACCGCTGGTCCTTCGAGGAATCCGTTTTGGACGCGGCTGCCCGGCGGCAGGGCAAACTCGCGCGCGTCGATACTCGCTCCCGCGGGAACGCGCAGTGAACCGTGCAGCCCCAGCACCGCGCGTCCCCGGAGGTCGCGCAACGTTCCGTCGGATTCGCGGACGAATGCGCCCGCCCGCGTCTCGCTGATGTGTCCGCCGGCGTCGCGGACTTTGAACGAGCCATCCCCCACGATCGCGAAATCGAGATCGCGCCCCGTGTGATGCAAAGCGCCGCCGCCGCGCGACGTGCGTTCGATCGCAACCCCACGTGCGGTGAGAAAGCTCCGAGCCTCGACGCGGCGAAAAGCGTCGGTCGAGACGTTAGCGAGGTTTTCCGTGGCAATTTCGAGCCGCGTTCGCGCCGCGACCATGGCGCTGGCCGCCCAACCGATTCCGTCCATGAACGCATGGTAGCCGGTCGGTTTAGCCGCCTCGTTGCCGCCGCATGGACGATCTGCATGATCGTCGCGTGCAGCCAACCCTCGCCGCAACAGCGCCTCGACGGCGCCGAGATCGAAGCGCTCGCCCCACTGAAATCCCGCTATGCCGGTATCGTGATGGGCTTCGACGTAAAGCCGCAGACGACGCTGATCGTCAGCATCGATCTGCAGGCCTACATCGATGCGGACGACGACAGGCTAGCGGCGATGCGGAAAGAGGCGCTCGTGCGCTGGCGATCAACTTGGGTCGCCCGGCATCCGGGCGCGCGCGCCGTCATAAGCGTCCGATTCATCGACTTCGTCGGCCGCAAGATCGCGCAGGAATCAACCCCGGTTTGAGGACCGGCCTTCTTGGTGGGCCCTTAAAGCCGGGCGATGACCGCGTCGGCGAACGCGCCGGTGCCCAGCGATTCGTCCGAAGATGCGGACAGCTCGGCGGTGCGCAGCCCGTCGGCGTAGACGCGATCGACGGCGCGCTCGATCTGCACCGCACCGCGCTCGTCGCCGAGGCTGTGGCGCAGCATCATCGCCGCGGAAAGAATCGCCGCGGTGGGATTGGCGATGCCTTTTCCGGCGATATCGGGCGCCGTGCCGCCGATCGGCTCGTACAGCCCGAACTGCCGCCCCGCCGAACCGCGCGTTCCAAGGCTCGCGCTCGGCAGCGTTCCGATCGAGCCGGTAAGGATGGCGGCTTCGTCCGAGAGGATGTCGCCGAACATATTCTCGGTGACGATAACGTCGAAATCGCCCGGCCGGCGCACCAGCTGCATCGCCGCGTTGTCGACGAGTAAATGTTCGAGCCTGACGTCGGGATACTGCGCAGCCACCGCTTGCACGACCCGCCGCCAGAGACGCGACGTTTCCAAGATGTTCTGCTTGTCGACGGACGTGACGTGTTTGCGCCGGGAGCGGGCAACGTCGAACGCGACGTGGGCAATTCGCTCGACCTCCGGCGCGCGGTAGATCATCGTGTCGACGGCCTCGTCGACGCCGTCGACGGTGCGTTGTTCCTTCGGGCGGCCATAGTAGATGCCGCCGGTTAGCTCGCGCACGACCATCAGATCGAGGCCGCGGACGAGCTCGGGGCGCAGCGACGAGGCATCCTCGAGGCCCGCGAAGACGCGCACCGGACGAAGGTTCGCGTACAGTTCGAAATCCCGGCGCAGTAGAAAGAGCGCGTACTCGGGACGCTCGACAAGCGGCTTGTCCTCGTATTGCGGCAGGCCGACGCTGCCGAAGAGGATCGCGGCACTGCGCTCGCAGAGCTCGCGCGTCTGCGGCGGGAGCGCCGGCAGGCCGAGCGCGAGCGCCGCGCCGCCGACGGGCGCTTCGGCGCAGTCGACGGACGGGCAGACGTGTTTGAGAACGCGAGCTGCCGCGGCGACGACTTCGGGGCCAATCCCGTCGCCGGCCAGGAGCGCGACGGTACTAATAGACGGTGATGCGCTTGGTATCGTCGTGTTTGGGCGCCGCTTCGGGCGGGGGACTCTGTGTTTTCGGCGCGCCCTGCGCCTCGCCGTTGCTCGCCAACGATTCCGCCCGTTCGAGCAGCGCGAGATGCGTCATCAACAGGCTGCGCAGCTCGCTCTTCGCCTTCTCGGTCGCTTCGACCGCGCGCTGCTGTTCACGCCGTACCTCGGCGATCGCATCGCTGTACCCGGTGATCTCGCGCTGCGTTGTGAGCCTCGCCTGCTCCTTGATCAGATCGGCTTCCTTGTGCGCCGACGCTTTGACCTCGTCGGCCGTGCGCTGCGCAAGGACGAGGGTGTTTTGAAGCGATTCTTCCATCGCCTTGAAGTGGCTCACCCGCTCCTTGAGGTCGGCGATCTCCGCCTCGAGCGCGGCCCGCTGCTGCGCCTCATCTTCGAACGTCTCGATGACTTCGTCTAAAAATGCGTCGACGTCGGCGCGGTCGTAGCCCTGCAGCGCCTTCTTGAACGACTTGTGCTGTATGTCAACCGGTGTGATTTTTTGCATCGCTTCGCGTCCTACGTTCTGCTAGTCATGAAATCGAAGGTACCGTCCGCAATCATGGAATCGCGCAGACCCGCAGCGTTCACCACGACACCCGCCGGAACGACCAGGTAGATCGACTCGGCGAGCTTCTGAATTTTGCCGTCGATCGTGTAGGCGACGCCCGAAGTAAAATCGACGACGCGCTGTAAGAGCGTCCGATCCGCGTTTTGCAGGTTCACGATGACGACTTGACGGCTGCGCAGCGCGTCGGCGATTTCGACGACGTCCTGGTAGCTGCGCGGGGAGAAGACGCTCACCTGCGTGCCGCCGCGCCGTCCGGCATTCGATAACGGAACGACGCGTCCGCTGGGAACTTCTTCCTCATAAAACTCTTCTTCGTCATCGCGAATCGAGAAGAACGAGCCGATCTTACTAAAAACGCTCACGGGTACCTCCCATCTGTACGCGGGCCAAAGAGTGCCTCACCGATGCGCAACATCGTCGAACCTGCTCGCAGAGCCTCGCGCCAATCTCCCGACATACCGATTGAGAGCGTAGTTCCACCTATACGCTCCAAGGTCTTGGCGGCGAGCTCAAAAGCGGATGAGATCGCGTCGCGGTCCGTCGTCAGCGGGCCGATGGCCATAACGCCCTCCAGACGCAAGCCCGCCTGCCCGCGGAGCATTTCGGCGAGTCGCTCGGCCTGGTCCGGCGGGCATCCGAAGCGCTCGAGCGGGGAGACGTTGAGCTGAAGCAAGACAGGAAGGCTCTTGCCGCACTCGAGGGCGGCCTTCGAGAGCGCGACGCCGGCCTCGCCGCGGTCGACGCTCTGCACGAGATCGAATGTTTCGGCAATCCCACGGGCCTTATTGGTCTGCAGATGGCCGACGAAGTGCTTACGCACCGGTGGGAGCGCGGCGAACTGGCGTCGTGCCTCCTGCAGATAGCTCTCGCCGATATCGGTCAAGCCGGCCTCGATGGCCGTCGCGATTGACGCAACGTTCTGACGCTTAGCGATCCCGACGACGGTCACGCCGGCCAGCTCGCGCCGGCACCGCTGGAGTTCCTCGTCGATCTCGCGGCGCAACGCACGGTAGCGTTCGAGGACGCTTTGGCTCATCCACGGGCCGGACGCGCCACGACGCGCGCCTCGGTCCTGGGACCGGGACGCGTCGCGCAAAAGACGACGCCGATGACGCCGACGACGATCATCGGCAGCGCGTAGAGCTGGCCGCCCGTCAGGCCCAGTGCGCTGAAGTCGGTCTGGCGCCACATCTCCGCAATCGTCCGCGTGATCCCGTAGAGCGTAAACCAGGTCCAGGCGACCACGCCGTCCTTCGGCTTGAGCCGGTAGAGGAGGAGCAGGATCGGCAGCGTCAAGATGTCGAGGATCGCCTCGTAAATCTGCGATGGGTGACGAAAGGCCGGCATGCCGTTGACCAGCGGCGCCGCGGGAAAGACCATGCACCACGGATGGTCCGGCTGGCAAACGTCGCCCCACAGTTCGTCGTTGATGAAGTTCACGAGGCGCACGAGCGTAATGCCGACGGGCAGCATCATGACGACCTCGTCGCCCACGACGGTGTATTTAAGGCCCGGATGACGGCGCACGAAGAGCCAGATCGCGAGGAGCACGCCGACCAGACCGCCGTGGAAGGCCATCCCGCCGTTCCAGATCGCGATGAAGTTGATCGGATTGGAGACGTACGTCGAGGCGTCGTGCTTGCTGATGATGTCGTTGATCACGAAGAAAGTTCTGCCGCCCACGATCACGCCGACCAGCGCGTAGAAGAGAAAATCCTGAATGTCTTGTTTGGTGAGGCCGAGGCGCAGCAGCCCGGCCGGGCGGCTCATCCACAGGTAGACGCAGACAAACCCGACCAAGTAGGCGATTCCGTACCAGTGGATACCGAAGCGGGGACCCAGGTGGATCGCGATGGGGTCGATGTTCGGATAGGTGAACCAGTGCTGCATTTCTAACAATCTTCACAGATGACCGCGACGACACATATCACCGCCGGCATCGCCTTCCTTGCGGGCCTCGTTTCCTTCGTTTCGCCGTGCGTCCTTCCGCTGGTACCGGCTTACCTATCCTTGCTTACGGGCGAAAGCCTGGAAGATCTGCAGTCCTCAACGTCGGCGAAGACGAGGATGCACTTACTCTCGCACGCGCTCGCGTTCGTCGCCGGATTCAGCCTCATCTTCATCGCGTTGGGCTTGAGCGCGAGTGCAATTGGCGGGGTGCTCGATGCGAACCGGGTGCTGATCGCGCAGATCGGCGGCGTGCTGGTCGTCCTGCTGGGCCTGCAGATGATGGGAATGCTGCGGATACCGCCGTTGCTGCTGCGGGACACGCGAGCTCACCTGAGCCTCGACCGGCGCACGCTCTGGACCTCGGGGCTGGTCGGCATGGCCTTTGCGGCGGGCTGGTCGCCCTGCATCGGCCCCATTCTAGCGGGGATTTTGGCGATTGCGTCGCAACAGCACAGCGCCGCGGCGGCGCTGCTGCTCTCGTTCTACTGCCTTGGGCTGGCGCTCCCGTTCCTGGCAACCGCACTGGCGATCGGCGTCGTTCTGCCGTTCCTGGCGCGAATCAAGCGTTCGTTGCGGGCGATCGAGTTCGCCTCGGGCGCGTTTCTCATTGCCGTCGGATTGGTTCTCGTCAACAATGCATTCCTCAACGTCGCCGGATGGTTCTATCAGTTTGTACCGCAACCGACTCTCTAGCCTCAAACAAGCACTCGTCATCGCCGCGGCGGCTATCGCCACGCTTGCGGCCGACCAGTACAGCAAGGTTTGGGTCCTCCGAACCTGCGCCCCGATACCTCCGCCGTGCCGGACGATAATTCCCAATCTCCTCAATTGGACGTTCGAGCGCAACGTTCACGGCGCGTTCGGACTCTTCGGCAGCAGCGCCGTCTTGCTGATCGGCATGGCGATCGTCGTGCTGGTTCTCTTTTGGTTCAGCTTCCGCGAGGCCGCCGCACGGTCGCAGACGGTGCGCATCGCCTTCGGCATGATCGTCGGCGGCGCCATCGGCAACATCGTCGACCGCGTGCACTATGGGTTCGTCATCGACTTTATCGACTTTTATCGCATCTGGCCCAACATCTTCAACGTCGCGGATTCCTGTATCACGGTGGGAGTCGGGCTGTTGATTCTCTCTAGCCTTGTTACACGTCGTCACCGCTGAGCAGGCCGGAAAGCGTACCGATGTTCTGATCGCCGCGCTCTGCGGCGCCCCGCGATCGCTCATCGCGCAAAGTGCCCGCCGCGGCGACGTCACCCTGAACGGAACTTCGGTAAAGCCGAGCCGGCCCGTGGAGACCGGCGACGTTCTCGAGTTCGAAATTGAAGAGCGCAAGGCGCTGGTCGCGCTCCCGGAATCGATCCCGCTCGACGTCGTCTACGAAGACGAGGATCTGATCGTCATCGACAAGCCGGCCGGCATGATCACGCATCCCGCGCACAGCGCAACGAGCGGAACGCTGGTGAACGCGCTGCTCGGCCACGTTGCGGCACGGCCTCCCGGCGATCTCTTGCGCCCCGGCCTCGTCCATCGTCTGGATCGGGACACCTCCGGACTGCTCGTGGTGGCCAAACGCGAGGAAAGCTTGCACGCACTGGGCGTTGCGATGAAAGCGCGGCGCATCGAGCGTGAATATCTGGGCCTCGTGCGAGGCGTCCCCGAACACCCGCTCGGCACGATCGAAGGCCCGATCGGCCGCGACCCTCGCAACCGCTTGAAGTTCGCCATTACGGCCGACGGAAAACCGGCGGTCACGCATTACGAAATGCGAGAACGTTTCGAAAAGTACTCCGAACTGGTCTTCCGCCTCGAAACCGGGCGGACTCACCAAATTCGCGTGCACCTCGCGGCGATCGGCCACCCCATACTCAACGATCCGCTCTACGGAAAAACCGAATCGCGCTTCGAGCTTCCGGGGCAGGCGCTCCACGCGTGGCGTCTGCGGTTCCGCCATCCGCGAACCGGGGAACCGATGTCGTTCGAAGCGCAACCGCCGCCGGAGTATGTGCACGCGAGAGGAATTGTTGCGGCGCAAGGGTCTCCGCGCTTTCTCTCGCGATGAGTAGGGGGTTTAGGCTGCTCGCGAACGATGGCGACGCGCGGCGGGGCCGATTGCAGCTAACGCACGGGGTCGTGGAGACACCCTGCTTCATGCCGGTGGGAACGGCCGCGACCGTGAAGGCTTTGACGCCCGGCGACCTGGAGCGTGCCGGCGCGCAGATGGTGCTGGCGAACACCTACCATCTCTGGTTGCGCCCCGGAATCGAAACACTCGAAGCGGCCGGCGGCCTTCATCGGTTCATGGCGTGGGAGCATCCGATTCTCACCGATTCGGGCGGCTTTCAAGTCTTCAGCCTCGAGAGCCGTCGCGAACTGGACGACGAGGGGGTCACCTTTCGCTCGCACGTCGACGGAAGCGTGCATCGTTTCACTCCCGAAAACGTCGTCGCTTTTCAAGAACGCATCGGCAGCGATGTCGCGATGGTGCTCGACGTTTGCGTGAAGTTACCCGCGACGCGAGAGCAGATCGAAGAATCGGTTCGGCTGACCACGCAATGGGCGCGGCGCTCGGCCGCCGCATCCGCGAGCGACGCAACCGCACTCTTTGCCATCGTGCAGGGCGGCCTCGACCTCGCCTTACGCGAGCGCAGCGCCCGCGACTTGGTCGAGCTCGACTTTCCGGGATACGCGATCGGCGGCCTCTCGGTGGGTGAGACGCGCGCGGAAATGTACGCAGCGGCACGCCGCACGGCGGCACTGCTGCCGGGGTCGAAGCCGAGATACCTGATGGGCGTTGGAACGGTCGACGATTTGCTCGAAGCCATCGATGCCGGCCTCGATCTCTTCGACTGCGTCTATCCAACGCGTTGCGGACGAAACGGCCGGGCGATGACGCACCACGGCGAGCTCAATATGTTCAACGCGGCTTTCGTGCGGGACATCGCGCCTCTCGATAGGGAGTGCGACTGCGCGGTGTGCACGACGTACAGCCGAGCCTACCTCGCGCATCTGTTTCGCGCGAAAGAGATGCTCGGTGCACGCCTGCTCAGCTACCACAACGTCTACCTGCTCGGAGCGCTGATGCGCGAAGCGCGTGAGGCGATCGGCGCGAACCGCTGGGCGCAGTTTCGCGACCGGCGCCTACGCCGAGTGCTCTAGCCCCCGTACGACCTGCGAACAGTCGGAGCAGATCTGCGGGTGCTCCGGATCGCCGCCCAGTTCGCGGTACTTCCAGCAGCGCGCGCACTTTTCGCCGTCGGCGGGAAGAAGCTCGAACTCCTCCGCATCGCCGGCACGCAGTTCCAATTGCGAAACGACCAGCGCTTCACGCAAGTTGTCGCCGAGCGCGGCCAGACGCTTATACGTCGGAGCGGGGACCGTTAGCACGAGGCGTGCTTCGAAATCGCGCGGCGACGGCGACGCGGCTACCCGCCCCCGCAGCGCGCGCAGCAGGTCCCAGAGCGCGAGGTCGGCCTCGGCGCCGCCGCGAAACCGGCCCGCGTCGAACGAGCTGTCGAAAACGCTTTGCGCGTTCGCGCGCGCCCACGGGGGGAGATGCTGCCAGGCTTCTTCGGCCGTAAAAGAAAGTACCGGCGCGACCGACGTCAAGAAGCGAGTCAAAATGTACAACAGCGCCGACTGGGCGCTGCGCCGCCGCGGGTCGTTACGCGCGCGAGAGTAGAGCGGATCTTTGAGCGCGTCGAAGTACAGGCCCGACATCGAGCTTTCGAACTCTACGATGCGCAGATACACATCGTGGATCTGACAGCGATCGTACGCGGTTTTAACGCCGGCAACGAAAGCGTCGGCAACGGTACACGCCAGCCGGTCGATCGGTTCCATCGCCTCTGGCGTTACGACCTCGTTTGCGGCTAGGTCGTCCAGATTCGAGAGCATGAACCGCATGCGGTTTCGGATATTGCGATAGACGCGGCCGACTTGCTCGATGACGTTGGGCCCGAAGCGCACGTCATCGATCGGCTCGACCGATCCGGCCCACAAGCGCAAGACGTCCGCCCCCCAGCGCGACATCGCGTCGTTCGCATCGATGCCCGTACCGCGCGATTTGGACATCGGGCGCCCCTGCTCGTCGTTCACCCAGCCGTTCTTCATGACGCGGCGGTAGGGCGCGCGCCCCTTGATCGCGACCGCGGTGATCAGCGAGCTGCGAAACCAACCGCGAAACTGGTCGGCGCCCTCGAGAACCATGTCGCTGGGCCACGGCAGGCCCTCTCGCCCGAGCACCGCGAGGTGCGTTACCCCCGACTCGAACCAGATGTCGACGATGTTCTTCTCCTTCTCGAACTCCGTCGCGCCGCAACGCGGGCAGACGAATCCGTCGGGAAGATAGACGGCGACCGGATCGCTCCACCAAGCGCCGGCGCCGACGTCACCGAATCGCTCGGCCGCCTTTCGGGCGACGCGCGGGTCGAGAACCGACTCGTTGCACGCTTTGCAGATCAGCGCCGGAATCGGAGTTCCCCAGGTGCGCTGGCGGGAGAGGCACCACTCCGGATGGGTCTCGATCATCTGGCGTTGACGTGCGCGTCCCCACTCTGGCACGTACTCGACCGCGTCGGTCGCGTCGATCGCGTGCGCGCGCAAAAGATTCTGATCCATAGCGAGAAACCACTGCGCGGTTGCGCGGAAGATGACCGGGTTGTGGCAGCGCCAGCAGTGCGGATACGAGTGCTCGTATTCCGCCGCGCTCCACAACGCGCCGCTCGCGCGCAGGTCGTCGACGATTTGGTCGTTCGCGGCAAAGATCTGCAGGCCGGCGTAGGGACCGGCCTCTGGGGTGAAGTGCCCCGCAGCGTCGACCGGGTTGAGAATCGGCAGATCGTACTTCATGGCCGTATCGAAGTCGTCGGCGCCGTGGCCCGGCGCGGTATGCACCGCTCCGGTTCCCGTTTCGAGATCGACGTAGTCCGCCAGCACGACGACCGAGTCCCGATCCATGAAGGGGTGACGTACCGCCAGGCCGTCGAGTTGCTCCCCGCGCGCCCGGCCGGCGAGCGTTGCGCCCGCGAAGCGTTCTCCGAATGCGCGCTGCGCCAACGCCTCGGCTGCAATCACCATCTCTCCGTCGACGCGGTAGAGGCCGTACGTCGCGTCGGGGCGCAGGGCGATCGCGACGTTGGCGGGCAGCGTCCACGGCGTCGTCGTCCAGATCAGAAACGAAATGCGCTCCCCAGCAGGAGCCTCGACGCCGAACACTTTGAGAATTTGCTCGCGCTGATCGCCGTTTGCGCAGAAGCGCACGTAAATCGACAGGGAGACTCGCGGCTCGTATTCGATCTCCGCCTCGGCCAGCGCCGTTTCGTCGTGAACGCACCACAGCGTCGAGCGCAAGCCTTTGTAGATCTGCTGGCGCGCGGCGAGTTCGGCGAGCGCGTTGACGATCGTCGCTTCAAAAGACGGGTCGATCGTGCGATATGGCCGGTCCCAGAGCCCGAAATTCCCCATTCGCCGGCGTTGCTCGCGCTGGCGATCGAGCCAGTAGAGCGCGCGCTCTTTACACTGCTCGCGCAGCTCGAGCGGATCGATCGAGTGAAAATCTTTGATGCCGAGGTGCTTGAGCGTCTCGTACTCGATCGGAAGTCCGTGCATGTCCCAGCCCGGCACGAACTTGGCGTACTTTCCGTCCAGCAGCGCGACCTTCACGAACGTGTCTTTGAGCACCATGCCGAGGAAATGCCCCATGTGAAGCTCGCCGTTGGCGTAGGGCGGCCCGTCGTGAAGAACCCACGGGCCATTGGACGCGTTGCGTTCCAAACGGCGCTCGTAGGTGCGCTGCTCGTCCCACCACGCAACGCGCTGCGGTTCGCGCGTTGCCAGGTCCGCTTTCATCGGAAAGGCGGTCCGGGGGAGATTAAGCGTCGCTCGATAGTCCGTCATTGCTCGTTCAAGAGTTCGCGAAGCACTTCGAAGTTGCGCTCGGCCGCTTTTGCGATGACGTCGGTGCGCGCGCAGAGCGCCGCCGAGAGTCCGTCGCGCTCGGCGACTAACCGGTCGACGAGCTCGTCAATCTGCCCGTCGGCCGGGCGCTGCGCACCCGGCGTCCATAGCGGCTGCAGCGGATACTCGAGATCTTCGCAGAGTGCGCTCACCTTGGGGTCGTACGGAATCGCCAGAAACGGAACGCCGTGCCGAGCGGCGAGAACCAGCGCGTGCAGGCGCATACCGATGACAACGCGCGCCTCGCTCAGGATCGCCGCCGCCTTTGCGAGAGAGCACTCCGGGAGCAGCACCGGGGCAGATGCACAGGCGCGGATAACGTCGGTCGAGATCGCCGCGTCCGCCGCACCGCCGAGCGGCAGGAATGCCGATCGAATACCATGGCGCTGCGCCAAACCATCGACGGCGCGCGCCACGATCTGCGGTGCGTCGCGCGATCCGGCGGAGCGCCGCACGCTAATAACCGCGTAGGGCCCGCTCTCAGGGCCTAAACCTTCGGCGGAAAGATCGACGCCCGCCTCGGGCGACTCGTAGAGGAATACCGGATCGGCGGTCCGCTCGATTGGGGTCCTCGGCAGCAGTTCGCGCAGCAGCCGCAACGACCGTTCGTCGCGGACGGTCGCGCGGCTTACGCGACGGCAGAATCGGCGCACGAGCAATCGGCCCCAGAAGTCGAGCGGGCCGATCGATTGAGCGAAGATCATTGCTTTGCGCCCGGCGCGTGCCGCCTCTCGCAGGATCGAAGCGTAGTAGAGCAGACTGCGCAGACTCGTTTGATTCTGCAGCAGGCCGCCGCCGCCGGAGAGCACGACGTCGGCGCGGCGAATCGACTCGCGCACCGCGCGCCACTCCCAGCGCGGAGTCGCTTCGACTTGCAGGGAGGACTCGGTGCGCTGCGGCGTCGCCGAAAGCACTTCGATCGCCGCCGCCGGAAGCGTGCGCCGCACGCCCTCGACGATCACCTCGAGCAGCGCCTCGTCGCCCAGATTCCCGAAACCGTAGTAACCCGATACGAGCACGCGCGCGCTCACGACTGCGCCGGCACGCGACGCCGGTAGATCCAGATCAGCAGCGCGCCGATGATCGCGCCGACGATCAATCCGTTGACGACGCGCAGCAGCGAAACCTCGATCGGCGTATGCAGATGGGAGAACGTATCGATGACGTCGCCGATTCCGACGCCGATGCCCAAGGCGAGCAGCCAGCCGACGGCGCGACGGTGCAGCGGCAGCAGCGCCGGGAGCAGCATCATGGCGGGGAAGCCGATCAAAAACTCTTTGAAACGCGGCCGCACGCTGAGCGCGGCCGTGAGGAAATGCCGCAAGGCAAGCTCGATGGGTGAGGGCGAGATGTCGCTGTCATTGCCGCTGCGCACGAGCATCAATGCGCCGGCCGCGACGATCGCGATCCCTCCCAAGAGCTGATACGCGAGCACCGGCGAGAGGAACACATCTCGCGGGCGCTCGATGCCCGAACCGAATCGCCGGTCGAAGAGGTACAGCACGAGCGCGATCAGCGGTGGAAGCGCCAGCACGAGCCGCACGCCGCGAAAACGCTCGATCTCTTCCATCGCAAGCGGCATGCTCATCAGCCCGACGACGACGAGCGCCCCGAGCAGCGCGACGCCGGTTGCCGCCACCGTCCAGCCGAGGCTTCGCGCAAGCTGCGTCCGGGTCGTCGGCGCGGGCACCTCGCGCCAGGCGGGGATCAAAACCAGCAGGGCCGCGGTCGCGAAAAGCAGCGCACCGGCCAGCGCGATCGCCGAACGGGCAAAGGCGTCGTGATGCGCGAGCAGGCCGCCAAGGTAGAACGCAACGGTCAGCGCGTACGCGAGCGCGGCGATGCTGCGGCGATACCATCCGAAGAACTCGAGCAAGAGGATGAAGATCGACGGCACGGCGAGTGCCGCCAAGCCGACGAGAATGCGATTGTTGCCGCGATACTGCGGTATCGGCGTCGCGCGGCCGAGCCGTAAGCCGTCTGCGCGCAGCTCGTCGGCGATCCGTTTGACCATCTTGACGTTGGTCGCTTCGATCGAAAGATTGCCGTCTTGGTGCGCCCACGGCCGCAGATAAACGACGCGAACGTTGCGTTCGCGCACGCCGAGCACGTATCGCGCCACGACCTCGTCGAGCTTGAGCTTGTCCAACTCGGTCTTGGCGATCGCTTGGACGCGCACCGTCCGTCCCGGGATCAAGCGCGCAAGGGTTTCGCTCCCCTTTTGCACCTGGCTCGGATCATACGTCTCGATCGAGCCGAAGTTGAAAATGTGCCGCTTGAACGTCGCGGCGGTGTCCTCGAGATGATCCGGATAGCCGACAACCGCGTTGCCGAGCCCGAAGAAGATAACCGTCGAGACCTTCGGATCGTAGCGCAGCACGTCGTCGAAGAGGGCGTCGATCTGCGGCGCCTTAAAACGCTCGTCGTTCTGAAAGCGCGGCACGACGAGCAGCGCGAGACGGTGCGCCAGCTCGATCTGGCCGGTCGGAATTCCGAGGGCGACCGCATTGAAGTAGTCGACCTGCGTTCGCACCTCGATCAACCATGGCCGCGTCGCCCGCAAGACGCGCACGCTGTTGCGGCTGAAGTGCAGCGAAAGCTGCGAAAGGTAGCGGTGATAGGTCGACGGATCGGAGACGATCAGGTAGATCGCGCCGTCGTCGATCCGCCGGTTCGCGACCAGGCGCGCGAGCAGCGGATCCCGGATCGGTGCAAGCCGCGCCTGATTGACCAGGGACGACCCGGTCGTGGCGTAGGCCTTGCCGTTGTTTCCGACGTTCGTCCCGAGCTCTTCGGTCAGCGCAAGCGAGGTGAGGCCGGCGCGCCGCAGCGCGATCAGGAATGCGGCCGGATTGTAATCGTAGGAACGCGCGAGCGCGTCGAGATCGGTAAAGTCCATGGCGAGCTCCACCCGCCGGGCGTGCGACTCGGTGTGTACGCGGAAGAAGGCGACGGCTAGCGATGCGAGGAGCGCAACGAGTAAGACGACGGCCGCGTAGCGCGTTCTGGGAGTATAGAGCGTCACGAAGCGAGTCTGGTTCGCTCCGCCGAGCCCGTTTTTCTGCCTGGCGGCCCAGTGATTACAGAAGGGCTCGCCATGGGCGAGCCCTCCTGCCGTCGCGTATGCGCGAGTCCCTTTTTGTCGGGTCACACATACCGGGTGTGGGCGACGCTTGTGATTCCATCGCGTTCGCTCGCGGCCCACGAGTCGAGTGACGCGGACGGTCCGGCTTCAACGGTGGGAGACTATCCCCTCCAAGACGGCGGTCACCAGTTCGGTCTGCGCTTTTCGAGAAATGCGGAGATACCCTCGCGTGCATCTGGCTCGAGCGCGTTGCGGGTCATCACGTCTTTCGTATACCGGTATGCCGACGCTTGGTCGAGATCGATCTGTGCGTAGAACGCGGCCTTGCCGATGCCCACGACCGTGCGGCTCGCCGACGCGATCTTCCCGGCAAGCTCAAGCGCTGCCGCTTCAAGCTGTTCCGGCGGCACGACGCGGTTGACCAAGCCCCAATCCAGCGCCGTCTTTGCGTCGATGGGATCGCCGGTGAGCAGCATCTCCATCGCGCGTTTGCGACCGATTGCGCGCGTCAACGCAACCATCGGCGTGCTGCAGAAGAGCCCGATGCGAACGCCCGGCGTCGCAAACGACGCCTCCGTCGAAGCAACCGCGAGATCGCAGGCGGCGACGAGTTGGCAGCCCGCCGCGGTTGCGACGCGCGCGACTTGCGCGATGATCGGCTGCGGGGTCTGCACGATACGTGCCATCAAAGCGACGCAGGCATCGAAAATCGTCGCATATGCGGCCGCGTCGCGGTCGCGCAGCTCGCGAAGATCGTGGCCGGCGCAGAATACCGGCCCTTCCCCGCGCAGAATCACGGCGCGGACGCCCTGCTCGCCGGCGAGAGCCGCAAGTGCGGCGTCGAGCTCGCGCATCATCTGCAGCGAGAGCGCATTGCGCTTTTCGGGGCGGCGCATCGTGACGATCGCGATCTCGCCCTCGCGCTCGACGCCGATGTCGGCGTAGGCCGGCAACGTCTCCATTTGGGTGCCTTTACCGGGGCGGCTGCGTACTCCCTGGAACCGGCGCGGGGCGAGGGCGAGACGACCGAGGCCGCTCGCGCCGTGCGGCGGAGCGATAGTCGTCAGCAGGCTTTCGCTTGTCCCCAGCCGGCGGAGCGCTCACAAGCCTTCGTACAGCTACTGTCCATTTTCGGTTTCGCGGTCGCCCGCAGCATCGGCTTCCTTCTCGCAGACGTAAGCACCGTGCTTCGTGTTGCCGTACCGGCGCTCTCCCTTTAGGTGATAGATTCCCGAAGCCGTGTTGAGCCAGACCACTGTGTCGCGGCTAATTGTGAAGCGCTCAATGGGTTTCTTCCTTCGAGCGATGTTCTGGTTATCCCAGGGCGATCGTCAAAGAGTAGTCTGGCATTCGCGGACCAGAAAAACTTGGTAATGATTTTCCCATCAGGATATTGGCGCAGCGCCGTGAACGAGTTACTTCCGAAGAGCAAAATGAGGGGGCTAAGGCGGCCTCATTCTCGCCTGGGGTTGCGCGATTTATCAGGACGGACTTGACCGTGATCCGGTCGATGTCCCGAAGCTCATGGCCCTCGGGGCGGCCTCAGATGGTTTTCGATGAAGCCTTCATAGTCCAGATAAATCTTGGGAGTAAGGACAAGCCTCTTGAAAGCTAGCCAGGTATCCAGGTAATCGGAGAGGGTCGCGCCGCTGATCCGGTGTCCCGCTTCGGCGGGGCCCGTTCGCGCCGCAGTCGCTCCATTCGGTCACGTACGCCGGCTTTTGCGGCCTCGGACCAGTCGCCGGGGGCTCCAGGGGTCACAGGTTTGCGAATCCGCTTTCCGGCGTCACGAAAGCCCAGGGACGCGTAGCTCAGGCAGCGTTGGACCTGACGTCCCATACGGGCCGAGCCTGCTCACTAGCCAGTTTTATGGTGGGCGATGACGGGCTCGAACCGCCGACATCCTCCTTGTAAGGGAGCTCATGAGGAAATTGGATTTTGCCTGAAAAAGCGCATTTTCCCAATAAAATAGGGATTCTCAGCCTTCGCCATAGCCGCCACACACGCCATACGGGCACCCAGTTTCAGTACATAGCCCAACCAGATGCCCAACCAGCCGGACGGGCCGCCTAAAGTAATCAAAAGGCCCCGCGAGCGGTCAACTCGACGAGGCCAAGCCAACGAAAGGATGATTTCCGATGGCACTTCCGATTCTACCAAACTTCCGACAGGGCTCCGCAAGTCCTGATAACCGGGTTCGCTGACATGGCGAGGATCGCCATAGCGTAAGCGTCGGTTCAAGGCCGTCTTGTAGGTAAGCTCTGTGGTTCGCGATGATAGAGGAAACGCTTTTACATCGCGAGGTCTTCATGCCGGGAACAGAAATGCCGCGATCTCGAGCACCGCGCCGCCGCTGGCCGATCTC
>DATDHW010000008.1:0-18974 GCA_036521375.1 Candidatus Cybelea sp.
GTGCGCAAGCTGCTCGTCAGCGTCATTGATAGCGCCGAACGAGGTATTAAAGCCCGGAAAGATATTCATCCATCCTTAGATCTTGCGGGCCTATTCAAGGCGGCGTACGACGAGGCGGACTTGCTTGCACGTGTGGAGCAGCGGTATCTCGTCGAGGAAGCGCAACTATTTAGGGATGTAGACGACTTCCTCGACAACGTCCTCAGGGAGGGAAATGTTGGGAGCACGCTAGACCAAGACGACTTAGATGCTCTTCTACGCGCCGGTCGCAATCGTATGTTGCAACAGGTACCTCCGGGATTCGCCGATTTCGAGCAAAAAATGGCGCAGGGACGAACTTTGGAACATGCGCTCGGCGATCTAATCTTCTGGGAGGAAACCCTTAGATTCGCTGCAAACCGGCGATCAGTAGTGGCAGTAGTGACAGCCGAGAAAAAGCGCGATTGGTGGGACTTCTCTGGCGGCAGCATGCAGGCGCACCCAGACCTTCTCGCTGAGTCGTTGGCTCGCACGGGCCGAGAGATAGTGCTCCTGCACGTTGACGACTTTGTAGCCATGGTTTCTACACCCGCGCGTATTGAGGCGCTAGTTGCGCCGCTTATAATCCACATCAATTCTGCTTGTCGTAGCATTAACGAAGCGATTAGATTATTCGAAAACGCGCAGATTAGCAGCTATCCCATCACCGGGTTGATGCCAGGCTTCGAAGGAATCACTGGCTTCCCCGCATTACGACAAGTGGAGGTTATTTCGAATGTCCTTAACAACATTCCGGATTTCACTAACATTTTAAACCCAGGGCTACCAAAGCTGATCGGAGCCGATCTCCCAAACTGGGGCATGATAACAGGTGTGCCGTTCTCTGCGACTAGGCAGGCGCAGAAATTGACGAATCAGTTCGGTGGTTTACCGGACTTCACGCAGCCCCACGTTCCAAACTTTCTCACCGGTTATGACATCAAGTTCCCCAGCACTATTCCTGACTATACGCGAGTCTGGAACGTGCCTTCTTCGTCTTACGCGACCCATCGCACGTTAAATGATCTAACGGGGATCCTAGGGCGAGACGTCGCTCAGTCAGCCGCTGCGAAAACGATCTCCGAGGCCATCATTCCATATGTACGACAGATCGAGCGTGCTCAGGCTACTCTCGGTGATCCGATGAGGCTCGTACCGGAGTTGAGGCGGTTTAGAGGCTTGCAAGCCCAGCTGAATCGCGCAATGGGGTTCGGCGTTGATCTCACATGGTTGCACGCCCAGCAAGAAGCACTGGAAAGGCTCGCCCGCATGATTGATCCAGCTGTAATACAAAGCATGCGCGGCCATGTTATGTCGCTTCCTCCGTCCGGATCTACGCAAGTTGGTAGGCGTCGAAGGAAACGAAAGAGGCAAACAAAAGCGAAACGCTCAACGGCGAAACGGAAAACCTGAGTTAGATAGCGAGGGAGCCGGGTTAGGGACTCAACACGCCCATACATAAAGCATGGAGTATGCATCTCAGGACCGCGGGAAAAGTTCTATACCATATAGCGTTTTCGACGTTCACCACGTTTTGCAAACGGCTGTTGCAAAATGCATGGCCCGCGACGCGAATCGCGAAAAATCGGAAAAGCCCTTATTTTATAGGCGTTTTCGCAGGCCCGACGGCCGGCAGGATCGAGCCGAGGGGGGTGACACTTTGGGCCTTAACCTTATGCCCGCTACGCTGCACAGCCGTGGCAGTCTTTATACTTCTTTCCCGCCGCCCTTCGGCTCGCTTCGCTCGCCCACAATGACACAAAAGTCAAGCTCACTCAGTCCTTCGACAGGCTCAGCCCTTCGACAGGCTCAGCCCTTCGACAGGCTCAGGGTGACAGGCAAACGTTAGCCTCGCTCAGTCCTTCGACAAGCTCAGTCCTTCGACAAGCTCAGGATGACAATTTAGGCTGCGGCGCCGTGGCAGCGTTTGAATTTTTTGCCGCTGCCGCAGGGGCACATTTCGTTTCTGCCGACTTTGGGTTGATCGCGTTGGACCGGCTTCGCCGGTTCCTCGTCGTCTTTATTCGTGTGGAATTGCGCAACGCGGCGGCCCGTGCCGGGAGCGGGTCCGAGGATTTGCTCGAGGCCCGAGGACGATACATTGCCGCCGACCGTGACCGGTTGGGGGATTACTTCGCCCGACGGGATCGGTTCGAACTGGGGGCCTTGCGGATACGGCTGAAGCTCTTGCGGTGGCGGCCCTTGCTCGATAACGACGCGGAAGACGCCTTTGATCGCTTCGTCGGCAATGTTGTTCTTCAGCGATTCGAAGATTTCGAAGGCTTCCTTCTCATACTCGACGCGCGGATCTTTTTGCCCGTAGCCGCGTAGGCCGATTCCGGTCTTGAGGTGATCCATCACGTACAGGTGATCGACCCACTGGCGATCGATGATCGGCAACAACAGATACTTCTGCTCGACGGCCCGCAGGATCTCGGGCGTTACTTCCTTCTCCTTAGCCTCGTAGGCTTCGATCGCTTTGCCGCGCAGCAGCCGGCGAATCTCTTCGCGGTCCTTCCCCGCCAAGTCGGAGGCGCTGGTCGAGCGCTTTAGCGGAAAGACCAGTTCGAGCGCGTTGAGCATCTCGTCGAAATCCCATTCGCTCGGGTGCGCGTTTTCCGGGGCGTTCTCTTCAAGGGCCTCATCGACTTTTGCCTCGAGCGTCTGCAGCATGAACGTGCGCGAGTCGAAGGTTCCTTCGAGATTCGCGCGGCGGTCGGCGTAGATCACGCCGCGCTGTTTGTTCATCACGTCGTCGTACTCGAGAACGTGCTTTCGGATCTCGTAGTTGTGCGCTTCGACCTTGCCCTGAGCCCGCTGAATCGATTTCGACACGAGGCCGGATTCAATCGGCTGCTCGTCGGTGAATCCGACTCGCTCCATGATGTTCGTCATGCGCTCGCCGCCAAAGAGACGCATCACTTCGTCCTCGAGCGAGACATAAAAGCGCGACGACCCTGGATCGCCTTGGCGGCCGGAGCGGCCGCGCAGCTGATTGTCGATCCGTCGCGACTCGTGCCGTTCCGTACCGATGATGTGCAGGCCGCCATTTTGCGCGACCCCCTCGCCGAGCTTGATGTCGGTACCGCGGCCCGCCATGTTGGTGGCAATCGTCACCTGGGCGTCCTGCCCGGCATCTTTGATGATCTCGGCTTCCTGTTCGTGGTACTTCGCGTTGAGGACGTTGCATTCCACGCCCTTACGCCGCAGCATGGTAGCGAGCAGTTCGCTCTTCTCGATCGAGCGCGTGCCGACGAGCACGGGGCGGCCCTTCTTATACTCCTCGATGATCTCGTCGACGACGGCCTCGAACTTGGCGCGCTCCGACTTGTAGACGATATCGGAGTTATCTTTGCGAACCATCGGCATATTCGTCGGCACGACGACGACGTCCAGGCTATAGATGTCGCGGAATTCGCGTTCTTCCGTCTTGGCCGTACCGGTCATTCCGGCGAGGTGTTCGTAGAGGCGGAAAAGATTCTGGAAGGTGATCGTCGCGAGCGTCTGGTCCTCGCCGCGAACCTTGATGCCTTCCTTCGCTTCGATCGCCTGATGGATGCCGTCGGAGTAGCGCCGCCCGAGCATCAGCCGGCCCGTGAACTCGTCGACGATGATCACTTCGCCGTCTTTGACGATGTATTGCTGGTCGCGATGGAAGAGGTTCCAGCCGCGCAGCGCGGCGTTGAGCTGATGGGTCAGTTCGATGTTGCGCTGATCGTAAAGGTTCTGGATGCCGAGCATCTTCTCGACGCGCGCGACGCCCGCTTCCGTGATCGGAACTGCGTGCGCCTTCTCGTCTACGGTGAAGTCTTCAGTCTTCTTCAGCCGTGGAATAATTTGGGCGAACTTCTCATAGAGCTCGGTAGCCTCTTGCGACGGGCCGCTGATGATCAGCGGCGTACGCGCTTCGTCGATGAGGATCGAATCGACCTCGTCGACGAGGGCGAAGTACAGCTCGCGCTGTACCAAGTCTTCGACCTGCCACGCCATGTTATCGCGCAGGTAGTCGAAGCCGACTTCGTTGTTCGTCGCATAGGTGACGTCGCAGTTGTATGCCGCGCGCCGCTCACCCGAATCGAGCCCATGCTGGATCACGCCGACGCTCAGGCCGAGATATTGGTAGATCGCGCCCATCCAGTCGGCGTCGCGGCGAGCGAGGTAATCGTTGACCGTCACGACGTGCACGCCGCGGCCTTCCAGCGCGCGCGCGTAGACCGGCAGCGTCGCGACCAGCGTCTTGCCTTCGCCGGTCTTCATCTCGGCGATCCGGCCCTCGTAGAGCACCTGGCCGCCCATGATCTGAACGTCGAAGTGGCGCATGCCGACCGTACGTTTGCCGGCCTCACGCACGACGGCAAAGACTTCGGGCAGCATCGCATCGAGCGATTCACCCTGCTCGAGCCGGTTTTTGAACTCGGCGGTCTTCGCTTGCAGCTCGGCATCGGGCAGCGCCGAGAACTGCTCGTCGAAGACGTTGACGGCACGGGCGGTGCGCCGGAGGCGCGCCACGTCCCGTTCGTTACCGTCAACTAGAGTCTTGAGAAATGCCATGGGGGTACGAAAGGTTCTACGGAATGATTCCTAATCCGGTTACGGCGCCCGGCGAAGTGTACATCGTCGGCACGACGTCGTGGACGCTCCCGGCTCCGGAACCCGCCGCGAAGACATAGACGACACCCGAGCCCGCGGCCGTCGAGTCGGCCACGTAGATCAGGCCATCTTTGTTGACCTTGATGTCGGTCGGCGAGTTGAGCAGCGTATGGCAACCCTGGATCTTGCGAATCGGTGTCGTGTACGGAATCTTCTTATTGTACGGCGGGAAGACGAGGATCGCCGCCGCGGCGGTCGAGCGGCAGTTGGCCTTGGGCTGCCCCTGATCGACGATATAGATGTTGCCGGCCGAATCGAGCGCCACGCTGGTCGGCGTGATCACTTCGTTCTTCGCCGTGATCGAAAACCGCGGGGCAATGTTGACGGGCGTGGGCGTCGGCGAGGGCGTCGGGCTGGGGCTCGGGCTTCCCGTCGGCGTCGGCGTCGGTTTTGGGGTCGGTGTCGGCTTTGGTGTCGGCGTCGGCTTGGGGGTCGGCGAGGGCGTCGGCAGGACGAACTGCGAGACCGTGGCGCCGTTGATGTTGGCGACGTAAATGTGGCCGAACCGGTCGAGCGCGATGCCGCCCGGAACGTTCAATCTCGGACGCGGACCGGCGATCGTCTGATACGGCGCCGACGCACCGGCCTGAAAGAGCAGAATTTCGCTCGGATAGATTGATGTCGAGATGTTATCGGCGATGACCATGATCGGCGGCGGCGGACCTGCCGAGCTCGAAGGTAACGGCGTGGGGCCCTTGGGCGTAAAAGCGATGCCGCGCGGGTGCCCCGGAACCGCGGTCGTCCCGAGCGGAACCACGTTGCCCGTCGCCAACGCAGAAAACTCGACCAATACGGCGTTGTGCGTGCTCTGGTTATAGTTGGTCACCCAGAGGTTCTGCCGGCGATCGAACGCCAGATACTGCGGACCGTCGAGCCCCGTATTACCGCCGCCGATATTGAAGGAGGGTCCGCTTCCGTTCTTGAGGCCAGTGCCGTAGATGCTGATCGCGTTTTGGTTCGTATTCGTTGCGTACAGCGTCTTCGACGGAAAGTTCGGCCCGATGTCAACCCCGGTCGTCTGACCGAGATTGCTGCACGCGACGGTCGCGGCCGTCGCAGCGAGGGCAACAAAAGCTAAAGCACGCTTAGACAGCATTCTCTCTCCAGGGTTCCCGCAGCGACGTGAGTTTCCTCGGCACGTACGCGCTGGGCAAGGAACCAGACGGCGGCCGCAACGATCAGCACGATCGCCAGGAAGATGATGATTCGGCGCAAGCGGCGCCGCTCGTAAGCAGGCCGGCTGGACTCGACGTCGATGATCTGGCGCGGCATTGGGGCCTAAACGCCCTTTCGCAATGGGTGGTTGAGCTCGCTTGTCTGAACGAGCTTGAGCATCTGGCCCACGGTCACGAAGCGGTAGCCGGCCTTGCGAAACCGGTCCACCACGAACGGCAAAGCTTCAATTGTCGCAAGCTTCCCGCTGTGGAGCAGCACGATTTCCGGCGCAGTTGCGTGCTCGATCAGATGGCGCTCCAACTCGTCGACGGTTACGCTGCGCCAGTCACCGCCGTCGTCGGTCCAGAGCACGACCGAATAGCCGAGGCTCTGCACGACCTGCAGCGTCCGCTCGTTGTAGCGTCCGTGCGGCGGGCGCATCAGCGTGCGCACCGACGGATCGCGAGTGAGATCCCACAGTACGTCCCGCCCTTTTAAGATCTCGTCGCGAACCTGTTCGTCCGACTCCTGATCCAAATTCGGATGCGTATAGGTGTGATCGGCGACCTCGTTTCCTTCGGCCTCGATGCGCCGCGTGAGCTCGGGCCACGTCTCCGCATCGCGTCCGATCAAAAAGAACGTCGCCGGCACGCGCAGATCGCGCAGCACGTCGAGCAGCATCGGCGTGTAGACCGGATACGGCCCGTCGTCAAAGGTCAGTGCGATCAAGCGCGGCCGGTGCGAGCGATCTTCGGGAAGCTCGTGCGTGACGCGATAGAGCCGCGCGACCACGTCGCTCGAGAACTCGAGGTGTACGTTGGTTTCCGGCGTGACCAACGACGGCACGAGATTACTCTTGTGCTGGACGAAGCGCCAGCCGCCTGCAACCAGAGCGACGACCGCGAACACTGCCAGCATGCCCCTCACGGCCGGCGACACGTCACAACGGGCGATCCTGTGCGGCGGTCAGCGACAGGCTCGTCGCCAAATCGTTGCCTACGATCACGGTCACGTCGCTGCCGGTCGCGTCGGGGGTCGGCGGCGCGCTCGGTTCTGCCGACGAGTCCGGAACGACGACCGCCTCGTGCACGCCCGCCGGCAGCGCCTCGCGAACGCGTGCTCCCGCATAAACGACGTTGGAATGTTCGTGGATCTCGGTCGTGGAGTAGTCGGAACGATCGGCGTTGCCCACCTCACCGATTGCAAATCCGGCGTGTTTGAGTTTCGCGGCCACGCGGCGCGCCGCGCCGCTGACCGCGCTGCCGTTCTCGATGTCGACGCGCAGCGTGGAGGGCGGAATCGCCGCGAGCGCCATCGCGCTCGGCGAGGCGATCGGGTCGGCTGCCGGCGTCAGCATCTGCGCGACCAGCTGAGCGCGCGCCTTAGCATCGGGAACCAGCGAGTCGCCGTACCCCGGCAAGTTCACGTCATCGGTGTACGGCACTTGTTTGCTGACGATCGATCCATTTGCCACCCCTTGGAAGTGCGTCGCCAGCGAGATCAGCTCTTGATTGGTGAAATCGGTCTGCACGTACTTCTGGAAAACGGCCAAAAGGTCGCCGAGGTGCATCAGGGTGTTGACGCGGTCGCCGCGGACTTTATCGGCCACCGCGCGCATCACTTGCTGCTGGCGCATGATGCGGCATGGATCGCTGCACCAGTCGTGGCGATATCGCATGTACGCGACGGCCTGCTCGCCGCTGAGGTGCTGCATTCCTTCCTTGAGGTGGATGTGCAGATGCCCCCAGGTATCGTCGTAGTCGAGTGTGCCGCCGCTGCAGCCCGTCTTGTGCCACAAGCAGTCCGAGGTCTTCACGTACAGATTGACGCCGCCGATCGCACTGATGAACTCCTTGGACGCGTCGATGCGAAGCACGACGTAGCGATCGAAGCCCGGAATCCCGAGCCACTGTGCGATGACGCTTTTGGCCTCTTTGACGCCGCCGTCCGATTGTGCCTGATTGATCTTCGCCTGCGTGCCGTTGGGCATCGTAGCGATCATGTCGCGCGGAATCGAGAGCTGGTCGATGCGCTTGTTCGCGAAATCGAGATTGACCGCCCAGATGACGTCGCTGCGCGAATTGGTGGAGAACTCCTCGTCCTTCGCGGTGTAGTCGTAGTCGAGGCCCTCGACGAGCACGAGCAGGTTATCTTTTCCGAAAACCTGTTCCGGCGGGGGAACGAAGATCTGGGTCAGTGCAGTAACCGGGTTGCGATGTTCGACGACCGAGTAACCCGTCACTGTCGAGATCAGCGCGAGCACGATCAAACCGGCGACGATCGCGATCTTGGCTTTAATAGTCAAACTGCGCAGCGCTCCGTGGATACTGCGCGGCCGTAGAAATCAAAGGGTCCATGCGTTTCCAACATAACGTCAGAAAACGCGCCAACCTTAGCATTTCCTGTGAAATAGACGCCGCCATCGACCCCCGGCGCTTCACCTTGCGAGCGGCCGAACCATGCTCGCTTTCCATTAAGATATTCCTCGACCAGCACGCGCACCGTCGTCCCGCAACGCGCGCCGCGCGTCTGCTCCGAGGCAACCCGCTGCGCCTCACGCAAGCGGATCAGGCGCCGCCGACGGCGAGCGGCCCCGACTCGTCCGGAAAGGTTGGCCCCCGGCGTCCCCTCCTCGGCGCTGTACTCGAAGAACCCGACGCGATCGAGCCGCGCGCGCTCGATCCACCCTTCTAAATACTCGACGTGCGCTTCGGTCTCGCCGGGGAAGCCGACGATGAAGGTCGAGCGCATCGTGATACCCGGAACGCGCGAGCGGAAGTCGTCGAGAATTTCGAGATAGCGTTCGCCGTTGCCGGGGCGGCGCATCGCCCGCAGCACCTCGGGATGCGCGTGCTGCAGCGGCATATCCATGTACTTGCAAACCTTCGGCAGGTCCGCGATCGCGTCGATCAGTTCGCGATCGACGGTCGCGGGATAGAGATAGAGCAGGCGAATCCACTCGAGCGCGTCGATTTCGTGCAGCCGCTCGAGCAGACGCGCGAGGCCGCCGCGACGCTCCCCGCGATCGCGGGCCCACATCGAGGTATCCTGCGCGATTAGGATCAGCTCTTTCGCTCCGCCGTCGACGAGCGCGCGGGCTTCGGCGAGAATCGATTCTTCGCTTCGGCTGCGAAACGCGCCGCGCAGTTGTGGGATGATGCAAAACGTGCAAGGATGATCGCAGCCTTCGGCGATCTTCAGATACGCCGTCGCGCGCGGCGTCGTGACCAGGCGCGGCAGAAAGTCGTGTTCGGGCTCGGCGATCAAATCGAGGCGCACCGGACGGCGCCCCGCCTCGACGTCATCGAGCAGCTCGACGATGCTCGAGTACGCTCCCGTGCCGACGACGCCGTCGATTTCGGGAACCAGACTCTGCAACTGCGAGCCGTAACGCTGCGCGAGGCAGCCGGCGACGATCAGATGCTGGTCGCGCCGCTTACGCGAGGCCTGCTCGAGGATGACCTCCGTGGATTCTTCTTTTGCCGGGTCGATGAACGCGCAGGTATTGATCACGACCGTGTCCGCGCGCTCCGATTCGGGCTCCAGGCGCCAGCCCGCGCTCGCGAGCTTCGCGATCATCACCTCGGTGTCGACGAGGTTTTTCGCACAGCCCAAACTCACGAACGCGACGCTTCGCATCGAACCTTGCGCTTACCGGTAGTTGACGAACTGCAGCGGAGCTTCGAAATCCATCGCGCGCAGCGATGTAATGACCTTCTGCAGATCGTCCTTGTTCTTGGCGGAGACGCGCACTTGTTCGTCCTGATACTGTGCGTTTACTTTGAGCTTCAAATCCTTAATGTGCGCGATCAGCGCTCTGCTTTGATCCTTCGATATGCCGCTGCGCGGCGTGAGAACCTGGCGAACCGTGCTGCTGGCAGCCGGCTCCACTTCGCCGTGCTCGAACGCTTTGAGATCGATCCCGCGCCGGACCGCCTTGGCCCCGAAGACGTCGACGACGTTGCGCATCTTGAGCTCGTCGTCGGAGATCAGCGTGATCTTCTTGCCGTCGTATTCGATGCTGGTCTTGCTGTTCTTGAAATCGAAGCGGTTCTCGATCTCTTTTCGCGTCTGGTTGAGCGCGTTATCGAGCTCCTGCGGATCCACACGCGAGACCACGTCGAACGAAGACTCGCTCGCCAATCGCTACTCCTCTCAAAGGGTGAAAGCTTGCTCGACGACGTCCCCCGATTTCCCGAGCGTTCCGCGGGCCTTACCGTCGATATAGATCTCTACGCCGCCGGCATTTCCGATGCGCACGAGCGCCGTCTTTCCGTGAAACGTCTTCGACGTACCGGCCGGAAACGTTCCTTCCATGCTAACATTCCCGTCAACGGTGACCCGCAGCCACGAAGGGGCCGAGAGGACCACCGCCAGCGAGCTGGCGCCCCCTGGCCCTGCCGCCACGGTGGCGGCCGCGCGCGGCGCGACCGGGGCGGTAGAAGCGGCGAGGCTCGGCGTGGGGCTCGCGCGGGCCTCGACGCCGACAGGTTCGCGGTTCATGGTCAGCTCGTTGTAGACGACAAAAGCAACCAAGACCACGGCGATCGTTCCCGCGATCCAGAGCACGAGGCTGCTCCGCCAGGGCGCCGAGCTTCGCTCCGGCTCCGAGCCCGCGGCGCCGGTTGGAGCGGCCGGCTCGGGCTGCGTGCGGTTGAAAGCGGCGACCGCCTCCTCCGGATCGAGCGCGAGAAAGCGCGCGTACGTGCGGAGAAAGCCGCGAATATAGACCGGAGCGCCGATCGTCTTCCAGTTCTCTTCTTCGATGGCGGCCAAGTAGAGCGCGCGAATGCGGACCTTCTCGGCGGCGTCGGAGAGCAAGAGCCCGCGGGCTTCGCGCGCGGCGCGAAACCGCTCGCCCAGATTCTCAGGTCCAGCGTCGCTCATCGGTGTCGTTTGAGTTGGCCCCGCCTTAGTGTTATCCTGTCCGTTCAGATGGTCAAAGAACGTGTGGTTGCAGCGATGAGCGGGGGCGTGGATTCAGCCGTTGCCGCCGGTTTGCTGCTCGAAAGCGGGTACGACGTCGTCGGCATCACGATGCGGATGTACGCACCGTCGCGTCCCGCCCACGCGAAAAGCTGCTGCGGCAGCAGCGACTTCGACGACGCGCGGCGCAGCGCCGCCGTACTCGGCATCCCGCACTACGTGCTCGATTTCGAAGAAGCGTTTCGGCGCACGGTCATCGAGCGCTTCGTCGGCGACTACGCTGCGGGGCGAACGCCGAACCCGTGCGTCTCGTGCAACAACTTCGTCAAGCTGGGAACGCTGGCGCAATACGCCGATCGTTTGGGCGCGCGCTACGTCGCGACCGGCCACTACGCGCGCGTCCAACGGCGCGCGGACGGCGCGCATCTCTTCCGCAGTCCCAGCTCCAAGGATCAGGCGTACGCCCTCGCCCAGTTAGCGCCGGCGCAGCTCGAGCGCCTGCTTCTGCCGTTGGGCGACTTCGACAAAGCGGCGACCCGCGCGCACGCGCGCCGTTTCGAATTGCCGGTGCACGATAAAAGCGAATCGCAAGACATCTGCTTCGCGGAGGGGCGCAGTTACCGCGAGGTCGTCACGCGCCTGCGCCCCGGCGTGGCCGCCGGCGGCGCCGTCGTCGCGACCGGCGGCGAGCCGCTCGGTAGCCACAACGGCATCGCCAACTATACGATTGGGCAGCGCGCGCTCGTGCCCGCGAGCAGCGACGGCCCGCGCTACGTTACGCGCATCGATCCGGCGACCAATACGATCGTCGTCGGCCGAGAAGACGAGCTGCTCTCCCACGAGCTGCACGCCGGCGAGGTTAACCTCATTCGACCGGAGCGCTTCGACGGCGAAAACGCGGTGCCGGTGCGCGCGATGATTCGCTACCGCGCGACGCCCTCACCGGCGAAAGCGTCATTCGATCGTGAGGGTCTGCTGAAGCTGCGCTTCGAGGAAGCGCAGCGCGCCGTCTCGCCGGGTCAGCTGGTCGCGCTGCTCGACATCGAAACCGACGAGGTATTGGGCGGCGCAACCATCCTGTCGCCCTGAGAGAAGTTACGACGCCGTCGCGAGCGCGAGATCGTTCCGAAGATTCCAGTACGTGTCGCGTACGACGGGGCGAAAACCGGCGCCGATGATGAGGTTCTCGATGTCGCGGCGCGTCGCTTCGTTGGTGCTGCCGGCGTCGTGGACGACCTGCTCTTCGATGATCGTGCCGCCCATGTCGTCGCAGCCGTAGAACAGCGCGAGCTGCCCCATCTTGAGGCCAGGCGTCAGCCACGATGCCTGTAGGTGTGGGAAGTTGTCGAGATAGAGCCGGGAGACCGCGAGCACGCGCAGATACTCGAGCCCGGTCGATTCTTTGCCGCGCAGCGGCGTCTTGAACGGAACGTAGTACCAGGGGATGAAGGCGGTGAAGCCGCCGGTCTCGTCTTGAAGTTCGCGCAGCACGTGCAGATGTTCGATGCGTTCCGCCGGCGTTTCGATGGAGCCGAACATCATCGTGGCCGTGGTCGGCATGCCGAGCAGCTGCGCTTCGCGCATGACGCCGAGCCACTCGTGCGGCTTGACCTTTCGTGCCGAGATGCGCTTGCGAACCCGTTCGACGAGGATCTCGGCGCCCGCACCCGGCAGTGACTTCATGCCCGCATCTTTCAGCCGAGCGAGCACATCGCGCGTCGAGATGCCCTCGATGTGCGCGAGCCCGACGATCTCCGAGACCGAAAGCGAGTGGATGTCGGCCTGAGGGTGCTCGCGGCGCACGCGATCGAAAAGCTCTTCGAACCAGGAGATGCCGAGTTCGGGATTCACGCCGCCCTGAATCATGATCTGCGTCGCACCTTGGTCGACCGCATACTTGACGCGTTCCAGCACCTTGTCGTGCGACATCGTGTAGCCCTCTTTGTGCTGCTCGGGCCGAAAGAAGGCGCAGAAGGTGCAGTGCACGTTGCAGACGTTCGTGTAGTTGATCGTCGTATCGACGACGTAGGTGACGATCTCGGGCGAATACATCGCCATGCGCCGCGCGTGTGCGGCCGCGCCAAGATCGTGCAGATCGGCCTGCGTGTAGAGGCGCACGCCCTCGTCGAACGAGAGCCGGCCGCCCGTGGCGGCACGTTCGAGCAGATTAGCGAGTCCCGGCACCGGCGACCTCCTCGAAACGTTCCGGTACCGACGCAATCGCGCCGATCTCGAACAGCTCGCGGCAGTACGCGCGCAGCCCGTTCTGCGCCGCGGCGTGGAGCATGAAGTTCAGCTTGGCGTAATAGTGCTCGTAAAAGCCAACCGGCCGGGCGATCGCGTTCTGTGCCAGCGCCACGACGTCGGCCAAGTGCGCGCGCGACCAGGTGTACGAATCGGTGAGCGCGTGCATGCAATCGGCGACGGCTGCGGGATCGCGCTCGAAGGCGTCGCGGCGCGCCGCCCAGACGGCAAAGACCGTCTGCTGCCCGGTCCACTCGTGCCACAGGCGCCCGAGATCGTAGACCTGCTCTGCGGGAAAACGCTCGATCGCGTCGATCGCGTTATCGCCGATCAGCAGCGTGGGGTCGCCGCCGCGCGCCCGTTGCAGCGGATCGGGTTCGGGAAAATACCGCGGAGTCAAGCCGAAGCGGCGCTCGAGCAGGACGCGCAGCAGATTGCGCCCGCTGGCTGATTCCTCGGAGACATAAACCGGACCGCCGTCGATCGCGCCGGGCGGAACCGGCGAGACGAGAACCACCGAGACGACCTCGTCGCGCGCGCCGATGCACAGATCGGGCAACAGCACCAGGCGCTGCCAGTTCGCGGCCCACGTAAACGCGCTGATTGGGCTCAGATCGAGATCGCCCTGGAGCAGCATCGCGTTCAATCGGGCGGGCACATCGGCGTGCAGCGTTCCGGGATAGGCGATAACGCCGGCATCGAACGCCGCGTAGATCGGCAGATCGTTGGTGTATTTGATCCTGCCGCAGCGAAAGGTCATGAAACGGTTGCCGCTTCGCTCGGGATGAGACTATTAGGGGTCCAGTCCCAGGCGAACTCGTCGTACGTCGAGTTGCGCCGCACCGGCGTGTAGCCCGCCTCTTCGATCAAACGGCGGAACTCGCGGTCGTCGACGTACTGGCCCGACTGCGTACCGGCGGAGTGGTAGATCATCTCCTCATCGGTGGAACCATGCGTGCCGTCCATGTCGTCGGCGCCGAATTGAAGTGCGACCTGGCAGACCTTCAGCCCTTGAATCATCCAGTAGGCCTTGATGTGATCGAAGTTGTGCAGCATCAAGCGCGCCACCGCGAAGGTGCGAATATCGTCGAGGCCGGTCGTCCAGCCGCAATACGAAAGTTCGTTGCCGTCGGGATGAAACGCCAGTGGAATGAACGCGTTAAAGCCCGGCGAGCGGTCCTGAGACTCGCGCAGCTGGATCATGTGGTCGACCCGGTCTTCGAGCGACTCTATGTGCCCGTAGAGCATCGTCGCGTTGCTGGCGACGCCTTGGCGGTGCAGCTCCTCGTGCAGCGCCAGCCAGTTCGCCGCCGAGACTTTGTTCGGGCAGATTTTGGCGCGCGTCTCTTCGGCGAAGATCTCGGCCGCACCGCCGTTGACGTTATCGAGCCCCGCCGCTTTCAGCTCGGCGACGATCTGCGGAAAGGTCATGCGGTGGCGCTTGGACATGTACTCGATCTCGGCTGCCGTGAACAGCGAGAGCTGAACGTGCGGCAGCGCCGCTTTCAAACGCCGCATCAGCGGCAGCCAGTAGTCGAGCGAGAGCTGTCGCGGATCGTGTCCCCCGACGATGTGAATCTGATTGAAGTTCGCGCCGGTCTCCATCGCCTTGGCGAAGACTTGGTCGGCCGTCATGCGAAAGACGCGATGCGCCTCCTTGAACTCGTCGGCCGCGAACGAACAGAACGTGCAGCCCGCAAAGCAGACGTTCGTCGAGTTGATGTAGCGATTGAGGACGTAGAAGACTTTTTTGCCGCTCTTGCGTTCTTTTTGCCGGCGCGCGAGACGCCCGAGTGAGTGAATATCCCAGGTGCGATACAGCGCGAGCCCATCTTCGGCCGAAAGCGGAATACCCGCATCGAGCTTCCGCTCGATTTCCGCCATGATCGGGTCCGCGTACGTCATCGTCGCCCTATTCTGCCGCACTGGAGACCCGACCCCCAACGCCGCCGAAGGCGCCGCTCGCCAGCACACCCAGCATGAGGCAGGCGACGACCAAGCCGAGCAGCGCGCCGCCGAGGAGGTCGGTAACGTAGTGCGCGCCGAGCGCCACGCGCGACCAGCAGATTCCCACGGCGAGCAGCAACAGCAGCACGCCTGCGACAGCCCGCGTCGTCTTCGGAAGGTCGGAAGCAAAGATCATCAGTGCCAAGAGCGCGTAGAATCCGGTTGCGATCGCCGCGTGGGAGCTCGGATACGAAAACGTCGTTTCGTGCTTGACGACCCACTCGAGCGGCCGATGGCGCGCGAACACGTGCTGGAAGTAGTCGGCGACCCGCCAAGAAATCAAAAGCGAAACGACGCTGAGAATCAGCCTAACCCTCCATTCGGGGTAGCGCCAGGCGAAGAACGAGACGACGACGCAGATCGGGATCAGGACCCCAGGGTAGCAGGCCCAGGTCAGCCACCATGCGACAAGAGTCGAATGATCGAAGAGCGACCGTTCCCACGGCACGAAGACTGCCGGCTCGCCGTTTGCGGCGACCGAACTGCCAAGTTCGACAAATGCCCCAAACGCCACCAGTGCCAGCGCGAAGCAAAACGCCACGATCAGCAGACGCGTCACGCTATTCTCCGCTCGCGAAGAGATCTTGCTGCGCGTCTTGCGCGCGCCCCAGCCGCGGCGCCATGATCTCCAGTTCCGGCAATCCGACGAGAATCTTGCGGGGCTTCGTTCCTTCGTGCTGCCCTACGACTTTGAAGTCTTCGAGCTGCTTCATCAAGCGCACCGCGCGAGGGTGACCGATCGAAAACTGCGACTGGAGCGCCGCGGTCGACGCGTAGTTCGCCTCGATGAGAAACTTCGCCGCCTCGTAGCATAGCGGATCGGAATCTTTGCGCGAGTCCTCGTCGCCGACCGGAACGACTTCGACGTCGAGCAGGTTATCGGGACGCGACTGACGCGCCCAAAACTCGACGAGGCGATTGACCTCCGAGCCCGTGATCAGCGCGCCCTGCGCGCGAATCGGCTTCGGCGCGTCGATCGGAAGGTAGAGCATGTCGCCTCGTCCGAGTAGGCGCTCCGCACCGCCCATGTCGAGGACGACGCGTGAATCGGTCTGCGAGCTCACCGCGAAGGCGATCCGCGACGGAATGTTCGCCTTGATCAAACCCGTGATCACGTCGACCGACGGACGCTGAGTCGCCACGACGAGATGGATTCCGGTCGCGCGCGCGAGCTGTGCGAGGCGCATGATCGTCGTCTCGACCTTGCTCGGAGCAACGAGCATCAGGTCGGCCAGCTCGTCGATCGCCACGACGACGTAGGGAAGGTGCTCGTCGGGATACTTCGCGTTGTACTCCTCGATCTTACGGACGCCGGCCTTGGCAAACCGCTCGTAGCGAACGTCCATCTCCTTGGTCATCTCGAAGAGGGCTCCGGCGGCCAGCCGCGGATCGGCGATCACATCCTTGATGAGATGTGGAATGCCGTTGTACGAGGTGAGCTCGACGCGCTTGGGATCGATCATTAGGAGCTGCACTTGATCGGGTGTCGCGCTGACCAGCAGCGACGCGATGATCGTGTTCAAGCAGACCGATTTGCCGGCGCCCGTCGCGCCGGCGATGAGCAGGTGCGGCATCTTGCCGAGATCGCCGAAGACGGGACGGCCGGTGATATCTTTGCCGAGCGCCATCCAGAGCGGCGGAACCTGGCCGCGATTCGGCAGCGCCTCGAGGATCTCGCGAATCGCGACGACCGAAACCGTCTTGTTCGGGACCTCGATGCCGATCGCTGATTTGCCGGGAATCGGCGCTTCGATACGCACCGTGGTTGCAGCCAGCGCGAGCGCGAGATCGTCGGCGAGCGACGAAATGCGCGAAATCTTGACGCCGCGTTCGGGCTTGAGTTCGTAGCGCGTAATCGACGGCCCGCGCTCGATGTGCACGACCTTTGCCCCGACGCCGAAGCTCGCGAGCGTATCTTCGAGCACATGCGAACGGCTCGACTCGTCGACGTGCTCGCTCGGCGGCACGTCGAAGATGGCCAAATCCGGCAGCCGGTACGCCTTGGTCCCCGGATAGACGATCGCATTGTCGGGCCGGGCGGCGCGCTGCACGACCTTTGCGGGACGCTCTACTCTCTCGTCCTCGCCGTCTTCGGGGTCTTCGATCTGATCGAAAACGGCCGGAACGGAGACGACCGGCGCGGGCTTCAACTCGACCGGTTCGCGCTTGGGTTTGGGAAGGCGCGGCGGCGGTTTGAGTTTGCCGATCCAGAGTACGAACATGCCGATCATCCTCTTCAGGCTCGCATTGGTCAGCCAGAGGAAGAGGGAGAGCGCGGCGACGCTGAGGACGATCGTCGAACCGGCATTGCCGACGAGCGAGCGCAACGCCCACCAGATGTCGTCGCCGACGATACCGCCCGGCTTGCCTCCCGGAACGCCGAAGAACGCCGTGATGATCAGGAAATAGGCAAGCGCGCTCGTCCCGAGCGTCCCGACCATGCGCGGGACGTTAATTTCAAGGAAGACGATCGCACCGACGAACGCCACCAGGGCCGGAAACAGGCCTGCGGCGTCGCCAAAGAGGTAGCGAAGCCCGTTGGAAGTCCAGGCCCCCACACTGCCGGAGTGGTGCGGGAAAGCCAAAGCGATGCCGCAGAGTACGGCGATTGCGATCGCGGCGATTCCTACGATCTCGAGATTGAGCCGATTCCTCGCATTCGCCCGCCGGCGAGAGCGCGCCATGGGCACTACCTCTTCTTCGTCACTACCTCAGTCCATTTTGCGCGGCTTGCCGTTTTATGGCCCGTCGGCGCACGCGTGATACTTGTTCGAGTACATCGGCTGAATGCTGTAGAGCGTTGGGCCGACCTCGATCTTCCATTGCAGCGCCTCGCATAGGTCGGCCATCTCATCGTCGTAGATGAAGTTGAACCAGGCGAAAGCCGGTCCCGGATCGGTGATCGACTCGAAGATCTCGTGCCCGAGGGTCGACGCCGTCGAGTTCGTGAGGGCACTGGCGCCCGACGAAGCGCGCGACGCGCAAAAGCCGATCTTCTGATAGGGCTCGATCGAGGCGACGACGTTCTGACGAATGTCGGAGAACTTGACGATCTCGTGGTACGCGCAGAAGGTAAAATCCCGCGGGTGATCGGGCGAATAGCACGAGCGCGAGCGGTCAAAACACGTATCGTAGCCCGCCGGCAAGAAGATATGATACAAGTTTTTGTAACCCGCAAGCCGGCCGTTGCGGATCAGCGCGGCGTGAAGCACGGCCATCAGGTCGTCGCTGTAAAACAGCTTCGTAAAGGTGTGATACTTGACGCTGAACGACCCGCCGAAGGTGTAGCCGCTCGGCGGCGAGCCCGTATACTGCTTTAGCAGCGCGGTAAAACGGCTCCCGGTGAGATCCTTCTCAAAGCCTTCCACGTCGCCCCAGCAGCTCTCGCCGCCAGTCTTGCAGTTCACGTAGATGTTGAACGACGCAGCCGTCGCCATGATCGGCCCTTTCTTGCGGACCAGGTCGGCCGGATACTGAATCTTCGTGTCGCCGGCGACGCGCGCAAACGGCGGATGCGAGCGCGGACGCATCAGGCGGTACGACAGGATCTTGGCGTTCTGCGCGCGCTCAACGTCGGTGGCCGAGACGCCGAACTCTCGCGCAGCGGGCGCGTTCGATCTGGGCACGACCGGCGATCCGGGCACGACCGGCATTGACGGTTGACTCGGGGCGGCGCATCCGCCCGCGATCAGGCTCAAGGTGATTGCCGCGGCGACTCTTGTCGGAACAAAGCACATAGCAACTCCTCCCGCTCGTATAGTTGCGCGAGCCCGCGCCGCGCTCCTCATAGGAACGGCCACCGTGCAAGAGAAGCGGGCGCTTTACTTTGGCTTCACCGACGCTCGTCGTTCTCGAAGGCGATCAGACCGGGCAAGAGTTGCTGCGCGAAGCGCTGCGGGTGCTCGACCGCCGCGTAATCGGCGTCGAGCTCGTGCTCGTGCCGTACGACCTGTCGCTGGAGAACCGGCGCAAAA
>DATDHW010000009.1:0-3569 GCA_036521375.1 Candidatus Cybelea sp.
CGATCCGATCGTCAAGTTGACGCGCGACGGTACCGCGACCGCGGGGCTGCGATTGACGAGCCTGCTCACCTTTGCGGGGCTCGAGCGCGTCGACGTGGAGCATGCCGAAGCCGGCGACATCGTGTGCGTCTCGGGGATCGAGGATCTCAATATCGGCGATACGCTCGCCGACGCCGGCATGCCGGAAAACATCCGCGCCGTTTCCGTCGACGAGCCGACGGTTTCGATCTTTTTCAGCGTCAACAACTCACCGTTTGCGGGACGCGAAGGAAAGTTCATCACCTCGCGCCAGATCCGCGAGCGCTTGATGCGCGAGCTGGAATCCAACGTGGCGCTGCGCGTCGAGGAGACGAACTCACCGGACACGTTCGAAGTGCGTGGACGCGGCGAGCTGCACCTCGCGATCCTCATCGAAACGATGCGCCGCGAAGGCTACGAGCTGGCCGTCTCCAAGCCGCAAGTGATCGTCACCGAACGCGACGGCGAGCGCTGGGAACCGGTCGAGTACGTCGTGGTCGACGTTCCCGAAGAGTACTCCGGCGCCGTGATCGAAGCGCTGGGCCGGCGCAAGGCGGCGATGTCGAACATGCTCACCCTCGGCGAGGAACGGCGGCTAGAGTACACGATGCCGACGCGGGCGATCTTCGGACTGCGCGGCGAGCTCTTGACGCTGACGCGCGGCACCGCGGTGCTTTCCCACACGTATTACGATCACCAGCCCTGGCAGGGCGAGCTTCCCGAGCGCAACGTCGGGGCGCTGGTCGCCAGTGAGACCGGGCGCACGACGGGCTATGCGCTGATGGGCGTCGAGCAGCGGGGCCGTTTCTTCGTCGGGCCGGGCGTGGACGTCTACGAAGGGATGGTCGTCGGACGCAGCAACGACGATAAGGATATCGCGCTCAACGTGGCCCGGGAGAAGAAGCTGACGAACATGCGCGCAGCGGGTTCGGACGAAAACGTGAAGCTGGCACCGCCCGACGAACTCTCGCTGGAACGCGCGATCGAGTTCATCGCCGACGACGAGCTCGTTGAGGTGACGCCCGAATCGATTCGCCTTCGCAAACGCGTGCTCGACGAGACCGACCGGCTGCGCCAGCGGAAGCGAGAAAAAGTCTAAATCTGGCCGTCGAACCGCGTTGCTGCCGCGCCGCCGGTGCCGGCCGGTCGCGGCGGTCTCGGAACGAGGGTGCCCGCGAACCCGTCATCGTCATCCGTGAATCCGGGAGGCTGCTTGGGATAGAGGCCCCGTAGTATTCTGGTCATTTCGCCGACCAGTGTTGCCCGTGGCGCTCGCAGCCGGTCGTGCATCAAAAGATCCGGCTGAAGTACGCGACGGTCGCCGTATCTGCCGCAAGCCACGAAGCGTAGCGGAGAAAGCCGTGGATCTCGTTGGGTATCACGATCTGCTCGAACGGCACCCGCGCGCGCTGCAAGCGCGCGACGAGATCGACCATTTGATGGAACTCTACGTTGCGATCGTCGTCGCCTTGAATGAGCAGCACCGGCGATTTCCAGGTCGCGATCGCCGAATCGGGTGACGACTCCCAGGCGAGCTTCATGATCGCGCGGGTATCGTACTGCTGGTAGCGCTTGAGCTGAGTGAACGCCCACAGCGAGTTCTCGACATCGAGCGACCAATCGTGCACGCCGTGAAAATCGACGCCGGCCTTAAAGATGTCGGAGTTGCGCGCGAGCGCCAGTGCGGTGAGGTAGCCGCCGTACGAGCCGCCCCAGATGCCGATGCGCTTTGAGTCGACGCGCGGATCCTTTTGCAAAAAGCGAGCGCCCGCGACGACGTCCTGATACTCCGATGCGCCCGTCGGTCCCCAGCGCGCAGGGAAGTTGAAATCGTGGCCGTAGCCGATGCCGAGCCGATAGTTCACCGATAAGACGACGAACCCGCGGCTCACCAGCGTTTGGTTGACGGCGTACGAGTTCGAGTAGTAGTCCATGTAGTGCCAGGTCAGCAGCATCTGGCGCGGCGGGCCGCCGTGCACGAAGATGATGCCGGGATGCTTTCCGCCGCCGCTCGGCACGAAGAGCTGACCGTGCACGAGGGTGCCGTCGGAGGCGTGAAACGAGACGCTTTGGGGCGTGACGAGCTGCGACGACGGAAAATCAGCGGGGAGCGGCGAGAGCGCTCGCTGCGATCCGTTCGAACGCAGCGTCACGATCGGCGGCTGCTGCGCCGTCGTACGGTTGAACGCGACCGCGTTGCCGGCGAGCATGACTGGTTGAAACTCACTGCTCGCGCCGCTGGTCCATCGCAAAACCATGCCGTAGAAGTCCGTCGCCGTTATATGAAAGAGGTGACGGCGATCGTCGTCGCCCGGTGTCGTGCCGCTATTGGCCGCGTAGACGACCGATCGGCGATCGGGAGCGACGCTGACGTCTTCAACCATGAAGTTTCCCGGCGTCAGCAGCTTCGCGGGAACGCGCGGCGCGCCGGCGCCGTTGTCGCGCGCGTCGACCGCGTACAGGTGAAGCCAGTTTTGCGGCTCGCTCTTAAAGAGCAGACAATTACCGCTCAGCCACTCCAGGAACGGGCCACCCGCGCTCTGCGGCAACCAATCGCGCGGGGCCGCTCCGCTCGACCACACGCGATACGCGGTCGCCTCGGTGGCATTGCCGACCCAAATCTGCCACGGAATCGGATTCCAATCGAACGGGTTCTGCGGCGCGCCGCCGTCGCCGGCGATGCGCACGAACGCGACCTCACGTCCGTCCGGCGACCAGCGCGGCATGAAATCTTGCGACGTCGACGGGGCGATGAACTCGAGCGGCGCTGAATCGTTGCGGTAGATGCCGATGAAGCTGTGATCCGTGCGAACCGAGACGAATGCGAGCGACGAGCCGTCGGGCGACCAGTGCAGTTCCGAATCTTGGCCGCGATCGAAGAAGAGCCGCTTGGCCGCGGCGCTGCCGTCGACGGGCGCGATCATCACCGCTCCGTCCTGCGTGTACGCGACGCGCCTGCCGTCGGGGGAGATTGCCGGCGCATCGCCTTCACCCAAGAGTTTCGGGGCGCCCCCGCTAGTCGGCACCGCGTAGACTTCCATCTGCGGCTGCTGCGGCATCATGGCCGGCCCGGGCTGCAGCGGCATCGCCCAGTTCGCGTCGTGGTCGCCGCCCCGTACGTACACGACGTGCGCGCCGTCGTCGGAGATCGCAAGATCGCTGAGCTCTTGCCCGTCGTCGGCGTTCGACGAAAACAGCTGCTTCGGCGCGAACTCCGGGGACCGCGCGAACCACAGCGTGCGAATCCCCTGCGTATCGAGCGAGTACGCGATCGCGTCCCCTTTGGCGTCGCGAACCGGCGCCGAGGGAAACGAATAGCTCAGGATCTGCGCGAGCGTGAAAGCGGCAATCAGCATAGCCCCTTCTTACGCCGTCGCGGGAACGCGCTCCCCGATCGAAAAGGTCAGCTCGCCGCGAATGTCGTCGAAACCGACGTCGACGGTGTCGCCCTCCTCGATCTCGCCGGCGAGAATCTTACGCCCGAGCGGCGTCTCGAGCTCCTTCTGGATCGTACGCTTGAGCGGACGGGCGCCGTAATGGGGATCGTAGCC
>DATDHW010000010.1:0-57302 GCA_036521375.1 Candidatus Cybelea sp.
CGGTGGAATAGGCTCGTTACGGATTTCCTCGAGCAGCGCGTCGAGCCGGCGAAAGTTTCCTTCCCACAGCGCCCGGTACGGCTCGAGCCACTTGGTCGCGTCGCCGAGTGCCTTCGCCTCGAGGCGGCACGGCCGCCGCTGGGCGTCTCGTCCGCGCGAGATAAGCCCGGCGCGTTCCAGCACCTTGAGGTGTTTGGAGATGGCGGGCTGGCTCATCGCAAACGGTGCGGCCAACTGCGTGACGCTGGCTTCACCCGCCGCGAGGCGCGCCAAAATCGCGCGGCGCGTTGGGTCGGCCAGGGCCATGAACGTCGCGTCGAGGCGACCGCCGGACCGCCCTATATAACCAAAAGGTTCCATAACTAACTAGTAATATAAGCGGGTCCTATCCGATTGTCAAGAGTCGCGCGGACAAAGGCGCTGGAGATTCACAGTTTCCTAATCCCGCCTTCTTACAATCAACGTCAGTTTGATTTGCTCGTCGGAGGCTTTCATGAATATTAAACGTATCGCATCGGCCGCAGCGCTGCTCGGTCTTGCCGTAGCAGGTTGCGGCGGACGCAGCGGGATGGTCGGCGCTTCACCAGGCGCGCCGACTTACGCGCTGCCTGCGATGGGTGGAGACGTCGTCGTCTACGCGACGATGGGTAAAGACACCATCGGCGAAGAGTACTACAAAGAAGGGCTGGGAGCTATCAGGTCCGTTAAATGGAAAGCGATGCTCACCAGCTACACTCAGCAAGCGCGATCGCAGTCGATCGGCTTTCCGCCCAACACGAAGATCACGATCGTGAACCTATCGAACAAAGACACGCATACGCTCAACATGATCAAAGAGGTCCAGGGGCCGCCCGCCATCTTCCCCAAGGGCATTAAACTCTCACAGGCAGCAAAAGGCGGCGGCAAATTCGGCCTTGGTTACGCGAGCGGGCCGATCCACCCCGGTAAGTCCGTCACGATGACACTCGGCAAACCCGGATCCTACCTGATCGGCTGTGCCTTCCACTATTCGATCGGAATGCACGACGTAATCTACGTCGCGCTTCACGCCGCGCCCGGTCCGCAAGCCACCCCGACGCCTAGCGGCGGCGGCGGCGGCGGAAGCGGCAGCGGAAGCGGCAGCGGCTGGTAAACTTCACTCAGTCGTCAACGTCTCTCGGAGCGCGACGCCAACCGTCGCGCTCCCGCCTTTTCCTAAGGGAGGTTTCCGCAGCCTGATATCCTAAACGGGGCGCCGCAGTCACTCACTCTTATGGGAGGGCTCGAAGACCTTGAAAAAGATCGCGCTCGAAGAAGCCTTCACCGCGCCGGGGCTCGAGAAATATTTGGAGCGAACGTTCGAGCTCGTCACCGACCCGAAGCCGCGAGCCGCACTGCAAGGACTGCTGGAAGACCTCTCCGATCGCCGCATCGCCGCGATGGATGAAGCGGGTATCGATCTGTTCGTTCTCTCGCAGACGAGCCCGGGCGTGCAAGCCGAGACCGACGCGGCTACCGCGGTCAGACTCGCGCGCAGCGCGAACGACTACCTTCACACGCAGATCGCGCTGCACCCCACGCGCTACCGCGGCTTCGCACACCTGGCGATGCAGGACGTTGCTGCCGCAGCCGGCGAGCTCGAGCGATGCGTTCGAGATCTGGGATTCCTTGGCGCGCTGATCAACGGCAACACAAACGGCGTCTACCTCGACGACGAGCGCTACTTCCCGTTCTGGGAACGCGCGCTCGAGCTCGACGTGCCCGTCTACATCCATCCGGCCGACCCGTTCGTCCAGCCGCACGTGCTCGACGGCTACCCCGAGATGCAGGGCGCAGTCTGGGGATGGTCGACCGACAACTCTTCGCATTTTCTCCGGCTCCTGTTTGGCGGAGTCTTCGATCGCTATCCGCAGCTGACGATCGTCTTGGGCCACATGGGCGAGACGCTGCCCTATTTTGCGTGGCGCATCGACGGCCGGTACGCGCTCACCGAGCAAGGCCAACGGCACAAGCTCGCCAAGAAGCCATCGGAGTACTTTCGCTCGAACCTCATCGTAACGACGACGGGCGTCTGCCAAGACTCCGCACTGCTGTGTGCGCTGGCGGAGCTCGGCGACGATCGCGTGCTCTTCTCGGTCGACTATCCGTACGAAGAAACGAAAGAGGCGGCTGATTGGATCGACCGCGCGCCGATCGGTACCGAGCAACGGGAGAAGATCTGCTGCCGCAACGCGCAACGGGTGTTGCACCTCTAAAAGAGATCCGCCGGACAGTTAGCAAAGGCGTAAACGCGGTAAGAGAAGGAGACGATGGAACAGCGCAGGCTTGGAACGCAAGGGCTGACCGTATCGGCTCTGGGTTTGGGATGCATGGGGATGAGCGGCGCGTACGGCACCCCAGACGAACGCGAAGGGATCGCGACGATCCACCGCGCGCTCGATCTCGGCATCAACTTCCTCGACACTGCGGAGGTATACGGTCCCTACCGCAACGAGGAGCTCGTCGGTAAGGCGATTCGCGATCGGCGCGCGGCGGTCGTCGTCGCCACGAAGTTCGGATTCAAGGTGGCCGACGGTACGCGCGGCGTCGACGGATCGCCGGCGAATGCAAAGCGCGTCGCCGACGAGTCCCTGCAGCGGCTCGGTATCGACGTGATCGACCTCTATTATCAGCACCGCCGCGATCCGGCCGTGCCGATCGAGGAGACGGTCGGTGCAATGAAAGAGCTGGTGGAAGCCGGAAAGATACGGTACCTCGGCCTCTCGGAAGTCTCTGCCGAGAGCTTGCGGCGAGCCAATGCCGTTTATCCGATTAGCGCGCTGCAAAGCGAGTACTCGCTCTGGGAACGCGGCGTCGAGGCGGATATTCTCCCCGCGGCGCGCGAGTTGGGCGTTGGATTTGTGCCGTACAGCCCGCTCGGGCGCGGCTTCCTCACCGGTACGCTCGACGTCAACAACCTCGCGCAGAACGACTTCCGCAAGAACCACCCGCGTTTCTCGGCCCACAACGCACAAGCCAACGAATCGCTCGTCGCGGTGGTGCGCGAAGTCGCCGGCGAGTGCGGTGCAGCGCCGGCTCAGGTCGCGCTGTCGTGGGTGCTCTCGCGCGGCGACGACGTCGTTCCGATCCCTGGGACCAAGCACGTGCGCTATCTCGAGGAGAACGTTGCGGCGCTCGATCTGCGCCTGAACGCCGACCAGCTGGATCGACTCGACGGGCTAGCCGCACGAACCGCCGGCGATCGCTACGCTCCCGAGATGCTCAAGCTGATCGAGCGCTAAGGGCCCGACCCCTTCGGCTGCGTGCGGCCGCCGACGATCAGCACGTTCGAGAGCACTCGGCGGCGTCCGAAGCTCGTGTGAAAGCGGCCGGTCACGGTTTGTTTGCTGCCGTCGGCTACGCCGCTCGCGCCGAAGGCGATCACGTTGATGCACGCGGTATCGCACAGCTCGTACCTGGTCGCGCTGCCGCGGGGCGTCTGACGGGTTACCGCGTCCTTGGCCGTACCCGAGACCGTAATGTCCTGTTGGTCGTAACTCGCCGGATCGGCACTCACCGCCGACGGTGCGACCGTCTGGCTGCTATGCCCGCAGCCCGTGACCGAAGCGATCGCCGCCGCGAGCAAAGGAACTCTGAGCAGATGATTCATCCACAGAACATTCTCCGGAACGCGGTTCTCACCGGGCGGTGCAGAAATTTTTTAAGATGATTCAATCGGTACGCTCGGCCGCCGCAATCGACCGCAGCGCCGCCTGCCCTCCCGCGCTGCCTCGTCAAGCCCGACGCCCAAGTGATGCCCGTCGCCCTGGCCGCAGCGCAACGAAAAGCGTGCCGCAACGATCTAACGAAGTAGCGCATATGGCTTGGGATTACTCGATCGTCGATGTCTTCACGCAGACGCCTCTTCACGGGAACGCGCTTGCGGTTTTCCACGACGCCGCCGGGCTCGATGCGGCGACGATGCAAAATATCGCTCGGGAGACGAACCTCTCCGAGACAACCTTCATTTTTCCGCCGGAACGGCCAACGTCTGCGGCACGCGTTCGCATCTTTACGCCGTCGAAGGAGATGGTCTTCGCCGGTCACCCGACGGTCGGCACGGCCTGGGTGTTGCGGGAGATCGGGCGAGTTCCCCGCGAGCAGACCCGCTTCGTGCTCGACGAGAACGTCGGTCCCATCGACATACGCGTCGACGGCGAGGGCTTGGTCTGGCTGCGAACGCCGCCGATCCGCACGTTGCGTGAGTACGACGCCGAAGTGAGCGCGGCGGCCATCGGCCTGCAGCGATCCGATCTGCTCGAGGGCGTACCCGTACAAAACCGCAGCGCGGGCAGTCCCCTGATCTTCATTCCGCTTCGCGACGCGGCCGCGGTCGATCGCGCCGAGGTCGACTCGGTCGCGCTGCGGCGTTTGCTGGCCAACGAGAACGAGCCGACGGGCATCTTCGTTTTCGCGCCGTCGCCCGCGGGAGCATATTCGCGGATGTTCGGCAACGATCTTGGAATTGCAGAGGACCCGGCGACGGGCGGAGCAACGGGGCCGCTCGCCTCTCTGATGATGGACTACTCGCTCGTGCCGCGAGCCGCCGGCACGCGCTTCGTGAGCGAACAGGGAACGAAGATGAGGCGGCGCAGCCTCCTGCACGTTTTCATCGACGGCGAGGGCGGCGAACGTGGAATTGAGGTCGGGGGCCACGTCGCTCCCGTCGCGCGGGCGACGCTGCAGCTAGCGCGATGAACGGCTCGCTCTTTGGCATCGTCCTTGCGGTGACGCTAGCGCAAGCGGCTCCGGCGCCGGTGTATCACGCGCCCGCGCCGGCCGTTCACGCAGCGCCCCCGCCCACCGTGCACGCGGCGCCCGCTCCGGCCATGCACTCCGCCCCCGTCTACCATCCGGCACCCGCGCCCGTCTACCATCCGCTACGCGCGCCCGTCTATCACGCTGCGCCCGTCTATCATTCCGCAACGTCGCCGGCCGTGCATGCGGCACCGCAGATCGCGCCGAACGCTTCGTACGCGAGCGGACCGTACCGCCTCTGGCGCGGGCCCGTCGTCGGCAATCCGCGCCGTTGGCGCTGGTGGGCGTGGAATCGTTACGCGATATGGTATCCGGTCGCCTCATATTGGGGCGGCGGATTTTGGGGCCGATGGTCGATGCTCAATCCGCCGGCACCCTATGGGGCGGTCGCCGGCTACGACGACAGCCAGCTCTTTACGTCGTACGATGTCGCGCCGCAGAGCCCGGGAGCGCAGCTGCTCTCCGATTACGGTCTCACGCAGGCGCAGTGCGGGCCACCGAAGCTCGTCGTGATTTGGGGACCGGATAACAGCGTGATCTGCGCGTATCCAAACGGGCTCGTCGGCGCCGGAAATTACGAGCTCGATCCCGCGACCCTCACGCTGCGATCGCTTTAAACCCTTCCGGCCGCGGCACAGCTCGCCCGGCTGCCGCCGAAGAGTACCGCCAAGCCGCAGGTCGAGTCGAACATCCGGCGATTGTCGTGCGGAACGCCGCGGACGAACGCATAGGTTTGATTCGTTCCGGCGGGATGGCGCTGCGTAACGTAGGCGATGAAGTACTTCGCGCGGGCGAACCGGTACGGCCCTTGGGCTTCGCCGCCGCAGCTCTTATCGAGATCGTCTTCCTTCGGATTGGTATCGGCCGTGCCCATCAAGTACGTAACGTCGCGCCTGACGTAACGGGACTCCAGTTCCGCCGCGGTGCCGGTAACGTACGGCGGCGCGCCGCTCAATCCGTAGCGCCACTGATCGAAGTCGGGGCAGTCCTTCGGCGGGAACGGCCGCCAGTCGGTAAAGTAGAAGTATGACGAAGGGTTCGAGACGACGAGCGACACGCGCACTCGCCCGGCTCGATCGAGCTGCGGCGCTTTTCCGACGACGGCATAGCGCTGCACGATCTGTCCGCCGGCCGAATGCCCGGCGATCACGATGTCGCGCATCTTTGGAAAGCGAGTGCGATCGGAGAGGCGAGCGATCATCGCATCGAACACGCTGTAGCTGCTGATCGGCGCCGGCGCGACGGCGTTCGAGCCCCCGGGCCACTTTCCCGTCCAGTAGAGCGTCTTCGGCGAGACGTTCTGCCCGGCGAGCTCGCTGTGCTCGACGAACTGCGGCGCGATGACGATCGTCCGGTCGAGCGCCTTCGCCGCGTTCGCGGCGATGACGCCGGTATCGAAGTAGTAGTCGGCGTCGCGCAGCACGCCGTGGACGACGATCAGCGCGCGCGTAACGTTCGGATCGCCGTCGAGCGACGAGGTTCCGAAATAGCGGGCGTAACCGCTTCCTGCGGGCGTCACCACGAGGAACTGGCGGTTCGCGAGTCTTCCGGCATTGTCGGGCTGCGGCGTCGTCGTCACCGGTACCGCGACCGTAAGCAGCAGGAGGGAAAGCAGCCAGTTCACGCTTGTGCCTCCGCTCGGGCGATCGCGCCGTTGGCGACGGTATACGCGACCGTCGCCGTGCGCGTAGTGCCGTCGGCGAAGCCGGTGAGCGACTCTTTATCGGTTACGGTCGCGCCGTTGACGCTGCGGTCGACGATCTCGACGTGCAGGTGCGGATTGGCCGCGAAGAGTTGCGCGTACGCGGCGGCGATCGCCGGTCGCGTTCGTACGAAGGCGCTTGGGCGAACGACGACGCCGTCCTGAGCATAGGCTTCCGCGAAGACCTGCGCGTCGTGATGGTTGTACGCATTGACCTGGCGCTGCACGATCTGCTCGGGGCTTTCGTTCAAAATCGCGCCGGCATCGAAGAGTCGCCCGTCCTTCACAACGAAGCGAACCGAGCTCAATGCCGCGATATCGGCGAGCGGATTCGCATCGAGAACGACGAGGTCGGCGAGCGTACCGCGTTCGATGCGGCCCAAATCGGTGCGGTCCATCATCGCGGCTCCGCCGCTGGTTGCGGTCAGCAGAACCTGCTTGGGCGTGAGCCCTGAAGCGACCATCGCGAGCGCCTCGTCGTAGAACGACGACGCGTGCTGTGTGCCGATGTTCCCCGCGTCGGTACCAGCGGCGATGCGAATCCCGGCGTCGTGGACGCGGCGGAGATTGCGCATCGCGGCGTAGGGTGGGGCAGGCGGCCGCCGCTGTTGGATTCGCTCGAGCGTCTCCGCCGGCAGCGCCGCCTCGACGTCGGTCATGTTGAAGAGCGTCCCTACGATATCGGGGTTTGCGACGCGCAAGTCGTTGGCGGTGAGGTTCGGCCGGCCCGCAAAAGTATAGCCGTAGTTGCCGACGACGATCAGCGTCGGGCAGTAGATGACCTTGCGCGATCGTACGAGCTCTAAGAACGCGTCGTCGACGTCGGTATCGAAGACGCTGTGGGCAAGCACGTCGGTCCCGGATTCGACGGCGAGGCGCGCGGTCTCCAACTCCGTCGCGTGGATCACGACGCGCGCGCCGTGCGCGTGCGCGTACTCGATCGCCGGCGCGGCGATCGGTTGGAACCCGGCCGCCGGGTGCTCCGGGCTGACGATCCACCAAAACTTCACGAAGTCCGTGTGCGCCGCGAGCTGGCGGTCGATCAGCTTCTTTGCGTCGTCGACCGAGTCGATCTTGACGATCGGCGGATCGTTGTTGGGATCGAGGATGCTCCGCTCGACGCTGGAGATCAGCGGCCCCGCGACCATCACGCGTGGGCCGGCGTTCGTTTGGCCGGCTTGCGCCCGGACGTCGTAGTTCCAGAACGGCCCGCCGACGTCGACGACCGAGGTAATGCCGGCGCGCAGATAGCGCGCAAACGTGTCCGAAAGGTTCGCGTGCACCCACTCGATCTCATCGGTGTAGGGCCGCACGGAGCGCAGATCGATTGCGTCGGGACGAGTGTAGAGGCCGCCCGACTGAAAGAAGTGGACGTGGCTATCGATCAATCCGGGCATCACGTAGCGGCCGGCAAGGTCGACGCGAAAGGCCGATTCGGGGATCGCGATGCTGCCTCGCCGGCCGACGGCTTCGATGCTCTGCCCGCGCAGCAGGATGACCGAGTCCGGCAGCGGCGTCAAGTCGCTGCCCACCAAAGCCGTCGCGCCGATCAGGGCCGTCAGTTCGCGTCCCGTGTTGAGATTCTGCACGTTCGGAGCACCCGCGACCGTCGGCATGACCGGAAGTGCGCTCAAGGCCGCGAGGCCGCGGAGCGCATCGGCGCGGGTCATCGTGTGAAATGGTGAATGAAAGAAACACATATCAAAGCAGCCTCATATACGTGACTTGTGCGACGGCGACGAGCGTGCCGTCGTCGCGCCAGAGATTTGCCGCGACCGGCACCAGGGTTCGGCCCTGTTTGATAGCCTGGGCGAAGAGCCTGACGTCGCTGCGCGCGGGGGCGAGAAAGCGGATGCTCATGTCGGTCGTCGTCACCCGCGCGTCGGCGCCCCAAATCGTGAGCGCGGTGATCGCCGCCGCGGAGTCTGCGGCCGTCATCAGCAGTCCGCCGTGAAAGGAGTCGAAGATTCCGTCGAATTCGCGGGCTCGCGCAACCATGCAGTCGACGCAGCCGACTCCGAGCCGGACATCGGAGAAGCCGAGATTGCTGAAAATGGGAATCGAGTGCATGCGTTCGCGCACCGCGGCCTCCGCGCCGGGTTCGAGGGGCGGCAGCTCACCGGCGTAGGGTGCCATCAACAGCCCGGCGGCAAGCGGCGTCGTGCGTGCGCTCATGGATCCCAGGCTTTCGAGCTTACGCGAGCAGTGCCTCGATGGCGTCTCCGTGCCCGGCGCGGTCGCGGGCCGGCCGCTTATTCGGGGCCATAGAACGATAGGTGATGGCCGTCGGGATCTTGGAAGTTTACTGCCCAGGCCTGCGCGTTGACCGGCCGCGGCTCGTTCACAAAGGCAATGCGTTCGCGCAGCGCGTCGTACGCTTTACCGACACTGGGCACCCCAAATACGCACTCGTGGGAGTGATCGCCGGGAGCGGGGGCGGTGAACTCCTGCGTCACCGCGAGCGTCGTCGCGCCCGTATCGAAGAAGACGAAGCCGCCGAAGCGGCCGGATTCGCGCAAGCCGAGTACCTCGGTATAAAAGCGAACCGATCGCTCGAGGTCGCTCGAACCCAGCATCGTCAGCGCGAAGGTGCAATTTTCCACCGGGATACCTCGCCTTCGCGCCGCGCCGATTCCTTCGAGGCCGTTATCCGAGCAGGTCGGAGAGGTCGGCCTCCAGTTGCGGATGCGCCCAGACGAATCCGGCGTCGAGCGCCGCTTGCGGCACGGCGCGCTGGCCGCCCAAGACCGTCTGCGCAAACTCGCCGAGTGCGAGCCGCAGCGCGATCGCGGGCGCCGGAAAAAACGCGGGGCGGTGAAGCGCGGCCCCCAGGGCGCGCGCGAACCGCGCGTTGGTCGCGCTCTCCGGCGAAACGGCGTTGACCGCGCCGCGCTGCGTCGCGCGCTCGATCGCAAAACAATAGAGCGAGGCCAGGTCGCGCACGTCGATCCACGGCACGAACTGCCGTCCCGTGCCGAGCGGGCCGCCGGCAAAGAACTCAAACGGCCGCTTCATCTGCGCGAGCGCGCCGCCGGTGCGCCCGAGCGCAATGCCGGTGCGCATTTGCACGGTGCGGATGCCGAGCGTCTCGCACTGCGAGGCTGCCGCCTCCCACGCGACGCAGACGCCGGCGAGAAAATCGTTCCCCGGCGCCGCGCTTTCGGTCAGTAGTTCGTCGCCCCGGTCGCCGTAGTAGCCGACCGCCGAAGCGGAGACGAGCACCGCGGGCCGGCGCTGCAGTTCGCGCAAGCTCGTCGCGAGCGTTTGCGTTCCGGCGATTCGTGAATCGGCGATGCGCCGCTTTTTCTCCGCTGTCCAGCGTCCGGAGACCGATTCACCCGCCAGGTGAATCACCGCGTCGACGCCCGCGAAAGCGCGCGGATTCGGCGTGCCGTTCGGATCGAAAAACCGCGTTTCGACGTCGTCATCGCAAGCGCGCTTCGCGCTGCGGCCAAGCGCGATCGGACGTGCGCCGCGTGCACGCAGTGCGGCGATGACTTCGCGGCCGACGAAGCCCGAGGCTCCCGTAACGGCGACGGTCGTGCCCGGCTGCAGCGTCACCGGCATGCAGATCGGCCCGGCCGAGCGCGGTCTTCGCTAAACCGTTTGCTGGCCGGGCCGGCAGTTTCGCTTGACGTCGTTTACTTAACGGTTACGTTGACGGAGGTCGACGGGATGCCGTTGGCGACGACGACGATGGTACTCGCGCCGGTGTCCATCTTTTTCGGCGTGTCGAATTTTACGGTCACCTGCTGGCCGGGCGCGATCCCCGAGTTGTTTTCGTCGTGCGTCCGCGCGTAGAAGACGTGGCCGCTCTTTGCGTTCGTGATGCGGACGAGCGGGTAGCTCGTTCCGTTCTGAAACTCATCGCCGAACATGACGGCCTGCGAGAGCCCGTTGAACTGCGTTCCGGAAATCGAGTACGTCTTGCCGGGGTTGACCGACTTCGGAGAAGTCGAGATCGTTGGAGCCCAGGAACTCTTCGGCTGTCCGGTCGGGCTGTAGAGATCAACGCTCCCTCCGAACATCGCGACCTGACCGGTCGGGAGCAAGAGCGGCGGCCCTCCCTCTCGGCCGATTCCGGTGAACGTCGAGCCGTTCCATTCATAGAACTCGCCGCTCAGGCCGAAGACCAGAACGTTACCGCTCGGCTCGAGAACCGCAAACGAGTCGCCGGCGTTATCGCCGTTGGGAAAATCTGGACCGGCGGCCCATTTGCCGCTCGCGATGGTATAGATCGCGGTGTGGCCGGTGCCTGCGCCGCTGCCGCCTTGACCGGAGCCGGTGGCAAAGACCGTACCGTCGGGGCGCAGCATTGCCGGGCCGATCTCACCCGGAGGTAGGTAACAGTCTTGAGGCTTGGGGCCATACTGCAGACACGAGTGATAGGGCGACTTCGATGGCAGAGTGACGATCGTCGAGCCGGCGCTCGTCCATTTGTTTGCCGACGGATTATAAATCTCAGAGTTGGGCCCGTTTAGGACGTCTACGGTGAGAATAGTTCCGTTGGGAAGCAGCGTCCAGCCTTCCTCGGCGTTCCAGTCCGCCTTGCCGTTTTTGGCACTCAGTTTCTTCCATTTGCCGCTGGCGGGATTGTAGAGGGCATCTTGCTTCATCAGCTTGTCACCGATGAGGAACTGACCGTTGGGGAGCAGCATTGAGGGCGAGTCGCCAATCCAGCCCCAGCCGCTGGGGTGGCCAATCTTCGTCCACGTGTTCTTGCGCGGGTCGTAGATCGCCCCGAGATTGACGAGCTGCAGGTCGTAGTTGCCCGGCACATTGTACTCGCCGCCGCTGATCAGCAGACGTCCGTCGGGCAGAACGGCCGAAGCATAGGCGTCTGGCGCGTACCCCGCCGGAAGCGACGCGACTTGCGTCCACGTACCGTTGACGTAACTTCCCGAGGAGTCCGGGACGTACTTGTACCAGCTGCCCCAGTTGCTCTCGCCCTGGGCGAGGACCGAGCCATCGGTCATCAGGAACGCCAACTGCATGTAATCCGGCGGCTGATGGCTGATTGCCGCAAACCGCGGAGTGAGATGAGCGGCCGGCCCGGTGAGGCCGCCGGCCGCGGGAAGAAGCGAGCGGTTACCCGAGCAGCCGGCAGAGCCGGCGGCCATGCTTGCCGCTAACGCAAAAAGAACAACCTTGTTCCGGAAGAGAAGCACGTGGAGACCTCCAGTTGCATCGAGAGTAAGCCCGAGGGGGTTCGAAGCTCCTCCGTCGTTTCCCGCCGCTGGTCTGCGTGAGTTACGACGCGAGCGCGGCCTTTAGGACAATTTTCGTCGAGTCGCGCGTCGACTGAATCTGCACGCTGTCCATGCACGCGTGCATCAGCTCGATGCCGCGCCCGCGCACGTCCGATCGTGTGAACGGTTTCCAGTGACCGAAGTCTTCGACCGTCATCACCAGCTGCCGTCCGTTGTGCTCGAGCCGTAGACGAATGAGACCTGGCGTCGCGTCGCGGTACCCGTGCTCAATGGCGTTGGCGACCGCCTCACCTAATGCGATCAGGAGATCGAAGCGGCGCTCGCCGCCGAGCCCGAGCGGCTCGATATCGCGCTCGACGATGGCGCGCGCGATCGGCGCGGCGATCGGAACGGCCGAGAAAAGATAGGTCGACACTGGTGCGGTGCGCGAAAGCAATAAAACGGCGGCATCGTCGCGATTCGGCGTGCCGCGAAAAACTCGCTCGAGCAACGCTGCTGCAGGATCTTCCACGTGCGAGCTTGGCTCGTTACATTCGCGTACGAGGTTGCGCACGACTTCGAGCAGACGCTGTTCTCCGGCTACCGGATTGCGTTCGTTCTCGATTAATCCGTCGGTATAAAAGACGGCCGAGGCGCCGGCGGCGAGGGTAAAGGTCCAGTCGCGGCTCTGGACCGCGGGCGCACAGCCCAACGGCAGACCGCCTCCCGGTAAGCGCCGAGCGAAGCCGCGCGGCAAGGCCAGCAGCGGCGGGGGATGGCCGGCGACGGCATAGACCAGCGTGCTCGTCTGCAGATCGTAGATGCCGAAGATCGCGGTGACCATTCCGACGGAGTCGTGCAGCGCGACGACTTGATTGACGTGCTCGAGCACGCTTGCGGGGCTCGATGCGGCAACCGCAGCGGCCCGGATCGCTTGACGCACCTCACCCATGATGACGGCGGCCTCGAGACCGTGGCCGGCGACGTCGCCGAGCGAAATGCCGACGCGCTGATCCGCTAAGCTAAACGCGTCGAACCAGTCGCCGCCGACCTCGGCCTCGCTGCTCGCCGGCCGGTACGCCGCGTGAAACGCCGCGCCGTCGATGGTGGGCAAACGTTCGGGGAGAAGGGCCCGCTGCAGCCGGTCGGCGACGCGGTGCTCCCGCATCATCAGCACTTGCCCGGCGAGCACGATTGCCAGCTGCGTTGCCAGCAAACGAATCGCTTGACGCACCACATCGTCGAACTCTTGGCCGGCAGCGGCCTGACACGTTATTCGTCCTAACGTACGGCGCCCGTCGTTGAGCGCCTCGACGATTGTCCGCTCGCTGTCCGCTTGCGGATCGAAGGTGCCGGCCTCGGCCCGAAAATCGTAACGTTCGACCGCTTCAGTCGAAACGTCGATCGAACAGTAGCGGCAGAAATCCTCGACTAATGAACCGGCGATCTGCGCAAGCGCTTCATCGATGTCGGGACAAAGCCGCAAGGCGTGCCCGGCCCCGACCAAGACTTCCAGTACGCGGTTCAGCCGATCGTCTGGGCGATCAAGCGAGCGCACCACTCGTTTTTCTCCAGGTCCCGCCAATGTTAAACGCTATCGGTGAGCGGGAACAAACCGAGGGCTACCCTGGGGAGACTTTATCATGCGGACCACTGCTCCAAAGCAAGAGGCGAGCGCCCGCGGGCAACGCCGCCTGCTCGCCGCGCTGCGGGCCTTCCGCCGTGGCGATTTTACCGCCCGGCTGCCACTCGACCTCTCGGGAGTCGAGGGTGAAATCGCAGCCGTCTTCAACGACTGCATCGAGCTCAATGCCGGCCTCGCAAAAGAGCTGGAGCATGTCAGCACCGTCGTCGGCCGCGAAGGACGGATCTCACAGCGAGCCTCGCTCGGACCGGTGAAGGGCGCGTGGCGCGAGTACATCGAGTCCGTGAACACCCTGATCGCCGACCTGACGCACCCGATGGCGGAGGCGGGACGCGTGCTCGGCGCCGTCGCCAAGGGCGACCTTTCTCAAAGAATGGCCCTGGAGATCGACGGGCGGCCGCTCAAAGGTGAATTCCTTCACTCCAGCCAGTTGATCAACACGATGGTCGGCCAGCTCAATGCCTTTGCGTCGGAGGTCATTCGGGTTGCGCGTGAGGTCGGCTCCGAGGGAAAGCTCGGCGGCCAAGCCGTCGTCAAAGACGTTGCCGGGACGTGGAAAGATCTCACCGATTCGGTCAATACGATGGCCGGCAACTTGACCAACCAGGTGCGCAACATCGCCGAGGTCACGACCGCCGTCGCCAACGGCGATCTTTCCAAGAAGATCACCGTCGAAGCGCGCGGCGAGATCCGCGAGCTCAAAGGCACGATCAACACGATGGTCGACCAGCTCAACGCCTTCGCCTCCGAGGTAACGCGCGTCGCGCGCGAAGTCGGCTCCGAAGGGAAGCTCGGCGGCCAGGCGACCGTCAAGGGGGTCGCCGGAACCTGGAAAGACCTCACCGATTCGGTCAATACGATGGCCGGAAACCTGACGAACCAAGTCCGCAACATCGCCGCGGTGACGACCGCCGTCGCCAAGGGCGACCTTTCGAAGAAGATCACCGTCGACGTTCGCGGTGAAATCCTCGAACTCAAGGACACGATCAACACCATGGTAGACCAGCTCAACGCGTTTGCGTCAGAGGTGACGCGCGTCGCGCGCGAGGTCGGCTCGGAAGGAAAGCTCGGCGGGCAGGCCGAGGTCGAGGGCGTCGCCGGCACCTGGAAAGATCTTACCGATTCGGTCAACACGATGGCCGGCAACCTCACCTCGCAGGTTCGCAACATCGCGGAGGTGACGACCGCCGTCGCTACCGGAGATCTCTCCAAGAAGATCACCGTCGACGTTCGGGGTGAGATCCTCGAGCTCAAGGGCACGATCAACACGATGGTCGATCAGCTCAACGCCTTTGCCTCGGAGGTGACGCGCGTCGCGCGCGAGGTGGGCTCCGAAGGCCGTCTCGGCGGCCAGGCCGAGGTCCAAGGCGTCAGCGGCACGTGGAAAGACCTCACCGATTCGGTCAACTTCATGGCGTCGAACCTTACGTCGCAAGTACGCAACATCGCCGACGTGACGACCGCCGTCGCAAAAGGCGATCTTTCGAAGAAGATCACCGTCGACGTTCGCGGTGAGATCCTCGAACTCAAGAACACGATCAACACGATGGTCGATCAGCTCAACGCCTTTGCCTCAGAGGTGACGCGCGTCGCGCGCGAGGTCGGTTCGGAGGGAAAGCTGGGGGGCCAGGCGCAGGTCGTCGGCGTCAGCGGTACGTGGAAGGATCTCACCGACTCGGTGAATTTCATGGCGTCGAATCTTACGTCGCAAGTGCGCAACATCGCCGACGTCACGACCGCCGTCGCCAACGGCGACCTCTCAAAAAAAATCACCGTCGCAGTCCGCGGCGAGATCCTCGAGCTAAAGAACACGATCAACACGATGGTCGACCAGCTCAATGCCTTTGCCTCGGAGGTAACGCGCGTCGCAGTGGAGGTGGGCTCCGAAGGCCGCCTCGGCGGTCAGGCCGTCGTGAAGGGCGTGGGCGGGACATGGAAAGATCTCACCGATTCGGTCAACACGATGGCCGGCAACCTCACGAACCAAGTCCGTAACATTGCCGAAGTGACGACTGCCGTCGCAAAGGGCGACCTCTCGAAGAAGATCACGGTCGACGTTCGCGGCGAGATCCTCGAGCTCAAAGGAACGATCAACACGATGGTCGACCAGCTCAACGCGTTTGCCTCCGAAGTCACCCGCGTGGCGCGCGAGGTCGGTTCCGAGGGAAAGCTCGGCGGCCAGGCGCAGGTCGTCGGCGTGAGCGGTACGTGGAAAGACCTCACCGATTCGGTAAACTTCATGGCCTCGAACCTGACCTCGCAGGTACGCAACATCGCCGACGTCACGACGGCCGTCGCCAATGGCGACCTTTCGCGCAAGATCACCGTCGACGTTCGCGGTGAGATCCTCGAGCTAAAGAATACGATCAACACGATGGTCGACCAGCTCAACGCGTTTGCCTCGGAGGTAACGCGCGTGGCTCGTGAAGTCGGCTCGGAAGGGCGGCTCGGCGGCCAGGCGATCGTCAAAGGCGTCAGCGGCACCTGGAAAGATCTCACCGACTCGGTGAACTTTATGGCTTCGAACCTGACCTCGCAGGTCCGCAACATCGCCGACGTTACGACCGCCGTTGCCAACGGCGATCTCTCGAAGAAGATCACCGTCGACGTGCGCGGCGAGATCCTCGAGCTCAAGGATACGATCAACACGATGGTCGACCAGCTCAACGCCTTCGCCTCCGAGGTTACGCGCGTCGCGCGCGAAGTCGGCTCGGAGGGGCGCCTCGGCGGGCAGGCACAGGTGCGCGGCGTCGCCGGAACCTGGAAAGATCTCACCGATTCGGTCAATCGGATGGCCTCGAACCTCACCTCGCAGGTCCGTAACATCGCCAAGGTGACGACCGCCGTGGCCAACGGCGACCTGTCGAAGAAGATTACCGTCGACGTCATGGGCGAGATTCTCGAACTCAAAGATACGATGAATACGATGGTCGACCAGCTCAACGGGTTCGCGTCGGAAGTGACGCGCGTCGCGCGCGAAGTCGGATCGGAAGGAAAGCTCGGCGGCCAGGCGCGCGTCCCCGGGGTGAGCGGAACCTGGAAGGACCTCACGGACTCCGTGAATTTCATGGCGTCGAACCTTACGTCGCAAGTGCGCGGCATCGCGCAGGTCGTCACCGGTGTCGCCAACGGAGATCTCAAGCGCAAGCTGACGCTTCAGGCGGCCGGGGAGATCGCGCTGCTGGCGGAGACGATCAACGGCATGATCGACACGCTCGCCACCTTCGCCGACCAGGTGACGACCGTCGCCCGCGAGGTCGGCTTCGAAGGAAAGCTCGGCGGCCAGGCTGAGGTCCCGGGCGCCGCCGGCCTTTGGCGCCGGCTGACCGACAGCGTCAACCAGTTAGCGGCGCAGCTGACCTCGCAGATTCGCGCGATCGGCGAAGTGGCGACCGCCGTGACCAAGGGCGATCTCTCCCGAGCCATCGAGGTCGAAGCGCGCGGCGAGGTTGGCCAGCTCACCGACAACGTCAACGAGATGATCCAGAACCTGCGCGACACGACGCGCAAGAATACCGAGCAGGACTGGCTGAAGACCAACCTGGCGCGGTTCACGGCCATGCTGCAGGGCCAGCGCGACATCAAGACGGTCAGCCGGCTGATCATGTCCGAGATCGCGCCGCTGATCGACGCGCAGACGGGAGCCTTTTACGTCAACGAGCCGACGGCCGAAGAGCCATTGCTGCGCCTGATCGCAAGCTATGCGATCTCACAGCGCAAATCGGCCGCGGCGATCGTTCGCGCCGGCGAGGGGCTCGTCGGCCAATGCGTCGTCGAAAAGCGCCGGATCCTGCTGACCGAGGTTCCCGGCGATTACCTCGCAATCGGTTCGGGACTCGGCTCGACGGAGCCGATCTCCCTGATCGTCATGCCGGTGCTCTTCGAAGGCGATGTGAAAGCGGTGATGGAGCTGGCCTCGGTGCGGCGCTTCAGCGAGACGCACCTGCTCTTCATCGAGCAGTTGACCGAGTCGATCGGCGTCATCCTCAACACGATTGCCGCGTCGATGCGCACGGAGGAGCTGCTCAAACAGTCGCAAGCGCTGACGACCGAGCTGCAAAGCCAGCAAATGGAGCTGCAGCACACCAACGACGAGCTCGAAGAGAAAGCGCGCCTGCTGCAAGAACGCAACGCCGAGGTCGAGCGGCGAACCCGAGAGATCGATGAGGCGCGGCTGGAGCTCGAACGCAAGGCCGAGCAGCTCTCGCTCACCTCGAAATACAAGTCGCAGTTTCTGGCCAACATGTCGCACGAACTGCGCACGCCGTTAAATAGCCTGCTGATTCTCTCGCGGCAGTTGGCGGAAAACTCCGAAGGCCGGATGTCCTCCAGAGAAGTGGAGTTCGCGCGAACGATTCACGGTTCGGGAGCGGATCTGCTCCGGCTGATCAACGACATTCTCGATCTCTCGAAGATCGAGTCGGGCACGACCTCGCTCGACCTTCAGGAGATCGCATTCTCGCAGATCCAGGATGAAGTCGAGCGAACCTTCGATCAAATAGCGCAGGACAAACAGCTCGACTTCATCATCCGCTGCGACAACGATCTGCCGCAGACGCTCCTAACCGATCCGACGCGCTTGCAGCAGATCCTCAAGAACCTGCTTTCCAACGCGTTCAAGTTCACGAACGAGGGCAGCGTCGGCCTCCACGTCAAGACGCTTCGCGAGCACGGCGTCGCCGGGATCGCTGGGCCCGCCGTCGCATTTTCGGTGACGGACACCGGTATCGGAATTCCGCACGACAAGTTCAACGTGATTTTCGAGGCATTCCAGCAAGCCGACATGGGGACGTCCCGCAAGTTCGGCGGGACGGGCTTGGGACTGGCGATCAGCCGCGAGATCGCCGCCCTGCTCGGCGGCGAGATCGTCGTGGAAAGCGTCGTCGGGCACGGCAGTACGTTTACGTTCTATCACCCGCTCGAGCGCAACGTGACCGGCGGCATAGAAGAGCGGATCGTCCGTCCGGTTGCGCGCAAGGTCGCCGAAGACCGGCTGCATCGTGAGATCGAAGACGATCGCGAACGGATCGAAGCCACGGATCGCGTTTTAATGATTGTCGAAGACGACGTCGTCTTTGCGCGAATTCTGCTGGGTCTCGCCCGCGACCGCGGCTTCAAAGGCCTGGTGGCCCTCTCGGGCGCTGCGGGGCTGGCGCTGGCGCGGCGTTTCCGCCCCGATGCGATCACCCTCGACATCGGTCTGCCCGATGCCGACGGCTGGGGCCTCCTGCAAGAGTTCAAAACTGATCCGGCAACGACGGACATTCCGGTGCACGTGATCTCCGGGGCCGAGCAGTGGCAGCGCGCACTCGACTTCGGGGCCGTTACGCACCTCAAGAAGCCGGTAACCGAAGAGGCGCTTACCCAGACGTTCGACTCGCTGCTCGGCTTCGTCGGCGATGGATCGAAGAATCTGCTGCTCGTCGAGGACGACATCACGCAGCTCAACGCGATGATTCGCTTGATCGAGAGCGGCGAGATAGCCGTCACGGCGGTGCGCAGTGCTGCCGGGGCAATCGAGGCGCTCACACAGCAGCGGTTTGACTGCGTCGTCGTCGACTTAGGGCTGCCCGATCTCCCGGGCCACGAGCTCATCGCCCAGATGCGGCGCACGGCCTCCGGCGCGAGCGTGCCGATCATCGTGTATACCGCGCGCGATCTCACGCGCCAGGAGGAACGGCAGCTCGCCGAAATTAGCGAGGCCGTAATCGTGAAGGATGCGATGGCGCCCGAGCGGCTGCTCGATGAGACTCGTTTCTTCCTCAATCAGGTCGAATCGAAGCTGCCGTCGCACAAGCGAACGCCCTTCGACGCGGCCTCCTCGCCGAGCCCGTCGCTGGCCGGGCATCGCGTGTTGATCATCGACGACGATGCCCGGAACATCTTCGCACTGCGCAGCGCACTCGAAGGATGCGCCATCGAGGTGCTCAGCGCCGAGAGCGGCCAGGAAGGAATCGGCTTGCTCGAACGAACCCCAGACGTCGACATCGCGCTGATCGACATCATGATGCCGGAGATGGACGGATACGAGACCATTCGCCGAATTCGCGCCAACGCGCGCTGCGCCGATCTTCCGATCATCGCGTTGACGGCGAAGGCAATGCGCGGCGACCGCGAGAGCTGCATTGCCGCGGGTGCCTCGGAGTACATCAGCAAGCCGGTCGATATCGATCGGCTGATCGCCCTGTTGCGTATATGGTTGAACAGATAGCGAGCCCAGCGGCGCACGGCCCGCGCGAGAACGAGCTCGCCGATCTCGAGCTCAGCCTGCTGCTCGAGGCGATCCTTCGTTCGAGCGGTTACGACTTCGGCGGGTACACCCAAGCCGTTCTCAAGCGACGCGTCGCCGAACGCGTTCGCGCCGAGGGCGTTGAAACGATCTCCGGTTTACAGGAGCGCGTGCTCCACGACCATGCTGCGCTTGCGCGACTCGCCCTCGCGATGTCGAGCGGAACCGGTCGCCTCTTCGCCGATCCGGAGTTCTTCTCAGTCTTCCGCTCGCGCGTCGTGCCGCTGCTGCGCACCTACTCCTTTGCGCGCCTCTGGGTGCCGCACTGCGGCCGGGGTGAGGACGCCTACTCGCTCGCCGTCGTCTTAAAGGAAGAAGGCCTGCTCGAACGGGTGATGATTTACGCCACCGATCCGAGCGAACTCGCCGTGGCCGCGGCGCGAACCGGGACTTTCGAGCTCGATACGGGCGATGACCCCCGCGCGGCTCATGCGGCAACCGGATCGAACGTGCCGCTCGCGCAAACCTCCGAAGTCGACGGCCGGACGCTCCACTTTCACGACGAGCTCCGCCGGCAGATCATCTTTGCACGTCACGGTTTGGCGACCGACGAATCGCTCAACGAGTTCCACGTGATCGTCGCCCGCGACGTGCTTCGCCAATTCAACAAAGCGCTTCAGTTTCGCGTGCACAATCTGTTTCTGCGCAGCCTTATCCGGCTCGGCTTCCTTTGTTTGAGCTCCAACGAGACCCTCAAGCTGACACCCCATGAGGGTGTCTTTCGCCGCTTCGCGGAGCCCGCGGCAATTTACCGGCGACTGCGATAAACGGGCCGATCCTACCTAAAACGCGCTGGAGGCAAGCATTTCTTAAGCCTCCGTAATCGCGGCTTAAAGATCGCTTGCTAGCATCATCGCTATGGAGGTCGTCGGCTCCGAGCAGGCCGAGCTGCTGATTGCGCGCTGCTCCTTTTCCGACGCCGCCGCGCGGCTTGCGGGCGATCGCCTTGTGGCCGTCGTGTACGCGCTCGCGGGAGACGACGCCAACCTCGCAGCCGCGATCGCGCCGCAACTCGTCGGCGCCCGCAATGCGGCGGGTGCGGCTTCACATTTTCAAGCCCTGGAATCGCCGCCCGACTCGACCGATTATCTCTGCGCCGCCGTCGTGCTTTCGTGGAGCTCCGAGCCTAGCGCGGTCTTCGACCTCTTTCGCGAGGCGTACGACCGCGCGGTCGACGAGAAGCGCTTTCATTTTGCGGTCGGCGCGCGCGAGCGCCTGGCGCATCATGCCGTGCTTTTCGGCGAAGTCGACATCGCAAAGGCCGCGCTCGAAGACGCGATGCGCCTCGCGGGCGCGCAGCGCCTCTTCAAGTGGCAGCTTCGAGCCGCAGCCGCGGCGGCGCGCCTTGCGTTCGATAGCGGCGAGCCCGAACGGGCGATACAGCTCGCAGCTCGTGCGCGCGCGCACGCGCACGGCCCCGAAGAGATCGCCTTGCTGGCCGCCGCGGGCGCCGGCGTCGCGGTTGCGTCCGGGGATGAAGCGTCACTGCGGGAGTGGACCTCCTCGGAAATTTCCGGCGTCGCGCTTCGGTCGACGGTTCGTGAGAGCGCGATCGCCGCAACGATCGCGCTGCTTGCACCGGCCGAAACGGCGCCGGATAAGGTGGCGGCGATCGCGCTGCGCCGCTGCATTTTGGCCAGCCGAGGCGTGACCGGCGCGGTCGAGCTGCTCTCGCTTGCGGCCCGTTACGCAGAGGTCGAGGATGCGCGCCTTGCCGCCGATGCTCTCGGCGCGTTTGCCGCGCCGAACCGTAAATATTTGAAGGCTCACGCCTTGCTCGCGCGGGCGCACGTGCTCTTCCGGTGCGGCGAGCGCGGCGCGGGCATCGACCACGCGGGCGACGCCGCGCGCGCCTTCAACGCGATCGGACTTCGACGCTGGATGAACGAAGCGATGCTCCTGCTCGTCAGACAAGAGGACGAGAACTACCCGCGGCGCCGGCGCGGCCGCCCGCTGGGCTCCATGCTTACGAGTCGCGAACAGCAGGTGGCGCATCTGATCCGGCGGGGGGCTCGTAATCGCGAGGTTGCGGCAGCGCTGCAGATCAGCGAGCATACCGTGGAACGCCACGTGAGTTCGATACTCGGCCGCCTCGGCTTGCGTTCGCGCTGGCAAATCGTCGACCCGAAGAACGCCTCGGAACATTAACTTTAGCTCAACATGGCTTAACGATGCCCGCGACTTCCGGGATGCGACCCCGATTTGACATCCCCTAGCATCGGGTGGTGAAGCTCTCGGCGAGCTTACCGCCCCTTTCGCTGCTTCTGGGAGTAGAGTTTGCTCAAAAACCTCCTACGCGTAAAGAAGCGCGTGCTGTTGTTCGGTTTTTTAAGCATGGCCGCCCCGGCCGCAATCACCCTCGCCGAGACCGCTGGAATCGTTTCGGGCGCCGTCACCGACGATCGCACCCGCGCTCCGATTGCGGGCGTGGCGGTCGTCGCAAATTCGCCGAGCGCGACCTATCGCACGACGACCGACGCCAAGGGACAGTACCGCTTTTTGAGCGTGCTGCCCGACAACTACTCGATCACGTTTACCAAGAGCGGATACGCGTCCTATTCGACGATCGTCGTCGTCGTCAACGGCTCGCTGCAGACGCTCAACGCGCCGATCTCGCGGACGCTCAAGATCATCGCTTCTACGCACGCGCGATCGCCGGGAAGCGCGTTCCAGCGCGGCATGACGATCGACACCTACACCGTTACCGGCTCGCAGATCGACATGGTTTTGGGTAAGTCGTTCAACACCAACGAGAACCAGCTGCTGCGCAGCATTCCCAGCGTCACGATCGACAAGAGCGGGACGGTCTCGATTCGCGGCGGCTTCGCGTTCGAAGCGGCGTACGAGTTCGAAGGGATCGACTACACGACGCCCTCGGCCAACCTGCAGAACACGCTCCAGAACATCTCCAACTTCGGCTTGCTCAACGGCGTCGGCAGCGTACAGCTGATACCGGGCGGTGGGGATGCTACTCATGGCGACACCGGGACCGGCCTCGTGCTCTTCACGGCCAAGCACGGCACGTACCCGAGCTACTTTCACGTCGATGCCGAAGCGCAGATGTTTCCCTACCTGCATCAGTTGGGGCTGGAGTGGGGCTGGGCCGATCCCTCACAGCGCTTCTCAAACTACGCGGGCTTCATCGCCGAGCGCAAGGCCTTTCAGTACGGTATCCCCGGCACGGCGGCCAACACGCTGGGAACGCTCGGCACCAATGCCGCGACCCTGGGCAGCACGATCGATCCCAATCTGGTCTACTATTCGCCCTCCTACCTCTCGTCGAACGATTTCGTCGACAACGCGATCTACCGATTCGGGAAGAACAACAGCCAGCGGCTGCAGTTCTTCATTCAGGACCAGGCGATCACGCAGACGCTCGACTACGGCGGATTTCAGTTTTTGCCGTACATCTCAGGCGGCACGACCGCCGGCAGATGTGCGCCATATCCAGTCAACGGTCCCGGGGGCCCGGTCAATACCAAGCCGCAGAACTTTGCCTGCGACTCGCTGATCCCGCTCTTCCCCGGACAGCCCAATACCTACGCCTTCGTCTCGAATCCCGATACGCTCAAAAGCCCGTTTCTCGCCTATAAGTTCGAGTACGGCGCGCAGCTGGGTGCGACGACGGCGGTGACGGCGCGCTACTTCCGAACCTTCGAACAGCAGTCGCAGGATATGCCGGCGCAAGGAATTTTTGCCGATCCCTACGGCGGCACGCGTACCGCCGGGCAGATCGACTTCACGACGCAGCTCGGCGAGAAGAACCTGTTGCGGTATGGCGCGATCTATCAGTGGGTCGTGCCCTACGGCAACCGCTACGACTTCACGTCATACAGCGCCTTTACCACCCCGTCGTTCGTCGTGACGTATCCGATCACGCATCCGAACCAGCCGCTGCCCCTGCCCTACACGTATACGGGATTGCTGCCCAACAACAACCCGTCCACACAGCAGGGCATGGAACAGGATTTCTTCTCGCCGTCGGTTTGCAGCCAGGTTGGACTGAGCTCCCACTGCGGATACCTGAGCTCGTACTTTCCCGGCGGGGTGCGCTTTCCGTTCGAGGAAGACATTTCGACCGTCGGGCAGCAGCAGTACGGCGCCTACCTTCAAGACAGCGTGGACCTGAGCAGCAAGTGGAAGGCGGAACTTGGGCTGCGCTTGGACGGGTACAACTTCCAGATCCCGACGCAGGTGGGTGCGCCGGCCTCGATCCCGGCGGTCGAGCATCAGCGCCTGTACGAGCCGCACTTCGACCTCTCGTACGCGCCCGACAACCGTGACACGGTGCGCTTCGGTTTCGGGCACACGCTCTCGATGCCGATTCCCAGTCTGCTCGGCGCCGATGTGAGCCGCGCGCCGTACGCGGCGTTCGAGCGGATCCCATCCTACGACAACTCGACCGGAAAAGCCGCACTCTACTGCGGTCCGCTGGCTAACCAGCTCTGCGGCAACTACGCCGACCAGCTCTACTGGCTGACCCGCGACTACCGCTACGGCAGTTCGACGCTGGAAGCGCCGCTCGTGGGCGCGACGTTCACGAACTTCGATCTTTCCTGGGCGCACGAGTTTCGCGACGGCTCGGCGATCAAGCTTACGCCGTTCTACCGGCGCGGCTACAACGTCATCGAGCAGACGGCGCAGATCATCGGCTACAACTATCAGACCGGCTCGCCCGTGTTCGGCGACGTTGCGTACTCGAATCTTGGCATCCAGAAAGCGACGGGCATCGAGGCACTGTACAACCGTGACGTCCCGGTCGGCATTTCGATGCAGATCGGCGCGACCTATATCAGCCAGTTCGGCAACGAGCCGCCCGGGACGTTCCTGCAGCCCGCGGCGCTGGCGCTCGGCACCGTCTACCGCTCTCCCGATCTCTCGCCGTTTCAGATGAACGCCGCTTTCGATTACAAGAGCGCGCACGGTTGGCGAATCGATCCGGTGATCGGCTTCAACGTCGGTTATCCGTACGGCCAGGGTTATTATACGGCGGTATACTGCAACGGCGTTCCCGTCATCGTGCCCTCGTCGAGCCTCTCGGTCATCTACTCGCAGACGCCGGGGTACATCGATCCGCTCGATCCCGGTACGTGCACGAAGCCGAACATCGCGGCGACCCGCGGCATTCACGAACCTGGCCTCGCCGGCGGATTGCTCACCACGCCGCGGGTCGACGTCGACCTCACCGTCGAGTACCGCCCGCCGACACAGATGAAAGTGCTCGATCAGTCCATCTTTGGGCTGCAGGTCGTCAACCTCTTCAATCAGCTCTACAACGTGCCGGTTTACAACGGCTGCTACGGCGCGCCGGTGAGCACCGGCTTGGCCAGCGGCAACGCGCCGTGCACCTATTCGACGGCGCCTTACGCGCCGCCGGACGTCTCCGCGCACAGCTCCTCGCCGTACTTGACCTATCCGAATCTTCCGCCGATCTCGTTTCGGCTCTACTACCAGGTGAAGATATGATCCGATCGTTTGCCGGGTTCTTTGGTCTCGGCGCGGCCGCGCTCGCCGCCGCATTGCTCGGCGGGTGCGGAAACGGGGGCGCCTCCGAACCGCTGCAAACCTCCGTCGATCCGGCTGCGAACTCGAAACTGCAGTTTTCCGTCGGCGTCGCAACGCTCGCATCCGCAAATGGCTCGAAGATCGCCTATGGATTGAACGAAGTCGAGACGCTGCGCCAATCCGACGGGCTATCGGGCACGCTCTACAACGTTCCGATGATCATCGGCCCAACGACCTTCGACGTTCTCAATTCGACGCAGACCGGCCAGGAAGTGCAGAGCGCCGGCAACGATCTGGGAACCAATCACATTACGTGGGGAACGCTCAACCAGTCGACCTGGATCGGCCCGCTGCGCGGGCTCAAGCAGTCGTCGAGCGGCGCTTTTGGTTACGGCCTCTGCCCCTGCAACTCCGATTCGGGGCCGGTCAACGGAACCTCACCGCTCTATCAGGCATACACGCTTCCGATCTACGGTAACGACGAGGAGCTCTGGTATGGCGGGCCACCGGCTTTCCCGCAAGCCGGGCCGACGTTGATTGCGTTGGGATGGCTGGGCTACTCGCTCGGCTTCACGACCTTTGCGGTGCAGCCGGTGGTCGGCGCCTACCATTTTTATGCGGCCGTGCCGCCGTCGTTCGATACGCCGGCGAATCCCACGCCGAGTCCCAATCCAAACGGCTCGCCGACGCCGCCGCCCGGAGTCCTCGCGGCGGGCGCGCAACTGGGATCGCTCGAGCCGCTGCCACCCTTCGGAACGCCCGCGTTCTCGCCGGACGGCAAGGGCGGCGGAAAGCTTGCGCTGACGGTTCCGGCCGGTGCGAGCGAAGCGCTGGTCGAGGTGTTTGCGCTCCACGGCGGCAACGGCGTCTGCGCCCAATCCCACACAACGGATTCCTACTACACGCTCGTCACGCACAAGCCCGGCGCGCAAACTTTGGCACTTGCCGACGATCTCGGGCCGCTTACCGAATCGGGACAGAAGACGCCGACGATCTGCCACGGACAGAGTTACGACGTTTACGCCGCCGCGCTCGACTACCCGGGATACGAATCGTCCTATCCGCAGAACCTTTCGGAGCTGCCGCTGATCAAGGGGCCCAACGGACAAGCCGACGTCAGCACCTCCGATAAGCTCTTTGGGCTCTATCCATGATCTGCTCGAGCCGCGTCAGAAGTCGACTGCGCTCGTTCGGTGCGATCGCCGCGCTCGTTGCAGCGTCGAGCTGCGGCGGAAATTTCAACACACCGAACGGTCCGGTCGTCGGAACGCCCGGCCGCGGCGACCCGCCGCCGACGAAGCTCGTCGACGTGAAGGTGACGGTAACGATCCCGCCGCGCAGCGGCGGTGCGCGGCCGGACTATCTATCGTACAACACGCAGTCGCTCTCGATCGTGCTCGTCTCGGTGGGCGGCAACGGCGTCACCGGCGTCAATCCGACGATCATGAACACGCTGCCGAAGTCGCACGACTGCAAAGGGGACGCACAACCGACGCTGTGCACGTCGACGGCAAAGGGCTCTCCCGGGCAAGACGTTTTCAGCGTGACCGCTTACGACGCTCCGGCGGCGACGGGAAAGGTCCTTTCGGTCGGCACAATCGAAGCAAAAATCGCCGGCGATAACGGAAACCTCGGAATCAGCAATCGCGTTCCGTTGACGCTCGGCGGCGTCATCGCCTCGCTGAAGCTTTCCCTCGTTCCAAATAAAGGAAAGCGCGGGCAGCGGGCGACCGTCGCGGTTACGCTCGGTGCCTACGACGCCAGCCGCGCGCTGATCGTCGGCCCCAGCGACTATTCCCAGCCGATCGTGCTCGCCGTGCAGGGCGACACGAACAACGCCTTCCGTTTGCACGATCGCGACCGCTCCGGCGAGACGCTTTCGATCGCCAAACCAGCCTCGGGGCTCACGCTGACGTACGATGGCAATACGCAGGCCGGTTCGGTCTCCGTTGCGGCCGACGTCGGCGGTCCGAGCTCGGTCAGCGCAAGCGCGAGCTTCGCCCTAACCGGCAAACAGCCGCCGCCGCCGGTGGGAACGATCTATGCGCTCAATTTTGGCTCCGGCGGCGGGCAAGGCGCAACGATCACCGAGTACGACGGTGCGGCCAAGGGCAACGCGCCTCCGACGCGGCGCTTGTCCCTCGATAAGAAGTTGTACGCCGTCAGTCTCGCCGTCGATTCGGCGGGAAGCATTTACGTCGGCTACTTCGACAACAGCCTTGGCTACAATCCCGCGACCGGCGCGCCCGATACGGGCAACGAGATCGCGATCTACGCGCCGACGGCAAGCGGCGGCGATCAGCCGACGGCGGTGCTGACCGCGAACCCGAGTTCGAGCACGGCGCTCTTCCCAATCTTCATCGCCTTCGATCCGATGGGCCGCCTGGTAACGTATGGTGCGACGACCGTCGACAAAAATACCGGCGACGCGGTGCTGATCTACGCCGCGGGCCGTTCGGGACAGGCCACGCCCGAAGACGCTTTCGCATTCAACTCGCCGACGATTCACTATTCCGGGCCGTCCGGTCTGGCGATCGACGCGAGCAGCAACGTTTACCTCAACGGTACGTTCAAGTTGCAATTCGCCAACGCGTACGGCGTGTACGTCGCGTCCGCCGCCGACATCGGCAATCCCGGCGCTTCGCCATCGCGCACCATTCCCTGGGATGCGAAGACGAAGCTGCGCCCCGGCGAGACGACCAACGTCGCCCTCAACCAGAGCGCAGAGATCTTTATCGGCAATGTCCTCAAGAGCGGGAGCGGCAGCGGCACGACGTGCCAGGCCGCGGTGAACGTCTACGCCGCCGGCGCGCAAAGCGGCAGCACGGATAGCGCGCCGCTTCGCACGCTAACGCTCGACGGCATCAAAGCTGCGGGTACGGAGTGTACGAACACGTTCAATCCGCTGCTCTTCTACTTTCCCGAGATACAGATCTACGGCGGCTCGACGCTCTTTGCGGTCGACGCGTTCAACGACGCGATCGACGAGTTCGCATCAACCGGCCAGGGCGTCGTCAAGCCGGCGTTGCGCATTGCCGGTTCCGCGACGCAGCTCGACGGCCCCGTAGCACTCGCCATCACATCAGTTTCCGGATCGGCCAAGGCCGGTCCGGTTACCGGCGCTCGCGCGCCGGAAAGAGTCCCTTTCAAGCACCAAAACGCTCGATAAAGGAACAACATCCACATGAGAAAGATCCTCTTTGCCCTGACGGTGGCGGCACTGCCGGCGCTCGCGCTGAGTGCGTGCAGCGGCGGCAACAGCGCGCCCGCTTCGGGCATGTCGGCGCTACCTGCTATGGGGCAGCACGGCGGCCGCGTCCATCGCGACGACAACGGCTCCGGCGATATCCATGCCGGCGGCGCAACCTTCCCGGCGTACGGTTACAACCTCGGCGATCAGCCGGTAGGTCTCTCTAGCAGCAGCCAACCCACCCCCGGACCTGGTTCGCTCCTCTTCAACGCGGCGCAGCACAATGCCGACGGAAATGCCTTCCTATACTGCCTCACGGGCAGCGGCTTCGGCCGTAAAGAGTTCGAGGGCGTTCAAGCCGTGGGCGCGACCGCGTGTGCCGCCCTTAATGCGAGCCCGGCCGGTTTCGGCGGCCGCGGAGATCCGATCGACTTCGTCGGCAGCGACGTTGCGATGCCCTCCACCGAGTGCTGCGCCAGCGGCACGACCTACGCATCGACGTACGCGTCAACGTACGGGCAGCCGTTCGAGTTTCCGACCTACGGCGGACCGATCGTTTTCCCGTACATCAATAGCGGCGGCAACGGCCTAACCGGGCTCGGCAACGGCCAGCTCAAACTCTCGACCTGGACCTACTGCGCCATCGCTAACGGCACGATCGGCTTCTGGGACGACGCCGCCATTACCAAGGACAACGGTGGAGCGGTCGCCGGCCATCAGCCGATCACCTTCTACTACCGCTCTGACGGCAGCGGTACGACCTACCTCTTCGAAAACAAGCTCACCCAAAGCTCGCACGGCTGCAACGAGTCCTGGACGGGCAAATACGCGAAGGTGCCCTACCAAGGCGGCGGCCGCAGCGCGGCGTGGACCTTCGCGCCGGTGAATCTCAATTCGCTGGCATGGACCGGCCCGACCGGATCGCAGCCCTCCGGCTCGACCTTCCTCGCCGCCAGCGGCAACCCGGGCATCGTCAGCGGCATCCAGAGCGGCACCGGCTCGCCGTTTGCAACCGGGTATGCTGAAGGCGCCTGGGCAAACGCGGCCACCAGCCCGTCGCTTGGCCAGGCAGCACTCCTGAACGGGCCGAACTTCGTCAGCCCGACGAATGCCACCGCAGTCGCCGGAGCCTTGAAAAAGGCCGCCGGGAGCAAGGTTCAATTCGGCATGGGCTCTGACGGCGTATCCCTGGGTTCCAGCACACCCAACTGCCAGCTCTACATGCCGCCGTCGGTCTTCGTCAACCCGCCCGCGGGTGATTATCCGATCGTCGGCCTGAGCTACTTCATGTTCTACGGCAAAGATCAGATGCGTGCAGGCTCAAATCACTTCAACGATCTCAAGGGTTTGATCCAGTACCTCGACTCGAACGCGTGGAACAACGCGCTTCCCAACCTCGAATACACCCCGCTTCCGGCCTCCACCCAAACGAAGATCCAGAAGGCGCTCAACGGGACGCACGCGATCCCGGCCTGCCTCAAGGCGTAGGTAATAACCACTCTTATGCGCGCCGCCCAAGGGCGGCGCGCATAAGCCCTTTCATTTGGGAGCCTCGATGAAATTTCGTCCGCGGATTCTCTCTGGTGCCTGGCTCGCATTGGGTCTCGCCGCATGCGGCGGAAACCCGAGTTCGAGTTCCACCGGCATGCCGCCGGCGACGTCCTCGAGCGTGAGAGTGCGCTTTGCTCAGGGAGCTCCCCAGCTCGAGGCGATCATCAACGGCGTACCGCAAAGCATCGGTTCTGCATACCTGCGCGTCAACGGCCAGACCGTCAGTTCGCAGTTCAGCTATGGCACGATCACGCAGTTTCTCAACATGGCGCCCGGGACAAAATCGATGTCGGCGCTCAGCATCGTGGGCTATCGCGTCGGTCCATTCAAATCATCGCCGCTGGCGGGCGGCAAGGACTACACGCTCGTGCTCGTCGGAAGCTATCCGCACTACCGGGTGCTGACCTTCGAAGAGCCCGCCGGCTCCAAAGGCGGGGCCCAGCTCTCGCTCTACGAGGCGTCGCCGGCGGTACCGAAGGCGGACTTCGGAAGCTTTAATGCGTCCTCGCAGAAGAATTTCAAACGCCTTGGGAGCGCGATGCTCGGCAACGTCGCGACGGTATCGCTGGGCGGGCACGTCACCAACTTTGGCGGCTACGCGGGCAACGGGACCACGCCGTTCGTCTGCGGCAACCACGTGAAGTGCGGTGACGTCACGCCCGCAAGTGTCAACGCCTTCAATAAGCGCAACGAGCTGCCGTTTCATAACGCGTCGCGGCTCTCGCTCTTCCTATTCGATGTAGACGCAAACCCAAGCGCAAGCACTTCGACTGGACCGGTTTTCGGGAGCCTCGACCGATGAAATTCTCAGCAGTCTTTGCGGCGATCGTTGGGATCGGTGCCGCCGTCGTCGCGATCTCCGGTTGCGCGAGCGTTGGTCCGGCGCCAATCTCGGGGGGAGTTCCGGTGCCTCCGAACCCGACTCCGCCGGCCAACTGGCTCTACGTCGATCATCTCGGAACCTTCTACGCGTATCGCCTACCGCTCGCTGCCGGCGCGAAACCCGTGCGTACGCTCGCGGAGTGGCCGGGGATCGCCGGGGCGCCGGCGATCGCCGTCGGGCCATACGGCGAAGTGGCGCTCGCGAGCACCGAGTCAATTCGCATCTTCGAACCGCCGATCGTTTCGTTTGCGCCTTCGCACGTGAAGCTCTCGATCAAGCTGACGCCGGCGATTACCGAGGTCGGGCCGTACGGCGCCGATCTCGTCGATATGGAGTACGATCCGAACGATAACCTATGGCTGCTCAACAACCTTGGCCATGAGATCTCGGAGCTGCGTCCACCGCTCTCGAAAAAAAGTATTGCCGCGGTGCGAATCGCTTTCGGGCAGCCCGGTTCGAAGACGGCGGGTTTTTCGACGCTGATGGAGGCGCGTTTCGACGTCAATGCGGCGCTGTACGTTTACGCGCGGGCAACGACGATCGCGCGCCTCTTCAAAGTCTCTTTTCCTTACGCAAAACAGCCGTCGTCGTTAGGCATCGACCTCGCGCAGCCCGATTTCGTCGATCCCAGCCAGTACCTGCCGACGGCGAGCAATCCGGCGAGCCTTCTCTTGGGGCAGTATACCGGCGCGCTGCGCTCGCCGAGTCCCGGCTCGCCGCCATCGCCGCCGGTGAACGTTATGGGTCAGTTCGACGAGCCGCTGCAGCCGGTACGAGGGCTCTTTCCGAACGCGCACTCCAACACGATCGTTTCCGCGCTCGCGGCCGATCCTCCGCGCCTGCTCTTTTACACGCTCGCGCTCGCCGACGGCAGCCTAAGCGCCTACACCTTGCCGATGCAGCCGCTCGCAAAGCCGAAGTTTTCGATTGGCTGCCTCGCCGGCGCGAGCGGCTGCGCCGCGCACGATCACCTCTTTCTCGCGCCCGCAACGTCGCACGGCACGACCATTGCGGGCACCGACGCGGCGCGCACGACGCCTTCGGCTACGCTGCCCATGAGCAGTCGCTCCAAACCTGAGCGGCCGTGAGTGCCGAGCACGATGAAGTTTGCCGGAAGTTCCGCCGCAAGCCGCTCGATCTGCTCGACGGGTGCGCCCTCGGGCACGCGCGCGCTAACGTGAACCTTCGTGCCGGCACGGGCGACGGCGCGGTCGATGATCTCCTTTCCTTCCGCGCGCAAAACCTCGATCGATTCTTCGACGAGTTGTGCGGCGCCGCCGCTCATCGCAGCGGCTCGGCCGAGGTCGAGTACGTGACAAACGACAATCTCGGCAGCCAGACTCGACGCGAGCTCGACGGCGAAATCGAGCGCATGCATCGAGCAATCGGAACCATCGACGGGAACGAGAATCGGCTTCATTCTACTCGCGTATCGCCGAGGCGGCGGCACGTTCCCGCCGCCATACGGCTCTAACGAACGAAGACGAAGGCTGCCGCGACGCCGGCGACGGCGAGCAGGCAGAGGATGGCGGCCGGTATCGCGCCGGCGCGCTGTCGCGAAAACGCGAGCGTGTACCCCGCCTTGAGCGCGTTGTTCGACGATGACGCGATCAGAATCGCTGCGGCGGCCGTACTCAGCCCAACGCCGCCGGCGCCGCCTTGCGCGAGGCTCAGCACGAATGGGTCGATATCCGTGACGCCGACGATCGCGGCGAGAACGTAGACTCCCGCGTGGCCAAAGGTATGCTGCGCGAAGGTCGCGAGCATCGAGACGACGACGAAGAGCGCGGCGAAAATAAACGCGGTCGACAGCTGCAGCGGATTCGAGAAGTCCCCTTCGGCCGGCGCGACGCCGTGCGAGCGTGCTCGCTGGGCTGCGGCCAGCCCGCTCACTACCGCAAGCGCAATCAGCGGCAACACGAGCAGCCGCGCCAGTGCGAGATTGAAGAGCGCGCATACCATCAGGATCCGCAGGTACATCACCGCCGTTGCGGCGACGATCCCGGCTTGAAGCGGCGCCGTCATCCCTTCGTCGCGCGAGCGGCGCGACAGCACGACGGTCGTTGCCGTCGAGGAAATGAGTCCGCCGAGAATCGCGCTTACCAGCATTCCGCCGTGCGGCAGCACGAAGCGCTGCAGCAGGTAGCTCGCGTACGAGATCGAGGAGACGGCGATGACTGCCAACCAGATGCCGAATGGTGTGACCGTCGTATACGGGATGACGGCGCGCCCCGGCAGCAGCGGCAAAACGACGCCGACCAGGATCAGAAACTGTCCGGCGGTGACGATCTCGGATGCGGGAACGCGCTTTGCCAGGTCGTGCAGCGTGCGCCGCCCGCCGAGGAGGAACACCGCGGCTACGGCTACGGCGATGCAGAACCAGATCGGCGCCGTGACGCACAACGCGCCGAGAATGAACGCGAGGAGGTTGCACGCCGGTACGACGAACGAACCTTCAGCGGCCTCGCTTGCCGCCTGGCGCGCAATGTGTGCGTAGATCCACCCGCCGACGACGAGCAGTCCCGCGATGAACGCGGCGGCGTAGTGCGGCTCGAGAAGATAGAGCGCACCCCCCGCGAGGGCGAGCAATGGGAAGGTTCGCACGCCGCCGGGCCGGTGCGGCATCTCGTCGGCATAGAACCCTTCAAAGGCAAACCCGAAGAAGAGCGCGAGCCCCAGAAGAAGCGCCAGCCGTTCCACGCCGGCCGACGCCATGGTTGCGACCATTCGAGTGCTCGGATAGAACTCACGAAGGTTGACTTCCTGCCGCGGTTTTTCAGACGCTGTGCGCGGTATTCGCTCTCTGTGCGGGATCGGCGGTTTTCGCGCGATCGAACGCGCGGCCGTGCTGCGCATCACATGAAGGATTCGCTTGCGGCGAGCACGGAAAGCAGTGCTATGATCCGCGGTTTGCTCCTCGTCGCGGCGTTACCGCTCTGCGCCTGCAGCGGAGCGTTCGGCGAGCGCGTGCACGAACAGTTTCATCAGACGCTCGAGAGCGGCAGCTCGCCTTCGGTTACCGTCGACAACGTCGCCGGTACCGTGACGATCCAAACGTGGACGAAACCATCGGTCGACGTCTCCGCCACGAAGTACGGCTACGACGCCTCGCAGCTGCGCGGAATAACGATCGACGTTAGCCGCGCTTCGGCCGGCATATCGATCAAGACGCACTACGAGGGTGACAACCACAACGGCGGCGTGCGCTACGCGATAACGGTTCCGCAGGCGTCTTCGCTCGACGTCGGAAACGTCGCGGGCTCGGTTCGAGTCGCGGGCGTGACCGGCAACGTCACCGTCGAAACGCAGGCAGGCACCGTCGACGCGCTTTTGGGCCGAGTCGACGGCAACCGTTCGATCGACCTGCGGGCTACCACCGGAACGATCGCTTTACGGATCGCGCGCGACAGCAGCGCGAGCCTCGAGGCGCAAAGCGTCGTCGGCAGTTTCTCGAGCGACTTTCCCGGAATCGGCCAGAGCCGCGAGAACGTCGTCGGCTCTCGCGCTGCCGGGAAGATCGGAGCAGGCACGGCCCGTATTCGCCTAGCGACGACGACTGGAGCGATCTCGATCCGAACGATGCAATGAGGCTCGCTGCTCGGCAGCGACCTTTGGCGGCAGGATGGGAGACGGCAAATGCCTGACGAAGGAGCGGCACCTATGCAATTTCGCATCGTTAGCCACGCCTGTTTGGATATTGAGGCTCGCGGCAAGCGGCTCGTCATCGACCCCTGGCTGAACGAACCGGCCTATTGGTCGGCTTGGTGGCACGCGCCGCCGCCGCTCTTCGGACCAGATATTTTCGATGCCGACTACGTGTACGTAACGCACTGGCATTTCGACCACTTCGACCCCAAAACGCTCAAGAAATTCTCCAAAAACACGACGGTGATGGTGCCCCGGTTTCCGATCTCGGGTCTGCACGAGCAGCTGCGCGACATCGGCTTTAAGCACATCATCGAGCTGGAACACGGGCGCCCGATCCAGTTAGCGGACGGGCTGACGTTCACGAGCTACCAAATCAGCTTCCAAGACGACAGCGTCGCGGTCGTCGAAGCCGACGGTGTGGTCCTGGTCGATCTCAACGACGCAAAACCGCTTCCATCGTCCTGGCGCAACTTCCGCGCAAAGTATCCGAAGGTCGACTTTATGCTGAGAAGCCACTCGCCGGCGTGGTCGTATCCGACACGTTACACCTTCGAAGACCCAGCCGATCGCCTACCGGTTGACGCCCGAACGTACATGGAGGCCTTCGTTGCCGCCGCGCAACAGCTGCGCCCGCGCTACGCGATCCCGTTTGCCAGCGGGATCTGCCACCTGCATCGCGAGGTTCGCGACGAGAATCGGTTCCTGGTCTCGGCTCCGGAAATGAAAGCGTACTTCGAAGCGAATTCGGCGCGCGCGCCGCAGACCTCGCTGATCGTGATGCCGGTCGGAAGTTCCTGGTCGTCGGAATCGGGTTTCAGCCTCACCGGTGCCGTCGTTAGCGATATGGTCGCCTACGCCGAGAAACGAGCGCAAGAAGTGCACGAGCGCCTTGAAAAAGCGTACGGATCCGAAGACCTCAAACACATTACGTTCGAAGACTTTTCAAACTATTTCACGAAGTTTCTGAAAACGACGCGGTTTCTCCGACCGTTGATGAAAGCTCGTTGGGTCTTCCCGATCGAGAAGCCCAGCACGCAGTATTGGTGCGTCGACTTTCGCACCGGCAAGATCGAGCGGCTGGAGCGGATGCCCGAAGTCTACGACAGCGCGGTGACCGTGCACCCGGCCGTGCTCTCCGGCTCGCTGCGCAATACCGTCTTTACCAATGTGGATATCTCCAAGCGATGGCGCGTGCACGTCAAACGAGGCAGCGCGATGCGCCACTTCATCGTAACCAATCTGCTGCTGCTGTACGAAGCGGAGTATCTTTCCGCAAAGCGGATCTTCTCGCGACGATTTATCACCGGCTACCTGCGGCGCTTCCCCGAGGTCGTCGATTACGTGCAGATGGCGTTCAAAACAGCAACCAGAGGAAAAGACTCGCTCGTCCAGGCCGTAACGAGCATCGCTGAGGGATAGAGCATCTGCTTGGCGCGTCTAAACAAGCGAGCGATTTGCGCGCGCGAAAAGCCGACTAGCGTAAATTCCAAGGCAGGGGATGCTCTCGGGAACCGCTAACCGTCGGGGCGGGAGCCCCATACTAATGTAGTCCGTCCTGAATGCGGGAGGTGGTCATCTTTACTCCCTTGCCAGGGTCAAACGGTCTACCTGCCACGGAGTCCCCAATCAGGCTTGCCGAGAGAGCCTGGTGACCCCCATACACACTTTCATGAAAGAAATGGAGCAAATTTCTAAATGAAGATCTCGAGTCTAGCCAACTACGCCGTCGGCGTAACAGTGGCTGCCGCTCTGCTCGCGGGATGCAGCACGGGCGGAAACTCAGGCCTCAACCCCACGATGAGTTCCCAGAGCCGGGCGCCGGGCGGGACACTGTCCTATAACGGCCATCTGATTTCCTCGGCAGTGCTGCCGCAGGTGCGTCCGATTCAGATCCCGGCACAGCCGGATAAGAAGAAGAAGAAAGGCGCGATCGAGTACATGTCGAATTTTTACTCGAGCGCGATTCTTCAGTTTAACTACCCGAAGAGCAACGCGTCGGTCGGCACCATTGGCGGCACGACCGATCCCCAGGGCATGTGCACGAAGACCGGCAAAGGAACGTGGTGGGTCGTTTCCTCTGGTTCCGATCAGGTCATGGAGTTCAAGGCTGGTGGCACGTCCCCGATCGCAACGCTCAGCGTAACGGCCGGCGAGCCGGCTGGCTGTTCGGTTGACAGCAAGGGCGACGTTGCCGTTTCGATCCTCGGAGCGGGCGATGTCGTTTTGTTTGCCGGTGGCAAGGGCTCAGGCACCACGATCGCCGACGGTCTGGCGAGCAGCTATTACATCGGCTACGACAAATCCGGTAACCTCTTCGTTGACGGCAAGAATAGCGGCAGCGCATTCGCTCTCGCGGAGATGAAGGCCGGCGGCAAGACGTTCTCGGCGATTACCGTGTCGAACAGCGTCTTGTTCCCGGGCAACGTACAGTGGGATGGCACGTACCTCGCGGTCTCCGACCAGGAGGCGGGAGCCATCTATCAGTACACGGTTAAGGGCAGCACGGCGACCCTCAAGGGCACGGTTTCTCTTAGCGGTACCTCTGACTGCGTCCAGACGTGGATTGCTGGAAAGCTCGTCTACTGTCCGGATGCCGGAAATGAGAACGGCACCGTGTTCAAATACCCGGCCGGCGGCAGCGCCGTCGCGACCCTCTCAGGGAGCTTCGACCTCCCCATCGGCTCGATGTCGGTGAAGAAGTAACTCACACCGCAACGGTGTAAATCGGTATCGACCGACTGAAATGGGCTCGCTTCGGCGGGCCCATTTCTTTAAAGGGAATCGATTTGCAGAGAGCACAAATTCGATTACCGTGAAAGGCTATCGCCGCAGTGCGCTCGGCTTGCTCTTCTGCGCAGCCGTCTGCGCGTGCTCGAGCGGTTATCGGCCCGCGACCATACCGTATCCTGCGGCTGCCCTCAAACTGACGCGCGGTGCGGCGGCCGGTGCCGGCAAGATCGAGCACGTCGTGTACGTCGTCCAAGAAAACCGCAGCTTTAACGACATGTTCATGGGTTACCCCGGCGCCCACACGGTATCGAGCGGCAAGAACTCCCTGGGCAAGATGGTCAAGCTGCAGCCCGTGAGCCTCAAAGTGGTCTACGACGTCGACCACTCCGCCGCCGCGATGTTCGCTGCGTGCGACGGCACCGGTAAGCTGCCCGGGACCCACTGCCGAATGGACCACTTCAACCTGGAGACGCAAGAGAGCGGCCCGCCAAACGGTCAATACGTCTACGTTCCCCATTCCGAATCGAAGCCGTACTTTGATATGGCGCACGAATGGGTTTTGGCCGATCGGATGTTTGCCTCGCAGCTCGATGAAAGCTTCGTCGCGCACCAGTACATTATCGCCGCGCAGGCACAGTCGAGCGTAAACGTTCCCAGCGGAGCCTGGGGCTGTGCGGGCCTCCCGGGCGACAGCGTCGAGATCATCACCCGGCGGCGAACGATACAAGGTACGCAACGCCCCTGCTACGACTATCAAACGCTCGGCGACGAGCTGGACGCGGCGGGTCTCTCCTGGCGCTTTTATACCGGCAAATACTCAAAGCCGCTGGCCGGGTACTGGTCGTCCTATCAGGCAGTGAAGCACATCTTCCGCGGACCCGACTGGCAGAAGGACATCATCGTTCCCCAGAAAAAATTTCTCACCGACGTGGCGGCGGGTGAGCTGGCAAACTTTACCTGGATCACGCCGACATGCGAGAACTCGGATCACATGTCGTGCGGCGGCGGATTTGGCCCCTCGTGGGTAACCTCGCTGGTCAATGCGGTCGGGAAGAGTAAGTTCTGGAACTCGACGGTGATCTTCGTGCAGTGGGACGACTGGGGCGGGGCGTACGATCCGGTTCCTCCGCCGCATCGCGGCTACGACGGGGTCGGATTCCGCGTGCCGTTGATCGTGATTTCTGCCTACGCCAAGAAGAACTACGTTTCGCACGTGCCGTACGAAACCGGCAGCGTGCTGCGTTTCGCGGAGGACCTGTTCGGGTTGCCGCAACTCACCGCGGTCGACCGGCGAGCAACCTCGCCGGCGGCCGACACCCTTAATTTTTCGCAGAGACCCCGCAAATTCGTGCCGATCGATGCGCCGCACGGGCCGCAGTTTTTCTTGCAGCAGGCCGCCGACGACCGCATGCCCGATACCCAGTAAGCGAGCGCAGCAGCTCGCAGCGAATGGAAAGGGCGGGCGCCTGCGGCGCCCGCCCTTTTTTCTTGTCTCGACGGCCGGTCGTTAGAGCGACTTGGCCCCGTCCGGAGTTCCCCAGCCGTCCGGGCCGGAGTAGGTGCCGAACTGCTTGGTCCCCGCGGTGCAGAGGTACGAGCCGCCGCAGGAGCCGTCACTTCCGGTCGTTACCGGGTAGATCTCTTTCTTCAGTTTCTTCTTGGCGAGCTTCCAGAGGTTCTCGCCGCCGGTCTGCTTCGTCGAGTTGCCGGCGAGCCCCACGATGCCGGCGACGAGCGGCGACGATACGCTGGTCCCATTGATCGCGAGCCAGCCGCCGTACTGGTAGCTATCGTACTCGCCGGCCGCAACCGCGACCGCGGAGACGTCGTTGCCCGTGCGATAGGTGCAGCTGGGATCCTTTTGCCACGAGGGCTTGGCTTCTGCCGTGTTGGAGCAGCCGCCGCCGGTGCCGGGCCAAACGACTTCACTGAAGCCCCGTTTGCCGTTGGCGTTGCTCAGAACGGTGCCGCCGACCGCGATCACGTCCTGGAACGTGGCCGGGTCGACGAGGCCTAAACCGGTGTCGCCGGCGCTGGCCAGATACGTGATTCCCTTGGTGTCGTAGTTGGATTCACTGCCGCCGGTGCCGTCGTAGCTGTTGGTGACGATCGTCGCGCCCAGCTTCACGGCCTCTTTTTCGGCCGCGCCGAGGTCGCTCCAAGAGTTGGAGGTTCCTTCGACGAGGATGACCTTGCAGTTGGGGCAGCTCGCCGAAACCATGTCGACGTCGAGGTCGATCTCGAGGCCCCATCCTTTGTTGCCTGCCGGATAGTTGCTCTGCTGGCCGGTTTCGTTGTACTTCAGCAGCGTGCTCTTCGGAAGGCCCATGCCGGCACGGTAGGTGTTGAAGTCGGTAACGACGTTCGGATTGTCGTAGGCGTCGACGATGCCGACGACTTGGCCCTTACCACCCGAAGATGACGGCAGGTTATAGGCCTTCTCGAGCTCCGCGGCGCTCCAGCCGGGATAGGCGTTGTGGCGGATTCTGCCGACGCTTTGGTCGTAAGGGACCAACGCGTCGCATTGCGCTTGGCCGATGTGGCTTCCGCCGCAGGCCGGGTAGGCGGAGTGCGCCCACTCCGGAACGTGTGCCGCGCCGAGTCCCGCAAGTCCGGAGACCGACGGCACGTTTGAGGAGCCGCCGGCACTACAGGCCGCGACTCCGAGTGCCGCTACGAGCGGCACAATGAGTTTAAGGGGTCCCTTCACAAAAGCTCCTTTGATGGTATGGTCTGGGAATTTGCTGTGTTACCATTCAGGCGGCATTCCTACCTGCCCACGTTCCGAGCGGGAGGCCCCGGCTGCATGCAAGCGCCTTTTTGTGCCGCTAAAGCACGGACGGGAGAACGCGCGAGCGCTTCGGAACGTTCTTTTTTAAGGGCCCCAAAAATGGCTCGGTGTTTTCATCATTTTCTTATCGAATCGCGAGGGCTCGCTCGCGGAAGTAGAGGTCTTTTTTAGATGAACCCAACGCGGATCGCTGCGATCCTGGCTTTGTCGTCGCTCTCGCTAAGCGGCTGCGGTACGGGATTGCATTCCTCGCTGCCGTCCCTTGCGAGCGCGGGCACCTTCGGCGCGGCCGCGGCAACCGGCAGCGGAAAGATCGAGCACGTCGTCTACATCGTGCAAGAGAATCGCAGCTTCGACAATCTGTTCCAGGGTTATCCGGGAGCCGATACCGTTTCAAGCGGCATGACGACGACGGGCCAGAAGATCGTCCTGCAGCCGGTAAGCCTGAAGGTTTCCTACGAGATCGATCATTCCGCGCGGGCGATGTTCAGCGCGTGCCACGGAACCGGGAAGTTGCCGGGGACGCACTGCCGCATGAACGGTTTCAATAAAGAATTTCAGGAAGGCGGACCGCATGCCGGACAGTACGTGTACGTTCCGCATAGTGAGAGCAAACCGTACTTCGACATGGCCCACGAGTTCGTTCTGGCCGACCGAATGTTCGCCTCGCAGCTCGATGAAAGTTTCGTCGCGCATCAGTACATCATCGCCGCCCAGGCGCACTCGAGCGTAGACGTTCCTTCCAACCAGTGGGGCTGCGAAGGCGCCTACACTGACTCCGTGTCGGTGATCGACCATCAGCGCCAATATAACGGCGATCAGCGCCCCTGCTTCGACTACAAGACCCTAGGCGACGAGCTGGACGACGCCGGCCTGAGCTGGCGCTTCTACACGAGTGCGTACAGCGAGCCGTTGGGCGGTTTCTGGTCCGGGTATCAAGCCGTCAAACATATCTTTAACGGACCGGACTGGAAGAAAGACGTGATCACGCCGCAGAAACGGTTTCTGACCGACATCAAGGCGGGGCACTTGGCGAGCTTTACCTGGATTACGCCGCTGTGCGAAGACTCGGACCATCTCTCGTGCGGCGGCGGAATGGGCCCCTCGTGGGTGACGTCGCTCGTCAACGCCGTGGGCAAGAGCAAGTTTTGGGATTCGACCGTCGTTTTCGTGCAGTGGGATGATTGGGGAGGGCTCTACGAGCACGTGCCGCCGCCGTTTCGGGGCTACGACAGTTTAGGCTTCCGCGTTCCGTTGATCGTGATCTCTGCGTACGCTAAGAAGAACTACATTTCGCACAAGCAGTACGAAACGGCGAGCGTTCTTCGTTTTGCCGAAGATCTCTTCAACTTGCCCCACATGTCCGCCGCCGATGCGCGCGCCCTCTCGCCCGCGCGAGATTGTCTCGATTTTTCGCAGAAACCACGGAGCTTCGTTCCCATCAAGGCCCCGCAGGACGCCGAATTTTTCCTCAAACAGCCCCCCGACCCGCGAATTCCCGACGAACAGTAACGTCGCTACTCGTCATCGACGGGTAAGCCGGACGGCGGTTGTTTGAGGAAGTACGATCGGCTGCGCCTCGACGGAATTGCGATAAAGGGCCGTGGCTTCTGATGGAAGTCGAAGATCCCGGCAATGCTCGCCGAGCTCTGGTCGGTCGTTCCGAGCCGCCCTAAGCTCCACGTGTCTTCGATGAACCTTACCACGCTGCCGAACTCGTAGGTGGTGTGCGAGATCGTATTTCGCGCGACGTAGGGAGAGACGACGAGCAGCGGAACGCGGAAGCCGCGGCCGCCTTGGCGGTCGACCTTCGGCGGCTTGACCTCGTCGTAGAAGCCTCCCCAGTCGTCCCAGAGGATGACGACGGCGGTCGACTTCCAGTACTTGCTGCGGCCGATGGCGTTGACGACGTTTGCGACCCATGAAGGCCCCGTATCGGACGGATATCCGGAGTGGTCGGAGTTGATCCCGTCGGGGATCACCCACGACATCGACGGCAGCGCCCCGCGATCGATGTCACCCAAGATGTTTTTCTCCGGCTGCGATATGTGCGCGTTCCACTCTTTGGGGTTGCCGTACACTGACGAGATTACGAGAAAGGCGTTCCAGTGCGACCCCGTCTTCCCTTGCCAGGCCGGCGTGTAGTACTTCCACGACACGCCGTTGCCGTCGAGCAAATCCGCGAGTGTCGCGTAGTTCTTTCCAGCATTGGGGAAGCTCGAGGTGCACGGGAACGGCCCTTTATTTTTCTCGTACTTGAGCGCGGTCGTGATGAGGGAGGTTTTGCTGGTCTTTTCGGCCGGGCAGCCCCAGGGGGACAGCGTGGGATCGTCGATGAGACTCTCCGTTGCGCTGATCTGCGTGTCGCCGCGAATCAGATCTTGGTGGGCGGTAAAGCTCCCGCTGCCTTGCGTCTGGAAGAAGCGGTCGGCGATCGCGTAGTCCTTCGCGATGTTCCAATACGGAGCGACGTCGTTAGGGTCGACGTACTGATAGGGTGCACTGCCTTCCGGCTTACCGGTCGACTGATAGATGATGTCATTGAAGGCGTCCATATTGCCGCCGCGATAGGCCGTCTTGTAGGCGGGATAGGTATGGCGCAGCGTATTGGGAGATTCGAGGTGCACCTTGGCAAGCGCGATTTGCCGCGTCGTACCATCGACGAACTCTTTTCCGATCGTCGTTCCGGCCGTTCCGGGGAAGGTCGCGAAGAGATCGTTGAAGGTCCGATTCTCTTGAACCATCACGACGATGTGCTCGATCGGCGTTGCGGCCCCGCGATAGTTGGCTGCGGGCAACGCCGCAAAACTGGCCGGCGGCGCAGCGCCGCGCGAGCAGGAGGCAAGCGCCGCGCCGGCCGCAATTGCGACGGCACGGCGCGCAAAGGTCACGGCGCCGCTGCGGCGCTCGCTCGCTGTGCGATCGAACCGACGTCGTAGCCGAACGTTTCGGCGACCGGACTGGTAACCGCCGTGATGTCGGCGAGCTCGCCGGCGCTGAAGACCGGCTTGTAGTAATCGGGGAAGGAGAGCTTCTTGCCGTACGCTTCGCGCGCTTCCGCAAAACCTTCCGGGGCGAGCCCCGTGTGTGCGAGGATACGGTCGATCGTCGCCAGCGAATCCGAGCAGAGATCCTCGTAGCGTACGACGCAGACGCGTTGCTTGAGCTGCGGATCGTCGGCGATCTGCCTCGCGATGAATCCGTAGACGTACGCCCAGTAACGAGCGCGCGACTGGACGACCTGCCCGGAGTCGAAGAGCCGGCGGATCTCGTGCAGCACCTGGGGGCTACCGACGTTGGCCATTACCTGATGCGGGCCGAACTCGTGGTGGCCGGTCAGCTCGATGATCTCGATCTGACGCGGGTCGTCACGCTCGAGCTCGGCCCAAATTCGATCCTGTTTGATCATCGACGCAATGTGATCGATCGGGTTGCGGACGTAAAGCAGAAAGCGCGCGTCGGGAAAGAGACGGCGCAAATACTGCATGCGCACGACGCACATGATCGCTTTGCTGACGTAGCGCGTGCGGCCGCGAACGAGCTCGAGCTTGCGCAGATGATCGACGTAGAAGCGTTCGAAGCCGGGGTTCGAGGTCGAGCCGTCGAGGACGCTGTATTTGCTTTCGTCGTGGATGAATGGGAAGAAGTGCTCCCAGAGAATCTCCTCGCCCATCTCGGCGCTGTCGCGCGTCACTTGGATGCGGTCGCGGTGAATGCGGGGGACCGGTTTGCGCATCGCGTCGACGGGTATTCGCGGGAAGACCTGATTCCAGACGTACGGCATGTACGGCATCAGGAAGTCCGCGTACTTGTGCGTGACGACGTCGGGATGTTCGCTGAGCATCTGCAGCGTGATCGTCGTCCCCGCTCGGGGAAGCCCGCAGATGTAGACGGGCCGGTCTATGGACTGGGTCGCGATGCGGCGTTCCAGCATCTTGGACTCAAGGTTCCCTAACGCCACGAAGAGGGGCGCTGCAGCGTGGACGCCGCGGACGCTCCAATAAAACGGGGCGGGCACGGAAAACTTTTGCGGCTTAGCCGTTTCTGATGTAGCCATTGTCGGGGCTAGACCTTCTCGAAGAGCGCGCCGATTACTGTCAGGCCCGGCCCAAAAGCCATGCTGAGGACCTTCGTGCCGACGGGGATCTCGTCGGAGTCGACGATCAGCTGCCAGATGTGGGGGGCCGTGGCCGACGCCATGTTTCCGTTCTCGTAGAGAACCTTGCGGCTCAACGCGATCTGTGACTCCTCAATGCCGAGGCGGCTGCGAATCTGGTTGAGGATCGCGGGGCCGCCGGGGTGGATCGCAAAGGTCATTGTATGCTTTTCGCGCTCGAAATCGAGGTCGACTTGCTCGCAGATCGAGGTAACGAAATCGGCGATCGAATCGCGGATCATGAAGGGCACGCGCTTGGAGAGCGACATGTCGAACTGCAGCGGCCCGGGACGCAGCGTCATCTCCGGCAGAGAATCGGGCAGAATGTATTCGTCGATCGCCAAGACCTTGAGCCCGTTGCCTTCGTTGCGTTCGAACTCCGTCTGCGGATAGGCCGCATACTTGATGAAACCGTCGGCAAAGAGCGTCGAGGTTACGAAGTTGTCGGGCTCGTCGCCCAACAGATCGAAGTGCAGCGACAAGAATTCGGTGTGGACGAGATCGACGCGCCGCTTGCGCTTCGGCAGCGAGTCGAACGACGAGCCGACGAGCCCGACCGCCGTTCGCACGGCCGGAAACGCGCCGTAGCATCCCATGTGATACGAATGCGTGACGCCGGTGTTAAGCCACTTGCGACGCGAGAGAAACGTCTGCACCGGACTCGGCGAGATATACCCGGAGCAGCTGACGTGCACGATGTCGTCGGGAGGCTGCGCGTTCGGATCGGCGTAGACGCGTTCGAAAATGTCGCACGCGATCTCTTCGAAAAGGCTCATGCGTTCGTCGAGCGCCTCTCCTGTGGCGGCTCGCAGATCGCCGTAGCTGCGAATCGTCTCGTACTCGCTCTCGGGATTCGGAACGACGAAGCGCGACGTCAGCACGCTGACCTGGCGCTGAGCGATGTGCTGGCTCGAGGCGCCGTAACGCCCCATGCGCTCGCTAATCAGACGCGCGAGCTCTTCGCGCTCTTCGCGAGATTTCAGGCCTTTGCGCGCGCTCTGCGCGATCGTCATGAAGTGTGCCTGAATCCGTTTGAGATCGTCTTGCCCGCGCGGCTCGGTCATCAAAATTCGCTGGAAATCCGCGAGCACGACCGGCACCGCGACCGGGCGTGCATTAGGCGCGGCAATCGCGGCTTGGGCCGCGCGTGGGCCGGAATCGGAGATCTTTTCAAGCGTACTCATATAAACCCAGGACTGTTGTTCGCCGTCGGGCTCATTCTTCCATGCGGGCCGAGTTTGTCGTTGTGGTTCCCGTGACATGAGTAATCTCAGTTACCTTTTGTGTGGTTGCGTCTTCTCGTTTATTCATTATCGACGGGCCGGTTCGAGGGGCGCTGGTGCAGGAAATACGCTTTCGCGTACTTGGACCCGATGGGAACGAACGCGCGAGGTTGTTGCGCAAAGTCAAAAAAATCGTCGAGGAAGCTGGTAGCGTTCTTGTCCGAAGTACCTAGCGGCGGTAGGTCCCAGTTCCCTTCCACGAACTTGATGATGCTGCCGAAGTCGTACTTCACGTGCGATATGTAACCCGTTTTCGCGTACGGTGAAACCACGATTGCCGGAACCCTAAAGCCCAAACCGCCGTAGCTTCGCTCCCCCGGCGGAGCCATGTGATCGTACCAGCCGCCCCAATCGTCCCAAACGATGACGATCGCCGTGGTCTTCCAGGCCGGGCTCTCGCCGATGGCGTTGACGACTTGCGCGACCCACGAGGGACCCGTATCTGAATTGTCGCCCGGGTGATCGGAGTTCTGATAGTCCGGTATTACCCACGAAACGGCCGGGAGCGTGTTGCGCGCAATATCGGTGAAGACTTTCGTCTCAGGGCTTGCTTGATTCGTCTGCCACTCAGGCCCGTACCGCACGGCTTTGATCGCGTCGAACGCGTTCCAAAGATTTCCGCCAAAACTTTGCCCGACCGCCGGCGCGTAATAGCGCCAGGAAAGGTTCTTTGCATCGAGCGTGTCGCGCAGCGTGCGATAGGTCAGGCACGGAAAGGGTCCGGCGTTCTGGTACTGTTTCCACTGGTTGTTCTGCGTGACCAGCGAGGTTTTGGTGCCGGGACTCGCGTCGCAACCCCACGGCTGATCGGCGCCGCCCGTCGGAAAGTCGATGAGGTTATACGTCGCGTTGATTGCGGTGTCGCCGCGAATCAGATCTTGGTGGGCGGTAAAGCTTCCGCTACCTTGGGTCTGAAACAGGTGATCGGCGAGGACGTACTGCTTTGCCAAGTCCCAGTAGGGCTGGACTTGCGACGGACGAACGTATTGATAAACGTACGTTCCCGACGTTCGTCCGATCGGTACGATGTCGAAGTCGTTCATCTTTCCGCCGTTCCAGTCGCGCACCCAGAACGAGTGGCCGTTGTTCGGCGAGATCGCACTCTCGAGATCCGCCGGCCGAAGCCGCAGCGTACCGCCGTTATGAGTCTTGCCCACGGTTGCCCCGTCGGCGCCGGGGAAGGTGGCGAAGAGATTGTCGAAGGTGCGGTTCTCTTGAATCACGATGATGATGTGCTTGAAATGCTTACCCTTCTTCGCCGGAGGCGGTGGAAGGAACGGGGCAGCCGGCGAGCCCGCCGATCCGCCGCCGCAACCCGCCAAAGCGGCCGAAACGGCACCCGCACAAAAGAAGGCCGCAAACGATACAACGCGTACGAATTGATTTCGATCGCCCATACCTTAAGGGGATATGGTCCGGGTTCGCGCGGCATCCCTTCCCGGACGAGCGCTCGCCGCGGTAGCCGATGATCGTTCAAGCGACAGCGAAGGCGGTAATCGAGGCGGGGCGACTCTTGCGCGAGGGCGGCGTCGTTGCCTTTCCGACCGAGACCGTTTACGGGTTGGGAGCCGACGCATTCCAGCCGCGCGCGGTCGCCGCGATCTTTGAAATCAAGCAGCGGCCGTCGTTCGATCCGCTGATCGTTCACGTGACCGATGCGGCGATGCTGGAGCGAGTTGCCGCAACGGTTCCCGCAATGGCCGTCTCACTTATCGAGCGTTTCTGGCCCGGTCCTTTGACGCTGGTGCTTGCCAAGCGAGCAGAAGTACCGGAGTTGGTTTGCGCCGGCCTGTCGACCGTCGCGGTCCGCATGCCCGCACACCCGATCGCTCGCGCTCTGATCGAGGCGGTGGGATCCCCGCTGGCCGCTCCCAGCGCCAATCCCTTCGGGCGCACCAGCCCTACCCGAGCCGAGCACGTCGACCGGATGCTCGGCCATCGCGTCGCGCTGATACTCGACGGGGGTGCAACCGAGCGCGGGATAGAGTCGACGATCGTCACGCTCGAGCCGCGCCCGGCGCTGTTGCGTTCGGGTGCGATTACCGTTGAAGAGATCGAGTCGCTGATCGGTCCGCTGGAGCGTGCAATCAATGGCGCGCAGCTTCGTGCTCCGGGACAGCTGGCGATGCACTACGCGCCGGCGACACGGTTGCGCGTCGTTGAGCCCGGGGATGTTCCGCTGGCGCAACGCCGCCGAGCGGCCGTTATTGCGCTCCGAGCGCCCTTCGAGGGCTATGCTGCGTCGCGCGTGCTTTCCCCGAGCGGCGACCTCCGCGAGGCCGCAGCCGGCCTCTTCAAAACTCTTCACGAACTCGATGCGATGGGGCTCGAACGCATCGACGCGCAGCCGGTTGCTGAGAACGGGCTGGGAATGGCGATCATGGATCGCCTTCGCCGAGCTGCCCGCTGAAACGCTTCGGCGCTGCAAAGCGTTTTCCAGGTGGGTAAAGAAGAAAGGATCATGATGCTCAAACGCGATCTCGTTCGTTATGCTGCGCTTTGTACGGCAGCGGTCATTTGTTTTGGCGCAGCGCCGGCCGGCGAGGTCTTGCCGTATCAGGTTGCCGGTGACGTCGCGGAGAGCTATCGTCTGTTGACGACGACCTATTACGATCCCGTCGAGCCGCACGTGCTCCTCGCTGCGGCCGGCGGTGCGCTCGTCGACACGGCTCGTAAACACGGGGTCGCGATTTCCCCGCCGGCCCTGCACGCGAGCTACGATCGCGACGCGACGGTTGCGCAGCTCGACGCCGCGATCGCGAACGCCGCGCATGCGGCGCACGTGCCTTCCAGCGAGTTCGCCTACGCGGCGATCATTGCGATGGCGAAGGCCGTGAACGATCGTTACACGCAGTTCTTTACGCCAACGGAGTTCAAGGCATTCAACGAGGCGCTGGACCCGGCGCGCATTGGCGGTATCGGCGTGATGATCGAGCCCGACGCCGTCACCGGCTTCGTTCGTCTCACGTACGTTCTGCCCGGCACGCCCGCCGAACGCGCTGGTCTGCAGGTCGGAGATCTCGTGATGTCGGTCAATGGTACGGCGACCAAGGGCCTCGCGGTGGACGCGGTCAGCGCACTGTTGCGCGGCCAGGCCGGGACCGTCGTGTCGGTGACCCTCTCCCGTGCGAACGCGACCTCGGTCGTCTCGATTACGCGCGACAACGTCCAGCCGCCGACCGTAATCTATAAGATGCTGGCCGATAACATCGGCTACGTCTGGGTGATGGCCTTCGGGCGGGCGACGCCCACGGAGTTCGACCAGGCGCTAACGCGTCTCAACCAGCAGGGCGCAAAGGCACTCGTTCTCGACCTGCGCAACGATGGCGGCGGTTACGTTGACTCGGCGTTGGATATCAGCTCGAAGTTCATCGCCAACAAGGCGCTGTTGACGGTCGAAGAGCGCGGACGTCGCGACACGACGATCCACGCCGACCCCAATCCTTCGATTACGCTGCCGGTTAGCGTTCTCGTTAATCAGTACACGGCCTCGGCTTCGGAGATCACCGCGGGTGCGCTGCAGGACGACGGGATCGCGATGCTGGTTGGCGCAAAGACGTTCGGCAAGGGCGTCATGCAGACGCTGACGCCGCTGCCGGATGGCGCCGCGATCAAGATCACTACCGCGCACTATCTCACGCCGAACCGGCGGGACATCAACCTGCGCGGCATCGACCCCGATATTCGAATCGACGAGAACCAGAACGCACGGTTCGGCGAGACCGATCGCGACTCGCAGCTGCGTGCGGCAATCTCTCAACTACAGAAGCAGATCGCGACGAAGAGTTAGCTTTCGCTAGAGGACCCGCTCGCCGTTGAGCGAGAGACGCCGGCCGGCCGAGTGTCGGCGGACCAATCGCACGACGGTTCCGTTGCTCGAGAACGCGACGTCGTCCATCAGGCGCCGCATGAGGAAAATCCCAAATCCGCGGCCGCGGTGATCGGGCTTGATGCTCCCGTGATTGCCTGGCATCGGAAAGCCGTTGCCGCCATCGCGGACCTCGATCGAGAGTTCGGAACCATCGAAACGGCATTCGACCGTGAAGCCGAGCGCGCTCGCGCCGGCGCTCCCGTGCTCGACGGCGTTGCTTAGCGCCTCGCCCGCGGCAAGGCGGATATCCGCAATCTCGGTTTCCGAGAAGCCGCAGGCACTAGCAAAGCCCGCCACTCCCCGCCGTGCTAAGGCGACGTTGCGGATGTCACTTGTGTAGTCGGCTCGATAATGTGTATTCAAAAGCTGGAGGTCCCGTAGAATACGCATTTCCCGGCTCTCAGCCTTACCTAAACCTTTGCGAGGCAGGAGCCTGTGTTCGGGGAGGGGTCGGAAGTCGGCACGAGGCCGTCGAAAGCACTGCGAGGCGGACGCCGGGGCGATTAGCTCAGCTGGGAGAGCGCCTCCCTTACAAGGAGGATGTCGGCGGTTCGAGCCCGTCATCGCCCATGAAGATTAGCCATATTTTACGGGCTTTTCGGGACACCGTTCCGCGGGCTGGATTTTTTGGTTGGGCAAATGGTTGGGCAAGGTTCTTGGGGGCAGCCCAAAAACCCACAAGCCATGCCACGGAAGAAAACCCGCAAAGCCAAGGCGGGAAGCGGTAGCGTCTACTGGTCCGCCGCGCAGCAGCGCTACGTCGGTGAGGTGACTTTGGGTCGCGACGAGCGGGGCGTTCGGGTGAAAAAGGTCCTCGTTGGGCCTCGGGGCGACAAGGGCGACGACGCTCGGCTCGGAGTTAAGGATCGACTTGAGCAGCACCAACGGAAACGGCCGCCGGTCAAGCGCGGCCAGGCTCAGTCGCGCAGGACGCTGGGCGAGTACCTTGACCAATGGATCGCCTCCAAGCGTAGCCTCTCGGCAAAAGCTACGGCCGATTACGAATGGGCGATCGAGAACCACATCACGCCAGGGTTGGGGCGCGTTCGCCTTCGGGATCTTGAGCGCAAGCAAGTTCGCAGCTTCTTCGGCGGACTGCCGACCCTTGGTGACGCTGGCAAAGCGAAGGTCTATACGGTTCTTCGGGCCGCGTTGAATGAGGCCGTCAGCGAGTATGAGTTCCTAGCGGTCAATCCAGCTCTCGGCCTCAAGCTCGGCAAGGAACAAACCCTCCGGGAGGTCGCGGTCTGGAGCGCAGATCACGCTCGCCAATTTCTGAAGACAGCAAAGAGGACGGAACACTACCCCCTGTTTCTGTTGGCGATCGTCGGCGCGCTTGGGCCGGCCGAGCTTTTTGGCATCCGCTGGAAAGACGTGGACCTAAAGGCCGGTCGCGTGGCGATCGTCGCAAACCTTACGGAAGTCGGTGGCCGGCTCATTCTGAAGGACACTAAGACGCCATCCCGTCGACGCAATGTAGCCCTGCCCAGCGTTGCCCTCGCTGCGCTCAAGGCACGGCATAAGGTGCTGCGCCCCGCGCCGTCCGACTACGCGTTCACCGCTCCAGAAGGAGGCGGCATTCGCCGCACCACGTTCCGATCACGGGTATGGCTACCCCTAGTGAAAAAGGCGAAGGTTCCCGTCATTACGCTTTACGGATTACGTCACAGCGCAGCTAGCCTGATGGCCGCGATGGGCGTCCCGCTGCTGATTGCCAGTCGCGCCCTCGGGCACTCGAATAGCCGAACAACGGCCAACACGTACACGCATCTATTTGAGGAGAGCCAACGGGATGTGGCGTCTAAGTTCGACGCGTTCTTGAAGGGAATCTAATCGCGTTCTTGCAGCTCCTGCTCCCGAATGCGATCGTACTCTTCGAAGTCATGTTCGATGCGAGCGGGATCGTTATTTTCTGCCCAGTCGATGTAGCTAATGTCTCCGTGTAGGCTTTCTATCATTTCGCGTACCGGCAAGTTCTTTGATTCGAAGGCCGCCTCCATCTGAGCTCTAATCGCTGCCCACTGAGACCAGTTCACTTTTTCATGAAGCTCATACCACACGTTTAAAATCGTCGCTTCCGCCGCGAGTCTCTTCCTTGATTTTGTCGCCGCATGCGACAACAGGTCAAAACCGCGCTCTTTCTTGAGGACCCTTGCCACGCGAAGCCATTTAACAATGGCCTCTTCGCTGATCCCGGTTCCGCGCCAAGGATCGCCCGCAACGTCGCGATCGAATTCCCACTCTTCAAAATCGCCTCCGCCGTACGCGTCCCGAATACCGACGCGCCTGGGGCGTAGCTCAGAGCCCACTAACAGCCCGAAATTGCGATGCCGCTCCCATGCGAGCGCTGCCTCATTCAGGCAAAGGAGAGCAAGAGCCTGATCCGCCAAAATGAGTTCAAGCGCGTGATCGAACGCTTCGCCCTTAAAGACGCGTCTGATTGCGTCCGCTCCGAGATAGTCATCCAGCACTGCACGATTTCCAAGGTGAAAGCCAAACGTGCCGGGCACCGGGGGACGAATTGGACTCTTTCCACCATCGAGAGCAAGCAACAGCGCCACATATGTGCCGGAAAGCTCGAAAATCTTGGCGTACGTTTCCAGGACCTTGCGACTGAGCCGCCGCGTGTGAAAGTGGCGCTGGACGTTCGGGCTGTCAATGTTGGTCCCGGCAATCTCGTTGTAGCTCTTGGCAAGGCTCCCTTGCGAAATTCCTCGATGCGACGTGAGGTGCGCGATCTCGCTCATGAACGGATGCACGCCCTTTGGAACTGTGAAATCGGCGTGGAAGTATTGTGCCAACCCCTCTCCGCCTCTGCTCAAACGCTGGGAATGCCCCTTTGCCTTGGTCTCCACTTAGCACCCTTTTTCGACTTGAGGTGCCAAATACCTATCGGTTAAGCTAGTTCTATGCCATCAAAGCCGCCCTTGACCAACGGTGAACAGCTAAGAGATATCCCCTGGCTCCGGGAAACAACGGGTCTCAGCGAGAGCGGCATTAGGCGCCTTGTACGCCGCGGAACGCTGCCCGCGGTGCGCATCGGACGACGGATTCTGTTCCGCCCCTGCTCGATCGCGCGCTTCATCGAGGGGCGCGAGAGCGGTGGCGACATACGGGCGAAGCGCGGGCGGCGGCCCGTCGGGACGCCGAGATGATGCACGCGCCAGATAAGGTTCGGGGGCTCGCCAACCGCGCCGGGCAGTGGGGCATCTCGCATTCGCCGTTGGATCCGCCATTGCGTTCCGGCAAGATCGGATCCGCAAGGTACAAACGGTGAGTACGTTAAGCTTCACTGACCTTCCAGACGAGCTCAAGGCCCTTCGCCGTTGGGTGACGTGGAGGCACGAAGTGCGTCGGGGCAGCGTCACAAAGAGACCGGGCCAATCCATAGCTGATCTTAATTCTTGGCTTTCGTTCGCCGACGCGAGTGCCCTAGTTGCCGACGGTCACGCGCATGGTATTGGATTTGTTCTCGGTCTGGGCATCGTCGGTATTGATCTAGATGGCTGCATCGGTAGCGAGGGTACGCTGCATGATGTCGCGCGAGATTCGATCGGGCTTAGTACATATGCGGAGCGGAGTCCGAGTGGTCGCGGGTTGCATCTCCTCATTCGAGCTACCATTCCGAGGTCGCGCAAGATTAGTACACGTGGAAAAGATCCTGGTCGGGAGATATACGACGGGCGGACAGGGTCCGCGCGTTTCTTTACGGTCACTGGCGATCGGATCGGTGACGCATCGGAAATTCGCGGAGGCCCGCAGGCACAGGCGGCGCTCGACACCTTCATCGCAAAATGGTTTCCTGAGCGGCCGTTCGTCAATCCCGTCGACAGTGCAGACACCGCAGACCAACTCGATGACGAGCAGGTTCTCCGGGTCATGTTCGACGCGAATGACGGAGCAAAATGGCATCGGATCTTCTATGGCGACTATGCCGACTATCCGTCGCAGAGCGAGGCGGACCTCGCACTCTGTCGTAAGCTGCGCTTCTACGCCCGCGCAAATATCGCTCAGATGGACCGGCTCTTTCGACGCTCTACCCTCATGCGGCTGAAGTGGGATGAAAGACGCGGAACACTAACCTACGGCGAACACACGCTCGCAACGGTTATTGCAAGGGGTGGCCCATTCTACCGACCACGCGATCCCCGAGGCGGGGAGGACGAGGCAAAGAGGCGTCTCGTTCGCGAACGCAGAGCTTGGGGAAAGTTCACCCTTTGGTGGGCGGTGCGCCTTAAAGGCACCGGAGAGCTACCTTTCCGCGTTCTCATCGTAATCGCAAGCTATGCGAACACGAAGACGGGCAAGGCGTTCCCTTCCATCGCAACCATCGCAGCGCATTGCCGTGTGACAGAGCGCCGGGTAAACACTGCACTTAACATACTTAAGGCCGCGGGCGTTCTCAAGGTCACGCAAAGACCCCGCCAATCGAACCTCTACCAACTGGCACTAAGGGTGCCGGAAACCATCACTCCTTATGTTGCCCAGCGACGCGTGCCAAGGATGACGTGCTCCGAGCATTTAGGCTGCGCTCCGCACGATACGGTAACTGACCATGATCTAACCAACTTAGACACAGGGAGAGGAAACGAAGCAGCATGAACGATGAATCAAGCGCGAATCCGGCCAAGTTCGCCGCTAAGTGCGCGAGGCCGCATGAGAAGCCGTAAGCCGCCACGCTGCGAACGGGCTGGCACTGCGATACAGCGCCGGGCGTGCTCGCGCCCTCTGGCAGGGGCAGCGCGTTACCGATATCGCTCGCCAGGAGGGAGTTACGCCTTCGGCGGTATCGCAGAGCCTTGCCACGCCTGCGATCGCCGAAGCGCTTCGACGGATCAGGGACGACTACCATAGTCGTCGCAGGCGCTACGAAAGATGGAGCTACGCGGAATGGAAGGCACTACGGCTTCTGGAGCTCCTATTTCGGTTCGGCCTAACCGAAGCCTAACAAGATGCGAACAAACACGACCATGCCGCGCACGCGTGCGCACGCGCGCGGTCAAGTGCTCAGGCAAGCACCGCGCTACGGCTTGGCCTGTTCAAGACGCCCACAATACCCGATTAATGTCCAGATTCATCCGAGGGACACGTTTTCCAGCACGCGAGGAAATCGGCGGGACCCATTAGCGTCAAGTCTCAATGCGTACCCACCACTCTAACGAAAGCCTAAACAAAATGGTACAAAATGATGCAAGCGCGCGTGCACGCGAGGGATAAGAACGCCGCCCACAATCTCGAACACGGTGGCGCTGAAGGCTTCGAATGCTCGGGTCTTGCTAGCCCCGATCCCTTCGGGCCGTTGCCTTGTGCCGCCGGAGAATGTCCGCCAAATCGCGGCGGCCGAGGAGTTCACGGATCGCTATTTCGACGAACATGGACACGCTGGCAAACACGCCTTGGCGTTTTAAGGCCGCACGAGCCTCGTCCATGCGGATCGCGACCTCTGTGTCGACCAGGGCCTGAACACGGGCCGTAGCGGGCAAGGAAGGCCCCTTTCGTGGCATAGCGCGAGAGCTTCGCGGTGCGCCATAGTCAAGCATCTTGGAAGCAGCTATTGCGCTAATGCTCCCTAGTGCTATACTTACAGTAGCGGATCGTCATGCACTCGAACTGGTTCGCTGGCGGCCCTTATGGCTCGCATATGTTTGACGTGATGACGCTGCGCGTGGCATTCCCTCCGACGCTGCCCGACTGGCTCTTCGACCAATCAGCTTACGATCGCCATCAAAAAGCCGGCGAACCGGACATTCTCGACAAAATCCTGAACGCTTCCAAGCCGCCAACCTGAAAGAGCGTCGCGCGTCATTAAAAGCGCAGCGTCACGATGATCTCCGCAGGCGTTGATCTCGCGAAAAGGCTAGGTACGACCACGTTGAAGCCGCGCTCTTCCCTTATTCGAGAACACTCGGTAGCGGAACACGGACTCGGACATGGCTTCGGTGCGAGTCTGGCTTGCCGCTCCACTTATAAGCGCCGCAGGGTGGCCTCATGGGCCAAGTCGTTTCGAAAATTTCGATCACCCGACTGCAGAGCGCCTCAACTGGGGTGGACGGTGGTACAAGCCCGAGGCGGACCGTGCCGAGTGCGGTCAGCGGCTACGGGCTGAGCCGCTGTGAGGCCGACGGCCCCGCACCAGTCTGGTTGTACGTCCTGTACGTACAACCACCGGCTTGCGTCGTGAAAAGCCTTCAATTCGAGTCAAACGTCGAGCCACATTAAGATACGGTCTGCGCACGCGGTGTAATGCGGCGGCGCAAGGTCATAACGCAGCCGGGCAACGCGATCGCAGTAGGAGCGGTGGCCCCTCCGTTCGACTAGCCAAGGGCGTATACTGGCACGCAAGCTCATGGTCATCTGAGCCTATACGGCAGACGGTTAGTTCAGTGGACGACCGAGGGCGGCTCGTCATTACGAACGAGCGGCTGATCTTTCTCGGCGGCAACAACACCTTCTCATGGCCTCTGACAAAGATCCTAAGTATAGAGCCATTCGCTGACGGCGTCCGCGTGAATGCGGAAAACAAAAAGCCTGTCGTGTTTCGCACCGGAAGCCGCCTAGCCGCTATCGTGATAGACCGCGCGCGGAGCCAGACACTGACAACGGATATCCAACGAGCCGATAACTCCCCGCCAGAATCTTAAAGCACCCGGCGCTTCGTGCGCTTTGATCCTTTTTCGAACGTGACTTTCGGTTAATGACCGTAGTCTATGTCCGCGTTAGCCTGGGTATTTCTCCCTAATTAACACGGCCCATGCGGGGAACCGATACAGTCAGTAGAACCGTTTTCCTTAGAACCCCAAGATCAAGAAAGAGGAAAAGACTTAATGACTTTATTTCCCCTGGGCCGCGCACCTGCTATTGCTGCGGTCGGTTTACTTTTGGCCGGATGCGGCGGGTCACCGTCGTCCCAGGCCACGATTCCAGAGGGCCCATCATCCGTGCGACAGGCCAGTCAAAATGACAAGTCGTGGATGTTGCCGGGAACAAGCGGCGGTGATTTGATTTACGCGACCGGCGGATGCGGCGGTAGTTGCGTTTTATCGTACCCGGCTTTGAAGTATGTTGGAGCCATTCCGGTGGCGGGAGATGCTATCTGCTCTGACGCGCAAGGAAATATTTTTCTCCCGAGAGGAGGTGCCGTGACCGAGTTTGCCCACGGCGGCACTCAACCCATCGCGACGCTTACTCTTCCTGATGGGGGCGCGGCCGACGGTTGTTCAGTGGATCCCATGACGAACAATCTGGCCGTAGTCTTCAAAAGCAGCGGCGGCGACATTGCCGTTTTTCCAAATGAGCAAGGGACACCCAGCCTGTACAGGACTGGACTTGATTCGACATATTGCGGCTATGACGATAAAGGCGACCTGTACGTCAACGGGTACGGGGGTGGAGGAGCCTATAGCCTGGGTGAGTTGCCACTCGGTTCTGGGACTTTTAACGTTTATAAGCTGGACAACTCAGTCGGCACGCCCGGACAGGTTCAATGGGATGGTCAATACATTTCCTATGAAAGCCTCGACACTCCCGCCATTTTTCGGCTGAGCGTATCCGGCTCTCAGGCAAAAATAGTCAGCACGGTTAGTCTCCGCGGCATAAAACATCGGCTGATGCCTTCTTGGATCTATAACAATAACGTAATGATCCCCTACAACATTCGTGGTTCTCGTCAGAATGTGGTGGGCGCGTGGAAGTATCCCAAGGGGGGACGTGTTATAAGGTCGATTCGCAAGTTTGATTCCTTTAAGAAGCGCGAAATAATGTTCGCAGGCGTTACGGTGAGCGTCCACTCTTACCTAAAATGATAGTGCAGCATCCATCTAAGCTTTACGAAAGGGCCGCGATTCATGTCCACAACGTATTACTCCGCACCGGGAATAATAAATGCTGTTGATCCTCTTATTTCCTATATGGGCACCCCCGTAGGACTGGTTGCGAACAATAATACTCCTGCCATCGATGCCTTCGAGCAGCATCGACAGCTGCGCAGCGCTGAGCGAGACGCGCCCGCTCTGCGCGTGCGGCCAAATAAAGCGCCCCCGCTCCAATCGCTTGGCCATCAGACACAACCCGGTGCCGTCCCACCACAGCATCTT
>DATDHW010000011.1:0-31882 GCA_036521375.1 Candidatus Cybelea sp.
CGCCGGCTTCGTGGGGCGCCCAGATCGTGGCCGGTGAAGCGCAGAGCTTCGGCGTCGCGCAGGCCTTCGGCGGCCCATACGCGGGCTTTATCGCGTCGACCAAAGAGCACATGCGCCGCATCCCCGGGCGGCTCGTGGGCAAGACGGTCGACAACGCCGACCGCACCGCCTACGTCCTGACCCTGCAGGCGCGCGAACAGCACATTCGCCGCGAGCGCGCGACCTCGAACATCTGCACGAATCAGGCGCACTGCGCGCTGATCGCGACGATCTACCTTGCGCTGATGGGGAAGACGGGTTTGCGCGATGCCGCCGCGCTCAATCTGGCGCGTTCGCGCGAACTCGCAAGCGCCGTCGCCAACGTGGACGGGGTGACGCTCAAGTACGCCACGCCGTTCTTCAACGAGTTCGTCGCCGACGTCGGCCGGCCGGCCGGCGAAGTCCTCGAGGCGCTCGAAGAGCTGGGGATTCTCGGCGGGGTCGATCTCGGGCGCTTCTATCCAGAGCTCGGCTCGTGCATCCTGATGACCGCGACCGAGCTGACGACTACCGCCGATATCAACGCCCTCGCCGCCGCCCTCGACGGAGCAATCAATGTCCACGCTCACATCTAGCAAAGCCGAGCCGCTGATCTTCGAGCTCGGCCAAGACGGGCGCGCGAACCGCTATCTCGAGGAAGGCAAAGCGCTCGACACTTTTCTGCCGAAATCCGTCGTGCGCGAGAATCTGCCGTTGCCCGACAACAGCGAGCTCGACGTCGTGCGCCACTACACGCGGCTCTCGCACCGCACGTTCGGGATCGATCTGGGTTTCTATCCGCTCGGCTCCTGCACGATGAAGTACAACCCGCGCGTGAACGACGCCATCGTCTCCAAGCGCGAGCTCGCGCAGCTTCACCCATTCGTTCCCGATGCGCTCGCGCAGGGCGCGCTGCAGATCATGTACGAGCTCGAGCGTTCGCTCAGCTCGCTCTTCGGGATGGCGGCTTTCTCGCTCAATCCGTCGGCCGGCGCGCACGCGGAGCTCGGCGCGCTGCTGATCGCGAAGAAGTATTTCAAGGAACGCGGTGAGACGCAGCGCGACAAAGTGATCGTGCCCGACACGGCGCACGGCACGAATCCAGCGTCGGCGGCGATGTGCGGTTTCAAGGTGATCTCGCTGCCGAGCAACGAGCGCGGCCGCGTCGGCGTCAGCGAGATTCGCGCGGTCCTCGGCTCGGATACCGCGGTCTGCATGATGACCAATCCCAATACGCTCGGGCTCTTCGAAGACGAAATCGCTCAGATTACCGCCGCGGTACACGCAGCCGGCGGCTTGATGTACTACGACGGCGCCAACGCCAACGCGATCATGGGCTATACGCGGCCGGGCGACATGGGCTTCGACCTCATGCACCTCAACACGCACAAGACCTTTACGATTCCGCATGGCGGCGGCGGAGCCGGCCACGGTCCGCTGGGGGTCGCGGCGCACCTGGTCGACTATCTGCCGACGCCGGTCGTTACCGCGACCTCGCGCGCCAACGGCGAGAGCGGCTCGGCCGCGAGCGACCGGCTGACCTTCCGCCTCGATTTCGACCGGCCGAAATCGATCGGGCCGCTGCGCAGCTTCTGGTCGAACTTCGCCCACGTCGCTCGAGCGCTGGCCTATCTCTACGCCAATGGCGAAGAGGGACTCAAGCGCGTCTCGCAGCTCGCGGTGCTCAACGCAAACTACCTGCGCGTGAAGATCGCGGAGTTTCTCGAGACGCCGTATCCGGAGATCTGTCGGCACGAGTTCGTCGCCTCCGCGCAGGAGCTAAAAAAAGATCACGGCGTGCGCGCGCTCGACATCGCGAAGGCGCTGCTCGATTACGGCTACATGGCGCCGACGATGTACTTCCCGCTTATCGTCCCGGAGTGCCTGATGATCGAACCGACCGAGACGGAGTCGAAAGAGACGCTCGACGAGTTCGTCGACGCGCTGCGCCATATCGTCGAGCAGGCCAAGGCGAATCCGCAAGCGCTGCTCGATGCCCCCGTCACGACGGTCGTCGGCCGCGTCGACGAAACTCGAGCCGCCCGTCAGCCCGACCTGAGGTGGCGAGCTCCGAGCTAAAACGGCGCACGGCTTGACGGCGCGGCCGCCGCGCCTTACTATAATCTTGCGGAATATAGTCGCAAGGAGAATAGTTTGTCGTGAGCGCCGCCACCTTTTACATTCTCGTCGCGCTGGCCCAAGGCGACCGCCACGGCTACGCGATCATCAAAGAAATTCAAGACTTTACCGCGGGCGAAGTCGTATTGCTGCCCGGAACGCTCTACCGGCTGATCGGCCAGCTCTGCCGCGACAAGTGGATCGCCGAAGTGCGCGGCGCGCCGAGCGACGATCCGCGCCGGCGCTACTATCGGCTGACGCCGGGCGGTCGAAAAGCGCTCGCCGCCGAAGTCGCGCGGCTCGAAAGCATGGTCAAGCTCGTGCGAAAGAACCAGTTGCTGGCCGGCGGGGCGTAGCGACGTGACGCCGAGCCTCGCCTTCTATCGCGCGCTCTTGCGGCTCTGTCCGCGCGAGTTTCGCAACAGCTATGGCGAAGAGGCCGCGGAAACGTTTGCCGAGGCGCTCTCGCGCCTGCGCGACCAGCGCGAGCCGGCCAAAGCGTTGAGCTTTTCCATAACCGCGTACTTCGACATCGTGCTTACAGCACTGCGAGAGCATGCCGCGATCGTCGGCGGCGACGTCGCCTTTGCCCTGCGCTTGATGGCGAAGTCGTGGCTTTCGTCGGCGATCGTTATCGCTACGCTGGCGCTTGCGATTGGAATCGGCGCAACCGTCTTCAGCGCGATCGATACCGTGCTGCTCGCGCCGTTGCCATACGAGAAGCCGTCGCAGCTCGTCTTTATCTTCGATCGTCCCTATGACGATCCGGGGGCGCACGGTTCCGAAACGAGTCTTCCGAACACGCTCGATTGGCCGAAGCTCGCGCGCTCCTTCAGTTCGATCGGTTCATACGCGAACTGGACGCCGACGCGCACCGGCATCACGATGCCGCAAGCGATTCCGGGACAAGTCGTCACCGGCGATTTCTTTCAAACTCTCGGCGTTCGCCCGCGCCTCGGACGTCTCTTGAACGAGTCGGACGCGAGGCCCGGCGCACCGCGAACGATCGTGATATCGGACACGTACTGGCGCAGCGCACTGGGCGCGACGCCGGCCGTTCTCGGAGCGACCCTTTCGCTCAGCGATGTCTCGTATCGAATCGTCGGCGTGCTGCCGCGCAATTTCGTGATGCCGCGGGCGTCGTCGCTTGGGGGATACGCCAGCGACGTCTATCGTGCATTGGCCAACGACGCCTCGCCGCGCGCCTCTCACTACCTGATCACGGTCGCGCGGCTGCGCGCGGGCGTCTCGGCGCAAGCGGCCGCTGCCGACATGGATCGAGTCGCCGCACTATTACGAGCGCGATATCCGATTGCCAACGCCAATCTCGCGCAGCACGTGATGCCGATGAGCGAGCAGCTCTTCGGGGCGGCGCGCCTGATGCTGGGGATTGCGCTCGCTGCCGTTGTCGGGATCGTGTTGATCGCGTGCTTGAACGTCTCCAACATCCTGCTCGGGCGCATCGCCGACCGCGAGCGCGAGCTTTCGATTCGCTTTGCCGTGGGCGCCTCGCGCCGGCGGCTGGTCGGCCAGCTTTTCGTCGAGAGCGCGGTGCTTGCGGCAGCCGGGGGCGCCGTCGGCCTCGCGTTCTGTGCGGTGCTCGTGCGCCTGGTGCCGGCGTTCGGCTTCAATCTGCCGCGAATCGTCGGCTTGCACGTCAGTCCGCTCGTCGTGCTCTTTACCCTCGGGGTGACCTGTGCGTGCGCGATCGGCATCGGCACGCTGCCGGCGCTCATGCTCAGTTCGCCGCGTTTCTCCGGCTCGGGCGGGAAGCTCACGCGTTCGGTGGCGGTGGTGCTCGAACTCGCTCTCGCGCTGGCGCTGGTGACCGGGTCGGCCTTACTCGTGCGCAGCTTCATCGCCATTTCGTCGATCGACGTCGGCTTCAGCTACGACGGCGTGATAGCCACGAGCGAAGTACTTCTGCCGCTGCGTCGCTATTCGACGCAGGCCTCGCAGTTGGCATTCGCGCACACGCTGCTCGCGCGGCTGCAAGCACTACCCGATCTGCAGTCGCCCGGGCTGATGGTTTCGACGCCGCTGTCGGACGAAAACTACAACGCGGAAAGCTATCGCATCGCCGGGCGCCCCGTCGATCGCAAACGAAATCAGAGCGTTGAGTACAACGCAGTGACGGCCGGCGGGCTGCAGTCGCTGCGCCTTCACCTCCTGCGCGGTCGTCTGATCGGCGACGGCGATAACGAAAGGACGGCACCCGTCGCCATCGTGACCAAAGGCTTCGTGCGCGAGAACTTTCCGAGCGGAAATCCGATCGGCCGGGGCATCGTGATTGCTTACGGCGCCTACCCGCCGTGGGGGCGCACGATCGTCGGCGTCGTCGACGACTTCAAGATGGAAGCGCTCACTGCGGAGCCGGCGCCGCAAGTGATCGTTCCGTTCTTTCAAGACGCGCAGCCGACGTTCCAAATCGTCGCGCGCACTCGCGCCGGCAATGCGCAGGCGGGTATGGAGATCTCGCAGGCGATCCGCTCCATCGACCGCGAGCTTCCTGCACGGCAGGTTGCTTCGTATGCAACCTACATTGCGGATCGCCGCTCGAGCGCATCGACTGCGGCCCAGATGCTCGGCTTCATGGCGCTGGTCGGGCTCCTGCTGGCCGGTCTCGGCACCTACGGTGTCGTGACCTATACGGTCGGCCGGAGGGCTCGAGAGTTCGGCATTCGCCGCGCGCTCGGTGCGAAGGGCCGGGCGATTGCATCGAGCGTCTTCGTGCAAGTTGCGGTGCTTTTCGCCGCCGGGACGCTGCTGGGGATCGTGCTCTCGGCAGCGAGCGCGGCGGCGATCTCGACCCTGCTCTATCGCGTCTCCCCTTTCGACCCGCCGACGTTCGTCGTGGTCGCGCTCACCTTAGCGATCACCTCGTTCGGCGCGGCGCTCGTGCCCGCGGTCCGGGCGATGCGAATCGATCCGGTGGCCGTTCTACGGCACGAATGAGCTATTCGTAGCGCAGCGCCAGCGCCGGATCTACGCGCGTCGCGCGGATCGCCGGCAGCAGCGCGGCGGCGGCCGCACAACCGAGCAGGAGCGCGATTACGGTCGCGAAGGTAAGCGGATCGAAGGGGGAGACCCCGTCGAGTTGGGGAGCGATCGCGCGCACCGCGACGATCGCAATCGTCGTTCCGAGCGCGATGCCGAGCGCGCTGACGAAGAGCGCGCGGCGCAGAACATCGCCGAGCACGTCGCGTGCGCGTGCGCCGAGCGCGCGGCGAACGCCGAACTCGCGATAACGCTGCGTTACGCTGAACGAAACGACACCAAAGACGCCCGAGAGTGCGAGCAAGAACGCGACCGCGGCGAGCGAGCCGAGCAAAACGACCGAGGAACGCGGCGTCGAGGCCGCCTCGCCGATCAACTCGGAAATAGTGTAGACCTGCGGGGTAACGATCAGCGGATCCGCCTGGGCGACCACCCGGCCCAACGCTCGGTCGAGGGCTTGCGTGGTCAGCGTCTCGCTCGAAACGACGACGCCGAGCACGTTGGGCCCGACCTGCGCGAAGGGAAGGTAGTACATCGGCGGCGCGGGACGGCTGAGGCGCTGCTGCTCGTTGGCCACGACGCCGACGATCGTTGCGGTCGATCGCGGAGCGCCGTTCCACCCGGAGATTCGTAAGCGCGTGCCGATCGCGTCGCGGTCGCGCAGATACTTGCGGACGAACGCCTCGTTGACAAGCGCGACGCGCTGCGACCCGCCGTTATCGTCGCTCGAGAACGTGCGCCCGCGCAGCAGCGGCAGACCGAGAATGCGGAAGTACGCCGGCGTCACGGCATTGAGGTGCGCGTCGGGCTGGTCGTCGATCGGATACGTCTTGCCGACGATGCCGACCGTGAACGTCACGATGACGTCGGAGAGCGGATAAGAGACGGAGAGCGCTGCATCCTTGACACCGGGAATCGTGCTGACGCCTTCGAGCAGAGAATCGGCAAAGCGCAGGCGCGCCGGCAATCGGCGGTATCGCGTGGACGGCAGGCCAATCGCTTCGCTGACCAGCACGCCTTGGGTTCGCACGCCCAGATCCGGGTGCGTCAGCACGTAGAAGCTGCGCACGGTCAGGCCGGAGAGTACGACGAGCACCAGCGTAACGGCGAGCTCCACAACGACGAGCGTCGAGCGCAAGAGCGCTCCCGCGGAGCGGTCTCCACTGCGGCCCGCGGCTTCGAGCGCACCCGATAAGCGCTTCTGGGCGAGGGCCGCGACCGGCCACATCCCCGAGAGTATCGTGACCGCTGCGACGAGCCCGACCGCATAGAGTAGGACGCCGGCGTCGATCCGCACCGAGTCGATCCGCGGCAGCGTTCGTAAGACCGTCGCCGTCAAGAGTGCAAGGCCGCCGTACGCGAGCCCAATCCCGATCGCGCCGCCCGCCGCGGCGAGCACGCCGGTCTCCGCAAAGAGCTGCGCGCCCAGGCGGCCCGCCGACGCGCCGAGCGACGCGCGCAGCGCAAACTCGCGCTCGCGCGTCGAGGCGTCGGCGAGCAGCAAGTTCGCTACGTTGGCGCAGGCGATCAGCAAAACTGCGACGACGGCCGCGAACACCGTCCATAACGCCGCGGCGACGTTGCCGAAAAAGGCCGAGCTCATCGAATCGGCGCCGAAAACGACTCCTGCGTCGTTGCGCGCATAGCGCTTGGCCAGCCGCGCCGAGGCGAGTTCGAGGTCGGCGCGAGCCGATTGCATCGTCGCCCCCGGTGCGAGCAGCGCGATCGCGCCGAGATAGCGCGCGCCGCGCTGACTAGGGGGAACCGCGTTGGGCAGCGGCACCCAGAAATCGTCACGATCGAGCGATCCGGCATCGGGCGCCGGCACGCGAAGGTTTGGCGCGACCCCGACGATCTCGATCGGCACGCCGTCGAAACCGATGCTCTTGCCGATCGCGTTTGGATCGGCGCCCAGCTGCGTGCGCCAGAGCCGCTCGGAGACGATCGCGCGGCGCACGCCCGCACGCCCGTCGGCGGAGGTGAAGAATCGCCCGAGTTCCGGCTTCAATCCCAGCACCGAAAAGTAATTCCAGCTCACGTCCATGCCAAAGATTTGGCGCGGCTTGCCGGCGCCGGTGAGAACCGCCGAATCTTGCGCTTCGCCGGCGATGGCATCGAACGCCGTCGTGTTCGCGCGCAGATCGGAGACGTCGGGAATCGAGAGCGCGCTGCCGGCGATGCCGCGCCGATCGTGATCCTCGACGACCACGAGGCGCGCCGCGTTCGGGTAGGGCAGCGGCTTGATCAGCACGGCGTCGAGCACGCTGAATACTGCGACGTTCGCGCCGATGCCCAGCGCGAACGATGCGACGACGACCGCAACTAAGAAGGGAAGCCGGCGCAGGCGGCGGATGCCGAAGAAGACGTCGCGCGCGAGCGTGTCGGCGCGCATCGCCAGGCCCGTCACGACGATATCGAGCGCCGCCTGCACCGCACCGCTGCCTTGATCGGCAAGATCGGCGAGGATTTGATCGCAAAACTCCGCCCGAAAGTCGGCTGGATATGCGAATAGCGCGAGTCGGACCAGGCCCAGGCCCTTCACGTCGCGCGCCCGGGGAGCAGCTGCAGATCGCGCGCCATGCGCACGAGGTCGTCGAGGCGCGCCGCCTCCGCGCGGGCGATGCGCCTACCGCGCGCCGAGAGCCGATAGCGCCTGCGCCGCGAGTCGACGCCGTCCTCGGGAAGTTCGACGATCCAAGCGTCGACGAGCATCTGCCGGATGATCGGATAGAGCGTGCCGGGGGTCAATCGGACGGACCCGCCGGTGATATTCGCGACCGTCTTTGCGATCGCGTAGCCGTGCGTCTCTTCGCGTGCCAGCGAGAGCAGCACGTAGAACGCGCGCGGGCTCAACGGAAGAAGGTCGTTGATATCGTTTGATGAGGACATGCCGCCTCGCACAAAACAAAAATGCAAATAGGTTGAAAGCCACTATATCCACATTCGTTCGAGATGTCAACGCGCAGCGGCTTGACAATGCGGCGATGCCGGATATATCATGGTTGCGATATATCCACTTTGGTTATAAAGGAGCGATAATGCTCAATCGCCGTCAGGATCCGGCACCGCTCTTACCGTTGGCGACCAGCGCCTTTCACATTCTGCTCGCGCTGGCCGAAGGCGAACGACATGGTTACAGTATCGGTAAGGCCGTCGAGGCCACGACCGGCGGCCAGATCAGCCTCGGACCCGGCACGCTCTACCGGCAGCTCAAACAGATGTCCAACGATGGCTGGATCGTCGAAATCGAACGCAACGACGACGACGCGATGCGGCGCCGTTACTATCGCTTGACGCCCTGGGGCCGCAAGATCGCCCAAGCAGAAGCGGTGCGGCTGGCTCACCTCGTCGAGGTGGCGCGTTCGCGCCGCTTACTTCCCGTAGGCGCGTAGCGGATCGCTCAACGTGGACGTCATTCGCGCGCGCTCGCGGCGTTTGCCGAAGTGGCCCTATGCGGTAGCGGTGGGGCTCGCTGCGCTGATCGCCGTCGGCTGGGCGCTGCGCGGCGCGGGCTCGCACGCCGGCGCGACCGTCGAGCGCGCGACGCTGGTCACCGACGTCGTACGCCAAGGCACGCTCGTGCGTTCGGTCAGCGCGCAGGGAACCTTCACGCCCGATCGCGTGCGCGTCGTGGCGGCGGTGCAGAGCGGCCTCATCGATCAGCTCTTCGTCAAGCCGGGCAGCGCGGTCGTGCCCGGCACGGTCGTCGCGCAAATGGCGAATCCGTCGCTCGACGCGGCCGCACGCGACGCGCAGGCGCAACTGGCAGTGGCACGAGCAGATCTCGAGAGCGCCCAGCAGCAGGCCCGTACCGAGCAACTGACCCAGCAGGGCGTGCTCGATGGCGCGCAGGCGCAGATGGAGCAGAGCGCGCTGCAGGCGCAGTCGCTCGCAACGCTGCACCGCCGCGGCCTCGTTGCCGACGTACAGTATCGCCAAGCGATCATCGCCTCGCGCAAAGACGGCAACGACGTGCGCATACAGACCGCGCAGCTCGGTGCCGCTTCGGCCGACGCGCGGGCGAAGGTCTCCGCGGCGCAGGCGCGCGTCGTGCAGGCGCAAGCGCAGCTCGATGCGGATCGAGCGCAAGTGGCCGCGCTTACGGTTCGCTCCGCGACGGGCGGCATCGTGCAGAGTGTCGAGGTCGATCCGGGAACGAGCGCTGCTGCGAACGCGGTGATCGCACACGTCGCCGATACGAGCTCGCTCAAGGCGGTGTTGCAGGTCGCTGAGGGCGACGTGCACGCCGTCGGCGTCGGCATGCGGGCGAGCATCGACACCGGCAACGGTATCTTCGAGGGCCGCGTTGCGCGGGTCGCACCCGCGGCCGAGAACGGCACCGTCGCCACCGACGTCACCTTTGCCCGGCCGCTGCCCCGCGGCGTGCGCGCCGACACGAACGTCGACGGAATCATCTACATCTCTTCGATCCGCAACGCCGTCTCGATCGCGCGCCCAGCCGGTGCGACCGAAGGCAGCGTAAGCGAGCTCTTCAAGGTCGTGGACGGCGGAAAGTCGGCCGTGCGGGTCCGCGTGCACTTCGGTCGCGGGTCCGCCGACCGCATCGCGGTGCTCTCGGGGCTCGAGCCGGGCGATACCGTCATCGTCTCGGATATGACGAACTCCATTGATCAAACGACGCTGAACTTACGATAGGGGTCGCGATGCTGGTTGAACTCGAGAATCTGGGCCGCAGCTATTTTACCGAAGAGGTCGAAACGCGCGCGCTGCGCGACATCAACCTCACGATCGAGCGAGGCGAGTACGTCGCGATCGAAGGTCCCTCGGGATGCGGCAAGTCGACGCTCCTCTCGATCATCGGCCTGCTCGACTCGCCGACTGCGGGGAGCTACCGGCTCAACGGCCGCAGCGTCGAACAGCTCGGCACCGACGAGCGCGCCGCGATCCGCAACCGCGAGATCGGCTTCATCTTTCAGAGCTTCAATTTGATCGGCGATCTCAGCGTCGCCGAGAACGTCGAGCTGCCGCTGGTCTACCGCGGGATGACGCGCGGCGAGCGCCGGCTGCGCGTTGCCGAAGTGCTCGAGCGCGTGCACGCCGGCCATCGAGCGAAGCACCACCCCGCGCAGCTCTCCGGCGGCGAGCAGCAGCGCGTCGCGGTCGCACGCGCGCTCGCCGTCGATCCCTCGATCCTGCTGGCCGACGAGCCGACAGGAAATCTCGACACGAAGAATGGCGAGGCCGTGATGGAGTTGCTGCGCGAGCTGCACGAAGGGGGCTCGACGATCGTGATGGTCACCCACGACGCACGCTTTGCGCGCCACGCGAAACGCACCGTCGGATTGCTCGACGGGCAGCTCGTCGACGTGCCCGTCGCCTCGGCGGCGATGTAGGGGCTCAGAGATCCTTTCCGTGTTCTTCCTGTTCGCGGCACAAGTGACGCTCGCACAGGCTATTTCCGTGGCCGCGGCGCGCTCGCCGGCACTGCGCATTGCAAATGATACCTATCGGCAGACGGGCGCCGCCGTCGCACTGAGCAAGACGCCGTATCAACCGAACGTGACCGGCACGCTCTCTGCGGTGGCGGGCTCGAGCGCACCAACGGCGCAATCACCGAGTGAGGATCTCGCCGGCGTCGGGCTCGCGCAGCTCGTTTTTGACGGGGGTCACGTGCTCGCGCAGGTTCGCGCGGCGCAAGCGACGCAGTCGGCGGCCTCGGGAACGTTCGCGCGTTCGGCCCAGCAGATTGCCTTCAACGTCGCGCAGACGTACTACAACGCACTCGAAACGCGCGCCGCGGTTAAGCTCGCGCTGCGAATCGTCGCGCAGGACCGCGCGCAGGAGGATCTGATCCGCGCGCAGATCGACGCCGGCGTCGCCTCGCGCGTCGATCTCGCTACCGCGCAAATTCCGACGGCGCAAGCGCTCGTGCAGGTCGCGCGGACACGCGGGCAAGACGTCGCGGCGCTCGCGGCGTTCGACAACACGATGGGCCTGCACGCGAATGCAGACGTCGAACCCGCCGAGGATTCGGCCGGCGAGACGAGCACGTCGCAGATTCCCAACGAGCCGGCGACCTACGATGCTGCAGTAGAGCACGCGATGAGCGTTCGTCCAGATTACCAGAGCGCTCAGCGCGCCCTTGCGGCGGCGAACCAGACCTTGCGCGCCGCGAAAACGCTCGACTCGCCGCAGGTCGGCTTTGTCGCGAACGCCGGCATCGCGAACCTTCCGGGAAGCGGCCTCGGTACGCTGCCGAATAACTTCGTCGGCGCAACGATGACGCTGCCATTTTACGATCAGGGCGTGCGCAACGCGCAGAGCGCGTCGGCATCGATCGGGGTGGATCTGCAAGAGGCGACGCTTTCGCAGACCGAACTTGGCATCGAGTCCGACGTTCGCCAGGCGCTAGGCACCCTGACCGGCGCGCGCGACGCGCTCGTGCAAGCCGAGTTGGAACTGCGCACCGCGCAGGAAGTACTCGTCGATACCCAGGTGCAATACCGAGCCGGCATCACGAATCTCGCGCTCCTGCTCAACGCGCAGAGCGGCCTCACCCAGGCCGAGACCGATCGGCTCACGGCGGTCTACGCGCTGCGCCAAGCGGAGGAGTCGTATCTCTTCGCGCTGGGAGATCTGACCCTGCCCTAGAGAAGGAAAGTTAACCGTAGTCATCAAAACCCAAGCGCGATGATCACGCTTCGACCGCTCATCGGCGACCTGCAGGAGCGCGCGCCTCGCGACCGCGGCCCCAGTGAGATGGCCCGCCTGCTTTCGGCGGCCTCGGATTCCTGGACGCTGCCCCGACCCCTCGTGGCGCGGGCGAATTCGTATACGCGCACCCGCGTCCATCGCGAGGGCCGCTTCGAGGTCGTGCTGCTCAACTGGGCAGCGGGGGCCTTCTCGGCGATCCACGATCACGGCGGAGAGCACTGTTGGATGTCGGTACTCGAAGGAAGCCTCTGGGTTGACGACTTCGTCCGGCTCGATAACGGCGAGAGGCCGGGCTTCGCGCGCATCGAAGCCCGCGAGTCGCGCCTGCTGCGGCCGGGCGATCTCGACCTGCGATCCGGGCCCTTCGATCTCCATCGCGTCGGAGCGGCCACGGGGGCGCCGGCGATCTCACTGCACGTCTATGCGGCGCCGCTGCGAAGGTACGCCGTCTACGACGAACTGTCGGATCGCTGCCAAACCGTGAGCGGGACATACGACGACGTCTTAGGCGAGCGGCGGCCGCTCGTTCCCGTTCGCTAGAGTAATCAGTAACAGCTAACGCTTTTAAGAAGGATGCCGTGCTCCGACAATCCGTAGCGGAAGTTCGCGATGTCGCTATAATCGGCGGCGGGTTCTGCGGTGCAGCCGTCGCCGCCCATCTTGCCCACCACGCTCCGGCCGGCTTTTCGCTCGCGCTCTTCGAGCCGGGAGAGGCCGGCCGGGGCGCCGCCTATGGAACGGCGCACGGCGAGCATCTCTTGAACACCCGCGCGCGGATGATGAGCCTCTTTCCGGCGCGTCCCGATCACTTCGTACGCTGGCTCGGCTCGCGAGCGCAACCCGAGGACTTCGTTTCGCGCCGGCTTTACGGTGAGTACGCCGGCGAGTGCGCCCGCCGCGCTTTCGAGCGCCCTGGATTCGCGCAGGTTCCCGAGCGCGTCGCGCACGTCACGCGCGCGCAAGATCGTACGTTTACCCTAGAAACGAACGGCGGAACGCGCTGCGTCGCGCGGGCGGTCGTTCTTGCGACTGGGAATCCGCAGCCGCTCGACTCGTTCTTTCCGCTCGAAATGCGATTGCATCCCGGCTTCGTCTCCGATCCTTGGCGCTTCGATTACCGTCGTGTCGGCGGCCACGTGCTCGTCGTCGGTTCCGGACTCACGGCGCTCGACGTGCTCGTCGCTCTCGAGGCCGGCGGACATCGCGGCAAGGTCGACGTCGTCTCGCGCCGCGGACGTTATCCCGAAGTTCACGCCGAGGTTGCTGCCTACGATGTGATACCCGCGCTCGAAACGCACGAGGCGCGTGCGCTCCTCCGCAGTTTTCGTCAACACGTCAGGGAGGCGGCGCGCCGCGGATTCGACTGGCGCGCGGTCGTCGAGGCGGTTCGCCCCGAAGCCGAGGCGATCTGGAAACGCGTCCCGACCACGGAGCAGCGCCGCTTCGAGAAGCATCTGCGCGCCCACTGGGAACGCTACCGGCATCGCGCGCCGCAACAGGTCGACGCGGTGCGTGAGCGCTACCGCCGTTCCGGCCGGCTCGAGACGCACGCCGGGCGCGTGGCCGGAATGCGCGATGGGGTCGTGACCATCGCCCAGCGCAATGGAGGCGTGACCGAGCGCAGACCAGATTGGATCGTTAACTGCACCGGCTTCGGCGGAGCGGCGGCGCTCGCCAAGGATCCCCTGCTCGCCGAGATGCTCGGAGCGGGTTTGATCTCCGTCTCGCCCGGCGGCCTGGGGCTCGACGCGAACTCGCGGCTTGCGGCTCTGGGCGCGACCCGCCTCCCTACGGCGAACCTGTGGCTGGTTGGCCCGCCGGTACGTGGTTCGCGCTTCGAAGCGACCGCCGTGCCCGAACTCCGCTCGATGGCCGAGTTGGTCGCCTATCAGGTTCTGGCTGCGCACCCGGGCCGGATGCAGCCGCTGCTCGTCGGCAACGCGATCACGCAAGGACAGTAGTAAGCTCCACACCTGTCGACGGTGCGTGAGCGCGTTGGACGTCGGCGCGAGCGGCGGGTCCTGACACGAGCCCGCCGCTTTGCGTCGGAAGTTTGCCGTAAAAAGGGCGTTCCTTCTCGCAGGCGCTTTTAGGACGCAAAGCCTAATAATGGGGTAACCAAAGGGGGGCTGGAACCGGCCCCCTTCCCTGTCCAAAAGTGGAGCGTATGCGGATCAAATACGAGGTGTCGGCGGGCGGATTGCTGCTGCGCCGGCGCGATTCGACCTACGACGCGCTGCTCATTGGGCGCGGCGCACCGCCGCGCGTTTGGACGCTGCCCAAAGGTCATGTCGAAGCTCGTGAGACGACCGAACAAGCGGCTCTGCGCGAAGTGCGCGAAGAGACGGGCTGCTGGGGCGAGATCATCACCCGCCTCTCCGAGATCGCCTACTGGTTTTACGTCGGCAAGGCCAAACATCGTAAGGCGGTTACGTTCTTTTTGATGCGCTACCGAACCGGCGATCCGGCCAATCACGACCACGAAGTGGACGACGCCCGCTGGTTCGACGTTGCGCAGGCTCGCAAGACCCTCAAATACATCAATGAAAAACGCCTCGTGGATCTTGCGCTCGAGTATCTGGCCGAGAACCCCGGCGCCTACGGCGAGCCGGCCATCGAAGAAGAAGCCCGCTCCGTGTCATCCTAAGCTCTCGAAGGATTGTCGAAGGAAATGACCTCTCCGGCTTTTACCGTCCGCCTCGAGCAGTTCGACGGACCGCTCGATCTGCTGCTGACGCTGATCAAAGAAAACCAGCTCGACGTGGCGACCGTGCCGCTGGCCAGCATGGCCGAACAGTATCTTTCGTTCGTGCGGATGATGGAGGCACGCGACCTCGAGGTCGCCGCGGAGTATCTCGTCATTGCCGCCACACTGATCTTCTTGAAGTCGAAGGCGCTGCTGCCGCCGATTCCGCAAGAGTTCGTCGACGAGACCGCCGAGACGCCCGAACAGGTCGAAGAGCACCTGCGCCGCCGTCTTATCGCCTACTCGAAGTACCGCGAGTTCGGCGAGCAACTTCGCGAGTGCCAGAACGAAGCAGCCGCCCACTATTACCGCGAGCCGGGCGACCCGGCCGGCGATCTCGTGCAACGCTACGATATCAACCCCGACCGGCTCAATCGGGCCTTTCTCGCGATGCTCTCGCAGGCGCGCCCCGAGAAGCGTTCGATCGCGCGCGAACGAATCTCGCTCATCGCCTCTATGGACTACATCGTCAAACGCATCAAGGAGCAGGGCGAGGCGCGCTTTTCCCAGCTGTGCGAGGAGCTGGGCATGACGCGCGACGTGATCGTCGTGACGTTCCTCGCGATTCTCGAGCTGATCCGCCGCCGCCGAATCTCATTCGAACAGGATGGCGCGTTCGACGACATCCGCCTCTTTGCGAGGGCTGCCGCCTGACGATCTCGGATCTGCAGCGACCGATCGAGGCGCTGCTCTTCGTTGCGAGTGAAGCGCTCTCGATCCCGCAACTCGCCAAGCTGCTGGGCGCCGAAGGATCGGAGGTTGCCGCTGCCCTGGCGCAGATCGAAGCCGACTATGGCAACCGTGGCATCGTCGTGCGCGAAGTCGCCGGCGGATACCGCTTCGCGACCGCGCCGATGGCGCGCGAAGTCGTCGAAGCCTATCTCTTGCCGCCGAAGTCCACGCTCTCGACGCCGGCAATGGAGGCGCTGGCGATCGTCGCGCACGTGCAGCCGGTGACGCGCGGAGAGATCGAAGCGATTCGCGGGGTAAACTCCGACAGCGTCGTAAGCACGCTGCTCGATCGCGGGTTCATCGCCGAGGCCGGCCGTAAAGACGTCGTTGGGCGTCCGATGCAGTACAAGACGACGCCGTTCTTTCTCGAGTCTTTCGGTTTGCGTTCGCTCGACGATCTGCCCGAGCTCGAACTCGAGCCGGGGCAGCCGCTCGAGTTCAACCTCGGCGTGTCACCCTGAGCTCGTCGAACGGCCGTCGAAGGGCCGTCAAACCGCCGTGTCACCCTGAGCTTGTCGAAGGGTTGTCGAAGGGATCGAAGGGCTGACGTGCGCGTCGGCATGCACGTCCACATCGCGACCGGATACGTAAAGGCGGTCGGTCACGCGAAGTCGCTCGGCGCGAGCGCGATGCAAGTATTCTCGTCGAACCCGCGCACCTATCGCACGAGCGCGATCGACGTCGCGGCACTCGACGCCTTTGCCCAGCTGCGCCGCGAGAACGGCCTCGATCCGTGCGCGATCCACACGCCGTACCTCATCAATCTCGCGAGTGCGGATCCGAAGATCTCGCAAGGGTCCCTGCGATTGCTGCAGCACGATCTGGAAGTTGCCGCGCGCGGCGGAATGCGTTTCGTCAACACGCATCTCGGATCGTACGGCAGTCGCGATCGGCGGGAAGGCTTTTCGGCGATCTGTCGCGCGCTCGAAACGGCGCTCGCGACGATCGAGCCGGGCGTCTATCTCGTGTTGGAGAACTCAGCCGGCGCGGGCAGCCTTGCCGGCGGGACGCTCGACGAGCTCGGCGAGTTCGTGAAGGCGGTCGCCCATCGGCAGCTCGGCGTCTGCCTTGATACAGCGCACGCTTGGGCCTCCGGCTACGAGATCGACTCGAAGGCGGGCGTCGACCGTTTTATCGAGGAGGCCGAGAGCAAGGTCGGCATCGACCGGCTCATGATGTTCCATTTCAACGATACGCAGGTGCCGCTGGGCGCGAGCCGCGACCGCCACTATCACATCGGCGAAGGGAATATCGGCTTCGAGGGTTTTCGCGCGCTGCTCGCCCACCCGGAGCTTCGCGAGAAGACCGCGATCCTCGAGACGCCTGGCGACGATAGCGACGACTTGCGCAATATGCAAACGATCCGCGCCATGCTCAAAGGGATCGAGGCTTCTGCCGAGGCTCCCTAGGCGGCCGCGAACTCGTACCCGTTCGCTTCACCGATTTCGGCGAGCCGGCGGCCGATCTCGGCAAAGCGCTGCTTTAGCTCCGCGTCGAGCGGAGCGACCCACGCTTCGCGCGTGTCGGCGATGAGCAGATCGCCGCGATGGACCGCGACCGCGTTGCGATAGTGTGCGGCGGCAGAACGCAGTTCCCCGCGGGCGTACTGGTCGTCGCCGTCGGCCGCGTGAGCGGCAAAACGCTTGGCGTCGACGATGACGTTTTCGAAGTCGAGCGAGATTTCGTCGCGCACGCGGAAGTAGGCGTCTACCTGATCGAAGCCGACGATCTTGGCGATCGCTTTGCGAATGTTGGAGCAAGCCGTGCGCAAGCTCTTGCCGGCCAAGTCGCTCGGCGCGTCCGGCCAAAAGACCCGGGCAACCTGCGCGCGCGCGGCCCGGCCGTTGGGCTGCAGTGCGAGGTATTTAAAGACTTGCCTGTCGCGGCGACGGACCCACTCGATCGGCCGCCCGTCGACGGTTGCCTCGAACCAGCCGAGCAGACTGACCTGCAGCGGCGTGGCGGCGCGAGGGATGGAGTAGCGGCTGTAGAGGCGGCTCTGCGAAAGGGCGCGCAGCGGGCGAAAACCGTCGACCGTGTGGATGACGAAGAGCCCCTGCTCCTCGAGCAGCGCAAGGTCTTCCCCTTGCTCGAGGTGCGAGCCGTTGACGATTTTGAGCAGCAGATCGGCCTCACGTTCGGCTACGTTCGCGCGCGTCCAAGCGACGAACTCGTTGAACAGATGGCCGTGGCGGGCGCGCCAGTTTTCGAAAGCTTGCGCGAGGCTGCAGTTATCCTCGGCGGCTTTGCGCACGGCTCCGCTGACGACTTGCGGCCAGCCGTCGGTCACGTCGAGCAGGCGCGCGACGTCGGCGTGCGTGAACGCCACGCCGCAGGTCTCGGCGACGTGGCGAATCTCCGCCGCGTCGAACGCCAGACGCTCTGCATCGCAGAGCACAGCCGTACCCTCGTCGACGAAGCGCCGTACTTGAAAGGCGACGCGCGAGCGGCAGGCAATCAGCAGCCCAACTTCGTCGGGAAGCTGCTGCATCAGCAAGAGGATCGCGGCGACGCCCTCTGCGCTGGGTACATCTTTGCAATCCAGTACGATCTCCAGCGGCGCGCGCTCGGCAAGCGCGCGAAAAACGTCGGCGTGCGAGCGGCACTCGCGCTTGCTCCCGAGCGCGTGCCCGACGTAACTCCAGATCGAGCCGGCATCGGCGCCGGCCGGAAGCGCGCAGTAGACGGCGTTGCTCGCGCAGTGGCGCAGATAGCCGAGCAGCGCCACGCTCTTACCGAAGCCCGGCGGTGCGACCAAGAATCGAATGGGGACGTTTTTGAAGCGGGCTAGCCACTCTTCCAAAGCGCGGCGCCTGACGATCGATGGTCCAAGGCGGGGCAATCCAAATTCACGGGCCATCAGACCCATGTTGCGGTGATCCACTATATTCCTTACCTCGCGTTATGCTGCGAAGTCGGGCGAGATGCTGAGTAGATCGCGCCGAATGCCTCAACCCGACGCTTCCTTAAAGGCCGGACGGGAATCCGACCCTGGTTCGTCGCGCTGAACTATACCATGCGGCCGCTCGAGTCGTCAAACGGCCGCATGGACGAAGGCAGAGTGAGCGAGCTCCTAGGAGACTCGCAGGTGAGGCAGGCGCAGGTTCGATTCCAGGAAGAGCATCGAATCGGCCCGGCCTACTTTCAGGCGCAGATCGATGTCGCTGACATCGGAAACGAGCGGGGCGTTGCGAACGGGATCGCGGAACATTTCTTTTTTAACCTCTTGACGAAATGGTAACCTTCAATCATTATATGGTGGTGACAGTAACTTGTCAACCCGTTTTGACGGTGATTATGCTCCGGTGATCCCCGCCCAACCCCAATCGGACCGCGCCCCCGGAACGCTCGACCTGGTCAGGCGTTTCGTGAACACGGTCGACCTCCCCAGCGGCCCCGATGAGCTTGGCTCGCTCGAGGGTGCGCGCGGCTGGTGTCTCAGCCACGGCCTGCCGCCGGTCACGAACCAGGGCCACCTCGAGCTGCTGCTCGCCTTCCGGGAAACGCTGCGCGATCTGCTCTTTGTCAACAACGGCGAAGGCGATGCCGCCGGCGCCTGGAGGGAGCTGAACCCATTCATGGCCAGCACGCGCTTGAGCCTGGCAGTCAATCCCCAGCACGGCCTCGAGCTTTTGCCCGCACACGAAGAAGATAAAGGTCCGATCGCCTCGCTCTTGGCGATCGTCTACGAGGCGCAGGTTCGCGAGACGTGGTCGCGCCTGCGCGCCTGCCGAAAACAAAGCTGTCGCTTTGCCTATTACGATCACACGAAGAACGGGTCGCGCGCTTGGTGCAGCATGGCTACCTGCGGCAATCGAGCGAAGGCCCAGCGCCGCCGCGAGCGCGCGCGCAGCCAGGGCGCATGAACCGGGCGCAACGCTCCTTTATCGCGCACTTCGATATCGACGCGTTCTACGCGAGCGTTGCGGTCCGCGACGATCCTTCGCTGCGCGGAAAACCGGTCGCGATCGCCGGTTCGAGCCGCCGCGCCGTCGTGCTGACGGCGTCGTACGAGGCGCGCCCGTTCGGCGTGCGCTCGGCGATGCCGCTCTACAGAGCGCGCATTGCCTGCCCGGATCTGGTCGTCGTCCATCCGGAGATGCATAAGTATCGCGGGGTCTCGCGCGAGGTCTTTGAGATCTTTCGCGAAGACGGCCGCGAGGTCGAGGGACTTTCGATGGACGAGGCGTTCGTCGCCGTCGGCGTGACGACGCTCGACGCAGCGCGCGAGTTTGCGGCAACGATTCGCCGGCGCGTCCGCGAGGCGACCCGGCTCACGGTGAGCGCTGGCGTTGGAACTGCAAAGATAATTGCGAAGATCGCTTCGGATTCGTGCAAGCCCAACGGCCTGCTTGCGGTTGCGCCGGGAGAAGAAGCGGCGTTTCTCGCCCCAATGCCGGTTGGCCGTCTCTGGGGAATCGGTCCGAAAACGCAGGCCCGCCTTAGCGTTTACGGCATCGCAACGATCGGGCAGATCGCGACGCTCGACGACGCGCGTCTGCACGAACTCTTCGGCTCGTGGTGGCGCGAGGTGCGCGATCTGGCGCGTGGAATCGACCAGCGCCGCGTCGAGCCGGAGCGCGAAACGAAGTCAATCTCCACCGAAGAGACCTTCGAATACGACGTCCGCGACGAGAGCCGGCTGATCGAGCTGCTGCGCGAACAGGCCAAGGAGCTCGCGGAGAAGTTACGCCTCGACGATTGCAGCGCGCGCACGGTCGCCATCAAGGTCAAGCGCGGCGACTTCACGATCGTCGGGCGTCAGACGCATCTGGCCGAGCCCACCCGCGACGCACGCCGGATCTTTCGGGCCGCGGTCCACTGCTTGCGCCGCGCCGCCCTCGAGGGGGCGCCGGTGCGCCTGCTGGGAACGCGCGTCGCCTCGCTTGCGCAAGGCGACGCCGTTCAAACGAGCCTTTTCTAAACTACGCGATCACGAGCGCGTGCACGATCCCTTGAAGCTCGCCTTCGTGCTCGTAAGTGTTGGATAGCTCTCGAAATCGAACTGGTTTTGACTCGTGCGCGTCACCAGCGTGTGCTGGAGCTTGCCGGTCGAATTTTGCGTGTCGGCCCAGCGCTCGATCTTGCCCGACATTGCGCCCATGTTGCTGACCGACCAATCCGCCTGATTGCCGAGCCACGTCTCGACGTACCGGTGCGTCTTTGCATCATACGTCGTCGCTGCGCTGGCGCGATAGGCCGACTTCATCTTGCCTTGAGGGGGCACGTTGACCGTCTCCGTCATGAGGCCGTTTTCCAGGGCGTACACCGCCGTCGCTTTCTGCGGCGCCTCGCCCGTGTTGGCGACCGTGCATGACCAGGAACCCGTGTAGTACTGCATCGCCTCCATCGGCGTCTGCGCGCCGGCCGGAGCGCTCAAGATCATCGCTAGGACGGCGAATCCCAAAACCTGCTTCATCGAAGTCCCTTCCTTTCCGTGGGAGGAGCCTTCGGCGAAAGCGACCGTCCGCCATCTTGCCGCCCGGATCTCCCGTCGTTCAAGGTAGCATGCGCCTGCCGTTGAACGCCAAAAAGACCCGCGGTGCGCGGGAAGTTCTTGGAAAGGTACAGTTGAAATGAAGCACACCGCCTCGCTAGTGCTGGGCACTATCGCGCTCGCCGTTGCGTTCGTGTTCGTGCCGGTCGTCGCGCCGGCGCAACCGGCTCCAACGTTCACCCCGGTTCCCACGCCGAAAGCCGATTTTTCTTCGATGATGTTCCTAACGGGAACCTGGAACTGCACGCAGATGCTGCGCGGCAAATCGCGCCCGGATACCAACACGACGACGATCGGCCTCGACGGCGCATGGATGATCTCGCAAGACACGGCGCCCCCGTTCGACCAGTATCGTACGTACACGATCACGGGGACGAACTATATGACGTACGATCCCACCATCAAGCAGTGGGTTATCACCGGGGTCGACAGCACCGGCGGATACTTCACGCAGTCCTCACCGGGGTGGAACGGCAACGCGATGACCTTGACCGGGAAGGGACTCGACGGCAGCACCGTTACCGACGTCATAACCAAGGTGAGCGAGACGGAGACCTCCGACGCCAATACCGTAACCGATTCGACCGGTAAATCGACCCCGGCCACCATCACCTGCAAGAAGTCTGGCAGCTAACACCTCGCAGGGAATGAAGAAGGGTCCCCGCCTTCTCCGGCGGAGACCCTTCCCGTTTCCGAGTTGCGCGAACGCGTTTTAGAGTGCGCGCTGCCCCACGACGCGGCCGACGGCCGGCGCCGTTTCGGCGCCGTTACCCCAGACGCCATTGAAGCTGTTGTTGTCGTCATTGAACCAGAACGAGAACCAGCCCGAGCCGCTCGGTCCGGTCCAGGTCGCTCTTACTTTGTCCTTCGTGCGGAACTTGCCGTTGAGCAGAATCGGGCCGGCATGGCAGACCACCGAGGGCCCCGATTGGCTGCACTTCATCGTTCCGATAAACGCGTCCGGACCGCCCGCGCCCTTGACGTGCCACGAACCTGCGGCGGTGACGGGCGACGGCGGCAGCACCTTATTTCCTACGAACGAGCCGTTTGCGGCGCGGCCGTTGTAGCCCCACGTTCCGTTAAAACTGTGGCCGTTGGGACTAACGTAAACCGTCAGCCAGCCGGCTCCGCTCGGACCGTGCCACTTGCCGTTGATCTGCGAGTCGTTGACGAACGATCCGGTAAAACCGTTTCCGTTCTTGGCGTTGTTGCCGACGATACCGGCGCCGGACTGCTGCAGCGTAACGGTTGCGGTCGAATTTCCATTAAGACCGGTTTGCTGGACCTGCCAGGTTCCGGTAACGCTAGGCGGGCTCGCCGAGCCCGTCGCGATGGAGGTCGCGGCGACGGCGGCGCCGCAGACGAGCGAAATAACAAGACGTTTCATTCTTTAGCCTCCTCCGAGTAACTTTTAGTACACGAGATTGAGAAACTATTGCACCTATTCGCCTTCACAATCCCTTCTTCGGTGCTTCAGGAATGCTTCAGGTAAAACGCCTATTCTAGCGGTATCCACATGAAACCGTGGTATCAGTGACCAGCGGTCCATTCGTCGAGCGGCGTCTGCTCGAACGCGGCCCGATTCGCGTTGCCCATCGCGTCTACGCCGCTGCCTGCCGGGGCGACGTATCGGTTCCGCTGGGAAACGTGCTGCTCGGCATTCCCGGTTCCGGAGGCGCAAAGATCTGCTGGAACGGCCTGGAGGTCCGGCCCAACGATCTCGTGATGACGCAGGGTTACGTGGCGACCTATGCGGCCGCGCCGGCGCGCTTCTTCACACTAACACTCGATCTGCCGGAACTGCGGCGAAGATATCCGCAAGCGTCCGGGATGCTGGCGCGCCTGGAGCAGGCCTCGGGACATCCGACGCTCTGGCGCGGAACCGCGCACGTGCGCCGGCTGCGCTCGTTTTTGCGCGAACTGCTAACGATGCACGTTGCAGCGCGCGGATTCGCCGGGCCGCCTTTGGAGTGCCGGCTCTTTCCGCTCGTGGAGGCCATTGTCAGTGGTGAAGCGGAGGCGCTAACGCCATCCCACGCGCTCAGCCGCCGAATCAAAGCAGTGCTCGAATGCCAGGCGTTTATGTTCGCGCGGCGCGGCGAAGCGGTGACGCTGCAAGATCTGAGCGACATTTCGGGGCTGCGGCCGCGCTCGCTGATCAACGCCTTTGCCGCAGTAACCTCGCTGAGCCCGATCGCCTTCTTGCGCGCACTACGCTTGATGCGCGTTCGCGAAGCGCTTCTGGATGCGGGTTCGCGCAGCCGCGTCATCGACGTTGCGACGGAGTGGGGATTCTGGCACATGGGGCATTTTACGGCGGCTTACCGCACGGCGTTCGGCGAAACGCCGTCGGAGACGCTTCGCCGCACCTCAGCCGTCACGTGATATTCGCTCTCGTCTAAAGAGGCTTTCCGTCGTCGCTGTCGCCCAAAATGAAGGGGCGCAGCAGCGGCAGCGGCGGATCTCCGCGCGAGAGCAGCTCGTCGTGAAACTTCTCAAGCGTATAGGCGCTGCCGAGCTTCTTTTTGTAGTCGCTTCGCAGCTTGAGGATCATAAGTTTTCCGAGCGTATAGTAGCCGTACATCGGATCCTGCGTACCGCGTAAGGATTCTTCGACGGCAACCTGGTGCGTCTGGAAGCAGCGATCGGTAAAGAGCTGCTCGGCCTGCGTGAGGCTCATTGCGGCCGTGTGCAGCTTGACGCCGACGACGTAGCGGCATTCCCGCAGCAGCGCTTCGTCGAGCTGCGCGAGCCGCACGCGAGGATCGCCGTTGCCCCAGCCTTCGTCGACCATCATCTGTTCGCTGTAATGCGCCCAACCTTCGGCGAACTCTGAGCTCACCGAGAGCTTGCGGGTGAGGCTGAGGTCGAGGCCGCGGTCGATCGAGAAGTTAGTGAAATGGCCCGGATAGACTTCGTGGGCAGAGATGATCGGAAACTCGAAGTCGTTGAACTGCGCGAGAAACTCTTCTTTCTGTTTCGCCGACCACGTTGGGTCGACCGGCGTCACGTAATAGTAGGCCTGCGTGGCGACCGTTTCGAGCGGTCCCGGCGAATCTTCAGCTGCGCTGGTCGTCGCGCGCTCGAACGGCGGCGTATCGATTACCTTGATGTTTGAGTTGGCCGGCAGCGTGACGATCTGCTTGGCCTCGATGAAGGCGCGAAGCTTTACGAGATCGTTCTGCGCGGTGGAAAGCAATGCGCCGGGCGCCGGGTGAACCTTCGTGATCGAGAGATAGACCTGCAGCGGCGTGGCGCGCGGGTTGATCTTGCGCGCCGTCGCGATGAACTGTGCGCGGGTCTGTTCGAGCGCGTGCTGGCCGACGGAGAGGTATTGGTCGAGCGGCATCGAGACCGCGTCTTCGTAGAGCAAGCGCTTTCGATACGCGTCGGCCCCGATCGCAAAGGTGCCGCTGGGCTTGATCGTCTTGATCCAGCGCGCGTAGGCCGCCATCGCGGTTGCGGCGGCGGCGTTAGCCTGTTTCAGCTCGGACTGCAGACTCGCCTCGCGCACGGCGACGAACGCCTGCGGCACTGAGGTCTTGAAGAAATCGACGGAGCCCTGTGCGTCTTCGGCGGCAATCTGCTGGGTGACCGCGTCGACGGTGGTAACATTCTTCTCGCCGTCTTTGAGCATCGCCGGAATCAAGCGCTCTCGCGCTACGGCAAAGCCGAGCCGTTTTTCCAGCGGCGCGTAATCCTTGCTCATTACCGTAAAGACGGCGGCGCTGGCGGATTGGGTATAGACGTCGGGATTGTGGCGCCACTGCGCGAGCGTCTCGTTGAGCAAAAGATCGTCCCGCAGCGTGTTCTCCAGCAGCGTCGCGTCGACCGCGACACTGCGTGAAAGCGTGGCGCGGTCGATCGTTGCGAGCTTGCCGAGGTAGGTGTGATCGTTCTTGAGCTGCGTGCCGATGCCGGCGGCGGAGAAATCGCCGATCTGGTCGTCGTAATCGTGGATGCCGACGGCGGTGGCGTCGATCGGGCTCAGGCGGAACGAGCCGTCATAATACGCTTTGGCGAGCGATTCGTATTGGGCGTCGGCATTGCCCGCGCTCTGTGCCGCAGGGGCAGCGCCGATCAGCAGGGCGAGAAACGCGGCGGTGATGATGCGCAGACTAAACGATGTCCTCCGGTTGACCGTGGTGTTCGTCCCACTGGTCGTCTCGATTGGGGTTGATGCTTCCTTCGCCGTATTTTTCCCGTTCGCGGCGTACCGCCTCGGCGGGGTCGCTCGGGCGCTGCGACTCGGGGACTACGTCGGGTGAGATGTCCTCGTCCATATCTTCGTCTCCGTTACGTGGGTCGGTCATTGGTTCGCTTGAAAACAACCCCGCGTCCTTCGGCGCTTTGTTCGGAACGAACTTCCGAGGTTGCTCGCTTATCGGCCGCCGTTCCATTCAGATGTGATCGGTTGCCCAGCAGAACTCCACGCCTCTGCGCGCCAGCGCGCGCTCGAGCAGATCGCGGCCCTCTTGCCGAAGCGGCGCGATCATGAAGATCGAGCGCGTTCGCTTGCGCGGGGCGCCGCTCGGCAGCAGGTGGCGAAAATCGCCGGGCGGCAGCCATCCGGTAATCCGCTGCAGATCGCCGGCGGCCGCGCGCAGCAGTGAGGGAATTAGCGCGGCGGAGGCCTCGTCGGCGAAACCGTATTCGTCCAAAATATAAGCGTCTTTCTCGGGTGCGCGCGCGCCCAGGACGTAGGCGCGCACGCCGCGCGGCCGCCGCAGCACCAGATTGAACGCCTGGCCGGCGGCGAGCTCCGAGCCGTGACGCATCCGCGTCCCAATCCAGCCCCACGCGCTCTGACCGCGCGTGAAGCCCGCGGGCCGGCTAGCCTCGCAGGCCGCGAAGACGCGGCGCACGCCGCTCCAATCGTCGCCGCGCAACGGCGCCGGGTGGATGCGTCGAACGGGCAGCAAGTCGGCGCGCAGCGTCCACTCGCGCGACGGCAGCGCGCAAAACCCGAACGTCGCGTAGAACTCCGGGCGAATATCCGAAAAAAGGTAAGCGAGATCGTAGCCCGCGTCACGCGCGCGGTCCAGCTCGGCCGCCATCATCACGCTGGCGTAGCCGCGCCCGCGAAAGTGCTCGGGCGTATAGACGGCACCAAAGCCGATTGCGCGCAGGCGCCGGTCGCCGTCGTGTAACTCGCGCTCGTAGCGCTTGAACGACGCGAGCAGCGTCTTTCCATCGTAGAGTCCGAGCGTGCGATAGTGGCGCCGTCCGTATGCGCCGCGCGCGATCTCGAGCGTTTGGTCGACGTAGAGTTCGAAATCGCGCCGTCCGGCCCACAGCGGAAAGGTCAGCGGCAAGACGTCGCGCGCATAGAGCTCGGGCGGGATCTCCTTGAGACGCACGCCGTCAGCGCAGCTCTTCGAGCAGCTCGGGCGCGGTGATGCCGCGCGTCGGCGTGCCCCACGCGGTCACCAGTGCGCTCTGGCGCGCGCGGCGCATCGCGTAGTGCAGCGCCCGGCGCTCGCGTTCGTTGTACCGCTGCGCCGCCTTCGTGCGAAACATGTAGTAGCTGAACTTAGCCGTCCGCGATGCCTGAGCCTCACCCGCGTTCTCTTTAGGAATCATGCCGAGCCTCGGACTGAAGAGAAAGGCTTCCGGCGCATACCAGAGCGGAAACGAACCGGGACGAACGTTACCCACCACGACGTGGTCGAACTCCAGACCTTGCGCCGCTTCGACGCTGAGCATCTGCACGAAGCCTCGCCCTGCGCCTCGCGGATCGGCGGCTTCGCAGCTCTCGAGGTCGCTCTCCATTCGCTGCTGCGCGTAGGCCAGGATCTCGGCAAGGCGTGCCGCGGGATGCCCCGCGGCAAACTCGCGCAGCCGCTCGAGGAGGCGCTGCAGCACCATCGCTTGGCTTCGAGCCCGCGCCGATCCGGGATCGCCTTCGCGCGCGAGCGCGTCGCGCCAGACGGCGCGCGCGAACACGTCGAAGGGCTGCGACTCCATGACCTCGAGCCAGCCTTCGCGCAGCCGGCGAAAACGCTGGACGCGAGCCAGCGCCTCCTCGGAGAGCGCCGCGTCCTGCTCGCCGCGAATGACGTTCCACCCCAAGCGCAGATCGCGCTTGGGGTTCCAGCGGCTCGTGCGCGTCGTGGGAGCGGGTTCGTCGTCGAAGGCAAACAGCGGACGTTGCGGATCGCTGGGCTCCGCGCAAAGAAGCTGCAGCGACGCATCTGCAAGACCCAACGCCGGTCCTTCGAGCGTCCGCAGCAGCCACTCGTGGCGAAACGGATCGTAGACGTTCCACAGCGGCGCGAGCGCGTCGAGCGCGCGCCGGTCGGTAAAGAGATTGACGTCGCCGCAGATCAGCACCGGAATGTTGCGGTCGAGCAGCGCGGCTTCGTACTGCTCGACGGTGCGCACGGAGCGAAAGATCACCGCGATCCTCTCGGGGCGGACGCCTTCTCCGATCCACGTCGCGACACGATCGGCGATGAAGGAAGCCTCCTCGTCGGCGGACGGCGGACGATGCAGCGAGACGCGCGGAGAACGCCTGAGTTCCTGCAGCTTCACGTGCGAAGCGCCGAGCGCGAAGATTGCTTCGGGCTGCGTGCGGCGCACCGTCGATACCGAGGAGGCCGGATCGCCGCAGAGCGTTACCCCCGCCAGACTTTCCCCGAAGATCGCGCGCAAGAGCGCCAAATCGACTTCGGCGAGCTCCTGCGCGTCATCGACGAAGGCGAACCGGCAGCGTTCGCGTAGTCGCTGCGCGAACGCTGCGTCTTCACACAGCACCGCGGCGGCCGCGGCAACGGCGTCGCGTCCCGTCATCCGTCCGGAGGCGCAAACGAGACGCTGGTAGTCTTCGTAGAGGCGGGCAAGAATTTTGGCGAGATCGATCTCGCGCCGATACTGCCGAGCGAGCTCCGCCGGCGTCACGTCGAGCGAATCGTGGTAGGTGTTCTTGGTCGCGATCAGCAGGGACGGATCGGCGAAGTTCGGCGGATTTGCGTAGAACTCGGTCGCCCCGCCCAGCGCGGCGGCGAGGAACGAAGCCGGACTGGAGCCGGCGTCGCCGAGCCGCCGAATCAAGCGAAAGGCCGAGCGCAGGAAGCGCGCCGGCGAACGCAGCCCCGGAACCTCGGGATCGAGCTGATCGGCCGCAAACTCTTCCCACCGCAGCTCGAAGAGCGGTTCGCAGGCCTGCGTGAAGAGGAGCTCCGCTTCGACGTCGTCGACGAGCGCGATCTCGCGACCGCTCGCGCGCAGCAGCTCGGCCGCATACTCGCCCAGCGCGCGCGGCGCGGAAATGACCAGCGGCTGCGAGCCGGGGTGAAGCGCACCCGCCCGCTCGCGTCGCTGTGCGAGCGCAGTGCTTTTGCCCGTGCCCGCGGCGCCTACGATCGCGAAACAGGCGTCGAGCGGCCCCTCGACGGCGGCGCGCTGCTCTTGTGTTAGGTCGAGCGCGATCAACTTCCGAAACGCGCGGCTTCGGGAAACGGCTTTTTCGTGCACGCCGTTGCGTAGCAGCAGAAGGTGCACGGCGACGGCGTCCGCGCCGTGTCGAAGTGGGCGACCTTGCCCGACGCGAGGTGCCCGCTCAGCTCGATCATCTTTGCCTTCGAGCGCTCGAGCTCGTCGAGACGGATCGTCTTGCCGACCTCCACGACGATCGGCTTGACGTCGAGGAGTGCGTCTTTGAGCGGGATCAGCATGAGTTTGGCGACGCGGTCGCCCTCGGCCGTGCGCGCCCAGTAGTAGAAAGGAAGCTGAAAATCCGCGAAGCGACGCACCTTTTCCGCGTACTCCGCCGGGCTCGTAGCGATGCTGCCCGTCTTGTAATCGACGACGCCGATGGCGCCGGAGCGCTCGTCGCGATCCAAGCGGTCGATGAACCCGACGAAGGGCCGTCCTTCGAGTTCGAGATTCGCAGGAACCTCGCGCCCGAGCACCTCAAAGGGCGCCTGCGCCTCCTCGGCCAGCAGCCACTCGATGTATCGCAGCGCGGTTCGCTGCGCCCGGCGGACCGCAAGCTCGAACTCGACGCGCGTTCCGAAATCGGTGCGGTTGCGCTCGAAAGCCCACGCAACGTAGTCGCGCATTCGCCGGCGCATCGCCGCCCGTTGGGTGGCGCGCGGGCGCGCAAACTCGCCGTGAAAATCTTCGAGCGCGAGGTGAAAGGCCGTGCCGTAGGCGGAGGCGGAGGAACCTTCATCTTCGACGGCCGCGCACGCGTAGCGATAAAACCACTTGCGCGCGCACTCGGCGTACGCGTTGAGCGCCGAGGCGCTGAAGTGCTTTTGCCACCCCGCAACGCCGCGAACTGCTTCGGGCACAACCGCCTCGGCAAGCTCGAACTCCCGAGCTGTGTCGCCCCGAGTTTCGCTAGTCGTGTCACCCGCAGCCGCGTCGAAGGGTGTGTCAAAGGGTGTTTGCGAAGCGCGCATCTCAAATGCCTCGGCGATCGCCGTTCGCAACGTTGTGCCGTCGAAATCATCGGGCAGCGCGCGGACGCGCCGCGCGCGCGACGCAAAACGCAGGACGCCGTCCCGTTCGGGTGCGGGCAGCGCTAGGGCGCCGCGGTCGATCGCGTCGAGCAGGTTTCCGGTCCGTGAAGCCAGCGTCGCGTAGGCGGCGCCGATATCGTGCGGCACGCCCGAGCACGTCGAGCGAATCATCCGCAGGAGGAGTGCCTCTTCGCCGGTCCGATGCCAGCGCTCGGCATCGTCAATGAACACTTTGCTGAAGTTACAGTTCCCACCAGGCGCCCCTGCATGCGACGTATAACGGCCCTCCGATGCGGCGGATCATTGTCGGCATCAGCGGAGCGAGCGGCAGTCTTTATGGCTACATGGTGCTGCAGGCGCTGCGTTCGATCGGCGGCATCGAGACGCACCTCGTGCTGACCGCCGCGGCTCGCCGAACGATCGAACTCGAAACCGAGATGAACGGCGAAGATTTCGACGCCCTTGCCGACGTCGTGCACCGCGACGACGACCTCGCCGCCGCAATCTCGAGCGGTTCGTTCCTCACCGACGGCATGCTCGTGATCCCGTGCTCGATGAAGAGCGCGAGCGCGATCGCCTATTCGATGAACGCCAACCTGCTCGTTCGCGCCGCGGACGTCTGTTTAAAGGAAAAACGCAAACTGGTGCTGGTAATTCGCGAGACGCCGCTGCACCTCGGCCACCTCCGCACGCTCGCCCAGCTGGCGGAGATCGGTGCGGTGATCCTGCCGCCGGTTCCGGCGATGTATGCCAACCCGCAGAGCGTGGACGACATCATCGCCCACACCGTCGGCAAAGCGCTCGATCAGTTCGGCATCGCCAACGAGCTCTTCAAGCGCTGGCGAACGCCGATCTAGCCGCCTGCGGCGAGGGGACCCTAGTCGGTGTCGGGCGGGCGGTAGTCGGGCGTCTGATGTAAGAAGAAGTTCGTATCGTACTTCGATCGAATCGGTACGAACTCGCGCGGCGGCTTCGAGAAGTCGAAGCAGTCTAACCCCGGCTTTGTCAGCGACGCGGCACGCCTGTCGCTCTCGGCGAGCGGTGCGAGGCGGAAGCGGTCTTCGATAAACTTAAGAATGCTGCCGTGCTCGTAATGAACGTGCGAGACCCAGCCCTTCCTCGCGTACGGCGAAATAATAAGCAGCGGAATTCGTATGCCTAAGCCATCGTAGTCTTTGTACGAGGGAGGCTCGGGATCGTAGAAGCCCCCGTAGTCGTCCCAGAAGATGAAGATGACGGTCGATTTCCAGAACTTCGAGGTGCCGACCGCGTTGACGACTGAGGTCACCCAGGAAGGCCCGGTATCGGAGCTGCATCCCGGGTGATCGGAGTTCTTGCAGTACGGCGTGATCCACGTGACGTCGCGCAGCTGACCGTTGCCAACGTCCGTTAGGAACTGCTGCGGCGGATAGAAGACGTCCCGATCCCAGTCGGGGCCGTAGCAGATGTGTTTAACGGCCTGATACGAGCTCCAGATTCCGCCCTCGATGTAGCTGTTGCTTTTCAAGCCGCTTCCGCACGTCGTGCCGCCCGGACCAACCCTGCCCAGCGGCGTTGCGTAGAAGGCCCAACTGCCGCCGGCGTCGTCCAACTCATCGCCGACGGTCTGGTAGTTAAAGCAGTCAGTTACTTTTTTGTCGTACGCTCGCGGCGGGTGCGCCTTGAGGGTCCAAATCGTGTCGCTCTTGCCGCCGGGGCAACCCCAGTTTACGAGCGGATAGTCGGTCGTCGTACCGGCTTGTCCGGAGATAATGTACTGATGCGAAACGTAGCTGCTCGAGTCGAAGTTCGAGGCATACATCTGATCGGCAAGCACGTACTGTTTTGCCATCGAAAAGTAAGGCGCGGATTCGTCGTGCGGCACGTAGCTGTACGGCGGATATTCGATTGGACAGCGAGTCTTGCCGGTTTTGGTACAGGTCCACGTTTCCTTATCGAAGCCGTTCATCCGGCAGCCTGTGCCGGGGATCTTTCCGGTGCCGTTGCAGGCGGCGTAAAAGCCGCCGGAGCTGTGCTCGATGTCCCACGAGCTAGCCAAGCCAACCGGCTTCAGAGTAATTTTCTGATTCTTCGAATCTAATCCGTACGTCACCGTCTTCGCACCGGGAAACCCGAAGAACAGATTATTGAAGCTGCGATTCTCTTGGACGACGATCACGACGTGCTGGATCTTGTCGATTCCGCCGGCATGCTGCGCTGCCGGGGAGCGGCTCAGGCTAGCCGCCGGAATTGCCGGCGCAGCATTTCCGCCCCTGCATCCCGCGAGCAGAAGCGCAACTGCGATAAAGAAGAACGGCCGGCGTGCAGGTGTGGTTTGAAGCATCGCGTTTCCCGGCGAGCCTCTAGCGTGCGCGACCGATCTATTCCTCTAGCTTTGCTTGCCGATTTTCTTGCAGCATTAACGTTGCCGTAAGAACGATAACGGGACCTTAAACGAGTTCAGCCGACGCGCACCAACTCGCGCGCGAGCGCGACGTCGCTGACGCGGTCGACATTGACGCCGGTCTCGGGGTACGGCGAGACGAGCGCGCGCACCGGGGCGCCGAGAATGCGCGAGGCACGCGCTTCGGCTTGCGCGATCGAGAGCCGTCCGATCGCAAAACGGGCCAGCATATCCCAACCGAAGAGCGA
>DATDHW010000012.1:0-349052 GCA_036521375.1 Candidatus Cybelea sp.
CCGCTTGGTGGTGGTACGGTACGTCGAACCGACGGCTCCGCCGACGGAGGCACCGCCGCCGGCCCCCGAAGAGACGGTCGCGCCGCCGCCTCCGCCATCGCCGACTCCCAATCCGCTCAAAGTCGGCGGATACTTCCGGTCGTACTACTTCACGCGTCAGAACGCGTCGAACAATCCTGGAACGCAATTCGATTTTTCGCCGGGAGCCAAGTACAACAGCAACGCGGTCAATCAAGCGAGTTGGAGCAGCGCCATTGCGCCGCATATCGACTACGCGTTTTCCAACAGCGGTTGGGACATCGGCGGATCGTATATCTACGCCAATCCAATGGACGGTCCGTGCGTCGTTCCGGCCAATCACGCCAAGGGTGCGGTCTGCGTATCGCAGACGCCGCCCAATACCAATCCCGACGACACGCTGCCGGGCTTCACCTTGAGCACGTTCTACGAAGCGTACCTCAAGTACAAAGCGTACGGCTGGGACGGCGCGATGGGCAACGTTCTCTTTACCTCACCGTGGGCGAACCCGGCCGATACGCGGCTGAAACCGCAAGCCTTCCAGGGCGGCTATCTGAACTACACGGCGCCGTCGGGGTGGAGCGTCGGGGGCGCGGATATGCTGACCTTCGAAGGACGCACGAGTTCGGCGTTCACCCGCCAGACGCTGCTGACGAGTTATCCCGCCGGTTCGAGCGGCCTCCCTTCAAACACCGTCGTCCCTGGCGGGAACGGAATCAACACTAACGGCGTTGCCTATGGCAGAGCGGGATACGCCGATCCGTCGGGCACCGGAATAGCCGTCAACGGCTACTTCTACAACGTCGCCGACCTGGTCAACATGTGGTGGGGCGATGGAAAGTATACGTTTGCCGGCAAGTTTGCGCCGTTCGTCGCAGTCCAGGGCGGCACCGAGAGCAATGCGGGACAGTCATATCTCGGCAAGGTTGACAGCCAAGTCTTCGGCGCGCAAATCGGTGCCAACGTCACCAAGAACTTCTTGCTGACCGTCGGCTACGACGAGATGCCGTGGCACACCGATTCCGTCTTTCTGCCGAAAAACGTCACATGCAGCAACGCGAACTATCAGATCTCCGCGAAGTCGACGCTCGCGTATTTCCTGCCGCTCAACACCGCGCAGTGCTTCAACAACCCCAACGGAACCACGAGCATTTACTACGGCGGATGGGCCGGCCCGTATACCGACAACACGACCAGCGACCCGCTCTACACCACGAACTTCTTGCAGGGGCAGCCCGATCGGCGCGCTCCGGGCAACTCGTGGCAGGCGACGCTCACCTTTACTTCCACGAATCAGAAGTGGATCGTTCAAGCCGCCGACGCATGGTACAACTACGGCAACGCGCTTGCGCCGGAGAATACCAAGATTTGGTGGCTCGACGGCCGCTACCGCTTCAGCCACGTCGGCAAGGGCCCGTATCACGGTCTACTCTTGCGCTATCGCTACGGCGAGCGCGACCTTTCAAATACCTATTGCGGCGCGGCCGGCACGAACTGTCAGGCCGGTAGTGCGATCGGCTCGACCGAGTTCGGCGGCCTTCCGATCTTCAAGTACAACCGCGCGATGCTCGAGTACGACTTCTAAATGGGAGAGAATCGACCGATGAACCGCTCACTGCGTCCGGCGACCTGGATCGTCGCTGCCGCCCTTACCTTGTGCGCCGGAGCCTCCGCCGGCGCACAAGGTCAACCTTCGCTCACGCTGCTCAACGTTTCGTACGATCCGACGCGCGAGCTGTACGACGACTACAACGCCGCTTTCAGTACGTACTGGAAGAAGAAGACCGGTCAAACGGTGAGCGTCGAGCAGTCCAACGGCGGATCGGGTAAGCAGGCGCGCGCCGTCATTGATGGTCTTCAAGCCGACGTCGTGACGCTCGCGCTGGCCTACGACATCGGCGCGATCTCGCAACGGGGTTTGATCCCCGCCAACTGGCAATCTCGCCTTCCCAACGACAGCACGCCCTACACCTCGACGATTGTCTTCCTCGTGCGAACGGGCAACCCAAAACACATCCGCAACTGGAACGATCTCGTACGTCCCGGCCTCTCCGTCGTGACGCCGAATCCGAAGACGTCGGGCGGCGCGCGCTGGAACTTCCTCGCAGCCTGGGCCTACGCGCTCTCAACATCGAAGAATAGTTCGGCCGCGGCAAAAGCGTTCGTGACGAAGCTATACAAAAACGTGCCGGTGCTCGATTCGGGCGCGCGCGGCTCCACGACGACGTTCGTCGAACGTGGGATCGGCGACGTCGAGATCGCCTGGGAGAACGACGCCATGCTTGCGGTCGATAAGCTCGGCCCGGGCCGATTCCAAATCGTTCGACCGCCGCTGAGCATCCTTGCCGAACCCCCCGTCTCGTTAGTCGATCAGGTCGTCGACAAGAAGCAGACGCGCGCCGTCGCTCAAGCCTATCTGACGTATCTCTACTCGCCGGCCGGTCAGCAGATCATCGCTCGGCATTACTTCCGCCCACGGCTTGCGTCGGTTGCACGCCGGTACGCCTGGCAGTTCCCGGCAATGAAGATGGTAACGATCGCACAGTTCGGCGGCTGGGATAAAGCGCAGAAAACGTTCTTCGCCGACGGCGGCGTCTTCGATAAGATCTACACACCCAATCAGTAGCGGATGCGCAAGAGTATAATTCCCGGCTTCGGCCTGACGCTCGGCTTCACGCTCTGCTATCTTTCCCTGATCGTGCTGCTTCCGCTCGCCGCGACCTTCGTTGAAACGTCGAAGATCGGCTGGCCTGCGTTCTGGCACATCGTGACGGCACCGCGCGCGCTGGCAGCGTACGGTTTGAGCTTCGGGGCTTCGCTCGTGGGCGCGGCGATCAACTTCGTGCTGGGCACGCTGGTCGCATGGGTGCTCGTGCGCTATCACTTTCCCTTTAAGCGTCTGCTCGATTCACTCGTCGATCTTCCGTTCGCGCTGCCGACGGCCGTGGCGGGAATCGCGCTCACGACGATCTATGCACCGAACGGCCTCTTCGGGCGCCCGCTCGCGGAGCTGGGCATTCACGTCGCCTTCACCCGGCTCGGCATCGTCGTCGCATTGACATTTATCGGTTTGCCGTTCGTGGTTCGAACCGTTCAGCCGGTACTCGAGGATCTCGATCGCGAGCTCGAAGAGGCTGCGGCCAGCCTCGGCGCCGGGCGCTGGCAGACGTTTGCGCGCGTCGTTTATCCCGCGATCGCACCCGCTGCGATAACCGGCTTCGCGTTGGCCTTCGCGCGCGGCGTCGGCGAGTACGGTTCGGTGATTTTCATCGCCGGCAACATGCCGATGCGCACCGAGATCGCGCCGCTGCTGATCGTCACGAAACTCGAGGAGTACGACTATTCCGGGGCCACCGCGATCGCCACGGTAATGCTGCTCATCTCGTTCGCACTGCTGGTCGGCATCAACGGGCTGCAGCGATGGGGCGGCGGACGCGCGGAGTCCGATGCCAAGGAGGAGCCGGCGATGCGTCCGGCGTTCGGCCTCGGTGGTTAACGCGATCCCGGCGAGCTTTGCTCCAGCGGTCTCGGAGTCGCCCTTGGTCAAGCGTCTGCTCATCGGAGTCTCGGTGCTCTTTCTGGGGGTCTTCCTGCTCGTGCCGCTCGGCTGCGTTTTCGCCATAGCATTCGGACACGGCATCGCCGCCTATCTCGCGAGCTTTCACGATCCCGATACGCTCTCGTCGATTCGCCTAACGCTGCTTGCCGCCGGAATCGCCGTTCCCTGCAATCTCGTCTTCGGCGTTGCCGCCGCGTGGGCCATCGGCAAGTTCGAGTTCTTCGGCAAGAGCCTGCTGATTTCGCTCGTCGACCTGCCGTTTTCGATCTCGCCGGTCGTCGCCGGATTGACGTACGTGCTGCTCTTTGGAAGCCACGGCTGGTTCGGTGGGTGGCTCTCGGCCCACAACGTGCAGATTATCTTCGCCGTTCCCGGAATCGTGCTTGCGACGACCTTCGTTACCTTCCCGTTCGTCGCACGCGAGCTCTTGCCGATGATGTCGGCGCAAGGAAACGACGAAGAAGAGGCCGCGCTGACGCTGGGTGCGGGCGGCTGGCAAACATTCCTCAAGGTGACGCTGCCGAACGTCAAGTGGGCGTTGCTCTACGGCGTGATTCTCTGCAACGCCCGCGCGATGGGCGAGTTCGGCGCGGTCTCGGTCGTCTCGGGCCACATTCGCGGGCTGACCAACACGATGCCGCTGCAGATCGAAGTCCTATATAACGACTATCAGTTCGTGCCGGCGTTTGCCGTCGCCTCGCTCTTGGCGCTGCTCGCGCTGGCAACATTGGTAGTCAAGAGCGCCGTCGAGTGGCGGAGCGCCGTTTTAGAAAGGGGAACCAAATGAGCATCGCCGTTCGCAACGTGGTCAAGAAGTTCGGGAGCTTCTCGGCGCTCGACGACGTCAGCCTCGATATCCCCGACGGTCGGCTCGTCGCGCTGCTCGGGCCGTCGGGCTCGGGAAAGACGACGCTGCTGCGGATCATCGCCGGCCTCGAGAACGCCGACGGAGGAGAGGTCCGCTTCGACGGCCTCGATATGAGCCGCCGGTCGGCGCGCGAACGGCGCGTCGGCTTCGTCTTCCAGCACTATGCGCTCTTCCGTCACATGACCGTCTTCGAGAACGTCGCATTCGGTCTGCGCGTTCGCTCGAGGCGTCTGCGGCCCGCTAAGGATGCGATCCGCGCGCGCGTCTTCGAGCTGCTCGATCTGATTCAACTGCGAAATCAAGCCGGGCGTTTTCCGTCGCAGCTCTCCGGCGGCCAGCGCCAACGTGTGGCGCTGGCGCGAGCCCTGGCGGTCGAACCGAGCGTTTTGCTCTTGGACGAACCGTTTGGCGCGCTCGACGCGAAGGTCCGCCAGGAGCTGCGCCGCTGGCTGCGGCAGCTGCACGACGAGGTCGGCGTAACGAGCGTCTTCGTGACGCACGATCAGGACGAGGCGCTGGAAGTCGCCGATGCCGTCGCGGTGATGAACGGCGGCCGCATCGAGCAGGTGGGCACGCCCGAAGAGGTTTATCGCCGTCCCGCCAGCTCGTTTGTCTACAACTTCTTGGGCAACGTCAACCTCTTCCACGGACGCGTCGATGACGGTACGGCGCGCATCAACCGGGAAGCGACGGGGCACTTGGTCTTCGTGCGGCCGCACGATCTCGAAATTGCGCGCCGGGCGACCGGCGCGAACTCCCTGCGCGTTACGGTCAAGCACATCAACGCGGCGGGGCCCGTCGTAAAGGTCGAAGCGACGACCGAGTGGGGAGCGCCGGTGCACGTCGAGCTGCCGCAGCAACGCCTCGCCGACCTCGAGCTGAATAAGGGCGAGCAGATCTTCATTACGCCGCGCGACCTCGCGGTCTTCGCGGATGGGCGGCGCGTGAGCTAAGCATTCGGCCTTCTCGGTGCCGGCGCGGGGGTTCGCGCGTTGTCGCGTACAATACAGCGCCGGCATGGCTTCGACGATGAAGGCGCTCGTCAAACCGGGCCCGGGGCCCGGTTTTCGCTTGATCGATGTTCCGATTCCGCAGATCGGACCGACCGACGTGCTGATCCGGGTTGAGAAGGCCGGGCTGTGCGGAACCGATCACCACATCTACTCCTGGGACGCATGGGCGCAGCACCGCATCAAGCCGCCGATCGTCGTCGGGCACGAGTTCATGGGGACCGTCGCCGCGATCGGCGACGCCGTTGTTTCGGTGCGCGTCGGCGAACGCGTCTCGGCGGAGGGGCACATCGCCGATCTCACGTGCCTGCTCTGCCGAACCGGAAATGCGCACATCTGCGAGCGCGTGAAGATCATCGGCGTCGATCGCGACGGCGCCTTTGCCGAGTACATCGCGATACCCGAGTACAACGTTTGGCGGCTCGATCCGTCGATCCCCGACGAGGTCGCAGCGATCTTCGATCCGCTCGGCAACGCGGTGCATACCGTCATGGCGGCCGGCGTCAGCGTGCGCAGTGTGGCGATCACCGGCGTCGGCTCGATCGGCCTGATGGCGATTCCGGTCGCCCGAGCCGCGGGCGCCAGCTTCGTCTTCGCGATCGACGTCAACCCGGCGAAGCTCGAACTGGCAAAGAGCCTGGGGGCCGACGCCACTTTTAACGCGATGCAGAGCGATTTGGTCGACCAGATCAAAAGCCTCACGCGCGGGGACGGCGTCGACGTCCTGCTCGAAATGTCGGGCAGCGGGGCGGCCATCGATCTGGGCCTGCAGTTTGTCCGCAACGGGGGACGCGCGGCGCTGCTCGGTATACCGGCGGACAACGTGAACCTCAATCTCGCCGAGCGGATCATCTTCAAGGGGCTCACCGTACTAGGCATCAACGGGCGCCGGATGTTCGAAACTTGGTACCAGACGGAGGCGCTCGTGCGCAGCGGACGCGTGGACCCGCGCGCGATCATCACCCACGTGCTGCCCTATACGGATTTCGATCGCGCGTTCGATTTGATGGCCAAGGGCGAGGCAGCCAAGATCGTCCTCGATTTCAAAGGAGTACACCCAGCATCATGAATCAGGCTTTCGAAGCGAAGCTGCAGAGCGACCTCGATGCCCTGAAGAAGGCGGGGACCTATAAGCGTCTTCGTCATCTGACGACGCCGATGGCGCCCGAAGTGCACATGGAAGAAGCGGGCGACGTCATCGTGCTCTCCAGCAACAACTATCTCGGTCTTGCCGACCTTCCGGAGGTCGTCGAGGCGGGCAAACGCGGCCTCGATCAGTATGGAGCGGGTACCGCATCCGTCCGCTTCATCTGCGGAACCTTCGACATCCACCGCACCCTCGAAGAACGAATCGCGGAGTTTTTGGGCACCGAAGCGGCGCTGTCGTACGTTTCCTGCTGGAACGCCAACACGGGGTTGTTCGCGACGATCTGCGATGCTGGTTCGGCGATCGTCTCCGACGAGCTCAACCACGCCTCGATCATCGACGGGGTGCGATTGGCCTCGAAGGCGCGCCGCGAACGCTTCAAGCACAGCGACATGGGCGAGCTCGAGGAGAAGCTCAAGGCCGTCCAAGGCTGCTTCCCGATCGTCATCGTCACCGACGGCGTCTTCTCGATGGAAGGCGATCTCGCCAAGCTTCCCGAGATCGTCGAACTCGCGAAGAAATACGGTGCGATCACGGTTGTCGACGATTCGCACGGCACGGGGGTGATCGGCAAGACCGGGCGCGGCACGATCGAGCACTACGGCTTGACCGGCAAGGTCGATATCATCACCGGCACGCTCGGCAAGGCCCTGGGCGGCGCTGCCGGCGGTTTCGTCGCCGGCAGCAACGCGCTGATCGACACGTTGATTCAGCGCTCGCGCCCGCAGCTTTTCTCAAACGCCCTGCCGGCAACGGTGGCGTGCAGTTCGCTCGCGGCGATCGAGTATCTCGAAGCGCACCCCGAGCTGGTGGAGGCGCTGCGCGAAAAGACGCGCTACTTCCGTGCGGGCCTCGAGCACATCGGCTACAAGCCGCTGGAGAGCGAGAGCGCGATCGTTCCGATTATCGTCGGCGAAACGGCGTTCGCGATCGCCGTAAGCGACAAGCTGCTCAAGAACGGCGTCTTCGTTACCGGCTTCGGCTTCCCGGTCGTGCCTGAGGGTACGGCGCGCATTCGCGTCCAGATCAGCGCCGCTCTGAGCAAAGAGGAGATGGATCGCGCGCTCGCCGGCTTCGAAAAAGTGGGGAAAGAGACCGGATTGCTCGCTTGAGCTACCGCAAGCTCTTCGGGGTGCGGCCCGGGACGCGCGTCCGGCTCTCCGAATTCGACCCCGGCTTCACGGGACGCCAGGAGAACCGTCGGTCGGCCGCCGCCGAAATGCAGCGCGACGACAAGCGCCTCTGCGATCTTCAATACCTTTTGTACGCAAACCATCAGCGCTCGGTGCTCGTCGTTTTGCAAGGAATGGACGCTTCGGGGAAAGACGGGACGATTCGGCACGTTTTCGACGGACTCAATCCCCAAGGGGCGAGAGCCCATTCGTTCAAGGAGCCGTCGCGCGAAGAGCTCGACCACGATTTCCTTTGGCGGATTCACCTTCAGGCCCCGGCCAAAGGCGAGTTCGTGATTTTCAATCGCTCGCAATACGAAGACGTGCTGGTCGTTGCGGTGCATCGGCTCGTCCCGAAATCGGTCTGGTCGAAGCGCTACGAGTTGATCAACGAGTTCGAGCGCAACCTATCGCTCGCGGGCACGACGATCCTCAAGTTCTACCTGCACATCTCGGAAAAAGAACAGCTAAAGCGCTTTAAGAAGCGCCTCGACGACCCGGCGCGCCAGTGGAAGATTAGCGAGGCCGACTACAGCGAGCGCGCTTTCTTCAAAGACTACACGAAAGCGTACGAGGAGGTACTGGAGAAGACGAGCACGTCGTATGCGCCGTGGTACGTCATTCCGGCCAAGCGCAAGTGGTATCGCAACCTGGCGGTCTCAAAGATCGTCGTGGAGACGCTGGAGTCCTTTGGGATGAAGTTTCCCGAGCCGAGCGTCGACCTCGACGAAATTCGCCGCAAGTACCATGGCGCGGAAAAGGACGAAAAAGCCTAAGGCCGGTCAAATCCCGGCGCCGGAAACCGTTTGGTCCGCAGCGGCATACCGAGGACATGAACCACCTAATCCTGATTTTTTCCGTACTGCTGGCTACGCCCGCCGGGGGCTCGGCCTCGCCGGCCGTAATGCTGCGCGACGATGCCTTCGTCCCCGCGACGCTGACCGTAACCGCCGGCCAAAGCGTCACCTTCACCAATGTGGATGACGACGCTCACACGGTTACCGCAACCGACGGCGCCTTCGATTCAAAAGGCCTGGATACGAGCGGCACGTGGCATCACACGTTTGCAAAGCCGGGCGTATACAAATACTTTTGCGAACTGCACCCCTTCATGAAGGGGACGATCGTCGTCAAGGCGGCTGCGCAGTGAAGCGCGCGTCGTTCTTAGAGCACGTCGCCTGGACGGGCGCCGGCATCGCTTATATGTTGGGCGCCGGCGGTTTGCTGGCGGGGCGAGCGCTGGCCGGCGCAAGCGGCAGCGTCGAGTTCGTGCAGATCAGCGACAGCCACATCGGGTTCCACCAAGCGGCCAATCCCGATGTCTCCGCGACGCTGAAGATGGCGGTCGATGCGATCAACGCGATGCCGTCGCAGCCGTCCTTTGTCGTGCACACGGGCGATATCACCCATCTCTCGACGCCGCAGCAGTTCGACGATGCACGGGCGATACTCTCGAGCCTGAAGGCGCCGTTGATCGCTTTGCCGGGCGAGCACGACGTGATCGGCAACGACTTCGCGACATACCTTTCGAACTTCAAGATATCCCATTCGACCGCCGGCGGTTGGGCGTCGTGGGACGACAACGGCGTCCACTACATCGTCCTGCTCAACGTCTTCAACTTTGAGAAGATGGGCTTGATGGGCGCCGAGCAGCTCGGATGGCTTGCCAAAGACCTTTCGGCGGTCGCGAAAACGTCGCCGGTCGTGGTTTTTACCCACGTCCCGCTCTACGCGCTTTTTCCGCAGTGGGGCTGGACGACCGAGGATGGTTCGAAGGCCTTGGCGATGCTGGCGCCGTTCGAGCACGTCACCGTCCTCAACGGGCACATTCACCAGATCGTCACGCACCAGGAAGGCAACATCCGCTTTGCCAGTGCCGACGCGACCGCCTACCCGCAGCCAAAACCGGGGAGCGCGCCGAAACCGGGTCCGGTGACCCTTCCCCACGGCGACCTCCTGCGCGCGATCGGCTACCGTACCGTCGAAATCGATGACGGTCACCTTCGATTCGAGGATCGCCCGCTCGGCTAACGTGCGCGATGAGCCGCTGGAATTTGCGTTCGAACGCCGGGACACCGCCGCGTACGAGACGGCCTATGCCCGTTTCGGAGGCCGCCTGTACGCGACGGCGCTCCGGCTGCTGCGCGACGCCGAGACGGCCCGCGAGTGCGTGCACGATGTCTTCCTGCACGTTTGGCATCGCGAGTCGGCCTACTCCGCCGCGCGCGGAAGCCTGGAGGCATTCCTCGTGACCTGCGTCCGCAATCGGGCGTTGATGCAGTTGCGAAGCAGCGCGCGCGGGCGTGAATCCGTTAAGCGGCTCGACCCGCCGGGCGAATACACTCTCGAGGACGACCCGATCGAACGCGAGCGGATCGGCAAAGCGTTGGCCGCGCTGACCAAAGATCAAGCCGATGTCGTGCAGTTGGCGTACTATCGCGGCATGACGCTTGCCGAGGTCGCGGCACACCTTGCTATTCCGCTTGGAACCGTGAAGACGCGCCTGAGCGCAGCCCTTCGCGCGCTGCGGCGTTCGCTGATTCCGCAGGCCGTCAATGGAACCTGACGTGCACGTCGGCCAAGCAGCAGAACTCTACGCGCTCGGCGCGCTCGACGAGCGCGAGCAGGCCGAGCTCGAAGCGCACATCGCTGGATGTGCGGCGTGCCTGCGGCGAGTCGGCGAGGCGGAGGAGACGCTGCTAGCCCTCGAGCGCGGCAACAGAGCCATCGATCTCCCGCGCAGCCCGGCCAACGTTTTATCGATGGCCCGGCCCCGTAAGGCGTTCGCGTGGTGGATCCCGGCGGCAATCGCGGCTGCCTTCGTTTTGGGGTGGCTGGCGCCGCGCGTCGTCTCCCAACCCAGCGTCGCAACGCTCGCGATGATTCAGAGCCACTTCTCTCACGCGCAGTTCAGCGGTAACGGTCCACCGGCCAAGGTCATCTACGCACGCGACCTCTCGTGGTACTACGTTATCGTTTCCGGGAGCCGGCGCTTTGACGTTTTCGGGGTTGCGGGAACGCAAGCGACGCGGCTGGGAACGACGGTCGCGCGAGGCGAGACGAGCGAACTGTTCGTTCAACGGCAGGCGGCATTTGGACGGATAGAGCTCCGCGCAGGCGCCGGCTTAGTGGAAAGCGCTTCGATCCGTTAGCGGCGTGGGCGGCGGCTGCGTGCGCGCTAGGGCGGACAGTTAGCTTGCTGCCACGCTTTGAATTTCTCGCACATCTCGGGCGTCCAGCGCTCCCCCGTTCCCGGCGGCGGCATCGTGCCCTGGCTCACCGTCCGGTAGATCGCCTCCGCGTAGGATGTAACGGCGTCGTAGCTGGAGAGATCGATGCCCAAGCCTTTCATGTGCTCGACATCAATGTCGGTGAACATCGGGCGAATGTCTTTGGCGTAACTGATCGTGCTTTCGTCGGTCATTGGCGGCCTCCCAAAGGTCCGAGGTGAAAACAAATGGGTCCCGACGTGTGCAGGACCCGGAGTTGGTTGCGGGGGGTGGATTTGAACCACCGACCTTCGGGTTATGAGCCCGACGAGCTACCGGACTGCTCCACCCCGCGTCGCGACCGATTGAAATACGACGAGCCCGGTTTTGCCCCTGCCGGTGCCGAAGAGCGGCTCCATGACGACGGGCTCGCTTGCGGACCGAATCCCGAAAATTCACCTGCACTGCCACCTGGAAGGTGCGCTCCGCGCTGCGACGTTCGTCGAGTTGGGCTCAAAGCACGGCGTGCCGCTGAGGTATCGGCCCTCGATGGCGGCTGCGCCGGACGAGGCCCGCGAGGAGCCGGAGGTCGATCCCGGCAACCCGTACCGCTTTCGAAGCCATCGCGAATTTCTCTACCTCTTTGCAGCAGTCAGCCGGTCGCTGAAGGATGCGCAAGACTATGCGCGGCTGGCACGCGAGTTCGTGGAGGACGCGCTGCGCCAAGGTGTGATCTACGGAGAACTTTTCATCTCGCCGTCCGTCTGGACGTTCTTTCACCCGCAACTCGACGTTCGCGCGACGGTGGAAGCGATCGTCGCCGAACTGCGCGCAGCCCGGCCGAACGCGAGGTTTCGCCTTTTGACGGATCTCACGCGGAACTTCGGAGCCGAAAGCGCGATGGCCACGGCCCGCGCGGCAGTAGAGATGACCGACTTGGACGTGATCGGCGTTTCCCTCGGCGGCGACGAGCAGCGCTTTCCGGCCGGCCTCTTCGCCGAAGCCTTCGCATACGCGCACGCAGCGGGGCTGCACTGCGTAGCCCACGCCGGCGAGTCGGACGGCGCGGCGAGCGTGCGCGACGCTCTCGAAATACTCGGCGCGGAACGAATCGGCCACGGGATTCGCGCGCTCGAAGACCTGGAGGTCGTCGAACTGCTTGCGGAACGCCGTGCGGCGCTCGAAATTTGTCCGACGTCGAACCGGCTGACCGGCGTCGCCCTGCGCGGCCACCCGCACCCGTACGAGGACTTCGACCGCCAGGGCTGCCTCGTGACGATCGACGCCGACGACCCCGCGCTCTTCGAGACCTCGATTACCGCTGAGTACCGGCTCGTGGAGGGAACGGCCGGCGCGGCGGCCCTGGAGCGGTACGTACGCAACGCCGTCGAAGCGTCGTTTGCTCAGCCGTCCGAGAAAGTGGCGATGCTCGCCGAAATCGAGCTGGCGGTTGCGGAACTTCGCGAGCAGTCGAGAAGTTAGAGAGAGCATGCCCGGCCATTCCCATTCGCACTTCGCCGAATCTTTCGAAATGTATATGAAGGCGATCTATCGCTTGGAGCGCGAGGGCCCGGGCGTGACGACATCCGCGCTCGCAAGCGAACTCGGCGTCGCCCCCGCGTCGGTCTCCGGAATGCTGAAAAAACTCGTCAACGATGGTTTCGTCGAGCACGAAGTTCGCGGCGATATCAAGCTCACGCGCAAGGGGCTGGAAGTCGCGGTCGGCGTCGTCCGCCGAAACCGGCTTGCGGAGCGGCTGCTGACCGACGTTTTGAAGATGCCGTGGGACGAAGTGTACGCCGAAGCCTGCATTCTCGAACACGCGATCACGGACCGGGTCGAGGAACGCCTCGTTAGTGTCCTCGGCGATCCCCGAACCTGTCCGCACGGCCACCCGATTCCCCCCAAGGACCTGACCGAGCCGATCCGCACCGGCGTACCGCTCGCGCAGGTCGACCCCGGGAAACGCGTGACCGTCTCCGGCGTCACCGAGCAAATGCCCGAAATCCTTCGCTACCTCGATCAGGTTGGGTTGCGTCCGGGCGTCAAGCTGAAGGTGATCGAAAAGGCTCCGCTCGGCGGTCCTCTGACGATTGAAGTGGCCGGCGGCCGCCACGCGATCTCCCTCGAACTGGCGCGCACGGTGATGATCCAGTGATCACCAAGCTGCTCATCGCGCTCAATGTCATTGGGTTTCTTTGGGAACTCTACGTCGGCGGTCCCGGCGTATTGGGCGGCTTTACGACGCAGCGCAGCCAGAACGTCCTTCTCGAAGGCGCGTTGTTCCCCGCGGCCGTTCTGCAAGACGGACAGTGGTGGCGAATCTTCACCGGAGCCTTTTTGCACGGCGGCCTGCTGCACATCGGTGTAAATATGTTATCGCTATGGTCCGTCGGGCGTTTCATCGAGTTTGCGCTGGGACCGTGGCGGATGCTGCTCGTGTATTTTGTCTCGCTCGTCGCCTCGGGACTGGGCGTTGTGTATTTGAGTGCTCCGACCACGCCGACGCTCGGCGCCAGCGGCGCAATATTCGGCATCTTCGGCGCCCTCTTCGCCGTCGGGTTCAAACTCGGAAAGCCCGGAATGGACCTCGTGCGCGCCAATGTCGGCATCCTCGTCATCAACCTGATCATCACATTTACCGTACCGGTCATCTCCTGGCCGGCGCACGTCGCCGGGCTCCTCGCGGGCTTCATCACGACGTTCGCGATTTACGTACCGCCGCGCCGCGTCGTGCCCGTCGTCGTCGATACCACGACCGGCCGATCGCTGGAGACGGAGTACGAAGCGCCCAACGGTCCTCACCCAACACCGTGAACGAGACGCTCGAGCGCGTCTTCGGATCCGACGGCCCGATCGCGCGAAAGCTGCCGGGCTACGAACCTCGCCCGGGACAGCTGCAGATGGCCCAGCTCGTCGAGCGCGGGATCTTGGAGAACATCCACACCGTCGTCGAAGCGGGAACGGGCGTGGGGAAATCGCTTGCGTACCTCGTACCGGCGGTACGCAGCGGAAAGAAGGTCGTGCTGTCGACCGGCACGATCGCGCTCCAAGAACAGCTCGTGCACAAAGACATTCCGCTCGTCGAAGCGGCGCTCGGCCGGCCGATTCGCGTTACGCTGCTGAAGGGGCGTTCGCACTATCTCTGCCGCGAGAAGTTCGAACGCATGCGCGCGGACCGGCTCCTGGCTCCGTCGCCGTCGATCCAGCGCGTTTGGGACTGGGGAGCGCGCACGCGCACCGGCGACCGCGCCGAGCTTTCGTTTCTGCCGCCTGCCAACGAATGGGAACAGCTCGATGCCGACGCCGACGAGTGCATCGGGGAGTATTGCCCGCATTTCCGCGACTGCTTTTACTTCGATAAGCGCGACCAGGCGAGGTACGCCGACGTTGTCGTCGTAAACCACGCGCTCTTCTTTCTTGACTTGGCCGGGGGCGGCGGATTGCTTCCGCCGTACGACGTCGCGGTGCTCGACGAAGCGCATCAGTGCGAACGCTGGGCGACCGACGCCGTAACCGCGGTGCTTTCGGGAAGCAGCATCGGACGCATGCTGCGCAAGATGCGCCGCACCTACGAGCTGCCCGCGGCGTTCGAAGGCGAGCTCGAAGCCGCCGTCGCCCGTTTGGAGACATCGCTCGCGCGCGTCCCCGGCGATCGCTATCCGCTCGCCGCCAACGAAGACGCGGCTGCGCCGCTGGCCGGCCTTCGTCGGATTCTCTACGATCTCGAGAACTGGCTGTTCGCGAATTGGATGGACGCGCGAAAGCACAAGAGCACCGGCGAGCCCGGCGAAGCCGAGCGCCGGCGCGACTTGATGCTGCGCTCGGTCGTCGCGCACGAGGCGGTCATCGACCGGATCGAGGCCGGCTCCGACGAAACGATTGCGTGGGCCGAACGCAGCGACGCCGACGGACGCTACTCGGTGCACTGTGCGCCGCACGAGGTCGCCGGCTTTTTGCGCGCGACGCTCTTCGCGCGGACGCCCAGCGTAATCCTCACCAGCGCGACGCTCTCGACCAACGGTTCGTTCGATTTCGCGCGCCGCCAACTCGGAATCGACGAGGCGCAGGAACTTGTCGCGCCCTCACCGTTCGACTATGCTCGCCAAGCGCGGCTCTTCATCGCACCCGCCGCATATAATCCGAAGTCGCCGGAGTTCGCCCGCCGAGCCGCGCCGCTCGTCGAGGAGTGCCTCGAGCGCAGCCGCGGCCGAGCCTTCGTGCTCTTTACCTCCTATGCGCGTCTGCGCGAGGTCTACGCCTTGCTGCGCGAGCGGCTCGCGTACCCGGTCCGCCTACAGGGGCAGCTGCCGCGTTCGCACCTGATCGATTGGTTCCGCCGCACTCCGGGCGCGGTGCTCTTTGGCACCGGCACGTTTTGGGAAGGCATCGACGTCGCCGGCGACGCGCTCTCGTGCGTGATCATCGATCGCTTGCCGTTCCCCTCGCCGAGCGATCCGCTCGTGATGGCGCGGGTGCGCGCGCTGGAAGCGCGCGGGCTCGACGGCTTCGAACACTACATGGTGCCCGCGGCGACGGTACGCCTCAAACAGGGCTTCGGGCGCCTCATCCGCAGCGGCAGCGACCGCGGATTGATGGCGCTGCTCGACGGACGGGCTTCTTCCACACGCTACGGCGCGGCAATCCTCTCGGCACTTCCGCCGGCGCTGCGCATCGAAGATCTCGACGAGCTTGCGCCCTTTTTCGCACGGGAAGACGTCTCTTGAAACCCGACGAACGGCGTAGACTCAATAGCGCAGCGAGGCTTGTGCGACAACCTGTGCGCCGTCCATCAACGCCAGTTGATCCATGCGGTGGCTCTTTGGAAGATAGAGCATCGCGACGTCGCCGTGCGGCACGGCCTGCCCGAGCATCGTCTGCTCGCCGTCGTGCATCCACGCGACGCCCAGCGTCCGTGAGACGTCCTTCACGACGATGACGTACCACTCCCCGCTCGCCGGGTAAGCGACCGACGCGCTCGAACCTTCCGGCATCTTCGGCATCGGCTCAAACGCGGCGACGCGGTGCGTCGAGCTCGCCAAGCGATCCATCGCCGCGCTCTGCACGGTCATCGCGCTATGCATCCGGCGATTCTCTGCAAAAAAGTAACTCGACGGAAGAACGCCGATAACGAACGCCGCCGCTGCCGCGAGCCACGGCGCCGCCGAAGAACTTGACGGCCGCCTGCGGTCGAACGCGCGCAGCTCCCCGCCTGAGAGCAAACGCTCGATGCGTGAGCCCAGCTCGACCGGCGCCTCACGCCGAGGTTCGAGCGACGCTGCCAATGCGACGTCTGCCTCCGCAGCGCCGACCGCTTGCGCGCACGTAACGCACGCTGCGACGTGCGTCCGTACGGAAGCCGCCTCGTCTTCCTCGAGCGCACCCAGCGCGTAGAGAGCCGCGCGATCGTCGACGTGCCCGCTCACGATGGTTCCTCGCGCGCCGCGCCCGAGGCCAGAGCCGCGGCGAGTTTGCGTAACCCGAGGCTGATGCGGCTTTTGATCGTGCCGAGCGGCTGCTGCAGTTCGGAGGCAATTTCGGTGTGAGTCTGCCCGCCGTAGAAGGCCATCGAAAGCGCGGTGCGCTGATCGTCGGGGAGCCGCGCGACCGCCTTGCGAACGCGATCGCGTTCGATCGGATCGTCCACCTCCAACTCCGCGTGCTCCTGCGCAAGCGACGCGAGGCGCCCGCTCAAGCGGGCGCGGTTAGCCGCACGCCGGCGTCGCGAGATCGCCTCGTTGCGCACGCAGACGACGAGAAAACTTCGCAGCGAGCCGCGCTTCTCCGAATAAGGAGCGCGCGATCGCCAGAGCTTCGCAATCGCGTCGTGCACGCAGTCCTGCGCCTCGTCGCGGTTGCGCAGGACGTTGTAGGCCGCCGAATAGAGCAGCGAAGCGTACTGCCGGTACGCTTGCGCGAACGCCGAGCGCTCGTGGGCCGCGAACGCTATCGCCAAGGCTTCCTCACTCTCCAATGGAACGCTCGATTCGCCCCTGCGGATGGCTCGTGCCCCCTAATCCTCTTGCGTGACCTCGGTCCTCGCGCGTTCCGCGAGTTCCGCAACGATCGACGAGTCTGCCAGCGTCGTTGTGTCGCCGAGCGTCCGCCCCTCGGCGATATCGCGCAGCAGGCGGCGCATGATCTTGCCGCTGCGCGTCTTGGGAAGTTCCTGCGCGAACGTCACGTACTTCGGGCGGGTGAACTTGCCCAGCTTCGAAGCGACGTGGCCGCGGAGCTCGTCGGCGAGCTCCGCCGAACCCGTCTGGGTGCCCTTGAGTGAAACGAAGGCGTAGACGGCCTGCCCCGTCATCTCGTCAAGTTTCCCGCAGACGGCGGCTTCGGCAACCTTCGGATGATCGACGAGCGCGCTCTCGACCTCCGTCGTCGAGATGCGATGGCCGCTGACGTTCATCACGTCGTCGATGCGTCCCATGAACCAGTAGTTTCCGCCGGCGTCGCGCCGTGCGCCGTCACCGGCGAAATAGAGATGCGGAAACTTCGCCCAGTAGGTTTGTATGTAGCGCTCGTCGTCGCCCCAGATGCCGCGCAGCATTCCCGGCCACGGCCGCGTCAGCACGGCGTACCCGCCGCCGCCCAGCGGCACCGGCTCGCCGCGATCGTTGACGACGCCAGCCGCGATGCCGGGTAACGGCTGCGTCGCACTTCCGGGGAGCAGCGTCGTCACGCCCGGCAACGGTGCGATCATGATGCCGCCCGTCTCCGTCTGCCACCACGTGTCGACGACCGGCGCTTTGTTTGCGCCGATCCACTCGCGATACCACATCCACGCTTCGGGATTGATCGGTTCGCCGACCGTGCCGAGCACGCGCAGCGACGAGAGATCGTGCCGCGCGGGATACTCGGTGCCCCACTTCATAAAGGTGCGTATCGCGGTCGGCGCGGTGTAGAGGAGCGTCACGCGATAGCGCTCGACGATCTCCCAGAAGCGATCCTTATCGGGAAAGTCCGGTGTGCCTTCGTAGATGACGCCGGTCGCGCCGTTCGCGAGCGGCCCGTACACGATGTACGAGTGCCCGGTGACCCAGCCGATATCGGCCGTGCACCAGTAGATGTCGCTCTCCTCTTTGAGATCGAAGACCAGCTTGTGCGTCATCGTAACGTGCGTCAGATAGCCGCCGGTGGTGTGTTTGATGCCCTTTGGCTTCGCCGTCGTGCCGCTCGTATAGAGAAGGAAGAGGAGATCCTCGGCATTCATCGGCTCGGCTACGCACTCCGCCGGCTGCCCCGCGACCAGCTCGTGCCACCAGACGTCGCGCCCCTCGTGCATGAAGACTTCGTCGCCGATTCGCCGTGCGACGATGCAGTGTCGGATCGAAGGCGTGCGCTCCATCGCGACGTCGCAGTTGCGTTTGAGCGGCACTTTGTTCCCCCGGCGCCAGCCGTGGTCCGCGGTAATCAGCGCGACGCAGCTCGCATCGTTGACGCGGTCGACGATCGATTCTGGCGAAAAACCGCCGAAGATCACCGAGTGGGGCGCGCCGATTCGCGCGCAGGCCAGCAGCGCGACCGGCAGCTCCGGCACCATCGGCATGTAGATCGCGACGCGATCGCCCTTCTTGACGCCGAGCGAGCGCAGTCCGTTGGCGAAGCGATTGACGTCCTCGAGAAGCTGCGCGTACGTGATCGTCCGGCGGTCCCCCGGCTCTCCCTCGAAATAGAAAGCGACTTTCTCACCGCGCCCGGCGCGGACGTGCCGGTCGAGGCAGTTGACCGATACGTTGAGCTCGCCGTCGCCGAACCATTTTGCGAACGGCTCGTTCCACTGCAGCGTCGTCGTGAACGGCTTGCTCCACTCGAGCTTGCGCGCCCACTCTGCCCAGAAACCGAGGTAGTCCCGCTCGGCTTGCTCGTAAAGCCCGGCGCTTGCATTCGCTTGCTTCGCGAATTCCGGCGATGGTGGAAAGCGGCGGCTCTCCTCAAAGAGCGCTTCGATCGCGTGGCTCATGAGGCGACTTACGAGGGCCGAACGGTCATGCCTGCCGAATCTCTACGACAGGAAACCATGCTGGCTGCACTCGTCATCGCGGCGCTCATCGCGCCGGCGCAAACGGGGCTCGCAACGATTCGATACGATGCGCCCCCGCCGAACTTTGCGATTCCAACAAAACACGGAACGCAGTATCTTTCCGACCTGCGGGGCCGCGTCGTCGTCGTCGACTTTTGGGCGAGCTGGTGCGACGTCTGCACGAAAGAGCTGCGCGATTTCGTGCGCGCGAAGAAGCTGTACGGCGACCGCGTCGACGTCGTTACGATCTCCAAGGAAGACCCGGGCGTCGCGGCGAGCTATCTGCAAACCTGGGAGATCCACTTACCGCTCGTCGAGGACTTGCAAGGCGCCATCTCGCGCCTCTACTCGGTCTCGAAGATTCCCGTCACGCTCGTCCTCGATCCCAGCGGCGCGGTCTCGTATGTCTCGGTTGGCGGGCTCAGTTGGGAAGAGCTCGTCCAAGCAATCGAGCGCGCCCAAGCATCCCCTGCCGCTAGCACTCGGGCCTCCGGAGTGCTACAGTAGGGGGCGTGACAGAAAGCGGCGGCCTCGACAAGCGGAAGGCCTATATCCTGGCGACGGTCGTCTACGAATATATAGCAACCGCCGAACCGGTCGGCTCCCAGGTGCTCACCCAAAAGTACAACCTCGGCATCAGCTCGGCGACCGTCCGCAACGAGATGGCGGAGCTCGAGGCGGGCGGCTATCTGACCCAGCCTCATACCTCGGCCGGGCGGATCCCCTCGGACGCCGGCTATCGCACCTACGTCGACCAGTTGATGCAGCCCGAGGAATTAAATCAGAGCGAGAGGCGCCGCATCCGCGACGAGCTCTCCGACGCGGCTCGCGAGCTCGACGAGATCATCGACCACACGACGCGCCTGCTCGGCCGGCTTTCCAATAATCTCGCTTTCGTCACCAAGCCGCAGCAAGAGACGCCCAGCTACAAACACATCCAACTGATCTGGCTCTCGCCGCACACCGGCGTGGCGATCGTCGTCACCTCCCTCGGCGTTGCCGCGCAGAGCCTGTTCGAACTCGGCGCCGAAGTCCAGCCCGACGATCTCACCCGCTTTTCTAATGCGCTCAACGCGCGGCTCGCCGATCGTTCGATGCGTGACGTGACCGAACCAGAGATCGCCCGTGCGGCCACCCAGGCCCGCGTCTCCGACGATCTGCGCGTGGCGGTCGTCAACGCCTGCCTATCGGCGCGCTCGAGCGAGCAGCCGACGATTGCCGCTGCCGGCGCACAGAATCTGCTCGATCAGCCGGAGTTCCAGGACTTACGTAAGCTGCGCTCGATTCTGCGAATCGTCGAAGAGCAGAAGACGCTCTATCAACTGGTCGCCGACGCGATGACCGCCGACACCGCCAGCGTCAAGATCGGGCACGAGCTCGGCAGCGAGGAGCTTGCCGACCTCTCGATCGTTACCGTCCCTTACCGTTTCGGCTCGCACGCGCTCGGGATGCTCTCGATTCTGGGGCCGCGACGCATGCCGTATGCGCGGCTGCTGGCGCTCGCCTCGGGAACAGCCGAAACGCTAAGCCATCGGCTTTCGGATGTCGATCACATAACGTAAATGCCCGCGACGGATTACTACGAGATCCTCGGCGTTGCTCGCAGCGCCTCGGGGGATGAGATTAAGCGAGCTTATCGCAACCTTGCACGTCAGCATCATCCCGACGTTGCCGAGGATAAGTCGAAGGCCGAGCATCACTTCAAAGCTATCAACGAAGCCTACGAGGTGCTCTCCGATCCCAACAAGCGCGCGCAGTACGACCGCTTTGGCGTCGTCGGCAATGGTGCGTCGGCCGGTCCGGGCGATTTCTTCGCAAACGGCGGCTTCGGCGACATCTTCGATATGTTTTTCAGCGGCATGCGCGGGCCGCAGCCGCGCCGCGCTGGGCCGGAGCGCGGCTCCGATCTCCGCTACGACCTCGAGATCTCGCTCGAAGAAGCGTTCGCCGGCACCACCAAAGAGATCGCCTTCAACCGGCTGGGGCAGTGCGCAAGCTGTAAGGGAAGCGGCGCCAAACCCGGCACGATCATCACGGCCTGCGATCGCTGCCGCGGCACCGGGACGATGCGCACGGCGCGTCAGACCCCGCTCGGGCAAATGATCACGCAATCCGCCTGCACCCACTGCGGCGGCGAGGGCCACGTCATCTCTGCGCCCTGCGAAAGCTGTAACGGCCAAGGCAAGAACGAGCACGAAGCGCACCTGACGGTAAACATTCCCGCGGGCGTCGATGACGGGTCGCGGATTCGGATCGCCGCCAACGGCGAGGCCGGTTCGCACGGCGGGCCGCCCGGTGATCTCTACGTGTATCTGCGCATCACGCCGCACAAGCTCTTCCGTCGCGAAGCTCGCGATACGTTCGTCGACGTGCCGGTGAGTTTTCCGTCGGCGGCGCTCGGCGCAACGATCGAGGTACCGTCGCTGCACGGCGGCGTCGAGGTGACGCTGCCGGCGGGCACTCAATCGGGCTCGCGTCTGCGCTTGCGCGGCTTCGGGATGCCGAGCGTGCGCGGCTCGCAGCACGGCGACCATCACGTCACCGTGCACGTCGTCATCCCGACGAAGATGAACCGGCATCAGCGTGAAGCGCTTGAGGAGTACGCGCACGCCGGCGGCGACGTCATCGACGAGCGTAGTTTCTTCGAACGCGTGAAGGACGCGTTCCGCCCGGAGTGATCGCCGCGCGCCGCTTCTTCGTCGAAGGCGCGAACGAGATTGGTGGCATCGTCGAGATCGACGGTGCCGACGCGCACAAGATCGAGCACGTCCTGCGCTTGAAAGCCGGCGACGAGATCGTGCTGATCGATTCGACCGCACGGACCTTCGCCGCAACGATCCGCGAAATCGCGAGATCGGTCCACGCCGAAATCACCCGCGTCATCGAAGGAGCAGCATCTGTCGCGACGCTGCAGATCGACGTTGCGCAAGCGGTGCCCAAAGGCCAGCGAATGGAGTTCGTTGTCGAAAAAGGCACAGAACTCGGTGTCGATACCTTTGTGCCATTCGTCTGCGAGCGCAGCGTGCGGCGCGACGTCGGCGCGGAGAAGCTCTCGCGCTGGCGGCGAATCGCGCGCACGGCGGCCCAGCAGTCCGGCCGTAAGACGATTCCGCAGATTGCCCATCCGCTCGATTTCGAGGGGCTGCTCGCGCGCTTCGGGGAGTACGACGCCGTGCTCTTTGCCTGGGAGCTCGCTGCCCCAGCACCGCTATACGAACGGTTGCGTGAGGCTCTCCCCGGCCGTGGGCGAGTCCTGGTCGTTGTCGGGCCCGAGGGCGGTTTTACCCACGCCGAGGCAGAGCTTGCCGCCCGAAACGACGCCGCGCTGCTCTGGCTCGGCCCGCGCGTGCTGCGCACCGATACGGCCGCGCTCGTACTGCTGGCGGTGATTGGGTCCCTGGCGTCGTAGAGTCAGCGATTGCGCATGCCACTCCCGTTTTCGATCGTCATCCCCACCTACAACGAGGCCGCCGGCATCGAGAAGCTGCTGCGCGCGCTCGCCGAGACGTTTGCGGAGAACGGCCTCGACGGTGAAGTGATCGTCGTCGACGACAACTCGCCGGACGGCACCGGCGCGATCGTCGACCGGCTCTCGAAGGATTTACCCGTGCGCTGCCTGCACCGCGCCGGAAAACTCGGCCTCTCGAGCGCCGTGATCGAGGGCTGGACGATCGCGCGCCGCGAATCGGTCGCGCTCGGAGCGATGGATGCCGACTTCAGTCACGATGTGAAGGCGCTCCCGAAAATGGCCGCGGCGCTCGCCTCCGGCGAGTACGGCTTGGCCGTCGGAAGCCGCTACGTCGCCGGCGGCGGGATCGAAAACTGGCCGATGCGTCGCATCGTCACCTCGCGCGTCGCCTGTTGGCTCGCACGTCCGCTGACCAGCGTTAAGGACGTGACGAGCGGCTTCTTTCTCGTCCGCCGCGAGGCGCTCGACGGCGTGCAGCTCGATCCGATCGGTTTCAAGATTGGGCTCGAGGTGATCGCGAAAGCGCACTACGCAAAGGCCGTCGAGGTTCCGTACGTCTTCACCGACCGCGTCGCGGGTCAGTCGAAGCTCAACGAGCGCGAGATCTTCAATTACCTTCGGCAGCTGCGCCGGCTCTACGTGGCCTGGCTCCTCCCGAAGCCGCCGAAGGAGCGCAGCTCAAGTGCCAAGGCCTGACTGGCTCACGGCTCGCCGGGCGAAGGAGCCCGAAGCCTCCGAAGCGGCGATGTGGAGCAAGTGCCAAAAGTGCGGCGAGGTCCTCTACCGGCGCGATCTCGCGGCGAATCTTTTCGTCTGCACCCGCTGCGGCTACCACTTCCGGATGCACGCCTACGATCGTATCGCCTCGATCGCCGACAACGGCGAATTCAACGAGATTGGCGGCGACATACTGCCGCAAGACCCGTTGGGCTGGACCGACAAGCGCACCTATCCCGCCAAGCTCGGCGCCGATCGCGAACGCAGCGGCATCTCCGAATCGGTCGTCTGCGGCTTCGCCTCGATCGGCGGCAGGCGGGTGGCCCTCGCGATCATGGACTTTCACTTTCGCGGCGGCACGATGGGGCAGGTGACCGGCGAACGCATCACGCTGCTGCTGGAAGAGGCGCGGCGCCGGCGCGTTCCCTGCATTATTTTCTCGGCCTCGGGCGGTGCCCGGATGGAAGAGGGCATGCTCGCGCTGATGCAGATGGCCAAGACGACGGCCGCCGTTTCACGCTTCATGGACGAGGGAAATTTCTTTGTTGTGGTCTTGACCGATCCGACCAGCGGCGGCGTCTCCGCCTCGTTCGCGTTTCAGGCCGACGTCATCGTCGCGGAATCGAAGGCAATGATCGGCTTTGCCGGGCGCCGCGTGATCGAGCAGACGATCCGCCAGCGGCTCCCCGACCAGTTCCAGACCGCCGAGTTTCTTCTCGAAAAAGGCGCAATCGACATGGTCGTCGACCGGCGCAGTCTCAAAGAGACGCTGGTGCGTCTGCTGGAGTACGCCGGGCATGAGTAACAATCTGATCGTCGAGCGCGAGAGAAGTCTGGTCGAGCTGGAGCGGCGCCTCTCGGAGCTGCGCGAAGCCTCGGCCGCGCAGCCGCTGGACATGTCCAGCGAAATCGGCGCCCTCGAGCAAAAGTACCAGGAGATCCTCCGCGAGCGATTCGGAACGCTCACGCCCTGGGAGAAGGTGCACATGGCGCGCCATCCCAATCGCCCGACTTCGCTCGACTACATCGCGCGCTTCGACCGGTTCGACGAGCTGCACGGCGATCGTCACTTTCGCGACGATCCCTCGATCGTCGGCGGATTCGCACTGCTGCGAGGCCGCGCGGTCATGCTGATGGGTCAGCAGCGGGGTCGCGATACCAAGGAAAATTTGCGGCGGAATTTCGGCATGCCGGCACCCGAGGGATATCGCAAAGCGACCCGCCTGGCGAAGCTTGCCGGGCGCCTGCGCCTGCCGATCGTGACATTGGTCGACACGAAGGGCGCCGATCCGGGAATCACCTCCGAGGAGCATGCGCAGTCGGAGGCGATCGCCGTCTGCCTGCAAGCGTTTTCGACCGTACCCGTGCCGATCGTCGCGACGGTAATCGGTGAAGGCGGCTCCGGCGGCGCGCTGGCGCTCGCAATTGCCGATCACGTGATGATGCTCGAGCACAGCACGTACTCGGTCGCCTCACCGGAAGGCTGCGCAGCGATTCTTTGGTCCGATGCAAGCAAAGCGGAAGAAGCGGCGGCGCGGTTGAAGTTAACGGCCAATGACTTGGAGCGGTTCGGCATCGTGGATGAAATACTCCCGGAGCCGCTGGGCGGGGCGCATCGGAACGCCCAGGATATCGTGACGCGAACGCTCGATGCCGTGGATGCAGCTTTGCAGCACTTGACCGGCTTGACTGGGGAGATGCTCTTGGAGCAGCGGTATCGAAAGTATCGTCGACTTGGTGAATGGCAGGCAGAAAGCTTAGAGCCCGCACGAACGGCGCGCTGACGCGCGTCCGTCCCGTGCTCGTCGCCGCCGGTCGCGCTATGACCGCGGCGCTTGTTCTATTGGTCGCGTCTCTCATCGTCGTGCAGTTCGTTCGGGCAATCGGCCAGAACGTCGCCGCCGCGCATCAGCTTTCTTCGCTCCAGACCGATATTGCCGCGCTCGAACGGCAGCGCGACGAGCAGCAGCGCGAGCTGCGCCGCCTGCGTGATCCCGAAGGCGCCGTTCCCGAAATCCACGACCGCCTGCGCCTGGTGCGGCCCAATGAGGCAATGGTCTTTATCTCGCCTGCGCCGGCTTCGGCCGCGACTCCGTGAACGATACGGCCAACGGTATCGTGATCAACCTCAACGCCTACGGTGCGCTCGTCCGGCTCGACGGCGGCGATCTCGCCAGTGCCAGCGCCGCCGACGTCCAGTCGCATCAGGAGCAGTACCAGCGCTCGCTGCTACGGCGCAAGCGCCTGGCATTCGAGGTGCGGCGGGAGGGGCGGCGCTGCGCCGTCTCGCTCGCGCCGCAAATTCGCGATGACGAGCTCGAAGAGCAGATCGCTTCGTACCTCAAAAGCGCCGAGGATTGGGAGCCGGCCGACGCGATTCCCGCTGCCGAGCGACACTTCTTGCGTAAGAAGCGCCGCGCCGCGCTCTTTGCGACTCGGCACGAAGCCTAGCCCGAGAACGCATCTTCGATGAGCAAACGCTACGCCGTGATCTCGATCGGCACGAACTCGACGCGTCTGCTGCTGGCCGACGTCGAGCCGGAGAATCCGCGCATCGAGGTCGTGCGGTCGACGGGCACCCGCATCGGCGAAGGCTTGGGCGAGCGCGGCCATCTCGCCGACGAACCGATGGCGCGCACGCTCGACGCGATCGCCCAGTTCCAGCGTGCGATCCGCGGGCACTACGTTAGGCTCTTTGCGATTTCGACCAGCGCGCTGCGCCGCGCGGACAACGGCGAGGAGTTCGCGCAGCGCGTGCAGAGCATGGTGGGCGTGCCGCTTCGTGTTCTCTCGGGTGAAGAAGAGGCGATCGCGTCGTATCGCGGAGCGTTGAGCGCCTTCGGTACGCTGCGCGGCGAACGCGTCGGCGTCGTCGATTGCGGCGGCGGCAGCACGGAGTATGCCGTCGGCACGTCGGCCGAACCCGAAGCGGTGATCTCGTGCGAGATCGGCGCGGTACGTTTAACCGAGGAGGTTCCCGAGCTGCGCGGCGCCGGCGGAGTGGCAGACGAGGGAAGCGTCGAGCGCGCGCGCGAGCTGGCGCGCAAAGCGCTGCAGCCGCTTGCCGAGCAGCCCGAGATCCAGAGACTGGCCTTTGTCGGTGGAAGCGCGACGACGGCCGCGGCGATCGTGCGCGGCAAGCGAAGCCTGCTGCAGTCTTTTCCACTCGACCGCTCTGCTTTGCAGCGCGTGCTCGAGATGCTGCGCAAGATGCCGCTCGAGGAGCGCAGGCAGGTCGTCGGAATGAAGCCGCAGCGTGCCGATATTCTGCCTGCGGGCATCATCGTGCTCGAAACGGCCATGGATCTGGTCAAATGCGAGACGGCCGTCGCGACGACCGCCGACTTGCTGCTCGGCGTGCTGCTTGTGGAGCGCGATGCAGGACAACATCACGCCGCCCCCGCAGCACCGAAAACCCGAAGAGGATTCCGCTCATGAACGATCCGCAGATTCGCGAACACATCGAAGGCTTGGTCGCCGAAGAGCATCGCCTGCTCGAACACGGCGAAGAGGGCCATCTCACCGAGAGCGACCGAGCGCAGCTCGAGGCGATCTCGGTGCAGCTCGATCAGTTTTGGGATTTGTTACGTCAGCGTCGTGCCCGTCGCCACGCGGGACAGGATCCGGACGTGGCAAATATGCGCAGCGGCGAGATCGTCGAGCACTACCGCCAGTAAGCCGCTCCGCCGTGGGATGGTGGTGGAATAGGCAGACACTACGGACTTAAAATCCGTTGCTCGAAAGAGCGTCCGGGTTCGACTCCCGGCCATCCCAAATTTCGTGTCACCCTGAGCTTGTCGAAGGGCGCCCTTATTTTACAGGCTTTTTCGCAGCTCTAAATCCGATTTTCTAACCGCCGTAAAAAACCCCGACTAGACGCAGGACGAATCTAATATGCTTGCGGCTTGTGCGTTCCGCTCTGACAGGCGTGCAGATAAGAACTTTGCGCCTCTAAGCCGCTTCCATGAGAAGGCCGCGGTTGTCAGGGCCGACGTGGCGACCGGGCGCGTGCCTCCTGCAAAACACGCCGGAGAGCGTCGGCGGCCGTGGCGCGGCGTCCGGGGCGGCACTGCCCGGAGGCCGCCAAGCCCGCCAGCAGCGGCCGTCGTCTGGTCGCGCGGTGGCGATGACGGCGGCGGGCTGTCCCCGTGTTCGCATCGGTGGTAGATTGAAGCCGATGGTAATCTCTCTGCGCCCGGCTGTTGCGTCCGACTCGGACTTCGCTGAGCGTGTTTTCTTTTCAACGCAGCGTTGGATTATCGAGCGACTTTTTGGGTGGCGCGGCGACGAATTCGAGCATCTCCGGTTCATGGAGCACTATCACCCGGAGATCACGGCGATCATCATGGCTGATGGACAACCCGCGGGCTGGCTAGCAGTGTCTTGGCACGCAGACAGGGCGGAGATCCACTCTATCTACTTGCTTGCGGCGTTCCAACGTCTGGGAATTGGCTCTCAACTAGTCCGAGACGTTATCTCCGAAGCCAACCGACAAAACCTGTCGGTTTGCCTAAGCGCGGCTAAGATTAATCCAGCGCGAACACTTTACGAAAGGCTTGGGTTCTGCGTGGTCGATGAGAGTGAGTTTAAGGTGTTCATGCGATACGGATACGTCGCGCTCAAGGACATCGACGATCCGACACTCGACGAATTGCTGAAGGTCGCTGTGCTCGAGGCACTTCCGCATGAAGTGATGCCACTTGTTCCGGGCGTGTCCGGCTGGACTCCCCAGTGCATGGCGAATTTTAGGACGTTTCACGAAAGCCGGCGCGCCGGTCTAGAACGAGTAAATCGTGAGTTAACTTATGCGATAGTACACGAAGGGCATGTCGTGGGGTCAGCCCGGTTGGCTCGTGCAAGTGAAGATGTGCTAGAGACCGGATTATGGTTGGCTCAATCGGCACGAAGGCGAGGTATCGGAACGATGACGCTACGTGCGCTAATCGTTGAAGCGGCGAGGACGGGAGTGTCAACACTCGTCGCGCACACCACACGGAATAATAGTGGCGCATTGGGCATCCTTCGAAACTGCGGCGCCGAGCTAAGCGGTGGGTGTTCCGAGAATGACGTTCTCGCCAGATTGAACCTTGAGCAAAACGCCTAGCGAAGCCAAGCGCGCCCCGAACCGAGAGATGACGTTAGGAAGGCTGACCCCTTACGAGTAAGAGATCTGGTTCGCGCGCCTCAATGCCCGCCCCATCGGTCTTTCGCGCAATTTTAAACCCGAAGCGTTTGTAGCAGTGGATCGCGCCGACGCTCTTTTGAAACGCCGAAAGGCGTGGCGTCTCGCGGCCGCTTCACGCTCAGCCTGAGCGCAGCCGCATTGCTCGCAGCGTGGGGCCCCGCCGCGCTCGCGGGGCCGCAACGCGCTGGGGAGGGGGTTACGGCTTCAGCGTAGAGCCCCGCAACTGGGTAGTTTACGCGCAAAACGCGCCGATCGGCATGGCCGCGGAGCCGGCCGTCTCCTCTTTTGAGGCGCTGGCTTTCCATCGTTGGGGGCACCGTAGTAAGATGAAGCGAGACTCCCACGTATTGGAGGATCGTCGGCTATGGTGCGCCGCTACTTTGTCTCTGCTTTCTCGTCCGTGGTCGCGGTGACCGCGTCGACGCTTTACTCGGCTGGCGTTGCTAAGGCGCAGAAGGCGCCGCAGCAGCCCAAATCCGGGATGTCGTTCCCCGAACCCGGGCCGATTGTTGTCGACCAAGCGACCGCCGATCGAGCTCGCCGCCTTCTCGATGCCGTCGCACACGGCAGCTTCGATCGCTCTGAGCTGATGCCGGAGCTGGACGCGTTCGTAGGTCCTAACGCGTTTCCACGCGCAGCGACGCTCTTGAGCGCGCTTGATGCCCCGCAATCGATGTATCCGTTCGAAAAACGCATTATGGCCAAGCAAATCTGGACGTTCTTTCGCGTGCGCTATCCGCAGGACGTCCTGACGTGGGTGGTCGGTGTCGACCCCGCAAATCGAATTACTTTGCTCGACCTTAGACGTGGTCCCAACAACCACATTTTTAACGTCGCCTGGCGTGACATCCAATATTAGCGTCGTCCGCGCCGCGCAGTTGCGCTACCGGCGACGCTCGCACAGCACTTGAGGGGTTAGCCACCTCGCGCCAATTGGCATTGCCCGAGCTGCGTTGCTGCGGCGATGCCCTCGCTGATCGCCTTTGGGTTGATAACTTTGTGCCGGAACTCCGGAGGTACGAGCGAGCGTGCTTTCTGCCCATCTACGCTGACGGTTTTCGAACACCGACAGCGTTGCCCATAAGACGCAGATACTAGTCAATCTCCTTATCCGCACGACCATCACGGGCATCCTCAGCCCGCCGCTATGCCCGCTAGGTAAACAACAACCCGCTTTCGTACCCTGAACGCAATGAAGTTTTCCGCCGAGAACGCTACCCTTCGAACAGAACGTCTCGAACTGCGCCCTCAAGCTGCTGACGACTCACAAGCCATATTTGAGGCTTTTGCATCAGACGAGCGTGTTACCAAGTACATGGACTGGCAGCCCAGCCCACGTCTGGACGTCTTGAAAACCCAAGATCGATATGCAGACCTTGCCGCCGATATGGCGCAAGGCAAACGAATCGCCTGGGTCATTCGTAAACTCGATGAGGAACGGCTGTGCGGCAAGATTGAACTGCGTATTGACGGCACCGACGGCGACATCGGCTACGTCTTGGGCGTCTCTCATTGGGGTCAAGGCATTGCTCCGGAAGCAGTGACCGCGGCACTGAGGTTTGCACTGCGACAAGGACTGCGTCGCGTTACCGGTACATGTGACCCTGAAAACCGAGCTAGCATTCGCGTCTTTGAGAAGTGCGGCTTTCGACATGTCGACCGCAAGAAAGCCGCTCTGATTCGGCCGGCTCTTTCGCCTGAACCACGAGACTCGGAATGCTTCGAACTCGTACTTTAGAGGCCACGCGAATCCGCATCCGATCGGCAGGCGCGGGCGGCGGCACCGGCAATGGCCTAATTTCGGCGGTGGCCGGGTCTCCCCAGTAGGCGATCTACTGAAGCGGCGCCTTTCCCCGCGAGGGTGAAAGCCGTCGGGGGTTAACCAGCACCCATGGGCAGATGCGGTCCCGACGATGACGAGATAGCTGTTACTTGGGATGGGGCTTTGTTGGTAAAGGCATCAACGCGCTCAATCTTGACGACCGCGAGTTAAGAAGGAAGACTTCAATCGCTTTGTCCCAGGTCTCGGCCAACACTTCTGCTTCGCAAAGCACTCTATAGTAATGTGATGGTTTCGCGGAGCGCGCCATGGCCGGCCGTGGGGCTTCGGACTGATCCCTATGGGCTGGGCCGCGAGGCATCTGACGCTGAGGTCGACGGCTTCATACGGGCAATCTGGCCACAGGCTTATCGGGTAGCTTTTTCGGTCCTGCGAGATCATGGGTTGGCGGAGGATGCCGCACAGGAAGCATGCGCCGTAATTCTGGATGCGATGCCCAAGCTTCGCGCCTCCCAAGCGTTTAACGTCTGGCTCTATCGAATCGTCGTTCGAACAGCATTGTCGATCGGAAAGAAGCAGCGCCGCGCCGAGCGGTTTACCATCGAGGCGACCGCGACCGCCGAGCCCAGCGAGGGTCTCGTCAGAATCGATGTTTTGCGGGCTCTAGATCGACTGACGCCACGCCAACGCGCGGTCGTCGCGCTTCATTACTATGCCGAGATGAGCAGCCGGGAGATCGCGAAAGTACTTGCGATCCCTGACAGCACCGTGCGATTTCACGTTATGAACGCAAGGAAAATATTGGAGCCATTGCTCACCGTAGGCGACCCCAAGTCCACTAACAACAAAGGATCGGGGAAAAATGCTTGACCTCCCAGCTGCATTACGCGACGCCCTTACGGTCAGCGTCCCTCCGGCTCCGACCGATTCTATTCGTAAGCGGGCCAGGGAAATATCACGCCGTCGCCTGGCGCAAGCGCTGTCGGGAACGGCTGCGATCGCCCTCTGTTCGCTTTGCTTTTGGTTGAGCGTTGCATCGCACGCCCCAAGGAACGACGGAGGTTTTACCGGAGCGAACTCGCCGGTCCCGATAGTCTCCGCAGCCCCCGCGACATCGATAACACCTGCACCTCGTCCCGCGCCTGGTCCAGCGGTCAGCTGACGCGACACAATCGTCGCTTTACCTGCGCACTGGGTGCTGCCGTTATGGTGGGGCGACCGCTCCTAAGTGATAAGTGACGGCTCGTTCGAACGCTGCGCGCTCACCATCCGTCGGAGCGCGCCTCACCCCGCCGGCCTGGCTATTCCTTACAATTATTCTCGGTCTTGGGCTGGCCTTGCGCCTCGCCTGCGTGCGGTCGCAAGGCTTCCCCAACGACATCTCGAGTTTCGAGGCATGGGCGACTGCGCTCGTCACGCATGGCCTAGCCGGCTTCTATGCGTCGACGAAATTCACCGATTATCCGCCCGGCTATTTCTATATTCTCGACATTGTCGGCAAGTTATGGGCGCTCTTTTTTAGCGCGCACGACGCCGGGCTGGGGATCCTTGCGATCCTCGTCAAGCTGCCCGCGATTCTCTTCGATCTTGCACTGGCCGTTCTAATCTACGCGGTCGCGCGACGCTTCGCATCGGAGAGCGTTGCTCTTGGCGCTGCAGCGCTCTACGTGCTCAACCCCGCAGTTATCTTCGTCTCGGCGCTCTGGGGACAAATGGATTCGGTCGCGTGTTTCTTTGCGCTGCTCGCCGTTTATGCGCTCGTGCGCAGCGGCGACTTCGAGCTTTCACAGGCGGGCTACTGGCCGAAGAGCGCATGCTGGATCGTCGGTGGCTGGATCGCGCTGTCGTATTCACTTCTCATCAAGCCGCAAGCCGCCGTACTGCTGCCTCTGATCGTTGCGTTCGCCTTTGTCGATCTCGGGCGTAAAAGAGCGCGCGTCACGGCGATGGCAATCGGGATTGGCGCAGCAATTCTCTTTGCGCTCTTGATTGCGGAGCCATTCCATCCCGGGAAGCCGATGGCGACGTTTGGCTGGCTCGCCAACGTCTACTCGTACGGCTTGAACGTCTACCCGTACAACAGCGTTAACGCGTTCAATCTCTGGGCGCTGCGCGGCGTGCTCTGGCTTCCAGACAATCAGAGCATCGTGTTCTTGCCACAGTACGCTTGGGGCATGGCGCTGACGATAGCGGCGCTTGCGCTGATCGTTTGGCGATACATACAAGACCGGAGTTCCCAGGCGCTACTCGAAGGCTGCGCGATCGCAACGCTTGCCTTTTTTACGCTCGCCACTCGTATGCACGAGCGATACGTTTTTAATGGACTGATCTTTACCATTGCCTGCGTTCCCTTTGCGCGCCGCTATCTCTGGGGCGCCTTCGCTATCTCGCTCGTTCTCTTTGCGAATCTCGCGTATAGCTTGCAGTACGTGCACGTTGCCGGCAGCAACATTGTCGGCCTCAATTTTCAGAACTTATGGGGGCTGTGGACGACGCTATTATCATTGGTGGCCGTCGGCGTGTTCTTCTGGCTAGGCTATCAGTATCTAGGAACCAGCGAGGTATCCGCAGCCCGTCCGGCACCGTCGCCAGGACTCGCGGCGGCGGTTGAGCAGGCGGGCGCCGCCCAGGGCGCACGTCACTGGTTCGACCCGCGTGAAGGCTTGGCGGTAATGCGCATGCCGCTGGACTACGCGATCATGGTGGTGCTCGGAATAGGGAGTTTCATTCTGTCCTTCGTCGGCTATTGGCGGCCGAACGGCTCCTCCTGTTGGGCGGAGGCCGGTCTCGCGCGTTGCGGCATCTTCGATGAGACGTACTTCGCTCGCGCCGGTGAAGAGTATCTGCAGAATTTAAGGATCTACGAGAACACACACCCGCCGCTCAGCAAGCTCATGATCACGTTCTCGATGATGCTCTTCGGCGGCATGCCGAAGGGCCACGGCCTCGGCGGATGGATGTTGCTTAATGGCATCATCGGCCACATGAGCAGCGGCGATAATCCGTACGGCTGGCGCTTTCTCGATCTCGTTTTCGGCGCGCTAGTCGTGATGCTGCTTTATTGCTTCGCCAAACGCGTCACCGGCTCGACGCTATTCGCGACGGTGACGGCGCTGCTGCTGACCTTCGACGGCATGCATTTCGTGCAGTCGCGCACGGCAACGCCCGAAGGCTTCGTCATCTTCTTCGCGACGTTTGCGGTCTACGCGTTCTATCGTTTCTGGATCAGCTCGCAGGTGGGCGAGCGCCGGCACGTCGTCGTGCCGTGGGTGGGACTCGCGGGCGGAGCGGCTGCCGCGCTTGCAATCGGCGCCACCGCTGGTCAGGTCTGCCGCATCTCTTGGGGTTTCGACACCGCGGCGACGACGGTCGCCACGCTCTACGTGGCGTGCCTCGCCTATCTGCTCGTGCGCTATTTCGTCATGCCGAGGCGGTTCGGGGACGGCCGCCGCGAGCTGACGTACGCGGAAGGCTCCTACGCCTTGCGTGGCAGCGAGGGAACGGCGCTCTTCGCCGCCGACGGCGGCACGATCGATGCGCGGGGAAAGATTACGCGCGGCACGATCTCGCAAGCCAAGGGCGGCGCGCTTGTCTACGATGACGATCCGCTGCGCATCGAATACCGACGCGGCGCCAGCGTCGCCTACGAAACGCCTGCCGGCGCCGCGGTCTATGCCGAGGGCGAACTTCGTGCTGGGAACGCCACCGAGAAAGGCAGCTCATCAAAGCTCTGGCTGATCCTTTTCACAGTTGCGCTGGGACTGCTCATCAGCGCGAAGTGGTACGGCGTCATGGGCTTCGGCGTCAGCTTCGCAGTGGTTGTTCTCGTTTGGCTGCAGCGTTATTTCTTCGCGAATCAGCCAACGCTCTGGGGCAACCCGCGTGGTTTTCGTCTCGACGCAGCCCTCGTCACGATCGTACTTGTCAGCATGACGGTCTACGCGCTGGTCTGGGCACCTGATCTCGCCCGCCACTCGCCTGATCCTAACGAAATCCACAACTTCAACGATGTCGTCTATCGCCAGTACTCAATGTTTGAATACCACGACGTCGGCGTAGCGCACGCCACGCATCCATATTCTTCGAAATGGTGGGAGTGGCCGCTCGATTATGTACCGGTTGCATATTTTTATCACGATCAACGCCAGGATCCCTCAGATCCGAAACAATGCTGCGTCTCCGAAGTTACGTCGATGCCGAATCCCATAATCCTTTGGTTCGGACTTTTCAGCGTTCCGTTGGTCGGCGTGTTGGCATTTCGCCTGCGCAACAAGGCCTATGCGCTCATCGTGCTCGACTACGTTCTCCAGTGGGTGCCGTGGGCTGGGTCACCTCGCATTACGTTCGCATATCACTTCTACGTAAATATACCCCTTATTTGTCTTTGCAACTCGATCGCGCTGCAGCACCTTTCAAGATGGGGTAAGCTAGCGCGGAAGCACGTAACGACCTCGGCCGTCGCGGCGGGTGTTTACGTGACAATAGTCGTCGCAGCCTTCATATTCTTCTATCCCATTCTTTCCGGGCGTCCGATTACGTGGAACGCATGGCACGAGCGAATGTGGATTGACAAGTGGATAATCGGGCCTGGGTGAAAACTCGGGCGTCGACGAGGGACAGATCGCCGCAGAGGAACGCTGAAGCCGATATGCGGAGCCAAGGATTGAAGGGGACTACCCAGCGCCATAGCCGTTTTTTCTAACATTTTCTAACGGAGCGGTCGGGAACGGTTGGGAGCGGACGGCATCGTCCGGGAACCTGGGAGCGAAAAAGCCCGACAAAATAACGCTAATCGGTAACGGACGGAAGTGCCCGGAATCCCCGAGCGTGGGTTCGACTCCCGGCCATCCCAAAAAGTATTCTTATTTTACAGGCCATCGCTATGGCGGCTGTCGCGGTGACGTTAACCGCTTGATGTTGCCACCCCATCCGCCGGGGGCGGTTTCCCCGAGCGCGACTCGCGATAGCAACAAAAAAGTGGCAACTGACCACATTTTTGATAACATGGCGAGCATGGTCACTATGAAACTCTTCGGCAGTACGCCCCGGAGCAAGATCCTAACACTTTGTCGCTCTGCTCGGCGAAACGTATCCCAGAGAGCTCGCGCGTCTCAGCAACGCACCACTGCCAAGCGTACAGCGGATGGTGAATGACCTTGAACGCGAGGGCGCCGTGGTTAGCCGGATCGTTGGCGCTAATCGTGAGGTGCGTCTCAACCCGCGGTTCTACGGTGCACACGAGCTCCGCTCGCTCCTCCTGAAGTATGCAAAGCGCGACCCCAGCCTGGAGCGCCGCGTTTCGGAGTTGCGACGGCGGCCACGGCGCGCTGGAAAGGCGCTCTAGGACGTCGCCGATATCCGCGGAGTCCGCGCTTGAGGACGTCTGCTTCGCGGTTTGCACCGCCTTGGCACGTGCTGGGACCGTCGCCGTCCTTACAGGTGGCAGCGCCGCCACCTATTATGCACCTCAGTCTATCAATCCGGAGACGCCGACTTCATCATTACGTTTTCCAGTGACACGGCCCGTGCCGGCGGTGTATTGCGCGAGCTAGGCTACCACGAATCATCACAATAAGAATATCTTCACGGTCGAGTTTCCACCCGGCCCGCTTGCGATCGGCAACGATCTCGTTAGCTCCTACGACACGGTCCAACGTGGTAGCGAATTTCTCTATGTTCTGTCCCGTACAGATTCCGTACGAGACCGCTTGGCTTCGTTCTACTTCTTTGGCGACCGCAGCGCGCTGGCCGCCGCGATAGCTGTGGCACAGAGCGGCCGAGTGAACTTATCAAGCATTAGGCGTTGGAGCGAGAAGGAAGGCGAGGCTTCGAGCTTCGCTGAGTTTTACGAAGCTTTGCGGGCGGCGAAAGCCGCGCGGCCGTTACGATGAAGTGGGCTCGCGCGAGCGAGTCAAGACAAGACTTGGGGGACCGGAAACACTGATGCCGCTCAACGACCGTGCCACTGCAGCTACTCTCTTTGCGGCGGAGTAAGCTCTTGAACCGCGAGGCGCGCTAGTAAACAGTTGAGCTAGAATGCTGTCACATTTTGTCACAGACGGGTCGGAAACGGTCGGTATTGGGAGGGACCATCGGGGAAGCAGCGCGGCGGAATAGCCTGACGGATTAGGCCGTGTTTTCAAAGTAAGATGTTCAGAAAGCGCATGCTGACCGCAATGAGGATCACGGCGGCGTAGTTGGCAGCAAGTTTCTCGTACCGCGTCGCGACACGCCTCCACTGTTTGAGTTTATTGATGCATCGTTCGATCACGTTGCGTTCGCGGTACCTGATTTTGTCGAAGGCGATTTGTCGGCGCCGATTGCAACGCGAAGGGATGATCGGTTCGATATGGCGTTGGCGCAGCGCCATACGCAGTGCGGCGCTGTCGTAGCCTTTGTCGCCGGCAATACGGGCTGGGCGCAGCCGCGGGCGACCAGGCCGCGTCCCGTTCACGGCCCCAGTGTCGACCGGCTTCACGGACTGCGGCGCGTCGTGCTTCTCGCCGCCGGTGAGCGTAAAGACGATCGGGTTGCCCTTGCGATCAGTGCGCAGATGGATTTTCGTACCGAACCCGCCCCGGCTGCGCCCGAGCGCGCGGAGAGCCCCCTTTTTCCACCAGCGGCGTGCTGGTGGGCGCGGATCACGGTGCTGTCGAGGCAATGCAGCTCCCAGTCCAGCAGTCCACGTGCTTCGGCTTGACCCTGAAGCGCCTTGAACATCTTGAATAGAGTTCCGTTCCGGCGCCAGCGGTAGAATCGTGTGGCCATCGTTCTCCACGGGCCATACTCCGTTGGTAAATCGCGCCAAGGCGCACCGGTGCGGACCAGCCAGATGATCGCGTTGAGAAAGCGTCGATGGCTGATTGCAGGTCGTCCGATCGCCGGTTTCTCCGGCGGGAGCAGCGGTTCGATTAACGCCCATTGCTCGTCGGATAGGCTATGTCGTGGCATAGCCTCAAAAAATTCCTATGAATAATGGCCATTCCCTTCAAAGCTACTTTGAAAACACGGCCTAACACTTTTCGGTAACGGACGGGAGCGGCTGGAATCCCCGAGCGTGGGTTCGACTCCCGGCCATCCCAAAAATTGTCCTTATTTTACTGGATTTTTCGCTGCTCCAGACCCGATTTTCTAACCGCCGTAAAAACGGGACTAGGCGCAGCGCGAATCCAACATGCTCGCGGGTGAGCTCGTGAGGACTTAAGCCATTCCGTTTGCTGGGACGGTCAGCGGGCCCGACGAGCGTACTATCGGCTAATCCGTAACGCTTGTACGGCGACAATTATCTTGGCCGGTCGACGACGACTATCGCGGACCTAGCCGGAAGGTCTGTGACAAACAGATTCGCCGACGTGATGCTCGCCCAACTGATTTAAGCTTGTGGCAGCGCCGCGTTTGACGGGATCGCCTGCGTTGGTCCGCAGCCAGCAACCAGAATGAGGCTCGCGCCTAACGTGCAACGCCCGACTCGATCTGGTGCACACCGCCAAGGTTCGTCGTGCCATAAAGATAGTTGCCGTCAAGAGACGGTGGCCCGGTGGGGTCGAAGCCGTCTCGCTTGTTTGAAGCAGTAGAGAACTTGTTCAGTATAGCAGCTTCCTGACGAACCAAAGGTCGCCCGTCTTCCAGGCGTGTTCGAAATCAAATCAACGCATGACGATTTCAAGATTGATGAGGTCGGTGAATAGGAGACCACCGACTTCTTCGAAGAAATCGCAGTAAGCTGCGGCCGGGCGATGATCCGCGACGATCGGCGCCGGCCAGAACGACCGAAATCGAGGTCGAAGATCCCGATATGGTATGATGTGGTATAAGATGGTTGGCGCTGGCTTACCCGAGGCTTTAAAACGGAGTGTCCTGCGATGAACTGGCGCTCAGTTATCCATGGCAGCTCGGCCGCAGCTCTCGCATTGGCGCTTCTCTCGGCATGCAACACCGCGAGAACTCTGCCGCTTGGTCAGGCCGAAGGTGAAAGAGTTTCCGCCAGCGGATTGCCGATCGCGCCGAACCCAAGAAATGAGCGGCGATTGCTTTTCATATCGGATGGAAGTTTTGCCGGCATCTCAGTCTATACGCTTCCGGATCTCAAGTTCAAAGGCCACATCTACGATAGGTCGGTTTCGCAGGGGGGACTCTGCACCGATCCCGACGGCAGCATATGGTCCGCCGATGTGTACAGCGTGTCGCATTACTCGCGCACGGGAGCGCCGCTGAAAACAGTCACCCTTCCGAAGAACGCATTCCCGCGCAGCTGCGCCTTTGACCGAACGACCGATACGCTTGCCGTCACGGCGGTTTGGCAGAATCCCGAAAGACCCGGGAGTGTGCTGCTCTATAAGCACGGGGAGGGTATTCCACGGCTTCTGCGGGGCGGCCATCTGATCGAGCATGACTTCGATGCTTACGATCCTGCCGGCGACCTCTTCGTAGACGGCCTTGATCGAACCGGTAACTTTGCGCTTGCAGAGTGCCCGGCCCATTTGCAGACTTGTCGGGCGATAGCACTCCAGGTTCACTACTTCTACGGACCACTTCCGGGTTCGATTGCATGGTATTCGCGAGGCAACTATCTCGCGCTTACGAGAGGCTCTATCGTTTATTGGGTAAGAATCTCCAAGTCAGTTGGGGCCGTTGTCGGATACACTCTATTGGAAGATCATCGAGGCACGCCGCAATACGGCCCCAGCCAACTGGTATTTGCCGGACCGGGCGAACGCTACATTCTTGGCGGCTGGACCGAGCATCTCGGCGCTGCCTGCGTCGGCAAAGACCATCAACGAAAGAAGGACAGCGTCGATCGCTGGAGCTTTCCGAGCGGCCTAAAGCCACTTGGGTATACGATCGGCGTCTGCGGGCCCTTCGGAGCAACGGTTAGTCCCGCCAACTAGCGGAAGAGCACTCTGACTAATCGTTGGTTTTTCGCGTCCCTCGGTCTGATAGGTAGCAGAGAGATTACGTTGCACGCGCATGCCCGTATAAGCGATATCCGGTGCGCCGATCCACTTCTAGAGGACTGGGCAAATCGACGTGGTGATAGTGGCGCAACGCCTTCACGCTCAGGTGCGTAGCCCTCGAGAAGTCGCCAATTACCATGCGAGATTGCATAAATGTATCCTGTGACATCCGGTTAGGGGAGAGTTAACCCTAGCCCTCCGAGCCCAAACTCGGTGTGCCTTTCTTCGCGCGTTACTGCCCCCGCCCGTCGGCGCCCATATCGTGATAGCCCATCGACGTATCGGCGAAGCCGTTCGACCGTCACGTTAACTTCGCGCAGGAATGAAGTCGAGCGGTGCACCCGGTGGGATTAGTTCTTCCTTCGCTTTGCTTTGTTCGAAATCGCGGACGATACGATTAGCGTGTTGCATCACCCACCAGCGGACGTAGCGTTGACTCACCGGCTCGCGTTCTTTTGGATCCTCCATCAAGTGAGTGATGCGAGCAAAGCCGAGCGGAAGCTCCGGATCGTGAAAGTGCTGCTGGCGTTTAAAGTTGATTTTAAAGTCGTTCCACTTGACGGCGTGGAGCTCGTCGCGCAGCCATACCATGCATGCTTCACGATTCGACTCTTCTTGCCGCCCCAGAAAGAAGTCGGTTTGATCGACGCCGTCAATGAGCCGATCGGTGGGCGGTGCGCAGCCGGCAAAGGCTAAAAGCGTCGTAAACATGTCGGTGACGTGCACCATTGCATTGCTCTCGACGCCGGCGGGGATATGCTCGGGCCAACGCACGAGAAACGGCGTTCGGATGCCGCCCTCGGCCGAACTAAAGTACGAGCCGTCAAAGAAACCTGCCGTGCCGCGTCCGACGAGGTGATGCTCGGCGCCGTTGTCTCCACAGAAGACGACAATCGTGTTTTCTCGCAGGCCCAGCGCATCGAGCTTGTCGAGTAAGGCGCCGAAGTCGTGGTCGAGCATGAGGAGGCAGTCGCCCCAGTCGCCGTTGGCGCTTTTGCCCGCAAACTCGTCGCGCGGAAGCATCGGAAAATGCATCAAAGAATGATTGAAATAACAGAAGAACGGCCGATCGGCTTCTGCTGCCTTTTCCATGAAGCGCATAGCGCGCGTCAGATACTCAAGATCGCAGCTTTTCTTGACCTCCAGCGTCAGCTGCTCGTCTGTTAACGGCCACGCACCCTTACCTTTTAATCCTTCGTGCATGTGCGAATATCCGTCGCGTTCCGGGACGTAGTGCGGATCCTCCGGCCACATACACTCGTCGTACGTTCGTAATGGGCCGTACCACTCATCAAAGCCGTGGTCGGTCGGAAAGCGGCCGGTTTCCGCGCCGATGTGCCACTTTCCGTAGATCGCGTTGGCATAGCCTCCGTCGGCAAGGATTTCGGCAATCGTCTTTTCCCAAGCAACGAGCCCTCCACTGTTCCCGCCGAGCGCGATCGTGTGGTTTCCGGAGCGGATCGGATAGCGCCCCGTCATAAGGGCCGAACGCGTCGGCGTGCATTGCGGCTCGACGACGTAATGCGTCAGCTTCGTGCCTTCTTTGGCGAAGGCGTCGATACGCTTCGTATCCGCTCCCCGTAAGATGCCGCCGCCGTAGCAGCCCAGTTCGCCCATGCCGAGATTGTCGACGTGGAAAAATAGAATGTTTGGTGTGCGCGTGCTCAAAAAACACGATCTCCTTGTTAGCGTGTGAACGAAGCTTATGTGGCTGCGGTGACGGTGGCTGGAGCGGCGCCAATGGGCGAGAGTCGCGGCAGCGAGGCGCTTTGACCTTCGCCCAGGAGCTCCCGACACTGGGTCTTCAAGGTGGCGAAATCCGGATCGAGCAACAATGATGCGTCGCGGGGTCGGGAAAAGTGCAGGGTGAAATCGGCGATGATTCGACCGGGGCGCGGACTCATGACTAATACGCGATCGGCCAAAAACAGCGCTTCGTCGATATCGTGGGTGACGAACACCACCGTGGTCGTGACCTTTTGCCACGTTTCGAGCAGCTGGCGCTGCATCTGGCCCCGTGTCTGCGCATCGAGCGCGCCAAACGGCTCATCCATCAGCAGAACGCTGGGGTGATTGATGAGCGCCCGCGCGATCTCCGCTCGCTGCTGCATTCCCCCAGACAGTTGCGAGGGGTAGAAGCCGGCAAAGTCGTCGAGACCGACCAGCCGCAACATGTCCATCGCATCGTCGCGTCGCAGGCGAACGGCCCTCCCCTTCATCTTCGGGCCGAACGCCACGTTGTCGATGACCTTCATCCACGGAAACAGCGTCTGCTGTTGAAAGACGAGCCCGCGCTCCGGACTGGGACCCACGATGACCCGGCCATCGACCGATAACGCGCCCTGCGACGGCGAAAGGTGACCGGCAAGCGCGCCCAGCAGCGTCGACTTGCCGCAGCCCGATGGACCGATCACGCAGACGAACGAACCGGCAGCGATGGCGAGATTGATCCCAACGATCGCATCGAAAGCCTGGGAACCTTCGCCGAGTCGTACGCGTAAGTCGACGACCTCGACGTGCCCGGGTGTTCTGTCGCCGGCGGTCATCATTGTTTGCGATCCAAACGCCGCCACGGCGTGACCGCATCGCCGAGTCTGCGGACGAGCAGGCTGCTGCCCAGTCCCAAAATGCCGATGAGGATCATTCCGACGACGGTGCCGCGATAGTCTTGGACGGTGTAGGACATCCACGTGAAGTATCCGATGCCGAACTGACCTGAAATCATCTCGGCCGTGACGAGGCAGAACCACGCGGTGCCGATGCCGATGACGAGCCCGGTAATGATATTCGGCAGCGCGCCCGGAAAAACGACTTCACGAAACGTCTGCGCGCCGCCCGCGCCGAGGCTCCGCGCCGAGGCTACCAGCCTGGGGTCAACGGCTTCGGCGCCGTGCGCCGTATTGAGCAAGATCGGAAAGAGCGCCCCGATGAAGGTGATGAAGACCATCGACGCTTCCGACGATGGAAACATGAGGATGGCCAGTGGGATCCACGCCACCGCGGGAATCGGGCGAATGATCTCCAGCGGCGGCATGACGACGCTGCGAAACGGCCAGTAACGGCCCGCCAGCATTCCCGTCACGACACCGACGATCGTCGCCAATCCGAAACCGATGCCGACTCGGCGGAGGCTCGCAAGCACGTGTTTGGCTGCCGTCGACGACGTAAGAAAGTCCCAACCGCCTCGCGCCACGTCGACCGGCGTTGGGACGTTGTGAAACGTGATGAATCCTAAATTGAGTTTCAGTAACGTCACGACGTGCCAAACGCCCAGGCAGGCGAGAACGGCGGCAATCTGAAGGGCGATTCGTTCGGGCCGTTGCCTTTTGAGCGTGCGCATACCAGTTGGACGAACCGCCGATGGATCGTCGGGCGCCGCGACCGTAATCGAGTAACTCATTTTTAGGCGGAGACGGCGGCCCGAGTTCCGGCAAAATCGGTGACGCGCCCGTTATGGCCCGACGCCCACGTTTGCGCTTGATCGCGAAGCAAAAACGCGTCGACGGTCTTGTGGGGACCGACGCTGAACCACGCGTCGGCGGCCAGCAGCTTGATACCGCTGTTGCGGTCCTGGGCGTAGACGACGCGAACTTGCTTGCCCCCTTTTTCGATGACGGCAAGGTCTTCAAGCGCCCCTTCGGGCGTCGCATATGCTCGAACTTTGGGCTCGCCGGTAACCCAGATCTGCGCAACGCGCTCCATACTTGTAATCGGAGCTTTGCTTGCCGCGTCGTTGGCGTTCAGCGGCGTTCGCCCGTAGTTTTTGAGCTCTTGCGCGTAATCGAGCTTCGCCGCTTCGAACGCGCGCAAAATGTAACGATCGTCGATGAAGTTTTCCGGCGTGATATCGATGCGCTGGCGTTTGAGTAGCGTCAGCGTCTGTGCGGCGATTTGTATCGCTTGCCGATATTCCGGTTTCCAGGTCAGGTCGCGAGTTTGCAAACCGAGCGGACCGTGAAAGAGATATACGACCTCGGCGTCCACACCGGTGCGGTCGGCGACCAGCTGGCTGTATTTTTCGGGATCTTGAGCCAATAGTTGGTTTGCCTCAATTGCCGCGCGCTGGTAGGCGATGACGATTTCGGGATACTTTTGCGCGTAGTCGGCGTCGACGAGCGAGCCGTGGAATGTCGGCGTTTTGGCTTGCGAACCGTCAAAGATCTTCGTTGCGAAACCGCGAAACGGAAAGAGCTCGGCGAAGGGCACGAAATCGGCATGCGCATCGATGGTGCCTGCTCGCAACGCCGAGCCGGCGACTTCGGGCGGCTGCATCGAGATTTGGACGTCCTTGTTTGGGTCCCACCCAAGGTCGCGGATAGCTCGCAGCAGCATGCCGTGTGCGGTCGACGCGAACGGGACCGAGATCGCTTTGCCTTTTAGATCCGCGAGCGAGCGTGCCGAGGACTTCGTCGGAACCACGATGCCGTTTCCGCTGCCGTGCACGCTGCCGCAGAGCACGTTGAGGAAGATGGAGCGCCGGCCGGCTTTCTGAAATGCAGCGCCGTTGAAGGTGCCGGGGAAATCGGCCATCGCGCCGATGTCGAGCTTGCCCGCGACCATTTCATTGGTGAGGGGCGCGCCGGAGGTGAAGTTTTGCCACTGGATGTCGTAATCGACGTGCTCGTATTTCCCGGTGCGCGGCAAATATTTTTCGAGGAGCTTCAGCTCGCGGATCATTAGGCCGCCGGCCGCGCAGTTGATCGTCGAGTCCTGCGTTCCGACCGCAACCCGGATCGTTTGGCCACTCGATTTGGCGCAGCCGGAGAGACCGAACGCCGTTGCTCCGAGCGCCGCACCGCCGATCAATAGTGCAGACCGCCTGGTTATACTGGTTGGTGGGACCCTCGGGTTGGTCACAAAACCTCGTCTGTGCTAGCCAGTGGCATTTCGAAATAATGATTGGAGTCATTAATCCGGAATCCTTTGGTGACTTGAGTCTACTTTTATCACCTATCCCTGATCCCAAGAAATTGAGGTGACGGGCGCTCGTTCGCTTTTGCGAGTCTAAGGGGCTTCGTCGTTGCGGGGCTTGGGCGAGCCCGAGGCCGTTAGAATCCCGGAAGGCACGGGATATGTGCCGTCCGGCAAAGCGTTGCCGAGCATCTATGAATTTGCGGCGCTGCAAGAGCGAGCGCGCAAAGACCACAATGCGACACTCGAGCTGATTCGCCGGCGCGCCGAGGCATCTTGGAGGGCGCTCCTGGTACAATAGCAATATTGATCTCTTCGTCCGCTTTGGTGATCGGTCACTTTTGGTTGAGGCAAAGAGCCTCAACGACGCGCGAAAATCCGTTGACCGGATGCGTTACGGAATGGGCCAGCTCTTCAACTATCGCGTCAGCTACAAAGCCGAGGTCGCCGGCGCCGAGCCGGTTTTGGCCTTCGGTGCGCCTCCCGACCGCGCAAGTGGCTGGATCACGGCGATCTTGCAAGAGAACAGCATCGCGTTTGTGGCTCGGGATCGAGAGCAGCTGGTGCCGCTTAACAAGCCTGCCGCTGCGATCGCTCTTTTTGCGGGAGTAAGCATTTGACCCGAGGCGGGCTAGTAAAGCGACGCGCTGAAGTCTTGTCACATAATACTTTTCGGCGACGGACGGGATCGGCTGGAACCCCGGAGCGTAGGTTCGACCCCCGGCCATCCGAGAAGACTGGCCGTTTCGTTTTAGGTTTTTGATTCCACGAGACCGGCGCATTTACTATAGCCGCGCCCACCCTAGGGCTGGTCGCAAGGCAAAGCCGGCCTTGATTTTGAATCGTTTCAGATGGCGCTGACAGCTCAGGTTCCGACCGGGACCGTAACGCTGCTCTTCACCGACATCGAGGGAAGCACGCATCGTTGGGAAGCGTGGGGCGACGCGATGCCGCTAGCGTTGCGCCGCCACGACGAACTGCTGCGCGCCGCGATCGAAAGACACGGCGGTCACGTGTTCAAAACGATTGGCGACGCCTTCTGCGCCGCGTTCTGGCGTGCGACGGACGGCGTTGCGGCTGCGATCGATGCGCAGCGCGTGTTAGCCGCCGAGGATTGGAACGCCGTCGGTGGCCTACCCGTCCGCATGGCGCTGCATAGCGGTGCGACCGACGAGCGCGAGGGCGACTACTTCGGCCCCGCCGTGAACCGCGTGGCGCGGCTGTTGGCGACGGCGCATGGCGGCCAAGTCATACTCTCGGGTGCAACCGCACTGCTGTTGCGCGGTCTAATGCCCGATGGCATGAGGCTTTTCGATCTGGGTCAGCAATGGCTTGCCGACCTCGCCGAAGCGGAGCACGTTTGGCAGCTCGTTGCTCCGGGCCTAGCCCAAACGTTCCCACCCCTGCGTTCGCTCAAATCGATGCCGAACAACCTGCCGCGACAGATTACGCCGCTCATCGGCCGCGACGAGGTGCTGGCCGAGGTAGAGCAGCTCATAGACGATCGTGCGTTGGTGACGCTCGCCGGCACCGGCGGCATCGGCAAGACGCGCGTCGCGCTGCAAGTCGGCGCGAACCTCCTCGATAGCATGCCCGATGGCGTGTGGTTCGTGGACCTGGCGCCAATCGGCAATACGAGCCAAGTTGCGAGTACGATTACGGCGGCGCTAGGTTTGCGCGAGCAACCGCAGGTTCCCCTGCTCGAGACGCTGCTGCGCTACCTCAAGCGCAAGCACGCGTTGCTAATACTTGACAACTGCGAGCATGTGATCGAGGAGGTCGCAAAGATTGCCGACACGATCTTGCGGGGCTCTCCCGAAGTCCGGTTGCTGGCGACCAGCCGTGAAGCACTGCGCATCGGCGGCGAGTATGTCTATCGCATGCCGTCGCTAACGTTTCCACTTCACAGCGGCACGCTCGCGGCAGAACAGGCGTTGAGCTATGGCGCCGTCGCGCTCTTTGCGCAGCGCGCCGCGGCTTCGGATGCGACGTTCGAGCTGACCGACGATAGCGCCCCGATCGTCGCGGACATCTGCAGGCGGCTCGACGGCATCGCTCTGGCGATCGAACTGGCGGCTGCGCGGGTAAAGGTGTTGGCACCGCGGCACCTGGCGCAGAAGCTCGACGAGCGCTTCCGCTTGCTGACCGGCGGCAGCCGCGCGGCGCTCCCGCGTCAGCAGACGATGCGCGCGCTGATCGACTGGAGCTACGACCTGCTCTCGGCGAAGGAGCAGAGGTTATTCCGGTGGCTGGCGATCTTCGCTGGAGGGTTCACGCTCGAGATGGCGGCCGCTATTTGCGCGGACGACGAACGCGCGGAGGTTGCCGTTGAGTCGTGGGAAGTCCTTGACCTGCTCTCATCGCTAGTCGAGAAGTCGCTGGTACATGCGGACCAAACGGAGGGCGGGGTGCGCTATCGGCTCCTGGAGTCGATGCGTCAGTATGGGTGCGAACGCCTTGCCGAGGCTGGAGAGGACGCCGCCGTCGCACAAGCGCATGCGGTTGCATTTCTCGCGCTCGGCGAAGAGCTCCACACGAGCTTTGAAACCACGCCCGAACGCGTGTGGCTGGCCCGAGCCGAGCCGGAGCTGGAGAACTTCCGCGCGGCGCTCGCGTGGGCGTTCGGAACGAACGGCGACGTGCCGCTCGGGCAACGGCTGACGGCTGCGCTACGACCGGTGTGGACGCGCTTCGCTGCGGCAGAGGGACAACGGCGGATACAGGCGGCGCGCAATCAGTCCCCCGAGGTGCCAACCCCTATAGAGGCCGCACTCGACCTTGCGGAGGCGGCAATCGCTACGGCACTCTCTCAACCGAAGCGGGCCCGAGAGCAGGCGGAACGTGCGCTCGCGCTCTACAGCGAGCTTGGCGATCTTATGCGCGTGGCGCAGGCGCGACATCTTCTCGGCCGCGCGCTCGTTAATCTCAACGAGGCAGACGAAGGAGGAGCGCTGCTAAGCGTGGCGCTGAGTGAGGCTAGAGCAACTGGCTTGCACAGCGTTATCGGAGACGTCTTGCAAAGCCTCGCAGTTGCGCGCGGTCACGTCGGCGACGTGGCCGGAGCGCGCCGGCTCTTTGCGGAGGCATTGGTGATGTTCCGCTCGGCCGGCGCAGAGCGCGTGTGCTCACACATCGCGGGAAATCTAGCCGAAGCGGAGTTCAAAGAGGGCAACGCCGTCGAGGCGCTGCAGTTGGAGAACGAGGCGCTTGCAATCTATCGCACGTTCAATCACAAACTCGGCGCAGCAATTTCGCTGTGCAACATTGCTGCGTATCTGATCGCGCTTGGCCGCTACGAGGAGGCTCGCATTTCAGCTCGAGATGGGCTCGCCGCCGCACGCGATGCGCAATGGGGGGTCGGCGTGGCATGGGGACTACAGCACCTCGCAGCGACCGCCGCACTGCGACCGGCCGACGATGCCGACGATGTGCGCGGCGATCGGCTCCGCGCTGCGCGGCTTATTGGCTACGTCGATGCTCGTTTAGATGCGATGGAAGCGTTGCGTCAGTACACCGAGCAGCAAGAGCAGGATAAGGTCTTCTTCGCGCTGCGAGCCTCGCTTGGCGAGAGCCAGCTTTCGAAACTCATGGCTGAAGGCGCTACCTGGACCGAAGACCAAGCGTTCGGAGAAGCCCTTGCGATCTGGGCGCCTTCCGGCGCGGAAGCCTAGTGCTGCTCGCCCAAGCGGATGATTAGCCCCAATCTAACGAGTTGATGCAAGAGATTGGGGCGTCTCCGGCGCGGGTTTACACGTACCGGCCGTCACGCGGCATGCCGCCACGCTGATCGGTCCGGTGTGTCCCGCAGCAAATGGCGACCCGCTTACCGGTGTTAATGCGCCGCTTTTTACGTTAAGTGCATAGGCGGAAACGTTGGAAGAAAAGTAGTTGGCGACGTAAACGAACTTACCGGTTGGATCGACCACAATGCCTTCCGGACCGGATCCTCCCTGTGTCTTCCCTACATATTTCAGCGTTCCGGCGGACCCGTTCGCGGCATAGGTTAGAAGCGAACTCCCGCAGCAGTAGCTGGTGGCGAATACGAACTTGGCAGTTGGAGTGACCGTCAGGAAGTTGGGACGCATTCCCGCGTGGGGCACGCGAAGCGGCGATCCAGGAACAGGTGTCAGCCTTCCGCTCGCTTCACCGATAGTAAACGTCGAAACGCTGCCCCATTCCCCCTGCTTGCCTCTGCTGTGAACTCTGTGACTTCCGGCGTTTGCTACATACACAAATTTACCCCGAGCGTCAGTCGTTATGCCCGCGGTGAAGCGCCCAGCGGCGTCGAATGGCGAGCCAGCCACCTGCGTGAGCGCGCCTGACGTAGAATTGATGGAGTAGGCGTAGATCGAACCGTCGACCTCGACGCCCCCGTCCTGGCTGACAAACAGAAACTTATCGTTGGGATCGACGATGCCGTCGGCCGCATCTATGCCTTTCTGATACGGTGACCCCGCCACGGGTGTCAATGCGCCGCTCGCAGCATCGACAGTAAAAGCGGTAATCGAAGAACCAATTCCGTACACGAATCTACCGCTCGGATCGACCGCCACGGATGCCAGATTGTTGTCGCTGGCAAACGGGGAGCCCGGCACTGGCGTCAGTGCACCGGTCCCGGCGTCGATGGCGTCCACGGAAATTGAGGAGGCACCGGAGCCGACGAGATTGTTTGCTACGTAAACGAACTTGCCGTTAGGGTCTATCGCGATCGACACAGGGCTGCGGGTACCGGGCCCATTATCGAATGGCGATCCGGCTATCGGCGCGAGTGCGCCATTGCCCTTGACGTTGTAGGCGTAGATTTCGCTGGATTCATTGTTGGCGACATAAAGATACTCGCCCTGGCTGCCGCGTTGCCCCAGAGGGCTCATTCGAATGGATGAGTTCCTCGTGGCCGGGCCGGTTAAGCCGGCCGAAGCGCCTTGCGGCATTCCGCAGCCCGCCAGTATTCCCGCTGCTGCGCTAACGCTTAGCGCGACGCGTATAAAACCCGACGTGATAGTCACGGCAGTACTCCTCTCGCAGAGTACCCATCCTAGCACATGCTGCACTCCCCTTTCCCTGAAGCATCAAAACTCGGGGCCCGGTTCCCATCGCACATGGTGCGAAAGTCCCGGCACCAAGTAGAGCCTGCCGCGTGGGAAACGATCGGGAGCGGCGGAAATGGTCGCGTCGTAAGTTTTACGAAGGACGCGAAAATGAGCTCACCCATTACCGTTTACACTGCAAAGAAGATCGTAACGATGAACTCGGCGCAGCCCGAGGCCACCGCCGTTGCCGTACGCGACGGCTCGATTTTGGCCGTCGGCTCACTCGCCGATCTTCAGCCCTGGCTACAAGGGCAGCGCTACGATCTCGTGCGCGATTTCGAAGGGAAAGTGTTGCTGCCTGGGTTGATCGATCCGCACCTTCATCCGTTCATGGCCGCGGCGATGATCATGACCGATATGATAACCGCGTTCGAGTGGCGGCTTCCGTGGGGCACGATCAGACCCGTTCGCGGAAAGGAAGCATACATCAACGAGCTTCGCCGTGTCGAACAGGCAAAAAGCGACCCTGCCGATCCGGTACTGAGCTGGGGGTATCATCCATTTTGGCACGGCGCCGTTGCCCGTGGCGACCTCGACGCCGTCTCCGCGTCGAGGCCGATCGTCGTGTGGCATCGCTCGGCACACGAGATGTTCTTCAACACGGCAGCTCTTCAACACTGGAATCTTACCGAGGAAGAGGCGCGCGTCCATTCATGCGTCGATTATTCCGCGGGGCACTATTGGGAATCGGGCATGATCGAACTCGCGGCGCCAAAGCTCGCGCCGTATATGTTCGATCGGACGCGCTTTCTCGCCGGAGTGGCCCGCGCCCGGGACGTCGTCCGCTTCGGCGGAATTACAACGATAGCCGAGATGTCGTTCGGCATCACCGATCCGGATCTCGAATGGCTGGGGCCCCAAGCCGTGCTCGATCGCGACGACGTCCCCTTTCGAACGTTTTTCGTCGCCGACGCGAAGACGCCGACGATGAAGCTCGGCGCGGAGCAAGCTCTCGCCTGGGCCGATGGACTCCCGCACCGCAACACGCGCCGTTTGCGTTTTGGGCGCCACATCAAGCTTTTCGCAGACGGCGCGTTCTATTCGCTGGGGATGAGAATCGGCGGGGCCGGATACATCGACGGTCACCAGGGCGAGTGGATGACGCCCCTTCCCCTCTTCGAGCAACTCGCGAAGACGTTTTGGAATGCCGGGTATCAGATTCACGTTCATACCAACGGCGATGAGGGGCTCGCGATGGTTCTTCGCACGCTGCAACTGCTGCAGGATTCAAAGCCCCGCGTGGACCACCGCTTTACGATCGAGCATTTCGGCTACGGCACCGAGGATCAGGTTGTCGAGTTGGCACGCTTGGGCGCGATCGTGTCGGCCAATCCATATTACATGTATGAGTTGGGTGACGAGTACCTCGAGAGGAGCCTCGGGCGCGATCGGACCTCGCAGATGGTACGTACCGGCAGCGTTGCCCGCGCCGGCATTCCGCTCGCGCTGCACTCGGACTTTGCGATGGCACCCGCTCAGCCATTACGCCTCGCGCAGATCGCGATCACTCGTCGAACCGCCGGCGGCGCGCAGCTGGCCGAAAACGAGCGACTGACGCTCGGCCAAGCGCTTCGCGCGATTACTATCGACGCAGCCTTCATGCTTGGGCTCGAGAACGAAATCGGCAGCATAACGTCGGGAAAGCGCGCGGACTTTACCATCGTCGACGAGGACCCCTACAGTATAGATCCAGGCTCCCTTGCCGACATACCGATTGCCGGCACGATATTCGAAGGCGAATTCTTCGGGCGCCAATTCGCAAGCGCTGCACCGGGTTCGAATTCGTGATGCGAAGGGGACCAACTCCGGAAGCGCCGCATAGGAGGATGAGGCGTGTTCTCGCCGCGCTCGCCCTGATCGCGGTCGTTGCCGGCTGCACGCGCGGCACAGGGCAGGCCGGCCCCGCGCACATTCTGCGAATCGCTTACGCGGGCGACCCAAACTCGCTGGTTCCGTTCGTAGCGATCGACCAGGAAATTATCGCGCTGGATACGCTGTTCTGCCAGACCCTCGTCGGACTCTCCGCCGATAACCGCGACATCCCGATACTGGTAACGCGGATTCCCTCGCGCCAAAACGGCGACATCTCGGCCGATGGAACGAAAATCACCTACCACCTTCGTGCCGGCGTTCGCTTCGCCGACGGCGTGCCGCTGACGTCGGCCGACGTCGCGTTTACCTATCGCGCGATCTTCGATCCTCGCAATCGCGCCACATCGGTGGAACCCTATCGCCGTATCGTTTCCTTGACGGCGCCCGATCCTCATACCGTCGTGATTCGCTTGCGCGCGCCGTGGAACGCCGCGGTTCGCGTCCTCTTCGCGCAGGCCGACTACGTATACGGCATTCTCCCCAAGCACGCGTTTTCCGGTACGAAAGTCGTCGGCACGCCGTGGGAAAATGCGCCGTTCGGCAGCGGTCCGTTCCGCGTAAAGACCTGGCTGCGCGGCGACCGAATCATCCTCGAACCAAACCCGTACTTCCGGCCGCGCCCGAAGCTCGCGCAGATCGTCTTGCAGATCGTACCGAACCTCAACTCGAATTTCGTTTCCCTCCAGTCGGGCGCGGTCGACGTCGGGACGCTGACGCCCGACAACGTCGGCGAAGCGGAACGCGCGCCCGGCCTCCGTGTGGCGAAGATCCCGGAGAACGCTGCCGGCCTGCTCTACCTTCAAACGCGGGCCGGCCCGACACGCGACCGGCACGTTCGGCGGGCGATCGCGGCGGCGCTGGATTATAGCGTGCTCGCCGGCGCCTGGCGAAACGTCTTCCCGGCCGCGACCTCGTTCTTTCCGCCGCCGATCGTCGGGTGGGAAGCCAGACCGATTCCCGCCTACCCCCACGATCCGGCCGCGGCCGCCCGTGAGTTTGACGCCGCCGGCTGGCGGCTCGAGCGCGTCCTACGCTATAAGAACGGAGCGCCGCTCACCGGCCTGCTCGGGGTCAACTCCGAGAATCCGATCAACGTCCGGATCGCGACGCTCGTCCAAACCCAGCTCGCCGCGGCGGGCATGCAGCTCACGCTCAAGTCGAATCCATCGCGGATCTGGTTTAGCCCCGAAGGACTTCTGCGCAATGGAAAGGCGGCGATCGTCGGCGAGGTCTGGGTCGGCGGCAGCGATCCGGAAGAGTCGCTGAACCTTCGCTGCGTCCAGGCGGTGCCGGGCGACGAGAACCACTCGTTCTACTGCTCGAAGCGCTTCGAGGCGCTCTTCAACGATCAGTCCAGCACGCCGAGCCGAACTCAGCGCCAGCACGACTTCAACGCCATCGCCCAGTTGATCCACCAAGACGTCCCGGTCATACCCCTTTACTATGAAGACCGCCTGATCGGGCTGCGTAAGCGCGTCACCGGCTACCGGCTCAACATGCTCTGGATTCCTGTCGACCCCGCAGATTGGGACGTGCGGTAGGCGCGGCGGTAACCCGTCAACGGACCGGTACGTTTTGGTACGCCGGGCTCGCTACTATGGCGCCATGACAGTCGTATCGAGCATTACCGCCTCCACGGACCGCGTCCGGGTATTGATCGTCGACGAGGAGCTCCTCTTCGGACGGGCACTCGCCTACGTACTAGCCGACGACCCACACATCAGCGTCGTGGGCGTCGTTCCAGGCCGCCACGCGGTCCTCGCCCCCGCCGTAGACGTCGTCGTCATCGACATCGACACCGACGACGTGGGCGATATCGTCAACAGCTTCAAAAAAGACTCTGCCACGACCAAGATCTGCGCGCTCTCCGCGCACACGCAAGGCGAGCTGATGCAGCATTGCCTCGCGATCGGGGTCGACGCCTATATCGTCAAGGATTCGTCGCTGCAGGAACTCCGCGCCGCAATAAAAGCCCTCGGTGCGGGTTCGAGCTACGTCGATCCGCGCGTGGCGGCGTCGCTGCTGCGCCGGCGCACGCCGTCGGGAGATCGCGGCAAACACGAGCTCTCGCCGCGCGAGATCGAAGTCGTCCGCCTGCTGGCCAAGGGCCTCTCGAATCGCGAGATCGGGCGGCAGCTGGTTTTAGCCGAAAAAACGATCAAGAACCACGTCAGCAACGTCTTCGCAAAGCTGCACTGTTCGACGCGTTCGCAGGCCGCGGTTTACGCCGTACGCAATGGTTTGGCGAGCGGAAGCCCCCAGGCGTAGCGCCGCTACTCCAGCTGCGACTCCCAGTCCGCGGGAACTCTGCCCCGCGGGCCGGGGGTCGGCTGATCCTTCGGGTGCGAATGCGGCGGCGCTAAATGCGGCCCGGAGAGGAACTCCTCGCTTCGATAATTATAGAACCACGCTTCGCCCGGTTCGAAGCTGGCGATGACCGGATGACCGGTCGAACGGAAGTGTCCGGTGGCGTGCTTGCCCAACGATTGATCGCAGCAGCCGATGTGCCCGCACTGCGCGCAGCGGCGCAAGTGAAACCACCAGCTATCCTCTGCCAGGCACTCGACGCAGCCGGTACCGGAGGGCGGAACGCTCGGATCGATGCCTTCTATCTTTTCGCTCACGCGCTTGTAGTTCGCTGGCGGCACGCAATCCGCTTCCGTGCGCTTTCGTACGCCTCCGGCGCTAGGATGGAATCATGAAAGTCTCGGCCGCACTCTCACTGGCGATCGTTTGTACCGTTGCCTGCCTCCAGCCGGCGGCCGCGCGCGATGACGGCAGCCCGTTGCCGGCGCTACAGGCGCGCTACAAGATTCTGCAAGCCGCCGTTTCGGCCGCCGACGTCAAATCGCTCTCGACGATCCTTGCCCCGCATTTCGTTGGGATCGACGTCGCGGGCGAAGCCGACGGCACGAAGGCGTTGCTCGCGGGGCTCGAGCTGGACCGGTCCGGGCCTGCTACTGTCGCGATGACGATCTCCTCGCCCAAAGAGCGCGGCGATTCGCTGACCGTTCGCCGGCGGCTCGAGATCAAGCCTCGCAATCCCGCCGCCTTCGAAGACGCGCGCAGCGTCGAGTTTGTCGCGTATTCGATCGACACGTGGGTCAAAGTCGACGGAGTCTGGCTGCTTGCGAAATCAACGGCCCAGCAGCTCGCCTACTACGTCGACGGCGAGCAGATCGCGCGCGACGTGCCTACACAGTGATGCCGGGAGTAATCTTTAGGAGGATGGGATGCGTACTCTATTCCTGGTGGCAGCAATGCTGTTCGTGATGACCGACTGCTCGAGTCAGGCCTCGAGCGATTCAAAGCGTCCGGCCGCCGTACTACCGGATTACCCCGGTGCGGTAACCGACTCGAGTGGAGTTCTTTTGACCGGTGACTCGTTCGATCGGGTCTACCGCTGGTATCGGAGGAACTTGCCCCTGGGTTCCGAGCGATCGCACACGAGCACGCCGGTCCAATCGGCGGTTTTCGTAACGGGTACGCAAAGCTCGGGCGAGAAATCCATCACCCTCACGCTCGAAGGCGATAAGACGATGATTATCGTCTCGACGTTCAAGTCGTAGAGAGCAGCGCTCCGCGCGGCTACTCTTTGTGCGGTTTTGGAAGATAGCGCAGCTCGTCGGGGCGGTAGCGCTGCTCGATCGTCTCTCCGTCGGGCTTCATGTGCCGGACGACGATCGAACGCGTGTCGACCTCGATCACTTCGCCCTCCATCCCGAGATTTTCGATAAATACGCGGTCTCCGAAGCGTAATTGAGCCATCCGCGGCTAGTTCAGCCGCCTTCTATGGCTTCCTGGGCAATCGAGCTAACGTGATAAAACGACCACTCCTTACGTTACGGTGAGGGGGCCCGGTCCAATTTCGGCGGCTCCATCGCAAGGCACGAGCTTTGCTTATGAAAGGGAGCAAGTTAGGAATGCGGATCTCAAGTCAGTGCAAATGGAGCCTCGGCCTTCTCGCCGGCGTCTCGCTCTTCACCGCGTGCGCGGGGCCGCCGACGGCCGGCGGTATGGGCGCGACCGGAGCCTCCAACCCGCTGCTTCCGCAGGCGGCCGAACGTAGCGCCCGGCGCCGGTTCGATCTGGGCAGCGTCGCAATCTCGCACGTCGTGATTATCATTCAAGAGAATCGGAGCGTCGACGACCTCTTCAATGCCCTGCCCGGCGCCGATACCGCGCACGCAGGCCGCAACGCCGCGAACCAAAGCGTCCCGCTCAAGCCCGAACTGCTGACGGCGCCATACGATATGAGCCACCGCCATACGGCGTGGAAGGTCGACTATGCCAACGGCAGCATGAACGGATTTAGCCGAGGTTCTTCCGAGTGCGATGCTCACTCAACCTGCCCGCGCCCCGACGTGCGCGCGTATGCCTACGTGCCGCAGGACGAGGTGCAGCCCTACTATACGATGGCGCAGGCCTACACGTTCGCCGATAGGATGTTCGAGACGAATCAGGGACCCAGTTTCCCGGCGCATCAGTACCTGATCAGCGGCACCTCCGCGATTGCCGACGGATCCGATCTTCGCGCTTCCGAGAATCCGCAGGCGAAAGGCGGCCAGGCCGCCGGCGGCTGCGATTCGCCGGCCGGGTCGACGGTTGCGGTGATCGATCCCAGCGGATCTGAGAACCAAAGCGTCTATCCGTGCTTTGCTCGCACGGCGCTGATGAACGAACTCGATACGGCTGGTCTTACGTGGCATTACTATCAGCAGAACCCGGGCCCGGGCTTGTGGAACGCGGTCGACGCGATCCATTCAATCTGGAACACACCCGACTATGCCAACGTCATCCATCCGTCGGCGCAAGTATTGACCGACATCAATGAGGGACATCTCGCAAACGTTACTTGGATCACGCCCAGCGGCAAGTCATCAGATCACGCCGGCAAGACCAACGGAAGCGGTCCGTCGTGGGTTGCGTCCATCGTCAACGCGATCGGCTCCTCTGCGGATTGGAGGTCGACCGTCATCTTTGTCGTCTGGGATGACTGGGGCGGCTGGTACGATCACGTGAAGCCTCCGCTCTACAACTCCTACGAACTCGGTTTTCGGGTTCCGCTGCTCGTGATCTCACCGTACGCGAAGACCGGCTACATCTCGCACAGCCAGCACGAATTCGGCAGCATCCTGCACTTCACCGAAGAGAACTTCGGCTTGCCGTCGATGGGAACGACCGATGCGCGCGCAGACGATCTCTCCGATTGTTTTAACTTCGAGCAAGCGCCCAGGCGATTTGTGACGATCCCCGCCCCGTTGCACGCCCAGTACTTCCGCAACGACCACGACTCGCCAAACGACGTGCCGGACACCGACGAGTAGCGGCGTTACCTGTTAACGCCATCGGTCGCGGCAGACGCTTATGCCTGCTGCAATTCCATCGGCAACTGCTTTCGAGTTATTCGGCGTCTGAGTTCTTGCTTCGAAGCCGCTGTCGTTCCACGCGTACCACCCGATGTAGGTAGCACCGAACGCGCAGAACGCGTTGGCCTGGTCGCGCATCTCCGCGCTCGTGAGCCCGGGCTGATAGTAGCGCTTCTCATACGATCCGCCCCACGCTTGACCGATGCCGTACAGCGGCGTCGTCGAGCTCTTCCAACCGTACTTCGCGAGGCTTCGCCGCATCGCCGGAAGTAAGGCCTTCATGCTCCAGTCCAACCGCTTGCCCAACGACGGATGCCGTCGGCCGAACGGCGAGTAGTTGTACCACCCGACCACGTCGCAGCCGTTGTCGGAGTAGTTTGCGGCCGTCCCGGGATCCCAGTCGATGCGCCCCGGCCGCGCGATGCCCGCGCCGAAGCCGCAGATCGCCGCTCGCCCCGGCGTTTTGGCGAGGATCAGCGAGTGAATCTTGCGCAGCAGCTCGCGTCCGCTTCCCGGATCCCACCCCGGCCAGTCGTCGAGCACCCAGTAACCGGTGACGTAATCGCGTCGCGCATCGGCATCGAGCAGTGCGCCGGCGTCGCGCAGGACGACGCTCTCGTCCTTGATGCGCGGGTTCTCGTCGGTACGGCAGTAGTAGTCGTACGCGTAGCTGCCGGGCGGGGGCTTGACGGTATGCGTTCGGTGGCACTCCCAGTAAAATAGCAGCGACGAGATTGCGCCGTCGACCACGTCGATCGAATACGCGCGCAGCGCCGTCTCGAGTGCGCTGTGCCGCGACGGCGCGCCACCGTAGAGTATCGTCGTGTTAACGCCTTCGCTTGCGGCCGTTGCCGCGCGTTTGGGGGTGTCCACGCTGAAGCCGATGATCGCGTGCGCGCGCAAACCCGGGTTCACCCGCTGCGCCCGCGGAAGGAAACTCGCGGGCGGCGCAACGCTGGGTGCCGCCGTGCACCCGGCGAGTACGAGCGTTAGCGCCGCCGCCCCGCGCACGGTCCTATTTCACCGCGTGCGGTGCCACGATCGAAGCGAGCATATCGGGTGTGCCCGCGATTCGCTCGAGATGCGGATACCGGATGCCGTTGTGATAATCGAGCGAGAGCGTCTGGAACCAGCCGTTCTGCGAAGTGATCAGCGTAATCGCGGCCGTTTGGTTCTGCGTTTTCTTGAGGACGTACGAGAGCACCTCAGGCGAGAACGCTTGATTGTTGACGGCTAGCACGCGCATTTCGGGTGCGAGCCCGGCTCGCCAGGCTGGCGACCCTTCGCGGACGTCGCTGACGACGCCGGTCGCACTCAGGTCGGCGCCTAAGGAATACCAGCCTTCGATTTCGTGGCTGTCCGCGCTCTCGGCTGTCAGGAAGCCGTTCGGCTTTGACGTGTAGACCATTTTCCAGCCCGCGCGCGCGAGCTCGTCCGTGGGCGGGTGCGTCGTCGGATGGTAAACGTATTTTTCGAAGTAGGCGTGCCAATCGTACGGCTCGACTTGCTGCAGGAGAGCCTCGACCTGCGCGCGCGTGTAGGTCTTTACGATCGGACCCGTGACCGCCGGAGCGGTGAAGAGATGCAGGAACGTATCGAGCGAATGCGCTCCGTGCGACCGCTCGCGAATGATCGTATCGACGTCGAGCCAGACGAGCTCGCCCTCGGTGTAAAAGTCGCCGGCGTTGCGCCGAATCGCGCCGTACTGGCCGCGCGCGAGATAGAAGTACGGTGCGCCCGTCGTCAGGTCGATCAGCGGCGTGGTCGTTCTGCCGGTCTCGTAGTCCATCTCGGAATACACCGTCGCGAGGTACTCCGGATAGAGCTTCGGCTCGCGAATCCCGCTGCGAAACGAGAGAAGATCCCCCAGATACTGGTTCATGCCTTCGTACACCCAGAGGAGATCGGTGCGCATCGGCACCTGAAAGTTGGGCGTCGTCAGGTCGTCCGGCCGGCGGTATTTTCCGTTCCACGAATGCGAGAACTCGTGGGTGATCAAATCCCCGCCCGAAAGCGATTCGTCGGGGCTCGTCAGGAAATCGGCGGCCGCGCGATCGTCGCTCGACTGATGGTGCTCGATGCCCTGAAAGCCGATCTCGTCGCTCAGCGTCAGCAGCGCGTGGTAATCGGCGAAGTGGCGCGATCCGTACATCGCAAAGGCTTCGGCGGGTACGCGCTGGTAGGCGTGCAGCAGGCTCGAGCTGATGTCGAGATCCTGCGGATGATCCCCGAACGCATCCATCTGCACGAACGCGCTGCCTTCTCGCCATAAGTCCCACTTGGCGACGAATCGTCCCATGTCCAACGGCGAATCAACGAGCATGTTGAGCGGCGTCACCGCGAAGTCGACCCGATTGCCGCTCTGCGACGCGCCGCGCAGCGCGGTTCCGTACTCCCACCCGGGCGGCAGAATGACTGCCGGTTTGATGAAATATTGATGAGAGTCGACGCCGTCCTGGTAGAGCAGGGCTCGATTCCAATTCACAATGGCAACCGAATGCGTCGACATGTAGTCGCCCGGCGCGTTCATCAGAACGTCGAACGCGACGTCGATCTCGTGAGCGCCCGCCGGAACGTCGACGTGGAAGGCGTACAGGTCGACCGAGTCGCGACGCCAGTCCAGCGGTGTCCCGCCGGCAGAGATCCGCAACGCCGCCAGGTCGTTGAGGGGGCCGGTCGGACCGTGCTCGCCGGGAATCCACTTCGGATAAACAACGGTAAGGGGCCCGGGTACTGCCGGGAGGCGCTCGCGGGTCTCCATGAAGCCGTCTGGGGCCCGGGAGGCGTCGAGCACGAGCGTAGCGGGGTTCTGCTCGGTCGCATGCGATGGCTTCGCGATGAAGTCGGCGGCCGAGGCGGCGCCCGGCGCGAGGAGTGCAAGCGCAAGAATAAGGAAGACACGTGGTCGCAACATACGAACTCCGGTTCGCATGGCCGCTGAGAGGCCCTTCCTGCGATTTGGCGCCGCGCGGCAGGTCCGCTTGCCGCAGACCACCAAAAGGCTATCGCTTTCTGTAACTCCCTTCCCTTATTCGAACGGAGGTCGCTCTCCACGTGAAGATCGTGGTGACGGTTAAGCTTGTTCCGAACCCGAACGCCGAAAAGCGCATCGATCCGCAAACCAAACGGCTCGTTCGCACGGGCGTAGAAACCGTCCTCAATCCCTACGACGAGTACGCGCTCGAAGCCGCGCTGCAGCTCAAAGAACGCATCGGCGGCGACACGACGGTGACGATTTTCTCTATGGCCCCCGACTCGCTCAAAGAGGGGCTCCGCCGCGCGTTGGCGATGGGCGCCGACGACGCCGTCGTTCTCAGCGATGCGAGCCTCGAAGGAAGCGACGTTTGGGCCACCGCCGCAGCGATGGCGGCCGCGCTTCGAGCGCTGCCGTTCGATCTGCTGATCGTCGGCGGCTTGACCGACGACAGCAGTACGGGCGCGGTGCCCGGCGCGCTCGCCGAGCATCTCGGGCTGCCGTGCATTACCAACGCGCGCAAGATCGAGATCGCGGCGGATGCGATCGAAGTCGAGCGCGAGACCGACAGCGGTTATCAGACGGTCCGCGGCCCGCTGCCGGCGCTGCTGACCACGGCGCTGACGTTCGCCGAGCCGCGCTACGCGTCGCTCAAGGGCATCATGGGGGCCAAGAAAAAGACGATCGCCACGAAGACGCTGCAGGATCTGTCACTCGACGTCCCCGTCGGCGCGGCCGGCTCGAAAACCGAGTTGCGCAGCTTCGCGCCGCCGGCGGCTCGCGGCAAGGGCAAAACGATCGAAGCCGCCGACGGTGCCGCCGGCGCTCGAGCGATCTTCGATTTCCTCGCCGAAAAGAGGCTCGTGTAAAGCGTGAAAAACGTCATCGTTTACGCGGAGAACCGGCGCGGGCAGAGCCGCAAGGTTACGTTCGAGCTCGCAAGCGAAGCCGCAAAGATCGCCTCCGCGCTGGGCGGCGTGGCGCATGCGGTCGTCCTCGGTCCGGAGTCCGCGCGCTTGGCCGAGCAGTTGAAGAGCTACCCGCTCGAAAGCATTCTTCTCAGCGAAGATCCCGAGGTCGAGAGCTATCTGCTCGATCCGATCGTCGATTACCTGACGGCCGCCGCGCAGCGCATCGGGCCCTCGCTGATTTTGATTCCAAACACGCTCTCCGGACGCGACGTCGCAGGCCGGCTGATGGTGCGGCTGGGGGCCGGGATGGTGGCCGACGTCGTCGACCTGCAACTCGATGGCGACGCTGTCGTCTGCACCTCGCCGAAGCTCGGCGGTGCGCTGGTCACGCAGTGTGCGCTGCGTCCTGCAGAATACGGCGTCGTGACGATTCGGCCCAATGCCTTCGCGGTGCAGACCTCCGCCGGCGGCGCGCGGATCGAACCCCTCGAGCGGCCGGCAAAGAGCTACGCGGCCAAGATCGAGAGCGACGTCGAGGAAGGCTCGAGCGAGCTCGCGCTCGAGGAAGCCCCGGTCGTGATTGCCGGCGGTCGCGGACTCGCTGGTCCGGAACCGTTCGATACTTTGCTCAAGCCGTTGGCGCAGGCGCTCGGCGGCGCTGTGGGTGCCTCCCGCGCGGCAGCCGATGCGGGCTGGGTGCCGTATAATCTACAGATTGGACAGACTGGAAAAACGGTGACCCCTGCACTCTATATCGCCGTCGGCATCTCCGGGGCGATCCAGCACAAGGTCGGCATGCGCGCCTCCGGCACGATCGTTGCCATCAATAAAGACGCGGCCGCGCCGATCGGCGAATTCTCCGATCTCCTCGTCGTCGGCGATGCCTTCCGCATCGTCCCCGAGCTGACAAAACTCATCGAAACCGCTAAAGGACAGCATTCTTGAAACGATACTCACTCATTGCACTGATCGCTCTCGCCTTCGTTGTTGCGATGGCGATAACGGCCCCGTCCGCGCAGGCGAAGAGGTCGAGCGCAACGCCGAGCCCGTCGCCGTCGCCCTCTGCGCTGCCGACGGCCAGTCCCGAGCCGCCCTCGGTCGCGATCCCGCGGCTGGTCGCAAAGCTCAAGGCGAACCCGACCGATCAGCTCGCAATGACGCAGCTTGCCGCCGAATATCTTCAGGTCAACCGCCCCGACATTACCGTTCAGTACACGCAGCACTTGCTGCAGCTGGGTGATAAATCGGCACAGGTTTTCTACTACGACGGTCTCGCGCAGGTGCAGCTCGGCAACGGGGCCGCGGCGACCTACGACCTCGAACAAGCGGCGAATCTCGATCCGACGAATCTCCAGATTCTCGCGGGGCTCGCCGATATCTATCTGCGGCAAAATCGTCCTTCCGACGCCGAACGCGTGGCAAAACGGGCGGTGACGTTCAATAAGAACGACTCCGGTGCGCTTATGACGCTCGGCAGCGTCTACGCCTCGGAGCAGCACTTCGACGACGCGCGCGCGCAGTTCGAAGCCGCTCTCGCGCTCAATCCAAAGGATCCGGCACCGCTCTTCCAGATCGCGACGACCTACGCGCAGCAAGACAACATTCCGATGGCGCTCCAAACCGTAGCCCGGGCGCTCGCGATCGATCCGCGGAACATCCAGGGCCTGGTATTCAAGGCCGATCTCTACGCGCGCCAGCACGACGATGCCCACACCAGCGAAGCCTACGACGATGCGGTCGTGGCTGCCCCGACCGACGACGAGAAAGTCGCGATTCTGATTCGTAAGGCGAGCTATTTCATCTCCGAGAAGAAGGACTCGCAAGGCGTCGCGATCTTCCAGCAGATCATCGGGCAGTTCCCGAAGGTCCCCGCCGGCTTCTCGGCATTCGGCGACTACTACGCCTCGGTGCGCCAGTATCCGCAAGCGATGGCGCAGTGGCAGGCGGCGCTGGCCATCGACCCCAACACCTCTGGGGCGCTGCTCGGAATGGGTGAAATCTCGCTGCTCGGCGGCAAGATCGGCGATAGCGTCTCGTATCTGAAGAAGTACACGCAGATCACGCCGGACGCGCAGGGCTTTGCGCTGCTGGGCCAAGCGTACTCGCGCCTCCACGACTACGGCAACGCGCGCGCCGCCTGCGGCAAGAGCTTTGAGATCCAGCGTTCGCCCTCGACGCTAGGCTGCGTCGCCGGCGCCGACTTCGAGCTGAAGAACTACAAGGAAGCGGCCCAGATCTTCGACGCGATGGACAGGGCCTCGAAGAACTACCTCGATGGGGATCCGCAGATGCTCTTCATCGCCGCCAAGTCGTACGCGGCGGCGAATCAATGCTCGAAAGCTACGGCTGCGTATAAACGGCTGCTCGCCATACCGGGGCTGAAGAAGGACGCGAAAGCATACAAGCAGGTGCACGAGGCGGCCGCCGATCCGTGCAAGCCGGCTAAGCACTCGGGCTGAAGTTCGTCGTCGATCCCCTCTGCGGGGATCACCTTCGCGAGGCGGTCCATCCCGAACGCCCCGAACGAGTCGAGGCCGTGCAGGCGCGCTTGCGCGCCCGCGGCGTTCTCGGCCGGACCAGCAACGCGCGCGACGCGAGCGATGAAGAGCTGCAGCGCGTGCATGCGCCAGCGTATCTCGAGCTCCTGCGCTGCGAAACGGAGCATCTCGTCGGCGCCCGCTATCTCTCCACCGGCGATACGCTGGTCGACGCAAACTCGCTGCGCGCTGCGCGCCGGGCCGCGGGCGGCGCGATCGTTGCAGCGCAGACGAGCGTCGCGCTCGGCGAGGCCGTCTTCGCGCTCGTTCGCCCGCCGGGCCACCACGCCGAACCGGCGCGCGGCATGGGCTTCTGCCTCTTCAACAACGTCGTCGTGGCGGCGCGCGCCTATCAGGCGCAAGCCGGCGGCGAGCCGCGCGTGCTGATCGCCGATTTCGATTATCACCATGGCAACGGCACGGAGGCTGAGGCCGGCGGGGGCCTTTCCTATATCTCGACCCACGCGTTTCCGGCCTATCCGGGAACCGGCTCGCAGAGCTACGCTCGCGGCGGCGACCTGATCGTGAACGTCCCGCTGCCCGCGAGCGGTGTTTCCACCGAGACGTTCGTTGCGCTCTGGCAGCACGCGCTGCCGCGCCTCGCGCGCCTCGTTCGTCCGGATCTGCTGATCGTCAGCGCGGGCTTCGACTACGTGGCCGGCGATAGCGTTGGCGATCTCGGCGTCGGCGTAGAGGCGGCGGCGCCGATCGCTGCCGTCATCCGCGACGTCGCCCGCGAATACTGTAACGGCGCCGTCACGTACGTGTTGGAAGGCGGCTACAGCATCGACGCGCTGACGGAGTCGATCGCCGCAATCGCGTCGATTTGCGACGGCGCCCAGCCGCACGGCGGCGCCGCCGACGCGAAATCAATACCTTTCAACGTCCTTCGACCGCTCGACAACTTTCTGGGCTCCCAGGAAACCTTCAGAAAACTTGAGAATTAAGGTGCCTTAAACAGGGGAGCGCCCCTCGACCGATTGTTGCTCGGTTACTTGGAGGGTTAAAAGATGCGATCGATGCGCCTCGTCACCTCTCTGGTTCTCTTCCTCAGTTTCATTGCTCAAGGCCCGTCGGCAATCGCCGGCGTCACCGGCGGTATCACCGGCACCGTCGTCGATAGCGATAGCGGAGCGCCGATTGCCGGTGCCCGGGTAACGGCTAGCAGTCCGTCGCAGACCGCGACCTCGACGACCGACGCGGCCGGCCACTTCGGTTTTCTGACGCTCGCGCCGGACACGTACACGATCACCGCCGATAAAAGCCAGTATCAGTCGGAAAGCGTGCCCGGTCAGATCGTTTTTGCCGACACAGTTCAGACGGTTCGCGTAAGCCTGCCCAAGGCACTGAAAACGATCGGCCGCGTAACCGCCGCTGCGGCCGGCTCGCTGGTGAAATCCGGAACCACCGCGGATATCTACTCGATCAACGCGTCGACACAGCACGCGGCGTCCGCCCTGGGCGGCGGAGGCAACCTCAACTCGGCCTACTCGGCAATCTCGACCGTGCCGGGTGCCTATGTCGTCCCGAACCAGAGCGGGTACTACGACACCGTTCACATTCGCGGCGGCGACTTCGATCAAGTGGGCTATGAATTCGATGGCGTGCCCGTCAACCGCTCGTTCGACAACTATCCCTCGGGCGCGGCCTCCTCGCTCGGTAACGCCGAAGTTCAGGTTTACACCGGCGCGAACCCGGCGAACTCCGAAGGCCAAGGCCTCGCGGGGTACATCAACCAGGTCATTCGTACCGGTACGTTTCCTGGCTCCGCTGACGCACAGCTCGGCATCGGCACGCCCACCTTCTACCATCGGGCGATGATCGAGGTCGGCGGCGCGACGCCAGACCGCAATCTCTCATACTACTTCGGCGTCGCCGGTTACAACCAAGCTTTTCGTTACGTCAACGACGACAACGGCGCCAATTATGACAGCTGGCTCGGCGCGCCGCTCGCTCCGCTCACCACTCCGAATGCCGGCCAGTATGCAGAGGGCGGCTACGTTCTGGGGCCATTCAACTGGATGAACTTCGCCCAGATCGCCTCGCGCGACATCGTCGCGAACATCCACATCGGCATTCCGCACAAAAACGACGCGGGCCGCGATGACGTGCAGCTCCTCTGGGATAGCTCCTACCTTTCGAACTCGTTCTATAGCTCGAACAACGACGTCGCTTCGCCGACGTGTTCGCCCAGCCTCACGGGATCGCAGTGCTGGGGCACGATCAACCCGATCGGGACGCTCGGGCTCGCGCCGAAATTTCCCGCCGGCGGAACGACGCCGTGGGTCGATGGCCTCTCGTGGAATTGCATGACTCAGGTCGGAAAGACGTTCAGTCAGTCCGGTCTGCAGAGCGTCGGGCCGTCCTGTACCTCGAAGTATTTCTATCCGTTCAGCAACCAGAACCGGCCGTGGTCGGATTTCGCGACCGGCAGCTCGTACGGATTCGTCCCCGACAGCAATCGCGATTCTTCGGAGAACCAGCAAGAGATCGTGAAGCTGCAGTACACGAAGAACTTCGGCTCGACGGCGTTCTTCCGTATCTACGGCTATACGTACTACAGCACGTGGGATCTCGTCGGGCCCCAGTGTACCGCGTTCTTCTATCTCTGCCCGACCGCACCGGACTACGAGCTCAGCTCGCACACGCGCGGCGTCAGCGCGGAGTTTCAGGACCAGCTCAACGAACAGAACCTCCTGACGATACAGGGTTCATACGTTACGGCGAGCACGATCCGCGACAACAACACGCAGATGTTCAACAACTTCCCGGCCTTCGGCGGTCCAAACCGCACGAACGCCGCGGTCGTCGTCAACGCCGCCGATCCGTATGGCGGTTACTGCTACGGGCCGGCTCCGAAGAGCGGCCCAAACGAGCCGGTTACCTGCAACCCGGGCGAAGGGCAAGCACAAGTCGTTACCTGGGATCAACTCTACGAGCCCAATCTGAAGAACAACGCGCCGGGGGCGCTGCCGTCGAACTGCGTCGACCCTCGCGTTCCCGGGAAGACGGCGTGTTCGTACCTCATGGCAGAGAACGGCCAGTATGCGACGTATAACAACGTGCAGCCGAAGTTTGGTTCGGCCTCGCTGACCGATCAGTTCCGTCCCAACGACAAGATCTTGATTAACCTCGGCCTTCGTTTGGACAGCTTTACCTTCGACGGCCTCAACGGCGACGTCAACGGCAACGGCGGCATCGCACGACAGTTCTGGTACAACGCTTACAATCGCGATACGTGCGTAAGCGCTCTGACGGGTGTTCCCGAGGACAAGTTCGATTTGGGGCTCACCCCGACGTCGGCTTGCCCGAGTGGATTCCACGCCGCAGCCCTAGTGAATCAGGCCTACCAAAGCTTTACCTTCAACGAATGGCAGCCGCGCTTTAGCGGCACCTACACGATTAGTCCGAACTCGGTGATCCGCGCATCGTTCGGCCGCTATACCGAAGCGCCGAACACGGCATACGAGATCTACAACACCCTGCAGAACGATCTGCCCTTCACGCTGCTCGGCCCGAACCTCTATCCCTACGGCCGCACGTCCCCGGGCCTCCCGGTGGAGCCGCCAACCTCGCTGAACTATGACGTCTCGCTCGAGCAGCATCTCAAGGGCACCGATTGGTCCTTTAAGATCACGCCGTTTTTGCGCCAGACGCAGGACCAGGTGCAAAACTTCTTCTTAAATCAGCAGACCGGGTTCATCTCCGGCCTCAATGTCGGCAGCCAGCGCAGCGAAGGTTTCGAATTCCAGGCACAAAAGGGCGACTTTTCGCGCAACGGCATTTCGGGATTGCTTTCCTTCGCCTACACGAACTCGTACACGAAGTACGGCGTCCTTTCCAACGGAACGACGATCATCTCGCCGATCAACGCGACGATCTCGAACTACAACGCGTACACGAAGGCCTGCGCCAAGGGCGGTTCCTTCGCCGGACGGTCGGAGTTCGGCATCCCACTTTGCGGCTCGACGAACTCCGGAGTCGGCGCGGCGAAATGCTACGCTGGGGGTAATCCCTCGGCGTGCGGGAAGCCCGGCGCAGTCGTTAACCCGTACTGGAACGCACCGGCCCAAAACTTCCTCGATCCGGGCCAGAACTTTGCACCGTACGACATCTTCCCGGCCGGCATCGGCTCCTCGGTGAACGCGTTCAACTCACCGTACGTCGCGAGCTTGGTGCTTAACTACCGGCACGACAAGTTCGCGGTGACGCCCACGCTGCAGTTCCAGGGCGGCGGCAAGTACGGCGCGCCGGAGACGACGCCTGGCATCGATCCCGCGGACGCAGGCTGCGCACCGCTCGTCGGCAGCCATCGCTACGACGCGTCTACCTGCCCGGCCGCGCTCGTGATTCCCGATCCGTTTACCGGCGTGTTCGACGATCTCGGCTCGTTCACGCAGCCCAACGAGCTGATGTTCAACTTCCAAGCGGAATACGACGTCTCGCCGCGGATTACGCTGACCGCCGTCCTGGCGAATATCGTCAACACGTGTTGGGGCGGTACGAGCAAACAGTGGACCTACACCGACAGCAACATCTGCTCGTACGGCGTCGTCGGCGGCGGCCTGATTCCGCCGGTCGGCAACGCCTTCAATCCGCCCGGCAGCGTCTCGGGTGCGAACGGAAAGAACGCCGCCACGAAGATCCAGCAGTTCCTACTCTATCCGTACGAACCGAACCTCGGACCATATTTGGTCTCGGGCCTCAACAACTCGGTTAAGGCTCCGTTCCAAGCCTACTTCATGGCGAACATCAAGCTCTAAGGGCCGCAGGAGTTAGGGCGTAATCGTCCCCGCGATATTGGCGAGCTCGGTCATTCCGAGCTCGCCGACGAGCGTGTAGTAGAGCTTTCCGTCGCTCCACGTCAGCAAGTCCACGCTGCCGTCTTCCCCGTACTGCCCGGTGCGGCCGCCGAGGGTCACCGATTGTGGATGAAACGGCGCCATGTTCGGAGCAACGGCCGTCGCGCTCTCGAAGAGCGAGACCGTGCGCAGGCCGTCGGAGTAGAGGAGCTGAACGGTGCGTGCCCCGTGCATGTCGACCACGTCGCCGGAGAGCGGTGTGAAGCCCTCCGGAAGCGCGCCGGGTTTGCGCGCGGCAAAGCCGGCGTCGTGAATCAAACGATCGGGGTCGCTCGAAACCTCTTGCAGCTTCGGACCGCCGACGACGGCGTATCCTTTCGGCAGCGAGAAATCGTTGGCAGGCACGGGCCCGTAGCGTACTTGCTCTAGACGGATCTCGCTGACGAGCGCACCCTTCGGGCCGAATTCTTGCTTGTCGAGCACGATCTTCGTCTCGCGGTCGACGCGCACGAACATCGTTGTGCGGTTGGTGTACTTATTGACCAGCAGCGCGTCGACGACCGGACGTCCGTCGAAGCTTTCCGTGCCCACGCGGACCGGCCGGTAGTTCGCGCGGATCAGCGCCTCGTTGTCGCCGATCGAACGGCGGTCTTCGAGCGTCGCCGCGTTCTTGGCCTCGACGATGCGGTGGTGTCTGGCGTCGATCGAAAACTTGAGGTTCCCCCTGGCGATCTCCGAATCGCCGAAGAGCTCCGGGGGTGCGCTAAAAACTTTGCGCGTCATCTCAGGGGCGCGGTGTTCGATTCGGTAGACCGAAGCCTCCGAGCCGTGGCTGCCGATGCGCACCGACTCGACGACGCCGGTGTACGAGATCTTCGACGGAGCCGAGAGAACGTCGGCAAGCAGCGCGAAAGGCGCCGAAGCGGACGTTTGCGCGGTTCCGGCGGCCGCCGGCGCGAGGCTTCCGATCGCCAGCGCAAGCGCGAGGGCGCTTGGCTTAATGCGCTTGATCATCGTCCCTCAATGCCCCCGGGATGGGTTCGTCTTCGGAGAGCGGCGTCGTGCTGCCCAGCGCCGCATGGCTCTCGACGTAGTACGAGGCATCGATCGTCGACGCGGCCGCCGGCCCGTGCGCGAGCCTAAAGCCGAAATAGATGAAGGCGGCGATGGCGATCGCAACCGGAACGGCGACGGCCGGCCGGAAGGCCGCGCTCAGCTGCTCCCAGAGCGAAGGACGTTTTTCGCGCACCGCGCCGCGAATCGTTGCGACGACGCCCGCGGGAAGCTCGCGCTCGTCGGCGCGTGCGTACGCCTTTAGCATCTCGGTGAGCGACAGCTCGGAGTCGCGAATCTCGGAGCAGTCGGCGCAGCCGGCGAGATGCGCGTGAATCGCCGCATCGCGCGCCGGCGAAAGCTCTCCGTGCAGGTAATCGACGATCTCTTCAGGCGTCGGATGAAGCTGATTCATGATGGCGACTTCATATGACGGATTACGAGTTTGCGGAGCTGCCCGCGGGCGCGGTGCAGACGCGAACGCACGGTACCGACGGTGCACCCCACAATGTCGGCGATCTCCTGGTAGCTATATTCCTCGATGTCGGCAAGCCACACGATCTGCCGCTGATCGCTGCCGAGCTCTTCAAGCGCCTTTGACAGCGGCTCGCTGAGCTGTGAGTCGACGTAGTCGTCGATGGGCGCGACGGCCAGCGGGCGGGAACCGGAAAACTCTTGAAGCTCATTATCATCGGGAATCTCCTCTTGATAACGTCCCTTGTGACGGCGAAGTTCGTCGCGGTGCAGATTCGTTACGATTCGATAGACCCACGAGCGGAACGACGTGCCGGGCTTGAAGCTTTTCCAGGCCTTGTAAACGCGGACGAATGCCTCTTGCGTGAGGTCGCGTGCGTCGGCTTCGTTGCAAGTCAAGCGATAAGCGAAATTATAGGTCGCCTTGCCGTGCTGCTCGATCGCGCGCTCCAAGAATGCCGCTTGGTCCGGCGCTGGGTCCTGGAGCGACGAGGCGGCTGCCATGGACGGCTAGCCTTCTTGTTTTGCTTGAAAGCTCCGCTCAGGTGCGCGAGGGCCAGATAACTCGCGCCACCGCCCACATCCCCAAGAACGAGACGACCGTTAAAAAGGTGAAGAGCGTGAGCTCCAGCAGCGCGATGCCGGCGAATTGGCTGCCCCCGCAGATCGCGACCGCCTCGGCGATGAGCGCGAGCTTGAAGCGCTCGAATGGGTTGTTCGCGAGGCCCGCGATCGATCGGGCTTGAGCGATCACGGAGCCCGGATCCCACCCCGCCGTTTCAACGACCGATGCGACGCGGCCGTTGGGCGCGACGATGAAGAGTTTGTCATCGTGGAGGAAGTTGTCGGTGCTCAGCCGCATCGAGCTGATCCGAAACTCGTCGAGCAGACGCTGGATCGTCGAACCGGTTCCCGTTAGCAGCGCCCAGCTCTCACTGCGAGCGCCATAGCCGGCAGCGTACGCGCGCAGGATTGCGGGCGAATCGTACGGCGGATCGAGCGTGATCTCGGCGAGGGCGAAGTGCTTGGGGTCGAGCCGGCCTTGAAGATACGCGTATTTTCCGCTGATCGCGGGGCAGAGCGTGCGATCCGGACAGCGCGTAAAGACGAACGAAAGCAGCAGCGTCTTTCCGGCGAAGGCGCGATTGAGCGTGACGCGCCGGCCCTGCGAATCGATCAGCGTCGCCGCCGGGAGGATACTGCCGATCTCAATCGGCACGACGCGCCCGGCGTCGGGCAGGCCGGGGGCGAAAACGCCTGCGGGCACCGCATCGCGCAGCGTCGGCGGATGCGTCGACTCGTCGAGGAACGCATCGATGCTGGTGCCCGAGCGTAGACGCACCGGCGGGTCGAGCACATAGCGGCGAATCTGCGAGGGCAGCATCTGCGGCACGGCATCGGTACGGACGATCGCGGCGCCCGGGTTGCGCGCGTCGAGAACGACGCCGTGAATCGGCACGAGCGCGAGCAAGGCGGCGAGTACGGGGATCATCCGAGTGTCTTTCGCAACGCGGCGACGACCGTGCCTTCGTTATCCTCGTCGTCGAGCACGTCGTGGAACCGGCCGCTGCGGTCGATGACAAAGATCGCAGCCGAATGCGCGACGTCGTAACCGTTTTTACGGGCGTGCAGCTTTGCCGACCAAACGTGATAGGCAGTTTCGGACGCGGCAATCTGCGACGGCGTCCCGGTCAAGCCGACGAGGTCGACGCCCGGCTGCGCGAAACGATGGACGAAGCGGTGCAGCACCGGCGCCGTGTCGCGCGACGGGTCGACCGTTACGAAGGCGATCTCGACGCTGCCGGCGCGCGCCCCGAGCGCCGCCGTCGCGCGTACCAAGCGCGCTAGGATCGTCGGACAGGTGTCGGGGCAGTGCGTAAAACCAAAGGTCAGGAGCACGGCCTTTCCGCGCTGCGCGGAGAGCTGCCAAGGCGCGGAGCGATCGCTCTGGAGCGTGAAATCGGGAGCGCTCCGGCCGCCGCTGCAGGCGACCGGACCGAGCAGCGCCGTCAGCAGCAGCATAAGCGCGAGAGGGCGGACCATGCGTTCATTGTACTCCCGGGGACAGGGGTTCGCTGCGACAGAGCCCAACGAGGGACCCGTGAACGCTGCGGTCCTGGTACTCCGCCTGCTTTTGGGCGGAATGCTGCTCGTTGCCGGGCTGCTGAAGCTCGGGCACGCTGCAAACCTGGCGGCCAGCATCGCGGGCTTTCGCCTGCTGCCCGCGGATGTCGTGGGGCCGCTCGCGCTGGCGTTGCCCTTTATCGAGATCCTACTCGGCGCCTATTTGGTCGCCGGCCTCTTTACCCGTGTTATCGCCTGGATCGTTGCGGCTCAGTTCTTCGTTTACGCCGCCGCGGTCGCCTCGGCCGTTCTGCGTCACCTTCCTGCGAACTGCGGCTGCTTTGGTCCGGGCGACGCGGCGGTTGCGGATTGGCCGCACGTTGCGTTCGATTGCCTTTTCGGCGCGGCGGCGATCTTCATCGCGTTCGGCGCGCCCGGTCCGCTTTCGCTCGATCGAAAGCTGCGCACCGCGTGACGCGCCGCCCGATACTTCTTGCGACGGCGGCGATCGTCGTCGTGATCGCGGTCGCGGCGGTGCTCGTCTACAACGCCGGATCGTCGCACGGCTCGGTCCGGACGGCCTCGCAAGCGCCGATTGTCGGCAAGGCGGCGCTCAACAAGACGGCGCCGCAGTTCGAAGTGTCGACGACCGCCGGCCTCTTCGACCTGAGCAAAACGCAAAAACCCGTCTTTCTCGAAGTTTTCGCGACCTGGTGCCCGCACTGCCAGCGGATGACGTCGGTCGTCGACCGCCTCTATGCCGGCTACCACAACCGCGTCGACTTCGTTGCCGTCTCCGGCAGCGATACTGCGATGGACGGTACCTCGTCGTCCTCGCAGCGCGACGTGCTCGATTGGGTGAAGCGCTTCGACGTGAAGTATCCGGTCGGCTACGACCCGATCCTCAACGTCGCAACCCTCTATCTCCAGGGTGGCTTCCCAACGTTCGCAGTCATCGGCTCCGACAAAACAATACGATATCTCGCCGACGGCGAGATATCGTACAACGACCTGGAGAACGCGCTAAAAAAAGTGCTGCGCTAAGCAGCGCTAGTCGTTGGGGGGGAACGCGTAGTTCGGCGGCGGGACCGGCGCGCCGACTTCGAGCACGATCTGCTGGTGGGCGGCCAAAGGAATGTCTTTTAGGTCGCCGGCGTACTTCTGTCCGTTGACGTAGGCCGTCACCGTACCCTTGAACCCCGCTACGTCATCGGGCTGCAGCGCCTGGCCCCAGATATCGAAGAGCATCCCCAGCGTGTAGCGTCCGCCCTGCGGCGGCGCGATGTCGGGCGCTTCGAGGTGGATGATGCCGTCGGGTGCGTGCGTGTGAATCCAGTAAAGGCACGGTCCGGCGGGATTGGGTGAGAAACCGATCAGCGCCGGCACTTGAATCTGCTTGCCGTTATTGAAGATGGCGAGGTGTGTGTGCACGTGAAGCGTCGCGTACTCCATCGCACCGCAGCTGACGCCGTCGACAATTTGACCGTGACCGCCGATCGGCGTGTTCGGGAACTTCCCCTTGAAGTATGGCGTGCCGAGCTTCTCTCCGTCGCTGATTTGAATCGGCTTCGTCGTCGGGCCGGCGGCCGGCGTCGGCGTCGCATACGCCTGCTGCACCAGCCGCTTCTGCCACCAGTTGTATCCTAGAAAGAAAACGATCAATGCGACGATTGCAATGCCGACGGCGATGTAGACCGGACGCATAGGGTCGCGGCGCGGCGGAGGCGCGGAGGCCCCACGCCCTTGACGGCGGCGCTCGGGACGGCTGGGTTGCGGCATGGGTTCCCTTCTACGATGGAGCTTTGAGTGGTGCGGCGACCGGCGCGTCGGAAATTTCCAGCGGCCGCCCCTTGACGAGATAGTTGGTAACGTAATCCGTCACCGCGTCGCCGAGCGGCGTCACCGGCCGGTCGTAGCCGGTTGCGCGCAAGCGCTCGACGTTCGCGCACGTGTAGTATTGATACTTGCCGCGCAGGTGCTGGGGCATCTCGATGAACTCGATCCGCTCGGGCATCTCGAGCGCATGGAAGATCGGGCGCACCAGGTGCAGCCACGTGTGCGGGGTTCCGGAACCGACGTTGTACAGCCCGGCGGCGTTGGCTTCTGCTAGATGCAGCGTCATGTCGACCACGTCTTTAACGTAGATGAAGTCGCGCTGCTGCTCACCGTCGCGATACTCGGGACGGTGGCTCTTGAAGAGCCGGACGCTGCCGGCCGCCTGGATCTGCTCGTAGGCCTTTTGAACGATGCTGCGCATCTCGCCCTTGTGGTCTTCGTTGGGGCCGAAGACGTTGAAGTACTTAAGGCCGCAAATGCGATCGGCGAGGCGCGTGCGCCGCGCGTAGAGGTCGAAGAGGTGCTTCGAGTAGCCGTAGGCGTTGAGCGGACGAAGCGTGTGCAGATCGGCTTCGTCGGAAAGGATTGCCTCGACGCTGCCGTACGTCGCCGCCGACGAGGCGTAGACGAACCGCGCCCGATTCTCCAGCGCCCAGTGCGCCAGGTTCTTCGTGTACTCGTAGTTGTTGCGCAGCAAATAGCCGGCGTCGCTCTCGGTTGTCGAGGAACAGGCCCCGAGGTGAAAGACCGCCCCGACGTCGCCGAACGACTGGCCCGCCGCAATCCGGTCTGCAAAATCGTCCGCGTCGAGATAATCGGCGAAGCGCAGCGGCACCAGGTGCTTCCACTTCTCCGAGGAGTCGAGGCGATCGACGACCAGAATATCCTCGATACCGCGACGATTGAGCGCCCAAATCAAGGCGCTCCCAATTAGACCGGCGCCGCCAGTGACGACGATTCTTGATTGCTCCAAATCAGACATCGCTTGTTGAGGGCCCAGTATCCCTCGGAATTAAGACGGAGTCCTCCCGGCGCTCGGCCGCCTTGCGGCCTTACGGGTGCCCGGTCTGGACGCCGATGCGCAAGGTTCGAGCCGGCGCGAAGTGGTTGCCCTGCGCGTTGATGAGCGTCACGTAGTAGCGGTCGTTGAGGATGTTTTGAATGCCGAGCGTCAAGACGGCCGAGGGACCGAGCGCGATGCCCTTTGCCACGTTGAAGATCGTATGCGGCGTCAGGCTGCAGTAGCCCGGCGTTACCGATGGGCAGAAGCCCGAGGAAAGGCCGCTGCCGTACTCTCCGTCGGCCGAGAGCCATCCGCCGCGCGAATCGTCGAGCAGAACCCCGCCGGTGACGGTGTAGGCCTGGTTGTGATCGGCGGGCGTGAAGTCGTTCGGCGAGCCGAAGCACGGTGCCAGAAGCTGCGTCTCGCAACCCTTGTTGAGCGAGACGGTGTGCGCCAGCGAGAGATAGGCGCGTCCATTGCGGGGGAGCGGCTGCACGTAGTTCAGAGCTTCTTGCGAGAGCCTGCCGAGCACGTAGTTGATGTCTTGGTGCAGCAGCGTCACACCGACTTGTGTATCGTCGATCAGGTCGTTGGCGTTCTTCTGCCAGACGCGAAAGCCCAACTCGCCGGGACCGAGCGGAACGTGGCCGCCAAATTCGAGCTGGGTATCGCGCTCCGGCTTGAGGTCGAACTGAGCCGGCGTTCGCTGGAGCGGAAGGTTGAGCAGCTGCGCGGCGGCCGGCGAGACGTTTTCGAACGAGAACGGTTCGAAGAAACGGCCGATGTAGGCGTAGAGATTGGCTCGCTTGCCAAAGTTGCGCGTCAGCTTGAACCGCGGGCTGAAGGCGCCGAAGCCTTGCGCGAACTGCGCCGAGCGAATCGTAAAGAAGTCGTACCGCATCCCGTAGTCTGCCTCCCAGGCGTCGGTAATGCGCCAATTGTCCTGAAGGTACGATTGATACGTGTTGCCCACGTTCGGAGCGTCGTCGACGACCGTCGCCGGCGCGTTGGGCGCCTGCGGCCTGAGGATCGGGGCGAGAAAATTGTTCGGCTGGAGCGTGATCTGGTAGTCCTTGTCGATGCGCGCCAAGTCATAGCTGACGCCGGCGCGAATCTCGTGCCGCCCGGCGCGCGCAGAGTAGTCTCCCTGCATGATGTAGTCGGTGGCGGTCCGGCTGTCGGCGAGCGAGTATGCGCAGGTCGTCGGCGAAAAATCTTCCGGCATCCTGAGCGCGTCCGCGCAGTCCACGGCGGCGCCGCCGTTGCCGAAGGGCGGCGGCTCGACGTTGAGCGCCTCGCCGTAGATCCAGTCGTTGGCCGGATCGCCGAAGTCCGCGATGTGCGAGACCTTCAGCGCCGGTCCGAACGTTATTCCGGCGTTCTCCCCGAGCGCCCGGCGCAGCTGGAGGCTCAAGAAGGTGTCTTCCTGATTTTCGTTGTCGTCGGTCGTCGCCGGCTCGCCGTACGCGACGTCGTTGGGGATCCCAAATGTGTCGTAGCTGTGCACGAACGTCAGGCTCGTGAAGTTGTTGGCGCCGGCGGGAAGCGTGATGTCGGCGTATTGATCGACTCCGCTGGCTTTGTCGTGCGGCGATTGGAAATCGGGCGGGTCGAGCCCGCGCGTGGTCTGCATCGCGCCCGCCGAAACGGTGTAACCGCCCCCGCCGGTGAGCGGTGCGTGGTAACCGACCGTCGAGTTGAGCGATGTGTACGAACCAACGGATGAGTTGCTGTCGACTCCGGCCGGCCCGATACCGCTCTTGGTCGTGAGATTGAGGACCGAGCCGAACTTGAGGCCGTATTGCGCCGGGTACGCGCCCTCGATGACGTCGACGTACGCCAGGTCGTAGAGGTCGACCTCGCTGCCAATATCGCGATTGAGCCCCTGCGGCAGCGCAACCCCGTTGATTTGATAGTTGATGACGCCGTGGTCGCCGTTGATGTGAACCACGCCGTTCGCGCCGCGGACTGCTCCCGGCAGTTGGATGAGCATCTCCGGAAAGCTGTTGTCGTATGGTAGTCGCGTGAGGTCGGTTTGGTTGAGCGTCACGTCGCTGCCGCTGCCGCGGATCGGCAGCGTGCGCGCGACGACCACCTGTCCGATCTCGCGCAGCGGCCGCAGCGCCAGCGTAATGACGGCACCGTCGCTGCCCAGATCGACGCGCAGCAACGCGCGCAAATCACCGCGCTCCGCTTCGATGTCGTACCTTCCCAGTGCAAGCGGCGGAAATTGGAAGCGCCCGTCATGGCCGGTGCGCGTCTTGACCGTCATATTGTTGCCCGAAGCCGTCACCGTGACACCGGGGGCGGGACTGCCGTTTGCGGCGGCCGTTCCCGAGAGAAAGGCCGTGGGCACCGAAGCGCGGCCCGGCGCGACTGCGGCTCCGACGAGCACGGCAAGCCACAATGCCGCCAGAAACCGGCGCGCGAGCGACGACATGTTCGACCCCCCAACGGAAAGCAGCGATGCCTGCGGATGCAGGGCTAGCGCACTTATTGATATTAGCGTATCATTTGCAAGTAGTCAAGCACCCGCGCCTCCGCAGTGAAAGAGCGGCGCCGGTGCGGAAGGATGAATGGTGAGCACAGGCGCGCGCAAGACTCGCCAGCGCGAGGCGATTCGCGATGTTTTCGAGCGTTCGGAGCGGCCGCTGACGATCGACGAACTCGTCGACGCAGCCGGCGGCGTGGGAGTCGCTACGGCCTATCGGGCCGTCGCCGCCCTGCTAAAAGAAGCGTGGCTCGACACGGTCGAGATCGCCGGGGAGCCGGTGCGCTACGAACGGGCCGGCAAAGGCCATCACCATCACTTTGCCTGCGAGAAATGCGAGCGCGTCTTCGACGTAGACGGCTGTCTCGAGAACGTACGCAAACTGGCGCCGCCGCGCTTTCGCGTCAAAGCGCACGCGGTGACGCTCTACGGCCTTTGCAGCGCGTGCGCGCGTTAAGCGACGCGCTGCAAAGGTGCGGCCTGGTTAGCTAGAATGGCGCCGAGAGCCGAACGATATACGAGCGGCTGTTGGCGATCTGCGTTGTGTTGAACCCGTTTGCGACTTTGATAACGTACTGATCGTTGAGCACGTTGTCGATGATGAGCTGGATCCCGAGTCCCGTATCCTGCCCCGAGCGGCCGGGGGTTAGGTAGCGGCCGGCGGCGAGATCGAAGGTCGTATGAGCCGGCAGACGTCCGCTCAGGTTTTCGTTGGCATTCTCGAACGCTACCGGGAAGCCGCTGCCGTAATTGCCCTGCAGCGTCGTGAACCAGCCGCGGTCCTTACCGAAGCGCCAGGTGTAGGCTGCACTCGAAACCACCGTCTCGTCGTGATCTTCGGGTGAAAGCTGAGCCGCGCAAGGAACGCCGGGCTCGTTCGTGCCCGGCGGAAAGAGGAAGGTCGAGCCCGAGACGCAGGCCGCGTACGAGCCGGAGTAGGTCATCGTGAACCACCACAGATTCTCGTTGGGCAAGTGCTCCTGCAAACGCAGTTCCGCGCCGTTGTCGATACCGATGGCATTGTTGAAGACGGCGAAAAGCGGCGTGTTGAGGAGCTGGGTCGTATCGAGAATGTTCACGACGGTTTTACGGAAGAGATTGATCGAGCCGGTAAACTGCGGCTTGAAAGCGTAGCTCCAGCCCGCCTCCAAATAGGCGTCCCGTTCGGGCTGAAGGTCGTAGACCGGCTCGCCGGTGCAGCCCTGGAGGAGGACGCAGTCTTGGCGGACGTCTTCGAGCAGCGGCGCCGCGTAAAAGCGTCCGTAAAACGCGTGGAAGGTGTTCTTATGCCCATCCCACAGCGTGATGCCGATTCGCGGGCTGAACATGTTGCCGCTCGTGTAACCCGTCGAGTGGTCGTAGCGCAGCCCGTAGTCGAGGCGCGTGTAATCCGAGAGATTCCAGGTGTCTTGCGCGTAGATGCCGGTCTGCGACCCGGCTTGCCCTTGTTGGGGCGGGGCGACGAGATAATAGGATTGATCGTGCGTCCCCGAACTTGCCCCGCAACCCTCTTGGTAGTAGCACGCGAACGCTTGGCTTGCCACGAGATTCTCGCGATTCACGTCGAACCCAACTTTCCACGCGTGCTTCTTGGTTGCGCGGAAGTCCGAAGCTCGCAACCCAACATACGATGCGTTGGTGTTGGAGAGCAGACCGACGTTGTGCAGCTCCCCCGACGGGTCGTCCGGCTGAGGACACTGCATGCAGGGAGGCGTGTCGGCGCTGAAGTTTGGAGTGACGCCGAGGACGTCGTTGGGGAGATCGCCGTCGTAGTTGATGCGCGTCGAGCGCCACCACGGAATCACTTGGACGATTCCGTTGCCGTCTTTTGACGTAGCCGTCCAGTTCAGGTTGGAGAACCGATCGTACTCGCGCTGAACGTCGTCGGTACCGGCCGGCGTGGTGATCGGGTCGTAGGGGTTGTTTGGGTCGGTATTGATCGGAATCTGAAACTGCGCCAGCTGGTTCGAATAGTCGAAGGCAAGGGTGCTGCGCGGTGACAACTGCGTGATGAAGCGAAAGAACTGATCGGCTTGTGAGGAGTTATCGTGAATCGGCGCAAGCGTCGGAGCGTCGAGGCCCCGCGCCGTCGATTGAAGGTTGGCATCGAAGAAGACCTCGCTCGATCCGAAGCGAGCGGACGTGTCGAGATCGCCAACGCCCTGCGACTGATTTCCGATCCCGCCCGTGACGGTACCATAAATTCCCTCCGGAACGTCGGTCGGACGATTCGTGATGATGTTGACGACACCGCCCATGCGGTCGCCGCCGTATTCGGCGGGAATCGCGCCGGTGTAGAGCTCGAGCGAGTCGATGATCTTCGGATCGACGATCTCGGCAAAGTTGGAGGTCGTCGCCAGCGGCAGCGGAGCGCCGTCGATGTTATAAGAGACGCCGTGGAAGCCGTTGATCACCGGCTCGTTGTACGAGAAAGGCACTACGCCGGGCAGCGTCGCCAGCGTTTGGTCGAGGCTGTTCTGCACCGGGGAGGTTTGAATCTGCGAGCGCAGGATCTGATTGACCGAGGGTGGGTTGTTCGAGACGCCGGAATGAGCGGTCACAACGGTTTGCGCTATTTGCTGCAGCGTCGAAAGGGGCAGATCCACTGTAGCGACGCTGCCGCTGACGACGGTAACGTCGACGTGCAGTTCGGGAACGCCCTTGAGCGTCGCGGTAATCCGGTACGGCCCAAACGGCACCTGCGAGAAGACGTACTCGCCGCGGGCTCCCGACTGCGTGGTGAACTTCGACCCTTCGCCTTGCAGGGCAACGGTCGCGTGGGGTATCGGCTTCCCGTCGAGCGTAACGGTTCCGCGCACCAATCCGGTGACGGCTGCGGCGGCTGGAAGCGCATAACAAAAAATCGCGAGAACGGCGACGAGCGCCGTGATGAATCTGGACATGGGGCTCCTTCGATCGGAAAGAGTGCAGCTTTTTGGAGCTAGGAGAGAATCGGCGCGCGCGTTAAGCGCAGCAGCCGAATCCGATCGGAGGAGGGCGAGCGAAGCGCCGGCGCACCCAGAGCACGGGGCGCACGGGAGTTGTTTGAGCGGTGAAGCGCGACCACGTCGGCGTCCGCGGCGCGAAACTCGTTCCAGTGATCGCCACGATCGCGCCGGCGAGCACGGCTAGCCCGAAGCGGCCGAGGCGTTGGAGCAGCCACGCTGCCGCCGCTAGCGCAATGGGAATCGCGATCCAGGGAATCCCCGCGTGATGCTGCCCTTCGACGAGTTCCGCGACCGCGTACCATACGGTCGCCGCCACGAGCAGCGTGCCGAAGCCGGGAAAACGGCTCGCGAGGCGTGCGGCAAGCACGCTCCCATTGACCGCCGCGCGGGCTCCGTCCCAGGCAAGCAGACCGTAAAAGACCGCAAGGCTAAGGCCGCTCGCAAGTGCGAGCTGGATGAGCAGAGCGTGATAGTCGCCGCCCATGGAGTGGCCGCCGCCATAGAGGCCGGCATGGGCCAGTAGAGAGGCAAGCAAGCCTAGTGTGAGCGCGCCCGGAACCTTCCGTAGGGCCACGGGGGTCTTTTCTAGGTGCGACTGCGGGGAGACCTGGGGGCCGCGTCGTATGGACCCTGCCCCTTGGGCTGCGTCGGTCCGGTGGGATTGGAGAATCGAAGAACAGCTTATCGTTATGAGCATGCGAGCACACGTCGAGAACGCCGATACCGTCAGCTTGGTTTGCGCACTGCTGGTGCGCTTTCCGGAGTTGGCTTCAATTCGCTCTGGTCCGACGGACCGGACGTTGCGTTTGACCTTCGCCGTGCGTCAGCGATTCGATCGCGCCGCGCAAACGCGGCTCGCCGAGGCGATCGACGAGCACGTTCGCAGCTTCCTCGCGTTAGGCAAAGAGGTACCCGCGACGCTCCGGGTCGAGTGCGAGGGTGACCGCACCCTGACATTCGTCCACGTGACGCGCGACCTCGAGAGCTTCTCAAAGGAAGAGCTCGAGCTGCAGGTTGGTTTTCTTTGTGACCGTTGCGGCGATGCGCTCGTCCGTACTCCTCCCCCCGACGATCATTTCGAGGGCGACCCCGCCGCCGAAGACGAAGCCGCGCTCTATGCCGTAGAAGCGCTTCGCGACCCTGCGCAATCGAAGAGTTTGGTTGGGTTTAGAGAAGAGAAGCGGGTACTAGTTTACTTTTTAAAATCTCAGAAGAAAGCGAAGGCTTCGGCTCGCCGGTAAATAGCCCGGGCTTGAACCTCCTGATCGTCGGGGACGTCGTAGGATCTCCGGGACGAGAGGCCCTCAAGCGTTGCATCTCGTTGCTTCGAGAGCAACACCAAATTCATGCCTGTATCGCCAACGGCGAAAACGCCGCGGGCGGTTTTGGCTTGACGGCGCAGACGGCCGAGGAGATGTTCGAAAGCGGTATCGACTTCATCACCGGAGGAAACCACATATTTGACAAGCGCGACTTCGGCGAGTATTTGGAGACCAGTAAGCGGGTGCTGCGGCCGGCCAACTATCCGCCGACCGCACCCGGTCGCGGCGCTGGGACCTTCGAGGCAAATGGGGTCACCGTCGGCGTCCTCAATTTAATGGGGCGCACGTTCATGCCGCCGGTCGACGACCCGTTTCGCTGCGCCGACGCGCTCGTCGCCGACCTCCGCAAACGCACGCCCGTCATCGTCGTCGACCTGCACGCCGAGGCAACCTCGGAGAAGGTCGCCATGGGGCGGTACCTGGACGGCCGCGTATCGTGCGTCTTCGGGACGCATACCCACGTGCAGACCGCCGATGAGTGCGTGCTCGCGGGCGGAACCGCTTACATCAGCGACCTCGGCATGACCGGCCCGACCGAGGGCGTCATTGGGATGGATGCCGGGCCCGTACTCGACCGCTTCCTTACCGGCTTTTCGGATCGCTTTAGCGTACAGAAGACCGGCATGCGGCAGCTCTGCGCCGCGGTCGTTGCCATCGACCCCGTTACCGGCAAGGCCGAGGGGATTAAGCGCGTCTTTTTACGAGGGATCGCGTGAGCAGCAGTGCCGGCAGCGGCGGCGGGGGTGTGACGCTCAAGGTTTCCGCCAAGAGTAATCCAAACTCGGTCGCCGGAGCGCTCGCCGCGGTGCTGCGCGAACGCGACACCGCGGAAGTGCAAGCCGTCGGCGCCGGGGCGATCAATCAAGCGATCAAGGCCGTCGCCATCGCGCGCAGCTATTTAAAGGGAGCGAAGCTGGACATCGTCTGCACCCCGTCGTTCGTCCTGGTGTCGATCGACGAGAACGAACGGACGGCGATCTCGCTTCAAGTCGAACGCCGTAAGCTCGAAGAGAAGGTAGAAGACGTTGAGAGTTGACCTCCATTCGCACTCGACGATGAGCGATGGAACCCTTACCCCCCAGGAGCTCTCCGATTTTATGGGCGAGCGCGGGATCGAGATCTTTTCAATCTCCGATCACGACACGACCGCGGCGTACGGCAACTTTACGCCGCCCCCCGGGGCGCGGGTGATCGTCGGCATCGAGATCAACACGACGTGGAAAGAGAATGAGGTCCACGTTCTCGGGTACGGCGTGCCGCTGGGGCCGTCGCCGATTAACGAGCTGCTGGAGTACAACCAAGATCAGCGCCGCATCCGCGCCGAAACGATGGTCGACCAGCTGCGCACTGCCGGCTACGGCATCACCCTCGACGACGTTCTAGCCGAATCGGGCGACGCGCTTTCCATCGGACGCCCGCACGTGGCCAAGGCTCTCGTGCGCCTGGGGATCGTCAGCAGCGTCGACGAGGCCTTCAAACAGGCAATTGGCGCCGGGCGGCCGGGTTACGTTCCGCAGCTCTACACGACTCCCGAGCACGCCATCGAGAAGATCGCGGAGGCCGGAGGGGTCCCCGTGCTCGCCCATCCGGGTCGCTTGAAGGATCGCGTGCTGATCGATGAGCTTGCTCCTCGCGGCCTGCGCGGTATAGAAGTCTTCTACCCGCTGCACAACGCCGCCGATGTCGCCGAGTTTCGCGAAGTCGCGCGCCGCTACAATTTAGTGATGACGGCCGGCATGGACTTCCACGACATCCGTTATCACACCAAAGGCGTCGGCATGGAGGTGGCGGCCGAAGATCTGGAGCCGTTCTTCGATCTGGTGGCGGCGATCGCGTAGGCGGTCAGACGGTCCTCATCGTAACGTAACCGTCCCGAATCAAAACGCAAAACCGAAGCGAAATTGAAGATTGGTTGAGTGACCCAGAGTTAATCGCAGGACGTTAGTTAGTCCGCTAGTTCCTGCGAGATCTGCGTTCGGATGCGCTCGAGCAATTGGTGGGCGGCCGCCTCGTGTGTTTGCAAACGCGCTTCTTGACGGGCGATCGTACCGACGTCCTTCATATATTTGTGGTTGACGCGCACGTTGTAGGCACAACCCGCAACCGCGGCGTAGGCGAACTCGGCCGCACAGCCGATATCGCTGACCAGCGACTTGGTTTCGACCTCCAGCAACTGCGCGGCGAGTTCGAGCGCCCGTAGGCAGAGCGTGGTGGCCCGTAGCGGCGCCTCCGCGGCGCGCTCGAGCGCAAACTCGAGGGCCTCACGCCGCGCCTGCGCTTCGGCGGGCGTCCCCTTGGGAAGTGCCTGCGCGGAGACCACCCGCTGGAACGCCTTCTCGTCGTGTTCCTGCGCGGTTTTGAGCTCGGCGCGCAACTCTTCGCTCCGGGTGACGATCTCGGCAAGCGTCGCGGCTGCATCGGGCGGCTTGGGCTTGCGTCCCGCGATCCGCCCGACCATCGCTATCAGGGCGGCGCCGGTCGCGGCGACGAGCGTTGCGGCGCTGCCGCCGCCGGGGACGGGGGCATCGGAAGCAAGGCGTTCCAGATACGCGTCGAGCCGTTCCACGCTGCGTGGGTTGGCCCGGGCGAGGGAGCGGGCCTGCGTGCCGGCGGCGACGAAACGTTTGCCGACCTTTTTGCTTGGAAGTCAGGAGTCTACTTGTCTATTTTGGATTCAGCCCCAGCCGGTTCGGTCCGGGATCTCGGACGAGCGGAGGCGGGGCGGGCGCGGATCGGATGGGCCGCGTCGTACATGCCGGTGCTCAAACAGATCCACGATCGCTTCGAGCTGGGGAAACCGCTCGCCGGGATCCGGATCGGCGCCTGTTTGCACGTCACGACCGAAACCGCGAACCTGATGCTTGCCCTGCAGGCCGCAGGCGCCGAAATCGCGCTGTGCGCGAGCAACCCGCTCTCGACGCAAGATGATGTGGCCGCCGCACTCTGCGAGTACGGCATCGCGACCTATGCGATCAAGGGTGAAGATAACGATACCTATTACTCGCACATCGAATCGGTGATCGCGACCAAGCCGCAGATCTCGATGGACGACGGCTGCGATCTGGTCACGACGATCTACACCAAGCACCGCGAGCAGCTCACCGGGATGATCGGCGGCTGCGAAGAGACGACGACCGGCATCATCCGGCTGCGCGCCATGCAGCGCGACGGCGTTCTTCCCTATCCGGTGATCGCGGTGAACAACGCGCTCACCAAGCACATGTTTGATAACCGCTACGGCACCGGCCAGTCTACGCTCGACGGCATCATTCGCGCGACCAACGTTTTGCTCGCCGGGCGAACGCTGGTCGTCGTCGGTTACGGCTGGTGCGGGCGCGGCATCGCCTCGCGGGCTGCCGGCATGGGCGCGCACGTCGTCGTTACCGAGGTCGATCCCCGAAAGGCGATCGAAGCGGTGATGGACGGTTATCGCGTCATGCCGATGACCGAGGCCGCCAAGATCGGGGACATCTTCGTTACGGTCACCGGCAACTATCACGTGATCCGCGAAGAGCACTATAAGCTGATGAAGGACGGCGCGATCGTCTCCAACTCGGGACATTTCAACGACGAACTCGATCTCGATTCGATCCGCAGAATGGCGATCCGCAAACTCGAGCCGCGTGAATTCGTCGAGCAGTACGAGCTCCAAGACGGCCGCATGATTTGCATCCTGGCCGATGGCCGGCTCGTGAACCTGGCCGCGGCCGAAGGCCACCCGGCGGCCGTGATGGATATGTCGTTTGCGAATCAAGCGCTCGCAACGTCGTATCTCGTCAAGCATCATGAAGAGCTCGAAAAGCGCGTCTATGACGTGCCGCTCGAGATCGACGAAGAAGTCGCGCTTCTCAAGCTTGCCTCGATGAGCGTCGACATCGACACCCTCACGCCCGAACAGGTCAAGTACATCGCATCGTGGAGCGAGGGAACCTAATGGCGTACAAGCGGCTCTTTACCAGCGAGTCGGTGACCGAGGGGCACCCCGACAAACTCGCCGACCAGATCTCCGACGCGGTGCTCGACGCGTTGCTCAAGGACGACCCTTACTCCCGCGTCGCCGTCGAAACGTTTGCAATCACCGGACAGATCCACATCGCCGGCGAGGTGACGACGAAAACCTACGTCGACATCCCGAAGCTCGCGCGAGAGGTCGTGCGCGACGTCGGCTATACGCGCTCGGCGATCGGGTTCGATGCCGAGACGTGCGGCGTCAGCGTCTCGATTGACGAGCAGTCACCCGACATCGCGATGGGCGTGGATCGTTCGTGGGAGGCTCGTTCCGGCGACGACGACGAGTTCGAGCGCATCGGCGCCGGCGATCAGGGCATGATGTTCGGTTACGCCTGCCGGGAGACCGACGAGCTGATGCCGCTGCCGATCGTCCTCGCGCATAACCTCACCCGCCACCTCTCGGCGGTGCGCAAGAACGGCGACATCCCCTATCTTCGCCCCGACGGCAAGTCGCAGGTTACAATTGAGTACGACTGCGACCGGCCGGTACGCGTCGAGGCCGTCGTGCTCTCGACACAGCACGATCCTGAGATTCCGCTCGAAGAGATTCGCCGCGAGGTTCGCGAGCGCGTGATCGATCACGTGATTCCGAAGACGATGTTCGACGAGCACACGCGCGTCTACGTCAATCCGACCGGCCGGTTCGTTATCGGCGGACCAAAGGGTGACGCCGGCTTGACCGGCCGCAAGATCATCGCCGATACCTACGGCGGAATGGCCCGCCACGGCGGCGGCGCGTTCTCCGGCAAGGATCCCACCAAGGTCGACCGCTCGGCGGCGTACGCCGCGCGCTGGGTTGCCAAGAACGTCGTCGCGGCTGGGCTCGCCGACCGCTGCGAGGTGCAGGTGGCCTACGCGATCGGCGTCGCGCATCCGGTGAGCGTCTTAGTCGAAACCTTCGGTACCGGCAAGCTGCCCGACGAACAGATCGCGGCCGCCGTTTTAAAAGTGTTCGATCTGCGCCCCGCAGCGATTATCCACAACCTCGATCTGCGGCGGCCCATCTACAAGCAAACTGCGGCGTACGGTCACTTCGGCCGCCCCGATCTCGACCTTCCCTGGGAACGCGTCGACCGTGCCGACGCGCTCCGCACTGCTACTTCATTCAGCGGAGAACAGCTACGTGTACCAAACTTTGCGCACTAAAGCGGCCGTAGCGGCCGGAACGTTCGCGCTGCTGTGCGGCTCGCTGGCGCCCGCCGGCGCGACGACGTTCACCTCATCGCAAACGTTTAAATCGGGAACGCGGATCACGTGCGTGCTCGACGAACACATGGATTCGTCCAAGCTCAAGTACGGCGACAAGTTCATGCTGCGCGTCACCGATACGTCGCACCCGGTTCTCGCCGGCTCGGAGATCATCGGCTACATCACCGAGGTCCGTCAGCCCGCGGGCGCCAACCGCGCGCGCGTTGGTTTCATGCTGACGACGATTAAGCTTTCCAACGGAAAGAAGAAGAGCATCAGCGCGACCGTCATCAGCAAGCGCGTGGTGCCGATCAATCTCGGCGCGCAGTCGGCTTCGCGCCAACAGCTCTCCCCGATGGCCGGCGTTCCGTACGGAACCGCGACGCCCGGCCCAATTGCATGGCAGATGAATATCGGCAGCGGTCCTTCGAACGTCAATACGAGTTCCTCGCCAAACCTCGGCGGCTACGTCTACGCGATGAGTTCGAACGAGCCGATCGTCGTTAACGCCGGAACATCGGTCACCGTCCAACTCAGCGAGAGTCTAACCGTTCCGTAGGGTTCAAGAGCTGGTCCATCGTGCACTGACGCGGCGCCTTATCGGGGCGCCACCGTAAGAGACGCGCGGCGTGGCGAAAGCGCCGCGCCGTCGTGTGATCGAAGGCGACCTCCACCACGATCTCCGGGCGAACCGGAAACCATTGCGCGTCGGCCGCGCGCCGCCAGCGGCTCGGACCGCCGGGTGCGTTACCGGTAAACCCGGGAGGCTCGACGATCGGTTTGAGCACCTCGGCCGCGCGTTTGCGATCCGGTGCGCCCATCGAACCGACGAACCCGATGTGATCGAGCAGCCCCTCTTCGTCGTACAGCCCGAGCAGCAGCGAAGCGACTTTGCCGTCCGAGCTCGTCCGGAAACCGCCAATTACGCAGTCGGCGCCGTAGCTGCGCTTCACCTTCACCGCAGCCTCGCGCCCGCCGAACGCGTACGGCACGTTTTTCTTTGCGATGACTCCGTCGAACCGGGCCAGACTGCCGCCAAGCCATTGTTTTGCGAGGGCCGGATCGTCGGTTGCCGGCGAGATCGCAAGGGTCGCGTTTTCCGAAAAGTTGCGGTGCATGAAGTCTTCGAGGTGTTCGCGCCGCTCGCGCAGCGGACGCTCGAAGAGCCTGTCGCGTCCGCTTACCAGCAGATCGAAGAGCACGTACGTTGCGGGAGTTTCCGCGGCGAGCTTGCGTACCCGGCTCTCGGCCGGGTGGATGCGCTGGAGCAGCGCGTCGAAATCCGAACCGTCGCCGGCGGGGACGATCAGCTCGCCGTCGGTGACGAACCGGCTCTCCTTCGCGCTTTGGAGGGCCGCGACGACTTCGGGAAAGTAGCGCGTCAGCGTTTCGCCGGATTTCGACTGAAGCTCGACGTCGCTGCGATCGCGAAACGCTATGCAGCGAAAGCCGTCCCACTTGGGTTCGTAGCTCCACTCCTCGCCCTCGGGAATGCGCGCGACTTGCCGCGTCTCCATCGGTTCGATCGGCGGTGCGAGAGCAAGCTCCTCAAAGCGCGGCACGGTCGTCCTTTCCCTTCAAGCCGCCGAGATCGAAGCGGCCGCGATTCTGCAGCAGCGGCTTCCAGAGGTCGCCGATCTTCGCGACGCGGCCAGGCACGTTGAAAACGGTGAAATCGGTCAGCTCGCAGCCGGCCTCGATCTCTTCCCACGTAACCGGCGTCGAGACGGCCGCCGTTTCGTTGGGACGCACGGAGTAAATCGAGGCTAGCGTCTTTCCGAAGGCGTTCTGGTTGTAATCGACGAGCACTCGCGATTTCGGACGGTCCGCGACGCGATAGATTGCCGTGAGAACGTCGGGGTGGGCCTTGGCGATTTGCACCCCGATTGCTTTTGAGACCTCCCAGACTTCGTGCTGGGTGAACTCTTTGCGGATCGCCACGTAGACGTGCACGCCGCGACTGCCGGTCGTCTTCACGAAAGGGGTCATGCCGATCCCGGTCAGCACGTCGCGCACGATCAGCGCGGCTTCGCGCACGGTCTCAAATCGCGTCTCGGGTGTCGGATCGAGATCGAAGTGAATGTAGAGCGGATAGTTCGGCTCGTCGCAGAGCGAGTACCAAGGATTGAGATCGATGCAGCCGAGGTTGATCAGCCACATCAAGGATGGACGGTCGTTGATGATCGGAAAGTCGATCACGTTGCCCGAGCGGTGCTCTACCGCGCAGGTGACGATCCAGTCTGGCCGCGGGTTCGGCGCGCGCTTCATATAGAAGAAGTCGCCGGTCACGCCGTGCGGATAGCGCTTCATTACCATCGCCCGGCCGGCGACGTGCGGGACCAGCACGTCGGAGACGCTCAGGTAGTAGCGAAGCAGGTCGCCCTTCGTCAGCCCCAGCTTCGGGAAGTACACCTTCCTCAGGTTGGTCAGCGCCACGCGGCACCCGTCAACCTCGATGGTTACGTCGTCTACGTCAGCAGGTATCTCAACGGTCGGGTGGGCCCGCTTCGCGTTCTCCGGCACGAGGTGCGATATACCCGAAGGGGAGTCGAGCCTCCCTCGTGGAACCCCGTCCGCCGGCCACTCCGCCGCCCGACCGTTCCCGGTTAGCTCAGTTGGTAGAGCAGCTGACTGTTAATCAGCGGGTCGTTGGTTCGAGTCCAACACCGGGAGAAGCGTCATAGAATGAGTCCCCGTCGGCGGCAGTGAGTTTCGCCACGGGGATTTGTCCGATACATGGCTTTTCGTAGTGGGGGCAGGCTCATCTCGTACGAGTGAATCGTCGACGCTGATCGGCGCCCACCGTGCGATCCCGATCGCGCTTACCGTTTTCGGGCAAACCATTACCCGACCCAGGGGATAATCTTACTCCCAAGTCCCTACGACACTTTCAGCTTTGCCGGCGTGCCCGTTAGCCTTGTGGTCCACGGGTTCGGTAAATAGACAATGAGCGAGGTTAAACCGTGAGTAAAAACTTTCTCTTTCGAGTGCTGGCGGGATTTTCTCTAACCGCGGGGATGTCCAGCTGCGCGTCTTTCGACGCGCCATCGTCGATGACTCCCGGCCTCGTCTCCGGCCCGCAATCGGCCAGCGAAGCGAAGGCTCATCGAACCGTCCCGCTACCACGAGCGGCAGTGACTTGCTTTACATATCTAGCCTTGAGGGCATCGTTTACGTCTATTCCTACCCTCTATTGAAGCAGGTAGCGGTCTTGACCGGACTTGACGCTACGGGGGGCGAATGCGCAGACGCATCCGGAAACGTGTACGTAACAGGAGGAAACACGACCGGCGCCGGTACGATTTTCGAGTACGCGCATGGCGGTACGTCACCCATACAGGCGCTTAGCGATCCCGGGATCCCCAGTGGTTGCGCGGTCGATCCGACGACGGGGGCGTTGGCTGTGGCAAATATTTACGATCAAAACAATCCTTATTACCGATTTCGCGGCGATGTTGCGATTTACCCGAATGCCGAGGGGCAACCGACCATGTACTACGCACGAAACCCACGAATCGGCAGCTTCTTTTATTGTGGATATGACGACGCCGGCCATCTGTACTTGACGGGCACGGACAATAATAGTGGCGGGCAATCCCTCTTGACTCGCCTGAATAGCGAGAGTAATTCCTTCCAGATCGTGCGTCTGCCGGTCTCCCTCAAAGGAACATCGTCGGTGCAATGGGACGGGAAGCGCATGACGGTTACTTCTGGTACCATTGTTAGGACGCCGCTTTCGGTGTATCGACTTCGCGTGTCCGGTAACGAGGGAAAGGTCGTTGGCACTACGGTCGTGTCCAGTCATGGGAACAACTACCACGGCCAAACCTGGATCCAAGGAGGGAATTTTATCGGACTCAGCGGCGCCAAGGGTGCTGGAGAAGTCTTGTTCTGGAGATACCCTAGAGGGGGAAAGCCAAACCAGCACATCCCCAAGATCCCCGCGCGGCTGAATGGCATCGTGATGTCCGTAGCATCGACCGCCACGAGGCAGCGGTCCCGCGTAGCAGGCGGCAAGAATTAGGGCTTGGTGCCGCATTTTCGAGCGGCGCCTCATGCTAAGAGAGGGCTTCGAGTGCGACTAGGTCGCTCAGAGCTTTCGCCGGAATCTTTTTACCCCAAGACTGTTGGCCTATCATGACCGACGATCGCGAGGGATAATCGGCCTTTCTCGCCGTGTCCGAACTCGAGCCGAGAAGATGACTACTTCATAATCTGAAAGTAATGAGGCTGCTCGGTCCAGCTGCCATTGCTGAAGTGCAGTGTCGCGATTGCCTTCGGCTTGGTCGGACAGCAGAGCGGCGCATTCGCGGAGTAAAATGGCCCGGTAAGCTGCAGTGAATCGCCATGCGCGCCGTGGATCACGCTGGCCGAAAGGTCGCACGGATTCCATACGGAGAGCGTCGTCATCACCGCCTGCATGGCCGATCCGAAGTAGAAGACGTCCACGCGCGCCATCCCGCAGTCGGCGCCCGTCTCGTGCGACTGGACGACGAGCTGTTGCGAACCGGCGCCCATGAACTCGCCGGTTCCAGCGATCTTCGCATCCTGCAGTGGAAACCACATCGGGGCGCCGTTTGCTTTCGTTACGCGCCCGAATGGAGCGCGCTCGTTGGGCGACTGATACTTCAGGCGGTATACCGTGCCGTCGATCGCATAGAAAGAAAGATACCACTGATAGAACGCCGTTCCGTTTCCAGAGCCCAGAAGCTTCTTGCTCAGCACCGCACGCCACTGGCCGTGCATTCCCTCTCCTGCGAGATAGACGAGTCGGCTCTGTACGATCGTTCCCGGCGGCGATGGCGAGAACGTATAGTGCGGCGGCTCGGCCGCGAAAGCCGACGCAGAGAGTGCGATCAAACAGAGAAGCGTCAAACGCAAGCGTATCATCGTAACCTCCGGCGACCGGGGAGGCCGCCCGGCTAAGCTTCGCCATCGCCAGTTCGGTTCCGGTGCGCTATATCGGCCAAGCGAACGAGTCGGAGCCGGCGCGTTAGTATATTTGTGCTATTTAAATTTGCGGCGTAAATCCGTAAAGTAAGGCGGTGCAAGATGATTTCTCGGCCGCATGCCACGTTATTCAGGTGGCAATCAAAACCGGTGAAATCCGCCCCTCCGATACGAATCGGTTCGGGTTCAATCTGAAGGCGGTTGCGAGAGAGACGGTTTTGCTCCTCGGCATGTTTCTAGGCAAAGAGTAAAGCGCCTAAGGTACCGACAGCAGCGATACGATGTTGCTTAGCGCCGTGACGGTTTCACGCGCCGCCGCGTCGACGTCGCTCTGGCGCCCAGTTCCGATCGCCGTAGCAATCCGGGGAAAGGCAACGCTTGCGTACCCGTTGGCCGAATACGCAATGAGGTCGAGTTCCTGCGCGGCCCGCAGCATCTTGGCTTGGTCGCGAGCGGACGCCGACGCATCGTAGGCTTGCGCGGCCGGGTCGAACCGGGCGATCGCTGCACCGAGCTCCGCCGGAAGCGTCAGATGCTTCGCCGTTGCCGCTTTCGTGAGCGCGCTCAGGCCTGCGTCGAGCGATTTTCCGTAAGGGGCGAAACGGTATGGGATCGTCTCGGCGTCGGCCAGGCGCAGGGCGATAACGCCCACGGTTTGAGCGATCGTTCGATGGTGGAGAAATCCCGGATCGGCGAAGAGCGCCGCGTAGCGGAAATCGTCGTAGGTGGAATGGTACGTGCCAAAGGCGCCCCCGTACCCGAGGTTGATGATCGGCGTTCCGAGCGCGTAGATGAACGACTCGTAGTCCGAACCGCCCGAAGGGTCGTCGATCGGCGGCCTCGCGATCTTGAGGACAGTGGAGACCGCGGGCACCATTACCGGCACGAGTGCTCCGGCGGCCTCAGAGCGAAAGTGCGGCCCGGCCGCCGATTCATCGACATTGATGTACGCGATGCATCCCCGCTGCAGCTCGTCGCGATGGCGACGTACGTACTCGGCGGAGCCGTATTCGCCGATCTCCTCCGCGTCCCACCCCGCAATGCGAATGCTGCGTTTGGGCTTCCAGCCGGTACGCTCGAGCGCACCGAGGCCGCGGGCAACTTCGACGAGCGTTGCGATCCCCGAGCCGTCGTCGGTGACGCCGTACACCCACGCGTCGCGATGACCGCCCAAAACGATCGACTGCGCCGGATTGCTGCCGGTCGCTTCTCCGATCGTGTTCCAGAGCGTCGTGACGCGCGCGTTCATCTGCACGTTCAGGTGAACGAGCGCGCGGGCGCCGTGGGCGTTGGCGATCAACCGCTGCGCCGTCTGGAGCGTTACCGGAAGCGTCGGAATGCGCAACGGCACATTATCGTCGCCCATCACGTCGCCGCGCTGCACGGCGCCCGGCGGCCGGTTCGGTCCGTTGGGATAGGCCCGCCCCGGTGACTCGTCCTTGGGTGAGTTGTAGAAGATGACGGCGGCGGCGCCGCGGCTCTGCGCTCGTGCCGCGAGATTGCCGCGATACTCGGCGCCATAGCGAACCAAGACGATCTTGCCGCGGACGGCAACGCGCGCGCGGGCCAAGCGCGCGTAATCCGCGTCGAGCCCGCGCCCGGCTTCCACGAGCGGCGCGCGTATGTCGCCGTTGCCGCTACCGGCGTTGAAGGGCAATCCGACGCCGGGCCGCGAGCCGTCCGGGTCGGCGGCGATCTTGCCGTCGCGCAAGTCGAATGTGACCGGGGGCGAGGTCAGCAACTGTAGTGCGAGCAGCCGCGGCGTGTAGACCGTCGCGGTGAACGGCTCTATCCAAGCGCGCAAGCCAAAATGCCGCATCGTGTCGCGCATCCAGACCGCCGCGTGGTAGTCGCCGGGCGTGCCGGGATAGCGATAGCGTTGGTTGAGGACCTGCGAGCTCGCGCGCGCGCCGGCGGCGCTTGGGATGGGGAGGAACGCCGTTTCCGGCTGCGACGACGCATCTTGCGCCGCCGCCGTTCCAAGCAGGACAATGGCGGCGATCAGGCCGGCGGCGCGGCGCACGAAGACTCTACAAAGCATCAAACGATCGTACCTCCATCGCGTGCATTGCTTCGCCGATGGCGCACACCCTGCTCGCGTTCCGCCGGGCACTGCCCGCAGAGGCTACTTCGCTTGAGGGTCGACCGCGATGCTGTCGTAGAATTCCGACACGATACCGGGCGAAGAGCGCCCGATGCTTCCCAATGGGTAGCTGTTGGCCTGTACGCTCCCAACCCCGTGCGAGGGGTTCGGAAGAGAAAAGCTCGCTGCCCAAAGCGTGTTCTGCGACTTATTTAACGAGATGCCGGTATAGTAGCCGTTTGGAGCCGAGCCGTATGTGAACGTTGATGTGGGCGAGCCGCTCCAGGGCTTTTTGAACACGGCGAGCGTGTTATTCTGGCCGATGGTATTTAAGATGAGGTTCCCCCGGCGATCGAACGCGATGCCTTCGGGGACCGTACCGGACTCGATTTGCTGGAGAACCGTGTCGGCGCCGGTACGCGTGTTGACCGAGACCAGAAACGGTTGGCCATTGCTGTTGTAACCGTCAGCCAGCAGTGCGCGCGCATTCGCGGCTAGGTACTCCACCTCGCTCAACTGCGACGTCACGAGCGTGCGCGTCGGCGCCCCGCCGCCGGCTTCGATCACGCTGGCGGCAAAAAAGTCGATGACGTTGTCGCCGGCGTTAGCGGCGAATAAATCCCCCTTCCCATCGAACGCGATGCCGATTGCATAGGGCCCTTGCGACAAGTTCAGCGTCGCGAACAGCGTGATCTGCTTACTCTTTACGTGCCAAACGGTGACCGTCTCAGACCTCGTGCCAACGGCAAGGTCGCCGGACCGCGGGTCGACCGCGAGGCCGACGCCGGTGCACGGACACTGCGAAATCATTTTGAGCGTTTTCGCACTGTAAACGTCGACGTTACCAGCCTCTCCGTTAGAGGCAAAGATCCAGGTTTCCGACGGCGGCCCTTTTCCGTCGGGCGCATTGGGTTTCGAGAACGCCGCGCTCGCGGGCGGCACCCGCTCGCCGCTGATCGGCAGCGGAGCTCCGCTCGATGCCGGAACCGAGCTCGTTTCCTGGCATGCCGCTAGGAATACCAATAAAGCCGATAGACACGTGGCCCGTAGGGCCGTGGTCGAAGTCATGCGGCGCATCGTAGCCCCTTTCTTCGCGAGCCCCTCCGGGGCGCTCCCTATTTAGCATCGCTCGGCAGGATGAAGAATCTATGAAACAAAGGCTACCGTGCAATGCGATATGCGTTGGTACGGATCTGGGCCGTACTCACCATCGGACTGCTGGCCGGCGTGCTCGGCGATGCGGGGACCGAGTTTTTCGCAACGTTTGGCTGGCTGGGCGGTGCTGTGCGGGATGTCGACCACCAAGGAGTCCTGCCGGCCTTGGCCCTCACGTTACTGTTTGCCCTAAGCCTTGGCGCTTATATCGTCAGCGCTCGCATCGCGCCAAACGATCCGCTCGTGCGCAGGCTCGACGACTTGCGCGCTCGCGCCGTAGACGCGGTTGCGGCGTTTGCGGGAAGCTGCTTCGTCGTCGTCGCGATGGAAGGCTACGAAACGCATTTCGGCGGCCTGGCGCCTTTCGACGCGCACTCCGTCGTCATCGCACACGCTCCGATTCTCGTCTTATCGTTTGTGGTGATCGCCATCGCCGCACGGATGATGCTCGGCGCGGCAATCCGCTGTGCCGCGCGCGGCGGAGCTTTGGCCGCGGCATTCGTCACGTCGTTCCTGCGCATCTCCCGCTCGTTCCTGGCGACCCCGAAGCACGCGACGATGCCTCATCCGCAGACGACTTGTTCTCACGTTGCAGCCGAAATCGTCAAGTCGCGAGGTCTGCGTGCTCCTCCGCGCGCGCTCCTGAGTCCAGCCTAGCTTCCGCAAAAGGCTGCGTCGCGTGTTCGCTCACGCGCCGCTTGGGGGTGAATTCCATGCGAACGGCCAGTCGCATTCTTTGCGTTTCCTTTGCATTAGCGCTGTCACTTCAAAACTCCGAGGCTGCCGAGCTCGTGACGGGTGCGATTTTGGTGAACGTCTCTACCTCGGCGCGCGCCCCGATCGCCAACGCGCGCGTCGCGGCGATCGCGCCGTCGGGCCGCTACAGCGGCACGACCGACGCGAGCGGCCGTTTCACGATTCTCGGCGTGGCGCCGGACACGTACGCCGTCAGCGTCGAAGCCAAGGGTTTCGAAGCGGCCGATGCAATGGTCATCGTCCTGCCGGGCGAGCACGAGCGTCTCGCGGTCGTCTTGCTCGCGAAGCTCAAAGAGATCGCTAAGGTCGAGGCCAAGGGCGAAGCGTTTGCGCTCGGCAGCACGAGCGACGTCTTCACCGTACAGGGCGAACAGGCGCGAGCCGGAACGCCGCAAGCCTCCTCCTCGGGTCTAGCCAACTATTCCCGCGACTCCATCCAGGGCTCAATCTCGAACGTCCCGGGCGTCCAGCAAGACTCATTTGCGAACGTGATCGTCCGCGGTGGAAAAGTGCAAGACACGGTGTACGACTACGATTCCGTTCCCGTCCCGCAGGGCCTCATCGCGGAGCCCGGAGGCAACATCGTGGGGGCGCAGCTCGGCACGGCCGGCGTCGGTTCTGCAACGGTGACGCTGGGCGGTTACAACAACGTCAGTCAAAACGCCCTTGGAGGCGTCGTCAACGAAGTGCCGCTCACCGGGATCTACCCCGGGACGGAGGTCCTCGAAGTCGCCGGCGGCATTGGTACGCAGCTTAGTGAGGCGAAGTTCACCGCCCAGGAGGCAACGCCGGATCTGCGCTGGCGCTACGCGCTTTCGGCAACGAGCGGCAGCGAGTATTTCCCCTATGGCGACGGTCACACGTTCTACCCGGCGGAGATCGGCACGTACGGCCTCGGCTTCCAGACGCGCTCGCAGTACGCGATCGCCGGCAACGTGCATTTCGCCGCGACGCCGAAGGACGATCTATCGGCCGTCTTTCTCACCGGCGCAGCCGCGTACCAACAGTACGATTCGCCGTATCAGGGGCTGCAGTGGTCGACCTTCAACAGTCCCACTGCCACGTTTCCCGGCCAACCGGCCAATCCGAATCAGCAAGTCGACACGCCCTCGATCGCGCGAGGGACCTACGGCGTCGAAAAGCTCCAGTGGGTCCATAATTGGCCGCACTCACTGGGGCGGCTTCAGCTCTTCCAGTCGCAGATCGGCGCCGTCGCCAACGGTCCTGAGTGGGACGACCTCTCCTTTCCCGACGGCGTTATCTCGCTCTATTCGACACAATCGCAGCGCGAGGACGGAATCGGCTACGACTTCGAGGATCAAGCCAACGACAAGCACGACTTTCGCGCGGGCGCGCAGTACGACGTCAATACGAGCAGCATCTACCAGATCGTTCCGACCGTGCCGCAGATCGTTACCGCGGCGCCTCGCCTGAACCAGTACCTGGTCTACGTGAGCGACACCTGGAGTGTAACGCCGCGTCTCTCGGCGATGGGCTCCCTCCGCTACTCCGGCCAGCACGCGCAGACCAGCGACACTCCGCCGGTCATCTACGGAGACGGCGCCCTCGATCCGCATCTCTCCCTCGCATACGCGTTCGGCAGTCAGAACGCACTGCGCGCGACCTTCGACCATAACTCGGTGATGCCGCTGCCGCTCGAGGTTCAGCGTACGTGCGTTCCGGCGAACGCCTGCAGCGACGACTCCGGCGGTAAAGCCAATGGGGCGATACCGAGCTTTCCGCTAGCACCGGAGACCGCAAACGATTACGCGTTCTCCTACGAACACGGCGGGCGGACGCAGGTCCGCCTTACGTACTTCGTCGAGCTGGAACAGAACGTCATCGACGTGCTCCCGACGAACTATCGCAACGCTCTCAACGCCGGCGAAAATCCCGACGCGATTGGGGTCCCGACCAACGCCGGCGAGCTGCGGTCCCACGGCATCGAGCTCTGGGTGCAAAACGGTGGGTTCACGCTCGACGCCAACTACAATCATACGCTCTCGTCGAGCATCTACCAGTTCGCATTCAACGACCTCAACGCCCCGGCGGTGCTCGCCGGCCACCTCTTCCCCGCAAACTACATCCCGAACTTCACGGCGACGGCTTCGTACGAACTCGATTTCCTGCACCGGCGGCTGCGTGTGACGCCGAGGCTCTCGTACGAGAGCGGTTATCCGTACGGCAACGGTACGATGGTCTGGCAGATCGTTAAGGGCAAGCCCGTCCAGATTCCCAACGACAACTACGTCAATCCCGGTTACAACTATTACTTCTTGAGGAACCCGTCGCTCCCGTACAACGTCACGACGAATCCATACATTGCTAATCTCGGCACGAATGAAGGCGCCGATCCGAACACGCTGCGCACTACGCCGCAAACCCTCGCGTCGCTTCACGTTGAGGGCGATCTCTCGCCGCGCATGACCGCGATTCTCGACGTCGTGAACCTCTTTGCTACCGCTACGCCGACGCAGCTTCAGGGCAACCCGTACCTCATCGGTCCGCCCGGATACACCGGCGGTGACGCCTACTACGAGCGCGCGTACGGCGCCCAGTATTGTAAGAAGTGCCTCTATACTCTCGGCAACGGCGTACCCACGAACGACGGCCAGTCGCCGGCGGTGCCGTGGCAGTACGGCCTTGCAGGATACGTACCGGAAGGGTACCCGCTGGCGCGCTCGGCTTTGTTCCGCATACGCTATCGGCTCTAGCCCGGCCGGCCCTACCGCTGTTCGTACCAGCGCGTCAGATCGGCCTTGAGTTTCGCGAGCGCCGTCGCGTCGATATACGCCATGTGCCCGGCCTCGTAGTGCGCGATCGTGAGATTGCGCCGTACGTCGGCCGGTAGGTGGAGATGCGCGAAGTCGTACTCCTGCTGGAAGTACGGCGTCGAGAAATCGTAGTACCCCATCCCTGCGAAGACGCGCATGCTCGGATTTTGCGCCATCGCTTCGGAGAGATCGACGATCGTGTTGGGCCGCTGCAGCAGCGCGCTCGTGCCGCCGAGATCGGTCTGGTGCTTCCAGCTCCACTGCGCGAGCACGTCGATGAGCGGCAGATACTCGAGGTCGGTTCGATACCCTAACTGCGTGCGCACGTAGTCGTTGAAGATCGCCTGCACCTGCGGCGTGGTGGCGAGATCGGACGTGTCCCACACCGGTTCTTCCCGGTTGCCGACCGGATCGTATCCGGAGTACCGCGAGTCCATGTACCCGACGACCTTTCCCTGATCGCGCAGCAACTCGCTGCGAAATCGCCCCGGCGCGATCCGCAGATTCGCCGCGCGAATCGTCGCGGGCGAGAGCCCCGTGTAGGCGCTAAGCTGCGCGACGATCGCCTCGCGGCGCTGCGCCGGCAGGGAATCGCCCGCAGCCAGCGCCGTCAGATAATCGGTGAGTGCGAAGTGCTCGACCGCAGCGAGAAACGCCGGCAGCTGGTTGGGGCGATTGGGTACCCGATGGTAATACCACGCGGTCGCTGCTTCCGTCGGAAGAAACAGCACGTACGGCCAGTCGTTGCCCCCGACGCTTGCGTCGTCCCAGAGCAGATCGACGTTGAGCGCCGACGACATCAGCACGACGCCGTTGAGATCGATCGCCTGCCCGAAGCCATTCTCCAAAAGCCGCGCGAGCGCGGCGGAGCGAACCGTGCCATAGCTTTCGCCGAACAGGTACTTCGGCGAGTTCCAGCGCGAGTACGCGGAGAGATAGAGCCGGATGAACTGCGCGAAGGCGCCCGCGTCCGCGTCGACGCCGTACGCGTCGGAGGGTTTACCGCCGGGCAGCAGGCGGCTGAAGCCGGTTCCCGGCGCGTCGACGTAGACTTCGTCGGTGACGTCGAGCAGCGAATACTCGTTGTTGACGACGCGATACGGCGCGGAAACGCTCTGACCGGGAGGCGGCACGAGCACGCGGACTGGGCCGAACGCCGCCATGCGCTGCCAAACACTCGAACCACCCGGGCCGCCGTTGTAGAAGAAGGTTACCGGCCGCGCGGACGAGTCCGCGCCGTCCTTCGTATACGCCGTGTAGAACATCGAGATGTCCGGCTGATTCTTGGTGTTCTTCAGCGCAATCGTGCCGGCCCGCGCCGTATACGGCAGATCGGCGCCTCCGATGCGCAGAACGTGATGTGTCGTCGCGAGTGTGGGCCCCATCGCCGCGAGCAGAACGGCTGCAAGAATCATCTCTGCGCCTTCGTTTCTGCGGCGCGTCGCCCATGCCCAGTAGGTCCGTCCTTCGACCATTTCGAAAAGGCCCCGCATGCGCAGGTTCGTCAGCGCGCCGATCGTCGCGGCCGGTGACGGCTTCGTGACGCCGGCAAGCGGCACCGAACCGCCCGTGCCGCGGGCCTTTCGTTGGCGCAAGCGCACGCTGGAAGTCGTCTCGGTGCTGCGGGCGTGGCGCTCGACGAAGACCGATCGCGGCGACGCTTATCTCAAACGGCATTGGTTCGAGCTGCAGACCGCAACCGGCGCAAAGCTCGAAGTCTATTTCGATCGAGAGGCGCGCCGCGGTGCCCCACAGTGGTGGCTCTACACGATCGACGAGTAGGTGCTAGGGAACGGCGGCTCTCTTACGGTTTTTCGCTGACGATGTGCGCGCTCTTGATGTAGTCGAGGTTTGGAAACGCTTTTTCGAGGTAGGCGTTGCCGTGCGCCGCGATCATCGCCTGGTCGGGACGCTCGCGGTACCCGGGATAGATCTTTTCGACGGTGGCCATCCCGCTGTGAACCTTGCCGATCGGGGCGAAACCCGATACGTCGAGCTTCGGGTTGTCCGCCAAGTTGATGAAGAGGTGCGTCGAGCGCGTGTTCGGCTGCATCTCGCTGGCGAACGTCACGGTGCCGCGCGTGTTCGAGCCTTTGACCGGATCGTCGGGAATATCGGCGCTCCACTTCTTGGTCACCGCCGGGTTGGCGGCCGCGCCCCACTGCACGACGAAGCCCGGAACGACGCGGTAGAAGCGCGCCCCGTCGAAGTACTTCGCCTTGACCAGCTCGTAAAAGTGCTGCGCGCCGATCGGCGCGAGGCTGCGGTCCACATCGATCACGACCGGTCCGCGGCTCGTGTCGAGCGCGACCCGATACGTGCCGGTCGCGGGAGGACCCTCCGAGACGGAGTGCTTTGCGGCGCTGTTGCAGGCGACGAGCGCGAGTACGAAGGCGGCGGCGATTGGGAGCTTCATCGCCGCTACGGTTTGCCGGAATCCCGCTGGAACCATCCACCACAGCTGCGGCGTCTGCCCCTGTCCGCCCGTCCGCGCCCTGTGCTATGATGGCCGTCCGGAGGTAGCCGTTATGAAAATCGCTCCCCTGAGCCCGATCGTGCTCGCCGCCGTAATGACGGCCTGCTCCTCAAATGCGCCGTCCGTCCCATCGGCAGCACCCGCAGCGCGGACGGCAAGCCAAGCAGCGCGCGCCGACACAACGGCCTGCCCGAAATCGGTCCTCTACGTTTCCTCCGCCCAAAACGGCACCGTCGAAATCTACGACCGCACAAACCTCAAAAGCGATCCCTGCGGCTCGGTCACGGGATTGCAGGCGCCGCAGGGCCTCTTCGTCGACTCGAAGGGTAATCTGTGGGTCGCCGACTCGGCGACGCGGCGCGTGTACGTCTTTGCCCCCGGCAGTCCCGGCGCGATCAAGACGCTCAACGATCCCGACGGCCAGCCGGCGGCCATCGCCGTCGACGAAAAATCGAACACCGCGTACGTGACCGAGCACGTGAATAATATGGACGCGACGAACCTCGTGCAGGTCTACGCGAACGGCAGCACGATACCAACCGCGGCGCTGCGCGACCCGAGCGCGCGCAACGGTGGATTCGCTGCCGTGGACGACCGCGGAAATCTCTACGTGACCTTCATGACGCAGAGCAACACCGCGCAGGTCGACGAATGGCTCGGCGGACGCGGCGCGCCCAAGAATCTCGGGCTCAAACTCGTCTCCGCCGGCGCGATCGTCACGACGAAGAACGGCACGCTCGCGGCATGCGATCCATTTGCCTACCGCTGTGGTGAGTTCGCTCGCGGAGCGAAGCGGATGTCGCACGTCTTCGGCCACATCGGCCTAGGAGTACCCCCGGAAATGAAGCGCGATAAACGCGATTGGCTCTTCCCCGACGCCCTCGCGATCGACGGCGCCGAAGATCGCGCTTACGTCGCCGCAGAGACGCTCAGCGGCTGGAAATACCCCGGACCGGCAAACCGTCCGAGCCACAAACCCTTTGTGGAAGTTCGCGTACCGGGGCTGGCCGGCAACGGCATTGCTGTCTATCCCGCGTCGCCCCCGGGACGGCCCTACTAAGGAGAAAAGGCCTCGCGAGGAAAGCGGGGAGCCGTCGGGCAAACCGGCCTTGTGATCAATCCATTACATATTCTCACCGCCGCAACGGCGAGCGTCTTTCTTGCGAACTGCGCCGGCGCCGGCTCGCCTGTACAGCAACCGGCCGCGCAATCGCTCAATACTCATACCTATCCGCTCGGGGCGTATGGCTCGGCGTCAGGCCCAGGACTTCTCCACGCCGGCGCACGCAGCGCGCACGGAAGTCCGTCGTACGCTGCCAAGGGCACCTCACAGTTGACGTACGCGTGTAACCTCGGCGCCGGCGAGGTTGATGTTTTTCATCAGCACGGCAAGAACCAACAGCCGATCTACTCGATTACCGACGGGATCCTAGGCCCGGGCGGCCTCACGACCGACCGAAAAGGCAATCTCTACGTCGCCGACGAGGGACCCATCAGCGGGAAGTGGACCGTGCAGGTCTACGCACCCGGTGCGACCTCTCCGACCAAAAGCTACACGACCGATCTTTCTTCGCCAACCGATCCGGCCGTCGGCAAAGACGGAACGATCTACATCGCGAACTTCAACGGCAACAGCAATGGCTGGGTGGCCGTCTATCCCAAAGGAAAGGTTTCGAAGGAGTACCGCCTCTCCGATTTTAACGGAGGTGCGCCCCTTTCGGTCGCGCTCGATTCGAAAGAGAATCTCTACGTGATGTACGATGTCAACAACGGCAGCGCGGTCAACGAATACAAGCCCGGCGCGAAGACCGGTACGAATCTCAATCTCGCCTTTGGCAGTGGAGGCGGCATCCAGGTCGATTCGGCCGGAAACATTCTGGTGGCGCAGCAAGTGAGTCCCTCCGAAGTCCTGATTTTTCCGCCTGGGCAAACGCAGCCGTCGAAGTCCATCTCCATGCCCGGAGGCGGAGAGCCTTTCAATCTCGCTTTAAACCATAAGAGCAAGGCTCTCTTTGTTGGCGAATACTTCCACGCCAACCAGGTCGACCGCTTCGCCTACCCATCCACGAAGTTCCAATACACCATTGCGAACGGTTTTAACAATCCGTCCGGAGTCGCAGTCGCTCCAAGCGAGTTTTAGCCGTCCCCGCCGCCTCTAGTCAATCGTGGCGCCCTTCGTTTCCGGCGCCCACAAGACTGAAATAGCGAGACCGATTGCGGAAAGCGCGCTTGCGCCGAGTATCACGGCCGTTATGCCGAAGCGCGCGATCCCAATCGGCAGCAAGAACGTCCCGATGAACGCGCCGACGCGGCTGATCCCCGCGGAGAAGCCGGCCGCCGAGGCGCGAATCGCCGTCGGGAAGAGCTCCGCTGGGTAGACGAGTTCGAGCACCGTCGCCGCGCCCATGCCCAGCGCGTACGCCATGAAGCAGAGCACGACGACCGCCGTCCCGGAAAACGGAAGGATCGCGAATGCGATCGTCGCGACCGCGAATCCCGTGATACAAACGGGCCGGCGTCCCCACCTCCCGACCAGCGGCATTGCAATGAATGCGCCGCAGGCAAACGCGGCCGTGATCGCTATACTGCCCGCCGGCGATCCGCTATTGCTCAGGCCGAGGGCCGAGAGAACCGACGGTGCGTACGTGTAGATCGCAAAGAGCGGCACGACCTGAAGCAGCCACATTACCGAGACGAACGCCAGCTTTCCGCGAAACGCCGAATGAAAGAGCCGTCCGAACGAGATGCGCTGCAGTTCTCCCGCATCCCGCGCGGCCAGCCACATCGGCGATTCGGGTGCGGTCGCGCGTAAGAGCAACCCGCCGATCGCGAAGATTGCCGGGCTCGCGAGAATCCACTTCCAGCTCTCCGGGCCGGTGCGCAGCAGCGCGTAACCGGAAACGTACGCGACGGCCGCGCCCAATGACCAGATGCCCTCCATCGCGCTCAGCGCGGCGCCGCGCCACCGCGGCGGCGTAAACTCGGCGACGATTGCCGTCGCAATCGGATAATCGGCGCCGATCGCGACGCCGAGGAGAAAGCGAAGCGCGATGAGTTCCCAGGCCGCGGTCACGAAGATCTGCGCGATCGCGATGGCGACGAAGGCGGACAGATCGGCGATCATCAAGATGCGCCGCCCGTGGCGATCGGTCAGGTGGCCGAAGAGCGGCGCGCCCACGAGGATGCCGAAGAGGGTCGCTCCGCCGATCAGGCCGGTCGTCAGCGCGTCGAGTTGAAACTGCGGGGTCAGCGCGATCAACGCCAGGCCGACGCTGCTCAGGATATATCCGTCGCAAAAGACGCCGGCGTTGGCGTAGATGAAGATCGTGTATGGGAAGCGCTGCGCCGCGGCTAGGCCCTTTTCCAGACTAGAACGTTGGAACTGCCCCAGATCTCCGGCGGCAGCGTGCGGATCGTCAGCGTATCGCCGCTTATCTTGAACTGACGCTCGAGCGTCGTGCCGATGAGATTCGTAAAGACGCTGACCTCCACGTGATGGAAGACGCGATCGCCGCGCACCTCATAACGACCAGCGTACGCAAGAAAATTTAGGAGCGATTCGCTGCGCTGCGCTTCGGATGCCGCGCTGCCCGAAGGCGACGCCAGCTCGGGACGATGCGACCCTGCCAAGACCGCCGCCATTCGCATATCGGCGCTGTAGATGAGATACCCGATCGGGTCGGGGCCGAAGCGCGGTTTGCGCGAGCCGCTGCCTTGGTCGATCTCGAAGCTCACGAGGCTCCACGCACCAATGACTCCCTCTCGCGCTACGACCGGTGCGGGTGCGGCGCCGAGCGTCGCGAGCAGTCCAAACGACGCGGCCAGTTCGAGCACGCCTTTGCGAGAAACGCCTCTTGAAGAATCCTCCACGCGGGCACGTTACGAGCGTCCGCTCTGCAAACCTGCAGCAGCGTGCGCTTGCCGAACCGGCCATTTGACGATACGCTCGACGGGCGGATGGGAAAGCTAGCGTTAATGAAGCAAAAGAGAGGCCGAATCTACGCCGGAGCGGCAATCGTGCTTCTCGCGATCGTCGGCTTGGGACTCTGGCAGTGGAAGAACGTCGCTCGCGCGATCGTCAACGTTGCCGCCGTCTCGATCGCGAAGGTGCACCTGTCGTTCGCTGAGATCTCGCTGAGTCCCAGCCGCGCGGTGCTCGACGGGGTTGTGGTGACCTCGCTTTCGAACGAGCCGATCGCCGATATCGGCCGCCTGAGCGTTACGTACGATCTTCACGACCTGCTTCCGGGCGGTGGGAAGCGCCTCTACGGCTTGAAGAGCATCACGGCGGAATCGCCGCACGTTACGATCGTTCGTCACCCCGACGGAACGTACAACGTTCCCAATCCCCAGGTCCCAACTGGAAATCGCGCGCAGCCGGCGCCGATGATCCTGCAAGCCCGCGTGCGCGACGGCTCGATCGAAGTTCGCAACGAGAGCCGCAATGCGCCCGCGAGTCAGCGCCGGCTCTTTGCGCGCAACGTCACCGCCGACGCGGACATCTCCTCGGCGACCCGCTCGACGTATACCGCCTCGCTCGACTATGGCGAACGCCCCAACAGACTCTATCCCGTGCGTGGGCGCGGCGACATCAACGTCGCCGGCGCCTACATCGATCAGCGCTGGACGGCCGCGCAGCTGCCGATTGCCGCAGCCGTCAACTTCTTCGTCGACTCGCCGGTGCTGCGCGTCGACGCCGGAATGCTGCATGGCGCCGACGTGCGCTTCTACGGGCTTCCCGATCAATCGAATAAGCTGCAGCAGCATCTGGCGGCCAGCGCAACGCTGGGTAGCGGCCGAATCTCGCTTCAGGGCTTGGCGGTGCCGGTCGAAGGCCTCAGCGGTACGTTCGACGCCTACGACAACGGGTTGCTCACGCCCAAGCTAACGGCCACACTCGCCGGAACGCCGGCGATCGTCAGCGGCGGAATCTACGACCTGGCGCAGCCGCACCTGCGGCTCGTGGTAAAAGGTGCGGGCGATCTCGCCAGAATGCGCGTCGCATTCGCGCAGGCTCGCAGCCTGCCGATGCACGGGCCGCTGGCGTTCTCGCTGCTCGTTCAAGGACGCGCGGCAAAACCGCTGATTTGGGTCGATCTGCGCTCGCCGTCGGTCACGTATGCGAGCACGCCGATCGATCGGCTTGGCGGTTTCGTCGCGTTCGACGGCAGCGAAGCCGACCTCGTCGACTTCACCGGCGACTATCGCGCCAGTGCGCTCGCCGCGCGCGGCCGCGTGGCGCTCGTCAAGCGCCCCAATGCGATCGAGGTGCTCGCCGGCGCGCACGCACCCCCGGGCGCGATTCCGTATGCGAACCAGTTGCTGCCGCGGCTTCCGCTCGACGCCGTCGCCCTGGCAACTGCGCAAAACCCAAAAGAGATCACGCTGCGCGGCCTGCTCTGGGGCGCAACTGCGAAGCAGCAAGTCGACGCGGCTTTCGACGTCGACGGCCGTGGCGTTGGCACGATCGGTCCGCTGCACGTACGTGAAGGTCCCGGCTCACTCTACGCACGGGTCGCGCTCGACCGCCCGCACGGCCTGATCGTCGGCCTCGCTCGCGTCAACGATTACCGCTTGCTGCAAGCGCACGCCACGCTCAGTGCGACGCTCTTCGGCGGGCAATCGAAAACCACGTACGCGCTGACCGGCATCGCCGATGCAAGCACGCAGTGGGGCCGCGCACAGGCGCAAGCGCGAGTTGCCTCGATCGCCAACGAGCTGCACGGTGGTTTCTCGGGACGCGCCGGCGGCCAAGCAAGTTTCGTCGCGAGCGTTGCGGGCACGCCCCAGAAGCCGCGCCTTACGGGCAGCGTCGTCGTCGCCGGCGGACGCTATCGCGATTTCGATGTCAACGGCGCCGCGGCCGTCGGGTTTGCCGGCGATACGCTGCATTTGCGCGATGCGGCGCTCGCGCTCGGGCCGCTCTTCGTTGCCGCCTCCGGCACCGTCACGAACCTGCTTCCGGGCGGCACCTTCGTGCCGCGCTACGAGCTCGCGGCCGAACTGCACTCCTCCGACGTGAGCTCGCTCGTCGCGCAAGTGCAGCCGCGCGCGGCGCCGCTGGTCGCAGGGAGCGTCGACGCAAAGGTCGACGTGCACGGCAGCGGCGCGCATCCGTCGTTCGCCGGTACCGTAAACGCGCCGGAAGGCTCGCTCAACGGCCTCGCCTTCCGTAACTTCCACGGCAGCGTCGACGGCGGCTCGAACGCGGTTTCGATTCGAGCGGCGCGTGTGGTCGTTGGTTCGACCGCTCTTGCGTTGAGCGGTGCCGCTACGACGCGCGGCGATGCCCACGTTGCCGTGAGCGCCCCGCGCGCGGATCTCGCGGATTTCAACGATCTCTTCGACGCCGGTGACGTCCTGGCGGGAACGGGCTCGGTCGATCTCTCCGCAAGCACGCACGGAATGCAGTTGCTCGCCAGCCGAGGCACCCTCAATCTCACCGGCGCGCGCTATCGTCAGCTCGCGCTGGGCGACGTTTCGGCCGATTGGCACAGCGCCGGCAAGCGGATCGCGACCAACGTGAGCCTCGGCGGCCCGACCGGGACCCTTCGCGCTTCCGGCAGCGTGATGCCCTCCGTGATGAGCGCGAACATAACCGCGCACGCGCGCAACGTGGATCTCGCGACGTGGCTGCCGATGCTTGGATACGTCGTGCCGGTCACCGGCAGGCTCGACGCCGACGCCAGCCTCTCCGGGAGCTATCCGGACCTCTCGATGGACGTTCGCGCCGTCGTCGCCAACGCCACGGCAGGTCGTCTCCCGGTACAGAAGTTTGACATCAGCGCGTCGGCTACACACGGCCGCGGCACGATTCGATCCGCCTCGGTCGAGCTGCCATCGCTCTCGGCGACCGCTTCGGGAACGTTCGGTTTGCGCGAGAGCGATCGCCTCGCGCTCGTCGCTAGCATCACGAGCCCCAACGTCGGTGCGTTCCTCGACGCCGCCAGCGGTAAGGCGTCCGGCGTAACCGGAACGCTCGCGTCGACGCTGCACGTCGAAGGAACGCGCGCGCAGCCGCACGTACGCGACGAACTCACGCTGCAGTCGTTGCAGCGCGGCAATCTCACGATTCCGCGCGTCTACGGCGTCATCGACGCCGACCGCCGCTCGGTTGCGCTGCGCAACGGCGAGATCGATCTCGTGCACGGCCGCGCGTTGCTCGCCGCCGAAGCGCCGATTCTCTTGCGGCGTAGTGGTATCGCGGTCGGCGCCGGCGGCATCTCCGCAACGGTGACCGCCGACGACATCGAGCTCTCGAACTTCGCGCAGCTCTTGCCGAAGGATACGCAGCTTGCCGGCCGCATCGACGGCAGCGTCGTCGCGAGCGGCTCGATCGACGCGCCGCAGCTCCAGGGCTCGCTCGCGCTGCGCGACGGCGCGTTTAGCGGGCCGATGGAAAAGTCGCCGGTGACCGGCCTCGCAGGGCAGCTCGCGTTCGCCGGCACCCACGCGACGCTCGAGTCGCACGCCACCGTTGGCGGCGGCGCGATCACCGCGCAAGGAACCGCGTCGGTCTCCGATCTGCGCAACCCCGCCGCGGCCGCCTTCAATCTGCAAGCACGCGCCGATAACGCCCGCCTCGATCTGCCGAACTATTTCACCGGCAACGTAAATGGCAGCGTGTCGCTCGCGCACATGGTTGCCGACGCCCCGCTGCTCAGCGGCGACGTCGCGCTCTCGAAGGCCCGCATCCCGATCGACGCCTTTCTCAGCGCAAAAGGCGGCGACAGCTCCAAGGCGGCGTTGCCCGACGTCGAGTTTTCGAACCTGCGCGTCAGCGTCGGGAGCGACGTTCGCGTGCAGAGCAAGAACGTCGACATCGGCGCGACCGGCGATCTCGCGATCAACGGAACGCTCGCGGCTCCCTCGCTGGACGGCACGTTCAGCTCGACCGGCGGTTCGTTGAGTTTCTATCGCTCGTTCAATCTGCAGAGCGGAAAGGTGACGTTCTCGCCCTCGAGCGGCTTCGTCCCCGACGTCGACGCCGTCGCCACCACCTATGTTTCCAATCCGCCGACCGCGATAAGCTTGAAGGTCAGAGGGCCGGCGACGAACATGAACCTCACGCTGGACTCCGATCCGTCGTACAGCCGCGAGCAGATCCTCGGCCTCCTCGTCGGCGCGCAGCAGTTCGGCGCGGTACGCGGCGTCAACTCGACGGGCGGCACCGGGTTCTCGGCGACCGGCGTCGCGACGCAAGTCGCACTTGGCCAACTCAATACGCTCTTTACGCGTAATCTGCTTCAGCCGCTCTCCTCTTCGGTCGCCGGCACGCTCGGCTTCACGGAAGTGCAAATTACCAGCGACATCCAAACCGGTATTGGGATCAATGCCGTGAAGCGGCTCGGAAAGAACGTCAACGCCGTCTACTCGCAGACCTTCGGATACCCGAGAACGCAGGCCGTTACGTTCGAAGCTAATCCGAGTGTCGGCACCGGATATCGTTTGAGCTGGTACACGACGGTCGGCCCAACGCTCTTCGTACTGCAAGGTTCGCAGCCGGCCGCAACCGACGTGCTCAACCTTAATCGCATGACCCAGCTGCCGCCGCCGACCGGCACGAACGGCATCAACCTGCAGTACTTGAGGAAGTTCCCGTGACGAACGCAACGCTGCGCCGTGCGCCGATGTTGGCGCTCGCGCTCTGCCTTACCGGAGTTTCGCCGAGCCGTGCGACCGGTTACGCAGATGTTGCGCGCCTGGTCGCGAGCCATCCGCTGCACGCCGTCCTGGCCGGATACGACCGTGAGATCGCCGCGCTGCGCACCACGCTGCGCGCCACCGGGCTCACGGATCCGGCGGCTCGGACGGAGCACGCCGCCGCCGCGCTGCAAAAGAGCGCCGCGGGCACGCGAGCGCGCGCGCTGCGCCTCGACACCCTCAACACCTCTGCCGATCTGAACACCGAGCGCAATGCAGTCGCAACGATCGTCAGGCTGCGGGGAACCGGTGATCTCGAATCCTCATCGTACGGTGTCGAGCTCGATCGCGAAACCTCAGCGAGCCTCACGGCGTTTGAAGCGGCGACCGCCGCGCGCACCACCCGCGCATTGGAAGCGCGTCGCCAGCAGCTGCGCGAGAGCGAGCTGACGCTGGCGTATGCCCTCGCGCGGCGCGATGCTGCGGAGCACCTGTTGCTGCAGCTCAAGCTCACGCACCTGCACCTCGATCGCACCGATCGAGCCGCACTCGAAGCACGGCGTGCCGCGCTCGACCGCCGCGAAGCCGACGCAATCGCCGCGCTGCGCGCCTCCGATGCCGCAACCCTAGCCGCGTACGATCGCGAGCTGCGGGCGCAAGCGGCGACCGCCAACGCGCAGATGACATCGCAGCTACGCGGTACGGCCGCCGCCAATCGAACGATCCACGGCAGCGTCGTGCGCGCCGAATCCAGCGCCGCCGGAGCGTTGCCCAACTTTCCCGCGCAGCTCGCGCTCTTTCGCGCGGGCTATCGCTCGAGCGCTCAGGCGACCGATATCGCCGGCAACCTCTCCGCCGCAAGCGACGACATCTACAGACGCTTCGGCGCGCTCGCACGGGCCGACCGTCAGTCCCGCGCTGCTGCGCTTGCGCAGATTCGCACGCTTGCGGCGCAGCGCAGCGCCCTCTACCACTCGATCGTGGCACAAATCAGGCGCGCTGCAAACCGGATTGCCGGAGAACGTCACCTCAGCGGTGTGAGCCTGGCGCCGGCACCTCGGGCCGGCAGCATCGATCTCACCGGTGCGATACGTTCGGCCCTAGCCGGCTTCTAGCTTATGCGAAAGGATGGCCATCGAGCTTGAGTAATGGCTGCGGAGTTCTGCTTAGCATGCGAAAGAGGGTCATCGCGATATGAACGTTCGGCGTTTCCTCTTGCTCTTCGCCGCTCTAGCGTTTGCCCTGGCGGCCACGCCTGCACCGCAGCGGCGTGCGCCACTGAGCGATGCCCAGATCGCAGCGATCGATAGCTTCGTGACGACCGAGATGGCGCGTTCCCACGTCCCGGGTGCGGCCGTCGGCATCTACAGCCGCGGCAACGTTCTATTGGCCAAAGGCTACGGCTTCGCGAACCTCGAGTTGAACGTGCCGGTGAAACCCGAGACGGTTTTCCAGTCAGGTTCCGTCGGCAAGCAGTTCGTGTCGGCCGCGATCATGATGCTTGTCGAAGAAGGCCGCGTCTCGCTCGATGACAGCATCACCAAGTACTTTCCCGGCGCGTCCGCGAGTTGGAAGCCCATCCGCGTCAAGAACCTGCTTTCGCACACCTCGGGCTTAGCGGAATACGAATCGCCCGAGAGAACGGGTCCGAAGGGACCGTTCTACCTGCGTCTGGATTACACGGAGTCCCAGCTGCTGCACAAGATCGAAGCGCTGCCGATCGAAAATCCGCCCGGCGCAAAGTGGAATTATCGAAACACGAACTACGTGCTGCTCGGGTTCCTGATCCGCCGGGTTACCGGTATGTTCTACGCGGATTACCTCGCCAAGCGCATCTTCAAGCCGCTTGGTATGAACTCCACGCGGCTGATCAGCGATGCCGACATTATCCCGAACCGAGCGGCCGGGTATCAGTGGGAAGACGACGCGCTCAAGAATCAAGACTGGGTCTCGCCCACTTTTAACTCCACAGCCGACGGGGCGCTGTACTTCAACATCCTCGATTTGGCGAAGTGGGACGCCGCTCTCTACACGACGGAACTCCTCAAACAATCGAGCTTGGACGAGATGTGGACGGTCTATACGCTCAACGATGGAAAGCCCAACGAAGGGAACTACGGGTTCGGATGGGAGATCACGGCGCAAAACGGCCATCGTCTCATCGAACACGGTGGCGCATGGCAGGGCTTTACCTCCCAAATTTCACGCTACCCCAATGACTCGCTGACGGTCGTCGTGCTCGCCAACTCCGACTCGGCGCGTACCGACTACATGGCGCACGTGGTTGCCGGGCTCGCCGACGCGCCGTTGCTTCCGCCGAAGCTGGCTGCGATCGCCGACGCGGAGCCTCGCATTGCCGCGTCGCTGAGCTCGCTGCTCGATCGCATCGCAGCAGGCGCGGATATTCGTCCCTTTGTTTCGGCGGAGTTTGCTCGGGTGGTCACGCCCCGCAACAGCGCGCGCGTACGGCGCAGGATTGCGCCGTTATGGCCCGGCGGAACGCTCACGCTCGTCCGACGTCTTCCGTCGCCGGATAACGCATCGTTGACCGTCTCGCGGTTCCGGCTTGAAAAGAGCACGAGCTCGATTCTGATTTGGTACGGCTTGGACGCTCGCGGAAAAGTGGATACGCTCCTCTTCGAGCCGGATCAGGAGTACCGCTCGCAGTGATTTCCGGAATCACGAAGAGCGAACTTGAAGTGATCCTTGCGCGGCTAGATTTCGAACGACGTACGTTAGCCCCCGAGGGCTGCACGCTCGAAACGCTCCCTGACGTTTCAAGGCTTCGCTGCCCCGAATCCGAGCGGCACATGATTTCATTCTCCGCCTTAACGGACGAGAGGGCGGATCTTATTATCGCTAAAGAAGCTGCTCACTACCGGCGGCTCGCGACCCAGATTGAATGGAAGGTCTATCAGCACGACCGCCCTGCGGATCTCTTGCAACGCGTCGAGCGATGCGGCTTTACGGCCGGCCCGCGGGAAACCGTACTCGTACTGGATCTAAATGACAGGCCGAGCTGGATCGACGAGCCGCCGAGTCACCTCGTTTGCCGCATCGAAAACAAGGACCACCTGGAACTGTACCGCCAATCGGCAGATGAGATTTTTGGAGGAGACCATGGGCCTACTGCTCGGGAGCTGCTCGCCGGCATAGAGAGCGGCTCGTTACACCACTGCGGCTATATCGTGATCGAAGGGAAAACCGCTGTAAGTATCGGCCGGCTGTGTACGGATCCACAAAGCGCTTTCGGGGGACTATACGGAGGAGGGACGTTGGATCGATATCGTAACCGCGGCTTCTACCGCGCAACGGTGGCGGCGCGCGCACGGGACGCTGTGGACCTGGGCGCGCGTTACTTGATGGTTGACGCCCTTCCCACGAGTCGGCCAATCCTTGAGCGGCTTGGCTTTGTTCGTTTGACCGACACTTGGCCTTGCACCCTTGAGGCGCATCGAAGCACGTAGAGCTTGGGCGATCGTCGCGCCGGCCGCGAAGCGAGGGCCGGCCCTGTGCGTGCGCTCGTTCAGAAGCGGCGGGCGGAATCATTCGGCTGTTTGGACAAAGCTAGGGCACATGAGCCTCCGGGTCATATCACGTTTTTCCCGGCCTGCGCTGCGATCTTCCTCATAGCTGCTGCGCCGCTCGACAGCGCCGTGATCCTTGGTTCGCGGCCGAACGACGCCAACGCTTACCAAATCGCCGTCGGTTCCGATGGCAGAGCTTCGATTACCAGCGCATCTGGATTCCGTCCGTTTACGCTTCCCGAAGCGGTCGTCAAGCGTTTCTTTGCTGCCCTCGCGGCGTCGCGCGAAGACTCGGCGAGCGGCGCGTGCGCGAAGAAGGCACCCTTTGACGCGACGATTCGCGTAAGCTGGCACGGATGGCTCTCGGGCGACGTTACGTGCCCGCCGAGCGGACCGGACGCCGCGGACGCGGTGGCGCTCAACAACATCGTTTTGGAGGTCATCGTGCTCGCTGGGCCGCCGGCCGCTATTCCACGCCGCCAGTTACCGCCCCAAGGTCAACCGCCGAAGCAAAAACGAACCCGGCTCGAAACGAGCCGAGTTCGTTCTCATGGAGGCGAGAGGGTAAACTACTGTCGAGAACGCGGGCTATAGGTGACGCCTTCCACGCCGTTGAAGGCGGAGAGGCCGTTGTTGAAGCTGTACCAGTAGTTGAACGTGCCCTGATGGTATTTGTAGACGTCGATCTGTCCGTTGATAACGTCGGCGGCAGCGAAAGTCATCGACTGCTTGTTGAGGTGGCCGAAGACCGCGTTGCCCTGCAGCGCATATGGGCCGCTGACGACGGTACACGTGGGATTGCATCCCGAGTAGACCGTTGCCGTGCCGAATACGCTGTCGAGTGAAACGATGTTGCCTTTGTTGTCGATGTCGAGGCCGCCGAAGGAACCGTTCTGATAGCCGGTCGCCGTCTGCCCCGAGCCCGTGCAGCCCGCAAACCACGTCAACGTCGGATTGCCGCTGCTGTCAACCGCTGAGGCCCAGCAATCGCCGCTGCCTTTCTTCATCACCACGCTGGAAACGGCGAACATGTTCGGATTGCTGAGGTTCGCGCTGCAGCCGCCCGAGAGCGTGCAGACCGAGACGCTGCCGGCACCAAAGAAATCGAAGACGTTGGCGACGGCAATCTTCCCGCTGACGGCGTTTGGAGTCGAGGCGTCGACAGGCTCGCCGTAGGTATCGTTGATCGTTCCCAGCGAGGGTCCGCATTCGCCGCGGCCTTTGAATACTTGCACCGTCGCCGTGCCGCCGTCGGGTTCGATGATGTCGCCCTGATCGTCTGAGGAGATGCCTTGCGGCAGGCTCACGCCGCCGATCGTGCAGGCCGGCGGAGCATTGCCGGTGTTCTTGTGCGCGTACTCGAGCAGTTCGCTCCCCAGGAGCTCACCAACGTAAAAACCGCCGACGCCGGCCCCGCCGCCGCCGCCACCCTTTTTGATTAGCGGAACGCCGTGCAGCGGCATCTTGTGATTGGGCCGCATCGAATCGGGGATGAGCGTGGCGCGCCGCGACCAGTGCGGTCGAAGATGCCCCTGCGCGTCGCGGGTGATTGCGGAGCTGACCCCCGTATCGCCCGCCGGAGTCGTAGAGGAGAGGCCTCCCGAACACGCTGCCAAGAGGGCGGCTGTGGCGATCGCGCCGATCGCGCTGGGTAGTGAACGCATAGCTAAATGACTCTCTTTCCAAAGAAGTGCTATTGGGGCGGCCTCCGGTTGCGGCGGTTTGGAAACCGCCCCAACCGTTAACGAAATCGAGAGCCTGGTTGTTCCGTCTGGGCTTAAGTGCTCGGAATGATCCCGATCGCGCGCGCCGCGACTATGATAATTGTAACCAACGAGACCGAACTTTGAACTACCATTAGGCCCTTCACTCGCGACGTTAGGGGCATTGCTTCTGTAGGACTAAAGGCCGTCGCCGTGGTGAATCCGAGGAATAAATAGTCCATAAATACCGGTTTCCAGCCGGCGGGCGCGCGCGCCGAGGTGTAGGCGGGGAAATCGAAGTCGGCCGGCTCGTCCGAACCACTGGCGCGCGCGTCGGGGCCGTCGCGGTCGATCGCCCAGTAAAGCAGCGAAAAGACCAGTACGTTAGCCGACCAGATGGCAAGCGAGGTGAGAATCAACGAGGTCGGTTCGACGCTACCGGAATCGAAGAGAACGTCTTGCACGACGTCGGCGAGATTGGCAGCGTTTAAAACCATGGCGGCGACGATGCAGAGCGTCATCGCATTCCACTCGAGTCGCCTCCAGCGCTGGTTCTTTACGTAATACGTTGCGATCAATAAGACGATCAACAGTGCGCCGATCGCGGTAACCGCCCCACGCGGCGCCAGCCGGTAGCGGCCTTGCAGCGTGATGTCGAGTGCGCCGAAAAAGAGCACGGCCACGATGGCGCCGACTCGGGAGCCGCGTTTAGCGTCGAGCATCCTTGCATTGGTACGCCATGCGGCCGCCATTTCTGCTTTCCGGGCAGGCGTTTTTGTGGTGGTCGACGCATCGTCGCACCATGCGTACGCTGCTTTTCGGCCTTATCGTACTTGCCGTGGCCGCCGGCACGATCGGTTCGCCGGCCATCGCACAGATGACGTCGGGCCCGGCGGCATTGCCCTCCACCGTGTCGTCCGATAGCGCCCTGGTGGGCTGGGCCGCGGGCCCAGGGGTCTCTGCCGAACTCGACGCCGAGAAGGCGATGATGCGTGTGCCGAGCGCAGCCAACGCGATGGATATCGAGCACCACCTCTCCTCGGTTCCGCATCGCGCGGGATCCGTGGCCGACTACAACACGGCGCTCTACGTGAAGCAGCGCCTGGAGAGCGACGGCTTCGCGACGCGCATTCAAGAGTACCAAGTCGAGTTCACCGGTCCGCTGCAGGAGAGCCTCACGATGCTGCAGCCCCGCCACGTCGACTTCGACCTGATCGAAGGCACCCCGGGCCACCACACCAAGTGGGAACTGATGGCCGGCCCTCCGTTTCTCGAAGAGTCGGGCGACGGAACCGTCAGCGGCCCCGTCGTCTACGTCAATACGGCCTCCAAGGACGATCTCGCCGAACTCGACTCCGCGCGGGTCAGCCTCAAAGGTGCCGTCGCGATCGTGCGCCTCGGTGCTCCGGGCGGAGGCATCCGCACCCTCGATCCTACGTGGATTGCCTACAACGAGCTGACCAAACGCGGCGTCGCTGCGATCCTCGAGTTCATGGATCCGATGACGACCGGGTACGGCGGCGGTGCGATGTGGCCCGACGGCAATTACAAGAACACGACCATGGCCGAGCGGATGGGCGGCATGTCGCCGCGCGGTTTTTTGATGTACCCGCCCGGCGATCCGACGAGCGCCGGCAAAGCGCCGACCGTCGGCGCGCCGCACAAGAGCTGGGACGAGATCCCGCACGCGACGATTCCGGAGCTGAGCATCACCCAGAGTACGGCGCGGACGCTGCTCGCCGGCCTCACCGGGAAGGTCGTTCCGCAGACGTGGCACCCGATGTACGAGTTCGTGCAGCACTATGGCGGCAACGAGATCGTGCGCGTGCACGCGAAGTTCGAGCGCAAGCCCAAGACGATTTGGCTCGTCTTCGGCGATATGAAGGGCAGCCAAAGCCCCGACTCGATCGTGATGATCGGCAGCCATCGCGACGCGATGACCTACGGTGCGATCGATCCGGGCAGCGGCACGACCGTCTTGCTGCAGGATGCCGACGCCTTCCGCAAGCTCGCGCAACAAGGGTGGAAGCCGAAACGCACGATCGAGTTCGCCTCGTGGGACGGCCACGAACTCGGACTCTTCGGCTCGGCGGCCTATATCTATCAGTACGGTCCGCAGCTGCGCAAAAACGTCTTTCAATACATCAATACCGACCAGCTGACGACCGGCGACCCCTTCGTGGTCAGCGCCTCACCGGGGCTCTACGCCTTCATGAAGCAGATCTGCGACGTCGTGCCGAGCCGCGACGGAACGACGATGCTCGGCACGCGCGATCAGCGCATCGCGCCGCTGCTCAACCCGATCGGCGGCGGCTCCGACCACCAGAACTTCGCGTACATGATCGGCGTGCTGAGCACGACCAATGGCTTCTATGGCCCCTTCGGCGCGCATCACACCGCCGAAGATAACATCGACGGCCTGCAGACCTACGATCCCGGAATGAAGGAGGCGGTGATCACCGCGCAAGTCACCGGCATCCAAGCGATGCGCGCCGCCAACGCCACCGTCGCGCCGCTGCGCATCGAAGAGGTCCCGCAGCAGTTGCTCAAGGATCTGCTGACGCTCCAGCTTTCCGAATTTCAGAAGAGCGACGGCGCCGTGACGCTCGACGATCTGCGCCAGGCGCTCAACGCTTATAAAACGGCCGCTCACGAAACCGATCTCGCGATGCAAAAAGCCGAAGCGGCCGGCGACGCCGCCGCGATGCAGGCGATCGCGGCGCGAGAACAAGCCTCTCGCGACGCGTTCTTCGTTCCCGCTGGCCTGATCCAAAACTCGTTCTACCACACGCTTGACCGGATGCTGACGAGCTTTCCGGAAATCGCCTTTGCCGGCGGCAATACCGAAACGGTGAAGAAAGGGGAGGCTCGCGCCCTGGGCGCAATCCAAAACGCCACCGCCGCTCTAAAATAACCACGCGCGTCAAGCCGCGAGCGAAGGGCAAGGTGAAGGCTGCAACCCAGCCGCGCGTCGCCCCGGTTTAGGCGGCATGAGCGTCGCTGCCGAAAACCACATCGCGCCCGTCGAAACGCGTGAAGAGCTGCTCTATTTGCTGACGCGCGCGTCGGAGCTCGAGCACGACCTGGCTTGCTCCTACTTGTATGCCGGATACTCCATTAAGATGCGTCTCGACGAAGGCGGCACCACGTACGACGAGCTGTTGGCGATTCGCGGCTGGAAACAGAAGATCGCGCACGTCGCGGTCGAGGAGATGCTCCACCTCGCGCAGGTTTCGAACATTCTGACGGCGGCCGGCGGCGCGCCCCATTTTGGGCGCTCGAACTTCCCCCTAGCGGCGACGGCGTTTCCGTTCGGAATCGAAATTACGCTCGAACCGCTTTCCCACGAGCTGATCGAGCGTTTCATGTGTTACGAGATGCCGGCCGACGAGGCGATTCCGGTGCACCTCCGCCCGCTCTGCGCCGATATTCGCCGCCGCACCGCGGCGCAGGTCGATCACGACGAAATCGTTCGTCAGCAGAACGCGATCGAGCCGTTCGACGTCGATTTCCGCACGATCGGTGAATTCTATAAGAAGATTGAAACGGCGTTCGATACCATCAACCCCGAGCGGCTCTTCATCGGAGATCCGGCCGATCAGGCGCGCCCCGATTATCTCGACCTCCCACGCAAGCTGATCCGCGTGCACGACCGCGCCTCCGCGCACCGAGCCGTCGAGCGCATCATCGAACAGGGCGAGGCGCCCCCACGCCACCATCCCGACGCGCATTTCTACGTGTTCCACTCGATCGCCACGGAATACGAGCAGCTCGCGCAGCGCGCGAAAGCCGAGAACCGCGTCTTCGAACCGTTCCGCAAGATGCTCGTCAATCCGATTACCCGCGTCGTCGGCCCCACCGGCGGCCTGCACCGGATCACGGACGCCTCGTCACGCGAGCTCGCCGAAATCTTCAACAGCGTCTACGAATTGATGCTGATGATGCTGGCGCGCTTCTTCGCGCACGGCGGCGAAACCGAAGAACAGTTACGGCTGCTCTCGCGCGGAACGCTGCGAATGATGGCCTCCGGCCTGCGTCCGCTCGGCGAGGCGCTCGCGCGGATGCCGGCCGGCCCGGAGTATCCGGGCATGACGGCCGGCCCGCCCTTCGGCATCACTGGGAACGTGCGTTTGCTCTCGCACCGCAAGGCCGCCTGGATCTTTTTCCTGGAACGTCTCTACGATCTCTCGGCGCGCCTGACGAATCTCGCCAAAGAGGCGACGCTGCCGCAGCAAGTGCAAGAGGCCGCGGCCGCTCTCGAATCGGTTGCCGAGCACCTGACTCCCTTCATTCCACCGGAATTCGCTCAGGCCGTGCGCGAGGATTGCGACGGCCGCGCCAGCCGCACGAGCATCCGCCCGGAGCTCGACGGTCCATACATCGTCCGCAACCTTCGCAAGCTCACCAACTCCAAAGGCGAGAGCTTGGACGTGCGGCCAATTCTCGCGCTCTGCCGTTGCGGCGGCTCGGCGATCAAACCGTACTGCGACGGCACGCACGCCCGCATCAACTTCTGCAGCAACAAACAGCCCGATCGCACGCCCGACCATCTCGATACCTACGAAGGCACCGGCCTTGCCGTCCTCGACAATCGGGGGACGTGCTCGCATTTCGGCAACTGCACGGAGCATCTGCCCGCGGTCTTCCATGTTAAGGGCGAGCCGTTCGTGACGCCCGAGGGTGCGCCGGCCGAGCAGATCGAGGCGATCGTAAAGCAGTGTCCCTCGGGCGCGCTCGGGTTCATTAAAGAAGGCGTTCGTTACGAAGGCGAGCAGCGCGAAGCCGAAATCTTCGTTTCGCACAATCAGAGCTACTGGGTTCGCGGCGGCATCGAGCTCGAAGGGGAGCCGCGCAATCAAGGCGCCTCACTCGAGCACTATGCCCTCTGCCGGTGCGGCCACTCGAAGAACAAACCGTTCTGCGATGGTTCGCACTATTACGCCAACTTCAACGATCCCGATAATTAACGCGGAATTTGCCGTCGGACCCGACACGCGGCGGCAACGCTGCCATTGACCATCCGATCTGGGTATAGTAAGTAGGTGCTTGCCGAATCCCTCGATCCTGCGCTAGCCGCGCGCGAGGCTGGCCTTCGATACGTCGACGACCGTAAGCCCGGAATCACCCGGCGCAAGCGGGGCAAGCACTTCACGTACTTCTTTCCCGATGGCAAGCCCGTGCGTGAGGAGGGGGAGCTGCAGCGTATTAAATCGCTGGCCGTGCCGCCCGCCTATGCCGATGTTTGGATCTCGCCGATCGCCAATGGCCACCTCCAAGCGACCGGACGCGATGCGCGCGGGCGCAAACAGTATCGCTACCACAAGCGTTTTCGTGAAGTGCGTGACGAGGCGAAGTACCACCGCCTCGTCGCCTTCGGCCACGCGTTGCCGGCGATTCGAAAGGCGGTCGCCGCCGATCTTTCAAGCGCCGGCCTCACGCGGCGAAAAGTGCTCGCCGCCGTCGTCTCGCTGCTCGATGCCACCGGGCTGCGCGTCGGAAACGAGGAGTACGCCCAGGCGAACGACTCATTTGGCCTGACGACGCTGCGCACGCGCCACGTGCGGGTTGCCGGGTCGCAAGTGCGACTGCACTTTCGCGGCAAGACCGGAAAAGAGCAGCGCATCCTGCTCGACGACGCGCGGCTCGCGCGCATCATCAAGCGTTGCCGCGATCTTCCCGGTGAGGAGCTCTTCAGCTACGTCGAGGAAGACGGCTCGGTCGCGAGCGTCAGCTCAGACGACGTCAATGCCTACCTGCGCGAGATCGCGGGCGACGATTTCTCGGCAAAAGACTTTCGCACGTGGATCGGGACCGTCGAGTGCATCGGCGCGCTCGCCGAGCCGGCCGCGCAACTCCTAGATGCAAAAACGAACGTCGCCGCCGCTTTGGAGCGTGTCGCCGCGCGCCTCGGCAATACCCCGGCGGTCTGCCGAAAAGCCTACGTTCATCCGGCCGTTCTCGAAATCTACTTAGCGCAGCACAGGCTCCCCGGGCGAAAGCGCATCGGCAAAGAAAAGCGCCCGGCAGGTGGTCTCTCGCCTGCGGAGCGCTTCTCTCTGCGTTTCGTCGAAGGGTGGGAGAAGAAGGGCGAGCCGCTCGATCAGACGCTAAAACGCTCGCTCAAAGCGGCTCACCGTCGGGGTCAGACCGCCGTTTCGAAGTGAAGCGACTTGCGGAAGGTACGCACGGACTCTGCAAGCTCTTCGACCTTTCGGGGGTCACCGATCTCCAGCAGTCGCGGAAAGGCGTTGTTCTCTTCCTCGTCGATGTGAGCGAGCACCGCCTCCTGGAACTTCTGAGCTTTCACGCCGAACTGCGAGACGTCGCCGGCTTTGAGCAGGGCGTCGAGCTCAAACGCGAGGACGTCCGCGTCGGCGGTCTCATGGTAGAGATGCTGCGATTCTTGTTTGCTGTCGGCAAATTTGTTGATCGCCGGGTAGACGAGGTTCTCTTCGGTCGCGTTGTGGATCGTGAGAACTCCAACCAGCTGTTGGAATACGCGTTTTCGCTCTTGGGGCTCCTCCCCCGTCAGCTCCGTCAGCAGGTTCTTGATCACCTGATGATCGTTGCGAAGGATTTCGACGGCGTCGTCGCCGCGTACGGGTAGAAGTGTCGTGTCGATCTGCATTACGTTGGCATACCCGCAGCGCGCGCGGTCGAAACGGCGGCCTGCGCGGCGGCTTCCAATAACGTCGCGGCCGATCGTAGCGACTCCTCGAGGGGCATACCGGCGGGCGAAATCCCCACGACCTCGATGCCGAGTTGTGCGAGGCGTTGCTTGGCGTCCTTCTCCACCGTCCCACCGAACGCGATCGTGGCAACTTTGTGCTCGCGGGCGATCTGCGCCACGCCGTAGACCGTTTTGCCGTGCAGCGTCTGGAGGTCGATTTTCCCCTCGCCGGTCAAACACAGCGTCGCGCCGTCCAGCAACTCGTCGAGCCCACACTCGCGGGCGATGAGGCGCACCCCCGGCAGCAGCCTCGCACCGAGATAGGCCACGAGCCCAAAGCCGAGCCCGCCGGCCGCACCCGCGCCCGGGATGCTGCTCTCATCGCGGCCGAGCGTGCGCGCGCTAACGCCGGCGATGTGCCGCAGCACCGCTTCGAGCCGCTCGATCTGTGCGGGTGTCGCCCCCTTCTGCTCGGCAAACGTGTGCGTGGCGCCGTCCGGCCCGTACAGTGGATTATCGACGTCGATGGCCACCTCGATCGTCGTCCGCCCGATTCGCGCGTCGAGCCCGGCGAGCTCGACCGATTCGAGGCGCGCGAACTCGAGAATGTCGCCGTCGATCTCTGCGCCGGATGCCTCGAGGAAACGAACGCCCAGCGCCCGCAGCATTCCGGTGCCGGCGTCGTTGGTAGCACTTCCGCCGATTCCCATCACGATCCGGTTGGCGCCGCCGTCCAACGCGGCGCGGATCAGCTCGCCGGTTCCGAACGTGGTGGTTTTCGTTGGATCGTACTGCGAACGATCGAGCAGCCCGAGCCCGGAGGCGCTCGACATCTCGAGGATCGCCGTTTCGCCGGTGCGCGCGTACACGGCCTCGACGAGAGCGCCGCGCGGGCCGTGTACCTGCGCCACGCTGCGCTCTGCGCCGCGCTCCAAGAAAGCGTCGACGGTTCCCTCGCCGCCGTCGGCCATCGGGCAGAGCTCGCAGTGCGCCTGCGGCCGCGCGTTTTTGACGCCGCGCTCGATTGCCCGCGCGGCCTCGGGTCCGCTCAAGCTGCCTTTAAACTTATCCGGAGCGATAACGATCGTATCTTGCACCCGCCGGAGATTCTCTCCAAACAACTGCGTCACCCTGAGTTTTTTGCGGTGTCACCCGGCCACCGTCGCGAAGCGCCGAAGACCGAAGACGAAGGCCGAGCGGCGATCGGGGAATTCCCCATCGGAGGGTAAAACGCCAGTCGGAGTGAGCGATGAGGCGCGAGTGTGGACCGGCGATGCGCGAGCGCTGGAGCGAGCGCTGCGCGCCCGCATCTCCGGCGAAGTGCGTTTCGACGACGGTTCGCGTGCCCTCTACGCAACCGACGCCTCGAATTATCGCCAAGTTCCGATCGGCGTCGTCATCCCAAAAACGGCCGACGACGTCGTTGCCGCTTTCGAAGTCGCTCGCGGGTTCGCGGCGCCGATCCTGGCTCGAGGTGGGGGAACCTCACTCGCGGGCCAGTGCTGCAACGTCGCCATTGTCCTCGATTTCTCGAAGTACCTGAACCGCGTCATCGAAATAAACCCCGGGGAGAAGTGGGCTCGCGTCGAACCCGGCATCGTCCTCGACGACCTGCGCGCTGCTGCCCTCAAGCACGGGCTCACGTACGGCCCCGATCCGGCGACGCACGCGCAAAACACACTGGGCGGGATGATCGGCAACAACTCCTGCGGCATGCACGCGCAGATGGCCGGTAAGGTCGAAGATAACGTCTACGAGCTCGACATCCTCACCTACGACGGCCTCCGCTTAACCGTCGGCAAGACACCGCCGACGAGCTCGAGCGCCTCTGTGGGCGCGGTGACCGCACCGGCCAAATCTATCGCGGTCTACGCGAGTTGCGCGATCGCTATGCACCCGACATCCGCGAGCGATTTCCGAATATTCCGCGCCGCGTCTCGGGATATTCGCTCAACGAACTCCTCCCCGAAAACCAATTCGACGTCGCGCGCTCGCTGGTGGGAACCGAATGTACCTGCGCCGTCGTCCTTTCGGCCAAGGTCAAGCTGATCGAGAATCCCGACAAGCGCTGCCTCTTGGTCCTCGCGTTCACAGACGTGTGCGAAGCCGGCGATGCCGTCGCGCGGGTCAACACGCACGAACCGATCGCGCTCGAAGGCTTCGACGATCTGCTGCTCGAGTTCATCAAACGCAAGCAGCTCGACGTCGGCGACGACCGTCTTCTCCCCGGCGTCGCCGAAGCGAAAGGCTGGCTCATCTGCGAGTTCGGCCGCATCGGCGATATGGAGGGCGCGCTCGCAGCGGCCCGCGCCTGCGAAGCCGACCTGCGTTCCGCCGGCGCTCTCGACAGCAACGTTATCACCGACGCGCACGATCAGAAGGTCCTCTGGGAGTTCCGCGACGCGGCGCTCCCCGCGACGTCAAAAGTGCCGGGCTTACCGGACCTTTATCCGGGCTGGGAAGACTCGGCCGTGCCGCCCGCGGCCGTCGGGCGTTATCTGCGCGACTTACGCACGCTCTTTGAGAAGTACGGCTACCTCGGCTCCCTGTACGGCCACTTTGGGCAAGGCTGCATCCACGTCAATATCACCTTCGACCTGCATACGGAAGCGGGAGTCGAGGCTTGGAAAGCCTTTTTGCTGGAAGCGGCGCAGTTGATTCGCCGCTACGGCGGCTCGCTCTCCGGCGAACACGGCGACGGCCAGGCCCGGGCCGCGCTGCTGCCGGTCATGTACGGCGAACGGGTCGTCGAAGCGTTTCGCGCGTTCAAGCGTGTCTGGGATCCGCAGAACCGGATGAATCCAGGCAAGGTCGTCGACGCCTATGCAGTCGACGTCGACCTGCGGGAAGGGCCGCCGTACAATCCGCTCGATCCGCCGACGTATTTCAGTTTCGCGCCGAGTGACGGCGGGTCGTTCGCCTACGCCGCAAACCGCTGCGTCGGCGTCGGGAAATGCCGCAGCCACGAGAGCGGTACGATGTGCCCGTCGTATCGGGTCACCCGCGAGGAGCGTCACGCAACGCGCGGGCGCGCGCGCCTGCTCTTCGAGATGCTGCGCGGCTCACCGTTGAGCGGCGGCTGGCGGTCGGAAGAGGTTAAATCGGCGCTCGACCTCTGCCTGGCGTGCAAGGGCTGTAAACACGATTGTCCCGTCAACGTTGATATGGCGACCTATAAAGCCGAGTTCCTCGCCCACCACTACGAGGGGCGTCTGCGCCCCGTCTGGGCCTATGCGTTCGGGCTGATCCCATGGTGGGCGCGGCTCGGTTCGCGCGTGGCGCGGCTCGCCAACTTCGTCACGCAAGCACCGTTGCTCGCGAACATCGCCAAGGGCGCCGTGCGGATGGCGCCGCAGCGACGGATTCCGAGGTTCTCCGAGCCTTCGTTTAAAACGTGGTACCGCAGGCGTCGCTCGAACCCGGTCGGGGACGCCGGGGGCAAGCGTAGTCGTTCTGTGGGTCGATACCTTCAAGAACTACTTTCACGCGCCAACCGCGCAACACGCCTTCGAGGTGCTGGAGGCCGCTGGCTACGAGGTTGTCGTTCCGCTGCAGAATCTCTGTTGCGGGCGGCTGCTCTACGACTATGGAATGCTCGACCGCGCGAAGCGCCTTCTTCGCAACATCATCGACGAGCTGCGCTCGGAGCTCGAACGCGGTACGCCGATTATCGGCCTCGAACCCTCGTGCGTGAGCGTCTTCAAAGACGAGCTGCTCAACCTCTTTCCCGACGACGCCGATGCGCGACGCCTCAGCGAGAGCGTGACCCTCCTCGGCGATTTCTTAGCCGCCGATACGTCTTGGAGCGCGCCGAGGCTCGATGTAAAGGCGGTGGTGCACGCACACTGCCATCATAAATCGGTGCTCGGCACCGCGGGGGACAAGGCGGTGCTCGAAGCGATGGGTGTCGACGCGAACTGGCTCGACGACGGCTGTTGCGGGATGGCCGGCGCCTTCGGCTTCGAAGCCGGTGAGCACTATGAAGTCTCCGTGAAAGCGGGGGAGCTCGCGTTACTTCCCAACGTCCGCAATGCCGCGCCGGACGAGCTTATTGTCACCAACGGTTTCTCTTGCCGCGAACAGATCGGCCAGTGCACGGACCGTGCCGCACTTCACCTCGCCGACATCATTCACTTGGCTGTCGGCAGGGCGCAACACTGACTGTCGCGTCCCGCACCGCGTTCTGGGTTGCTGCATGCTTCGGGGAGTGCCGGATGCTTTTACGGAAAAGGTAGGGTTGCTCCCCCATGCTGCGCGCGCCGGCCGCATGGTAGCATCTCGTAGAACCGCCTTACAAAGGAGCGACTATGAGTTTGCAAACCAGGTGCGCCGCGGCAATTGTGGCTGCGATGCTTACGGCCTGCTCGCGCAGCACGGCACTACCACCGGCCGCCGGCGGCGCAACGGCCTTTCAGGTTCCCGTAGGGTCCGCCGGCGGTGCCGCCGGAAGACAAGCGCGCGTACGTTTTTCGGTCGCCCTGCCGCTGCGCGATCAGCAGAAGCTTACGCAACTGCTGGAGGGCCTGCAAGATCCGTCCTCGCCGACATTTCGCAAGTTCATTTCGCGCCGCGATTTCTTGCGCAGCTTTGCGCCTAAGCCCGAGGCGCTTGCGGCGGTGGCACGCGAGCTGGCTGGAGCTGGGTTCACGGTTTCGGTGGCCGACCAGGCGGTAACGGCTGCCGGTACGCAGGCGCAAGCCGAACGTTATTTCCGCACGCCGTTACAAATGGTCGGCAATGGTTCGTCGGAAGCACTCGCTCCGCGAACGCGGCTGACGCTCTCGCCCCTGCTCGAGAGCAGCGAAGCGACGATCATCGGGCTAAACGGTATTCCGCCGATGCGCGTTTTTTCGAAGCTCGTTCGCCCAAACGGCGGCGTTCGGCCCGATAACATCGAGGGTCCGTACGGGCCCTATTTCGGGACCGACTTGAAACAGGCGTACCAATACCCTAGCTATCTGGATGCAACCGGTGCCGGAGTCACCATCGGTATCGTGATCGACTCGCCGGTCAGCCAATCGGATATCGAAGAATATTTTCGCGCTGAGGATTCGAAGGTCGCCCCGAGCCTCAAAGACGTGAAAATCGACGGCGGAGGCAAATACGGCGGGGACGGTACCGGCGAAGCTACACTCGACGTTCAGCAATCGGGCGGTATGGCTCCCAGAGCAAATATCGTTATCTTCGACATTCCCAGCCTCAGCGATTCAGATATCTACGATGCCTACTCCGCGATCGTCAAAGACAAGAGCATCGTGGTCGTCAACTCGTCGTTCGGCGGCTGCGAGCTGGCATTTAAAAGCGTCAACGGCCTTAAAGAGCTTAAAGCATACGACGCGATCTTTAAGCAAGGCTTGAGCGAAGGCATCACGTGGGTGGCCGCCAGCGGCGATCACGCGGCGATGCAATGCGGCTCGAATAATGAGAAAGGCGTGGTCTGGCCGGCGGTCAGCCCTTACGTGCTCGCGGTCGGCGGCACGAATCTCACGACGTCGTACGCCAAAGGCAGTCCGAACTCGAAGTACCAGCACGAAGACGCCTATGCCGACGTCAAGCCGGATAACGGCGGCGACTATTGGGGATCGGGCGGGGGCTACAGCGTGATCTATCCGCGGCCTTCATATCAGAACGCGGCCGTCGCAAAACCGGCTCGCGGGCTTCCCGACGTCTCGGTTCACATGGGCGGAGAAGGGTTCAGCTCGGGCGGCCGGAGCTGCGAGGCGCAGAAGTGCAACGTCGACGATAGCAGCGATACCGAATACGTCCAAGGCCAATGGACGGAATCGATCGGCACCTCGGCGGCGTCCCCCGATTTCGTTGGCCTGCTCGCGCTGACCGCAGAACTCGTAAAGAGCAAGCTCGGCCCAGTGAACGCCGAGCTTTACACGGCGGCCAACAAGCGCAAGGGCTACTATTTCCGCAAAGGGCTCAAAGGCAATAACGGCTATCCGACGACGGCTGCTCTTTGGGATCCGGTTTTGGGCTTGGGTACGCCGTACGGCGCGCGTGTCGCCGGGGCGAAGTCCGTCGCCGGCGAGCCGACCTCTCCCTCGAATCCCTGAAGCTTGGTAGCGGATGAACCGTTCGAACCCGGAGCGCGGCAACCGCGCAACACGCCTTCGAGGTGATGGAGTTAGGATCTCCCGAAGGACCACGAATGAAGCCGGAACTCAGCAGCAATGCAGAATGCGCTCTTGAGCTGCTCTCCCCAGCAGACGCTCAAGTTCTGAGCCAAAGAATCGTCGAGTTCAACTCATCGCAGGTTCCGTTTACGCAGTCGCCGCCTTTTACGCCTATTGCCTATGGTTTTAAGGACGATCGTGGGAATCTGTTAGCTGGAATTACGGCGACCGTGTACTGTTGGCGAGTCTTAGGCATCGATGTATTGTGGGTTAGCGAAGCGCATCGAGGGAAAGGGTGGGGATCCAAACTTTTAGATGCGGTTGAAAACGAAGCGAGACGGAGGGGCTGTGGATTGGCTCACCTCGACACGTTCGACTTTCAAGCGAAGAGTTTTTATGTGAAACACGGATACGAAATCTTTGGCGAGTTGGACAACTGCCCGCCCGGGCATAAGAGATTCTTTTTCAAGAAAGTTATCTGAAGCGACCCTTCGGTGCGCTTCCGTTAACGGTCTCTTCAGGCATTCGGCGCTAACGCGTTTGGGCCAAAAGGGCCTTGAACGCACCCTGCACGCAGAGTAGGCTGCCAGTACTGGACCCTGGCGTCAGTCAGCGGTCAGCAAGAACGCCGGCAGCGGACCAACTTTTTTTGCAGGCTTAGCCAGAGGAGGCTGACGTGGCGCACGTCATCTATAACGGAAACGGTTCGGACGGTGGTCAAGTCCCCGTCGATTCTAACACTTACGCTGCGGGCAACAAGGTCATCGTTGCCGGTAACGATTCAACCACAGCTCCCCACGAGCAAAACGACTCCAACAACAACCCCGAGAACATCGTCACCGGCAGCCTCTCGCGGAGCGGCGCCGTGTTTCTCTATTGGAATACGGCGCAGGACGGCAGCGGCACGATCCACGGGTCGCCGGCCGATTCGAATTTCAATTTTCCGAATCAGACGACGGACCTGACGCTCTTTGCGGTCTGGGGCGTGACGACCGGTCTCACAAACGGCGGCGTCACAACACATTACGCATTCTTCTACGACGAGAACCTCGGCGGCCCCGGCGGCGTAGAGCCCGCGCGCACCAACGCGGTAATCGGCGTCTGCGAATCGGACTTCGTTTGGATGCAGACGCAGTTCGCGGGCGTGGACATCACGAAGGCGATGACACTGCCGATTCCGACCCACGTCACTGCCGTCGGCGGCGGCGCGAGTTGGGGTCCGCCGCTTACACTAAAGCCCGGCAACGGCGACGCAAACTCCATCCGTCCGCTTATCGTGGCTGAGGTCTCCGAGATGTTGATGTCGGCGCAGCACAAGGGTTGGGGTTTTTCCAGCGGCGTCAACGACGAGGAGAGCTGCGGCGAGGGCCTGTCGCTGTTCTTAACGGTGCAATTCCAGCTCTCCCACGGGCTGAGCGGGCTCTTCAATACCGGCAGTCCGGTAAGTTGGCTCGACAGCTCGCTGCCTCCCGGAAACCCGGCTTCGACCGAGTTCGACGGAACGACGCATTTCGGAGCGCGCAAGGACTACGTCAACTCAACGTTGCCGTTTCCCGGCAACGGCCCGGGTACGGGATGCTCGCTGCTCTTTATCTACTACCTCTTCCATCAGCTCGGATTCTCGATCCCAAGCATCATCGCCGCCGCACCCGGTCTCGACTCGAGCGGCAACCCGATCGACGGAGCATGCCTGCGCGGAGTCTATCAAAACCTCACCGGCGACACGACCGATCCGTTTCCCTACTTCGCAAGCCTATTAGCCGCAACGTTTCCGCCGGATCAGGCGGCCTCTATTCCCGGGCCCAACACCGACGATCCGTGGCCGCTTGGAATATTGAGTTTCGTCGGCTCGAAGAACACGTGGGGGCAAGACGAGATCCTCGACATCATCAATCACGGCGGAGCCTACCCCGACGGGCTCTACGTGGCACTTGACGGTTTCAGCCGTAACATCGTCGGTGCAACGCTGCCGTCCGCCCCATCGATCGCATTCGGCGGCACGACCGCCGGGCGTTCGACCCAGCTTCCGAACATGTACTTCCAGAGCAGCAATCCCAAGATCCCGCAACAGATCGTCTTCGCCTACGACGTCAAATTCGCAAAACCGCTGGGCACCTTTCCATCGAGCGGCGAGACGCCGGCGGCGGTTACGTCGTCGATCACCGTACTCGGCAAGTTGCTCCCGGCGTCGACCGAGTTCTTTTTCCTGGCCGGCGCGGACCCGTACTTCACGAACGTCATTGCGGACCCGTCGGACCCGACAAAGCTCACGGTGCCTTGGCTCAGCGAAGACCTGCGCGTCTTCACCGCCACGCCGGGCGCGTCCGAGTTTCCCGTACCCGGCGGCCCGAAGTTCGTCGAAAACAGTGCGGGTCTGGGCAACTTCGATGTCGACGGTGCGTATACGTACGTTCAAGCGCTCTTGGCGCACCTCAATCAGAACTACGGCGATCCCGGCGGCGTCGACCCGTTCTTGCCCGGCAGCAACGTCATTCCGCAGCAGCAGGGCGAGTTCACGGGCGACTCGTCGGTCACGCCGTTCTCCTTCGCGAACTTTGCCTTTCACAACAACTACAGCTTCGCGATCGCCCGAGTTCGTTTGAAAGGATCGCAAGGTTCGGGGGGCGCGGCGGCCGGCGTTAAGGTGTTCTTCCGGCTCTGGGGCACGCAGACCGCCGACACGCAATGGGACCCCTCGTCGACCTATCTGAGCAACAACGACGGGAGCGGCGATCCGCTCTGGCCGCTGGCGCCCTCCGACAATCACACGATTCCGTTCTTCGCGACCAGCGCGCAGCCGAATTTCGCCGCGTCGAACGACCCCGAGTTCAAAACCGGCGGTTTCACGAATACCGGAGCCAACAACCTAACGATCACGATCGAGCAAAGCGATGCTCAGTGGGCGTATTTCGGGTGCTTCCTCAACGTCAACGATGCCAACGTCAAGGTCAACAACGTGCCGATCCCGGACGCGCTCCCGGGAACCCATCACTGCTTGGTAGCCCAGATCGCGTACAACAACGCGCCGATCCGAACGGTGGGCAGCAGCGTGCCGACTCCGGAGAGCAGCGATCAGTTGGCCCAGCGCAACCTTCAAGTCACGACCTCGGATAACCCGGGGCCGGCCGACGCGCACCGCGTTCCGCAGACATTTGACGTGCGGCCAAGCGGAGCGCCGCCCACGAGCGGGCCGCTCGCCGGCCGGCCCGACGAACTCATGATACTCTGGGGCGACATTCCGCCTGGTGCCACCGCGCGGATTTACTGGCCGCAAGTCGCGAGCGCCGAGGTGATTGCCCTCGCCTCTTGGATGTACGGCGTGCACCCCTTGACCGCCGCCGATCCGCACACGATCGAAGTCAAGACCTTCAATGGTGCGACGTACGTACCGATACCGCAAGGAACGGGCCCGGGATTCGCGGGGCTGTTCACGATCGATCTGCCGCAAACCGTGAAGACCGGTCAGGAATTCAATGTCGTCGCGCGGCGTATCGGCAAGCGTTTGCGTCGCGCCGCGCCGCCGCCGCCTCCGCCTCCGCAGGAGCCGAAAATCGCCCTCGCCCGGCGAAAAGCGGCCAGCCGTAACATCGACCTGCCCGAGCAGATCGCACCGCAAGCGCAGGCTGTGCAGCGCGATGTCTACCGAGAAAACCTGGAGTACGAACGCTACATCGTCGGCTCGTTCCAAGTGAAGATCCCCGTTTCCACCAGCGAGAAGATGCTGCCGGCTGAGGAAACAACGCTGGCTATTCTCAAGGCGCGGCTCGAGGCCATGCCCAAAACGGATCGCTGGTATCCAGTGCTGCAGCGCTACATCGGCCAGATCAGCCAGCGCGTGCAAGGGCTGGGCGGCGACCCGCAAAGCATCCCGCCGTCGCTTGGTGGTTACCATCCCAATCGCCCGTCGGGCAGCGAAGCCTATGAAGAGTTCACCGGAAAGGTCTGCGAGGTTGAGTTCAACTGCTTCGGCGATTTCGTGGGCTTCGTGCTCGCGGATTGCTGCGAACGCCGCGTCCTCGAATGCCGCGAGCGAGACCTCGGTGAGCTGGTTCTTCGCGCGCTCAAGCAGCGTCTCACCGTAACGGTTGCCGTCGCCGGCAAGGAGCGCAAACTCGTCCGCCTGATCGTTACCAGCTAAGCCGGCGTTGCCGAAAAACGCCACATAAGGCTGGGGGCGCCCGCGCTTCTTTCAGAAATATGAAGGAAGCGCGGGCCTGTTTGCGCACTCTCCTACCTACGGAGGGTTTGGAGCCATGCGCACTCTTTGTGTCAGCGTCTTCTTTTTGTTAGTCGTACTGGTGGGCAGCGCGAGCGTCGCGCGGGCCGATGGCAAGGTGCGAACCTACTACATCGCCGCCGACGAAGTGACGTGGAACTACGCGCCGGCCGGCATCGACGAGGTTACCGGCAAGCCATTCGACGCGATGGAGCGCCCGTACGCGGTGCAAGACTCGCACCACATCGGCAGCAGCTATCGCAAGGCGATCTATCGCGAATATACCGACGCCACGTTCACCACGCGAAAACAACGCCCGGCGGGCGATGCGTACCTCGGCTTTGTCGGGCCGATCATCCACGCGCAAGTCGGCGACACGATTCACGTCGTCTTCAAGAACAACGCCTCGCGCCCGTACAGCATCCACCCGCACGGCGTCTTCTACGAGAAGAACGCTGAAGGCATGGCATACAACGACGGCAGCTCGTCGACCGACAAAATGAGCGGCTCGGTCGCACCGGGCCGGACGTACACCTACGTGTGGCAGGTTCCCGAACGCGCCGGGCCCGGTCCCAACGACCCGAGTTCGGTCGTCTGGCTTTACCACTCGCATGTCAACGAGCAGAAGGACGTCGATAGCGGCTTAGTCGGTGCGATCGTCGTGACCGCGCGCGGTATGGCCAATCCTGACGGCACGCCCAAGGACGTCGATCGCGAAGTCGTGGCGGTCTATCACATCGTCAACGAAAATCAGAGCTGGTACTTCATGGATAACGTCGCGACGTACACGCCGAAACTAAAAAAACCGCAGCGAGCCGAATCGATCCCGCTCGACTCCAACGGGGCCTTCACCCTCAACGGCAGCGGCTTCGTCGATGGCAACTTCAAGTTTTCGATCAACGGCTACATCTATGCAAACGGTCCGAAGATCACGATGAAGCAAGGCGAACGCGTGCGCTGGTATGTGATCGACATTGGTAACGGCTTCGATTTTCACACACCACACTGGCACGGCAATACCGTGCTATGGAATAAACAGCGAACCGACGTCCTCGCGGTGATGCCCGCGCAGATGCTGACCGTCGATATGGTTCCCGACGATCCCGGGACCTGGCTCTTCCATTGTCACGTCGCCGACCACATGGACGGCGGCATGAGTGCCTTCTATCAGGTAATTCCGTAAGTCGGCGGCTCGACGGCTTCGCGCGTCAGCCGCACGAGTTCGGAGGCGAGCCTTTCGAGCGCATCCGGGCGAGGCCGCGGCACCTTCTTTTCGCGGCAGGTTAGCACGACGAGCATTCGCGCGTCGGGCATGCTGATCGGACGTTTGCGGCGGGCGTAGGCCGTCGCGATCTCGCGCAAAGGCGTCCAGACGCTTTCGGCGAGCGTCGTCAACGCACCGAAACGCGATTGACGGCGCTTAAAGCGGCGCATCGAACGCATAGTTCTTGAAGGCCGCATCGGCCGAAAGCGAGAGGTGCGGTTCATCGATATCGGCGGTGAGCGTCTGCGGCAGCAGAAACCCGTTTACCATCGCCGGCGTGATCTTCATGTGAATTCGTGTCCCGTTGGTATAGCTGGCCTCTATCGTGCGCGTGCAGGCCTGTGGTCCTAGTCCCACAGTTGCGTCTTGCAGCGTTGGGTCATCGATCGCGTGCAGCGAGTACATCGTCATGCCGTCGTGCGTTCCGGCGGCTGCGTAGGTATAGTGCTGCGGCCACAAGAGCGGATCGATCATCGAAAGATCCATGCCGCTGGGTGGTTTAGGAATGAACCAAGGCGTCTTCGTAAAGGAGACCTTGTAACTTTGCCCCGGAGTGTACTCGCCGGTTCCTTGCATGTTAAAGCGCAGCCACGGAAAATGGTGCATGCGCATCGCGACGTCCATGTCGAAGGTGTAACCCGGCGGTATGTTCTCGGGTTCGAACGCGATCGGCCCCGGTGTCGCCGCAGCCGCCCGGGCACCAGGGCACAGGAGTCCAGCAAGAGCAAGTCCTGCGGAGAACTTCCGAGCCGCCCAACTCATACCAGCGAGTGTACCCTCCAAGTATTAAAATTCCACAAACGAACGGAGGCTCATGCCAACAACGAGAGTGCCGCTGCCGACTCTGCTTTCGTACGCGCTGGTTGCGTTTACGATCGAGTTCGATAACGAGGCGGGGCGCCGCTCCGCTCACCGCACCTCGCGGCACGGCGGCATCCGCAAGAACCCCTGGCTCGTCTCGCTGGCAATGTATTCGAACTGTATGCGCTTGGTCGACCAGCAGGGGATATCCGCCGCCGAACTCATCCGCGGCGCACGTACGGCGCCGAATCTCTCGGGAATGCAGCGCTGGGGCTACGTCGTCGTCGATCCAGCTACGAAACACGTTCGCGCGACGCCGGCCGGGATGCAGGCCCGTGCCGTTTGGGAGCCGCTCTTTGGAACCGTTGAAGCGCGCTGGGACCAGCGCTTCGGTGAAAAGCTGCTTGGCGAACTTCGCGGGTCGTTGGTCGACGCTATAGCCCCGCTCGAAATCGATCTCCCGCAGGCCCTGCCGATTCTCCATCACGGGCTCGCCAATGCAATCGCCGCCCGCGAAAAGGCGACGGCCTCGCGTGCGTAGATCGGAAAGCTCCCCCTCTCCGCGTTGCTCGCAAAGCCTTTGCTCGCATTCGCGCTCGCCTACGAGCGAAAGTCCGAACTCTCGCTGGCGCTCGGTGCGAACCTCTTGCGCTTGCTCGACGAGCGACGCGTGCGCGCACGCGATCTGCCGTACCGCTCCGGCATCGCCAAAGATGCGATTGCGAACGCCCTGAGCTTTCTTGAGAAACGCGGGTACATTGCGATCGAACGAGCCGGTCCATCCCGAATGGTGCATCTGACCCCGAAAGGCAGCGATGCGCGCGATGCCCATCAGCGCCGCCTCGCGACCGTCGAAAAGCGCTGGGGGGAGCGGTTCGGAACGGAGAGCGTCGATCGCTTGCGCGCGCCGCTCGAAGAGATTGCGCTCGACGGCGGCGCGCTCTCGCCGCGCCTCCTCGAGGGCCTGACGCCGTATCCGGAAAACTGGCGTGCCTCCGTCGCTTGCGCCGCGGAGCTGCCGCACTTTCCGATGGTTCTTCACCGCGGCGGTTACCCGGACGGAAGCTAGCACCGAAAGGCCCGAAGCCGAAAGACGAACCAACCTGGAGGTGGTGCTTATGGTCGCCCCGCTACCTGCCGCGGGGCGACCGGCGTGGTTGTCCCTCGACTCCGGGCCTTTCGGCGCGGCTTCGATTTCATCGCTATTTCACAACGATATTGAGCGTAACGCCGGCGGTATTGCCGATCGTCGGATCGAGTTGCGTGCGCGCCATGCCAAACGCATGGCGATCGATCTCTCCCTCCGCGTGGTAGGCTGGCTGCGCCGCCGTTCCGGCCGCCGTGACATTGAGTTGCTCGGGTTGAGTGACGCCGTGGATCGTCAGGTTGCCGTCCATTTCGAACGTCGTCACCGTCTTGGGCACGATGCGGGTGCTGACGAACGTCCACTTCGGAAACTTCGACGAGTCGAAGAAATCCGGCGACATCAGCGAGCGGTCGCGATCGGGCGCGTCGGTTTTGATGCGGGTTGCATCGAGCACCGCGGTCGCGCTCACGGGGATGATCGAGCCGGTGTCGAGCGTAACGCTGCCGCTCAGGACCGGCACCGTGCCCACGACTCGCTCGACCCAGATGTGCGCGACGCTGAATGTCGCGTTCGATTTGGCCGTATCGATCTCGCGACCCACCGGGCCCGCGTCGACGAGGGCCGCCGAAAGAAGAAGCGCGCAAAGATAGTTTCTCATCTCAATATGCCACCGTGAACTGAATATTCATCGTATTGCTGGTACTCGGCGAGGTCGAGAGCACGTCCTCGATCGTCAGGCGCGTATTCTCCGTCGGTCCGTATCCAGCGAGGATCACGCCGTCGCGCGTAAAGCCGTTGGTCGGGTCGTTCGTTCCCTCGTACCGCGCTTCGAGAAAGAGCCGGTCGTTGAACGCGTAGCGCAGTTGTTCGAATCCACCGCTCATGTGGCATCCTCCGACGAGCGTGCCGACGGTGGGCGGATCGGTTGCGCAGTTCGAATCGTTGCCCTCGATCAGCACCGCTTCGCTCGAGAAACGCGTCCATTGTCCGTACGTAAAGCCGAACAGCGTGCGATTGAAGCGATCGAACGGGCCGAACGGCGTCGGGCGCAGTCCGTCATAGTTCAGGACGCTCAGCGTAAACGGCCCCATCGCGTTCTGAAGATACATTTCGGTATCGGTGCCCGTTGGCGCGAGGCCGCTCTGCCGGTCGTAACCAGGCCCCGCGAAGAGCTGCAGATTGAGGCCGTGCAGCGCGTCGCCGACCGAAATCCTTGCGCCCAGCTTCGTATCGAAGAAGGTGAACGGATTCGAGCCCACGGTCTGCTCGTAGGGCGTATAACTTTGATACGTGTCGCGAAAAGTCTCCGGGTCGACCGGCAGCGGCAGCGTGAACTGTCCGCCCTGCACGAGCACCGGAATCTTCGCGTTCCACGGATTGACGCGATCGCTGATCCACGCGTCGCGCAGCAGCCCCGGTTCGCCGCCGTCCACGAGGTACTGCTCGACGAAATAGTTTGCGCGCGAGCCGATCGTCGCCGACGAAAACGCCTCGACCTCGTCGACGATTGCCTTCGGCAGGCCGGCGCCGTCGGGGCCCTCGCCCTGGTTCTGGCTCGAGTCTACAAAGTTCACCTTCAGTGAAAACGGGATCGCCCGGCCCGACGAGACGCCGGGGAAGCGCTCGCCATTGGCCAAAAACGCGGCGCCGAACTCGTTGAGGTGCGGAAGGACGCTATGGCACTTTTCGCACGTTACTCCGTACTGGTGCGCGAAGAGCGGTATCGCTTCGGCGGCTGCCGGAATGCCGGCGATCATCGCGGTAAGCAAGACAACCGGCCATTTAAGCATGCCTCACATGATGCTTAGGCAAACCTAAATACCCTGCTGGCCGATCCTAAATCTTTGGCTTGGCGGACCTAAGAGCCCCAACCGCCTTTTAGCCGCTGGCCTCGCCGGGAACCAAACGCCCATGCCTGCATTCCTTGCCCGGTATCCCGTTATCGCGACCGTGATCTTGTTGACGTTCTCGAATCTCTTTATGACCATCGCCTGGTACGGACATTTGAAAAACACGAAAAGCCCGCTCGTTCTCGCAATTGCAGCGAGCTGGGGAATTGCATTGCTCGAATATTGCTTTCAGGTTCCGGCGAATCGAATCGGTTACGGCGCGCTGACGCTGACTCAGCTGAAGATACTTCAAGAGGTCATCACGCTGGTAGTCTTTACGGTCTTCGCAATCGTCGTTTTCGGCCAAGTCCCGAAGTGGAACTATGCCGTCAGTTACCTGTTCATCGTCGGCGCGGTCTACTTCGCATTTAAGGGCTAGCTTGGCCGCGCTTTTTTTGGCCGTCGGCGCGCCGGGGCAAAGCAAGAGGAGGCTCCCCCTAGCGCGGCATAGTGCGAGTGAATGAATCGTCTTTATTCAGCACGCCTTGCGGTGCTGCTGGCGTTCACATTCCCGCTCGCGGCGTGTTCGGGCGGCCTTCCGTACATGCAAAACGGCAACCCGCTGCGCCACGTCTCCGGAACCGGCGCCGGTAAGATCGACCACGTCGTCTACATCGTGCAAGAGAACCGCAGCTTCGACGACATGTTCCACGGTTATCCGGGCGCCGATACCGTCGACAGCGGCACAATCTCCAGCGGTGAGAAGATCAAGCTGCGCCCGGTGCCGCTGAGCGATCAGTACGTGATCGATCACTCGGCCGACGCGATGTTTGCCGCCTGCAACGCGCCCAAGGGCGAACTGCCGGGCACGCATTGTCGGATGAACGGCTTCAACAACGAAGAGAACTTCGGCGGTCCGTTTCAGTATCCGGAGTACGTCTACGTACCTCGCAACGACTCGCAGCCCTACTTCGATATGGCGCACGAAGGCGTCTTGGCCGACCGGATGTTCCAGTCGCAGCTCGATGAGAGCTTCGTCGCGCACCAGTACATTATCGCCGCGCAGGCGGCTTGGAGCGTCGATCTGCCCTACAGCAAGTGGGGCTGCGGAGGCGGCCGTTATAACAAGGTTGCGACGATCACGATCGATCGTAACCCCAACGGAACGCCGCAGCCGCCGTGTTTCGAATATCAGACGCTCGGCGACGAGCTCGATGCGGCGCACCTCTCGTGGCGCTTCTACGCGAGCAGTTACGGCAGTGTGTCGAGCGGAAGCGGCGGAGTCTGGTCGAGTTATCAGGCCGTCGCACACATCTATCGCGGCCCCGATTGGAAGAAGAACGTCATCTCCCCGAACTGGAGGTTCCTGACCGACGTTCGCGCCGGCAAGCTCTCGAACTTTACCTGGATAACGCCGGTCTGCGACGACTCCGATCACGTAAACTGCCCCGGCGGTTACGGACCGTCGTGGGTCGCGGCATTGGTGAACGCGGTCGGTCAGAGTAAATTCTGGAACTCGACCGCGATCTTCATTCAGTGGGACGACTGGGGCGGCTTGTACGATCACGTAGCGCCGGCCTATCTCGATCGCGACAGTTTGGGCTTTCGTGTCCCACTGATCGTGATGTCGCCATACGCCAAACATGGCTTCGTCTCGCACGTGCCCTACGAAACCGCGAGCGTCTTGCGCTTCGCCGAGGATCTCTACGGCCTCGGGCAGCTCGCTCCGGCCGATCGGCGCGCAGCCTCTCCGGCGGCCGACTGCTTTGATTTCAACGCCAGCCCGCGCAAATTCGTGAAGATTGCGGCGCCCTTGCCGCCGAAGTTCTTCATGAATCGGTCGGGCGACACCGATTTCGCACCCGATTACGAATAAGAATGGAGGTCCCGTGCTTCGCTACTTCAGGAACTCTGCGTCTCTCTTAGCGGCGGCGACGCTCGCTGCGGCCGCGTCCGGGTGTTCCGGCAGCCAATCGATGCTGCCCGGCGCAGGGACGCAATTGCTCGGCGCGCTGGGCGCGAGCCGCTCGGAGCAGTTCGCCTTGGTCAGGAGTCAGCCGCCGGCGTCGATGATGATCGGCTTTTTGATGACCGACGGTTCGGTTCTCACCCAAGATATCCACGGCACCAACTGGTATCGCTACGCACCCGATTCGAAGGGCAGCTATACCGACGGAACCTGGACGCAGCTCGCGTCGCTGAAATCCGGGTACGGGCCTTCGGCGTACGCCTCGCAGGTGCTCGCCGACGGTCGCCTTATGATCAGCGGCGGCGAATACAACAACCCGAGCAACGGGTATCCGCTGCAGTTGACCGATCTCGGTGCGGTCTACGACCCGGTGAAGAACACCTGGACGCCACTGGGCCATCCGCACCGCTGGCAGTGGATCGGCGACTCACCCTCGAGCATTTTGCCCGATGGGCGCGTCATGATGGGCGACAAGCTTCATCACTGGGATGCGTTCCTCGATCCCAAGACGCTGAAGTGGTCGCAGGCGAGCGACGCCGGCAAGGCCGACTTCAACTCCGAGGAAGGCTGGACGCTTTTGCCCGACGGCTCGATCCTCACCGCCGACGTGCAGAACGCGCCGCACTCTGAGATCTACAATCCGGCGAACGGCCATTGGAAGAGTGCCGGTTCGACGGTCGTCGATCTGCGCTCTCCGGGCGAGCCGGGCTGCGTAAAATATGGGCCGAAGCCAAAAGACTGCTACCGTCCGCCGGGCGAGATCGGTCCGGCGATTCTGCGCCCCGACGGCACGGTCTTCGCAACCGGCGCGGGTACGGGACCGAGCGGTTACGGCACCGGGCACACCGCAATTTACAACACGAAGAACGGTACCTGGGCCGCGGGCCCCGATTTTCCCAACAATGACAACGCCGGCGATTCGTACGCAATGCTCGAGCCCAGCGGAAACGTTTTAGTGTTGAGCATCCACTACATTCTCTACGAGTACAACGGCAAGAGCTTTGCGCAGGTGGGCAGCGCCGCGGGGCCGCCGCTGCTGCTGCCGACGGGACAGGTGCTGATGCTCGGCGCGAGCGGAGTCGTGCTCTACACCCCCAAGGGCAAACCGCAGGCCGGCTGGGCGCCCACGATCACAGCGGCGCCCGCCGGCATCACGCCCGGCAAGACGTATAAGATCACGGGAACGCAGTTTAACGGCCTCTCGCAAGCAGTTGCGTTCGGCGACGAAGAGCAGAACGCAACCGGCTACCCGCTGGTGCGCATAACCAATGACGCCAGCGGCAAGGTCTGCTACGCTCGCACGCACGACCACAGCACGATGGGCGTCGCCACCGGGTCGAAAAAAGTCTGGACCTACTTTGACGTGCCGAAGAAGATCGCGAGCGGCAAAAGCACGCTCGTGGTCGTCGCCAACGGCATCGCCTCGAAACCGGTCAGCGTTACCGTGGGGGATGACGCTCGGCGAAAAGTGCTATAGCGTCCCCGCAGCGGCTACACGCCCTAGGGTCCTCCCGAACCTGCTTCGGTGGTGCCGGGGCGTGTGAGCCCGTCGCACCTCGCGGCGAAGATAAAGTCGCTCTCGGTCAAGCCGCCGATCTTGTGCGTCCACACTTCGACGCCCAGGCGCCCCCACGCCACGTGCAGATCGGGATGGTGTTGCTGCTCTTCGGCCATCTCGCCGATGCGCACCGCTGCGGCCATCGCTTCGGCAAAGTCCTTGAAACGGTAGGTTCGCATCAGGATCTTCACGCGTTGGTGCTTGGGTTCGTCACGCTCGACGACGTACCAGTCCGCGTCGAGCTGGGCGAGAAGCGGCGCAATCTGCGCATCGTCCAAAGGCGGCACTCCACCTCGGCACGGCACGCAAACCTTCGCAGCAAGTTGCGTCATACGATCCTCCGCTTTCACGCTGGGCGACTTACCAGGCGTGCGGCGACGATGCCCAAGTAGCATGCCAGCACGCCGAGGATGACGCTGCCGAGTGCGTACGCGAGGCTTAGGCGCCACTCGCGTTCGCTGCCGAGCGTCAGCGCCTCGTACGCGAAGCTCGAGAACGTCGTGTAGCCGCCGAGCACTCCCACCGTCAACGCGACGGCGAGCAGCGGATGGAATCCGAGCGCGCGCGTCTGAACCAGCGCGGCGACGACACCGATACAAAACGACCCGCTGACGTTGATGAAGAGCGTGCCGAACGGAAAACCCGGGCCGAAGCGCGAGAGGAAGAAGAGTCCGACGGCGTAGCGGCAGATCCCGCCGAGTCCAGCACCGAGGCCGACGGCAAGAAAGGGGACCATGCCTCTCATCGCCCCTTCGGCTCGCCCGCGCGATAGGCGATAATCTCGACGGTTTCCAGCGTAACCAGCCCCTCTTTGACCATCTCGTCCAATGTCGGCAGAAAAGCGGCGACGTGCTCCTGGGTATCGACGATTTCGACGAGCACCGGCAAATCCGAGGAGAAATCGATAACGCGCGCCGCGTGCACGACGGAATGGCCGCCGTACCCTTCGATTCCCTTGAAGACGGTTGCGCCGCTCATTCCCGCTTTGCGCGCCGCTTCGACGATCGCGGTGTAGAGCGGCTGATAGCCCCACCGGTCGCTCTCGCCAACGAAGATACGCAGCAGCTTCCCGGTGCCCTCACTCTTCACTCGGACAAGCTCCTGAGTCTCCGAATGACGGCGGCGATCTCCTGTGCGATCGCCTCGGGCCTCTCCATGATTGCGTAGTGGCCGCAATCGCGCAGCAGCACGAAACGCGCGTTCGGAAGCAGCGCCGCGACTTTTCGTTCGTACATCTCCGGAGTATCGTGCTCGGGAGCTATAACGACCGCGGGCGCCGAAATCTTCTGCGTCTCTGCGGCGAAATCGGCGTTCGTCCACGACTCAAAGCTCTCGAGTGCGGCCCCGGGGTGGCTCCGCTCCGCGGCTTCGCAGAGGCGTTCGAACTCCTCGGCTGCGGGCGTGTTGTGAAACGTGCGCGCCAGCCACTTGCGCGCGGTCTCACGATCGCCCACGGTCGCGCGAAGATAATTCGCCCCCTTCTCGGAGAAGCCGGCGCCGCTCGCGGGAACGGGCGCGACGAGCACCAGCGCCGCAACGAGTTCCGGCGCGTCGATTGCTAAACGCATCGCAACCATCGCACCCATCGAATGGCCCACGACGACGACGGGGCCGGGGTCTTCGAGCCGCTCGACAATCTCGCGCAAGTCGGCGGCGAATCGTTCGACGGTAAACGGCCCGGGAATATCACGCAGCTCGCCGCTGCCGCGCAAGTCTACGTCGACAGCGCGTGCATCGGGTCCAAGGGCGGCGATAACGCCGCCCCAGACCGAACGATCGGCTTGCCAGCCGTGGACGAATAAGACGGTCAGTTCAGGCTCGTAGCGACGGGTACCGGACGGCCTTCGTCCATGTCGAGCACGTCGAACCACGTGACGATGTCTTTTCGCCCGGGCGCAACTTGCTCGCGCAGGTTCTCGAAGTACTCCGCCGAGTGCGAACCTGGTTCGGGATGCCAATGCATCCGGTCGTTGTCGAACCGCTCGATCTCTTGCGGGGTCTTTTTTGAGAGGAATTGCGCCTGCACCCAGCCGGCGATCGCGTCGTCGGTTTGAAGCTCCTTGACTTTGCTCGCGAACTCCGGCCCGGTCGTTCCCAGAAACTCGAAGAGCGGCTTGTCGTGCGGGCAGTCGTAATCGTAGTCGCCGAGGTGTCCCTCGTTATATGCCTTGGCCTTGTCGATGACGCGCTTGAGCGAGACGAGCCCGATAAGCTTGTCCTTGGCACTGCGCGGTTTTTCAATTGTTAAATCCATGTTCTCCTCATACCAGGGTGTGTATGGCTCTAATCCGCTCGACCTGCCGCCGGGTTGCGGGACCTGCCGCTGGCCTGCTATTCGTAATCCGGGGCTTGCCCGTCGTCACCTTGCTTCAGGAAGAACTCGAGCCCCTTGGGCGATTTGATCGGCACGAACTTGCGAGGCGCTTGAGTAAAATCGAGCGTGTCGGCGGCGGGCGAGTGGGCGCGCCGGTCGGCGGCGGCGAGCGATGGCAAGCCAAAGAGGTCTTCGGCAAACTTCAGCACGCCGGCCGTCTCGTACTGGACGTGCGAGACGTAGTCGTGCTTCGCGTAGGGCGAAATCACCATCAGGGGAACGCGGAATCCGAGGCTGTCGTAGTCGCGGTAGGGCGGAGGCACCGGATCGTAAAGGCCGCCCCAATCGTCCCACTGCACGAAGATCACGGTCGACTTCCAAAACCTGCTCTCGCCTACGGCATTGACGACGGTCGCAACCCACGACGGGCCGTATCCGCCGCCGCAGGCAACGTGATCCGAATCCGGACAGAGCGGCGTAATCCAGGTAAACCTCGCGAGCTTCCCGTTGCCGACGTCGACGAGAAAGCGCTTCTGCGGCGTGATGACGTCTTTCTTCCAGTCCGGCCCGTTGTAGATGTGGTCGATGGCCTGATAGCCCGACCACAGGCCGCTCGTCGGGTAGCTGAACGTGCTCGTGTAGAAGCGCCACGAAAGCTCCGCATTGTCGAGTTCATCGCCGAGCGTCGTGTAGTTGAAGCACGGCGTTTGCACGCGACCCAACTTGCGCTCGTGGGTGATCGTCAGCACCTTGTCGCCCGGTCCGCCGGGGCATCCCCACGGACCGGCGGGAACGTTAACGCTCGACTTCGCCTGCGCCGCGATGATGTATTGGTGCGCGACGAAACTCTCGTCGAGTTGGGAAGCGAACATCCGGTCCGCCAGCACCCACTGATGCGCCATGTCGAAGTACGGCTTCGACTCGTTGTGGTCGATGTAGACGTACTGCGGATTGGAAGGCGCGCCGTACGACGCAACCTCGCGGTCGAAGCCGTTCATTCTGCAGTGCGTTCCGGGAAGGTCGCCGGGCGGCGCGTTGCATGCCTCGAACATTGCTCCGGCCGAGTGATCGATGTCGTACAGCTTCTTGAGACTTATCGGTCGGAGCACGACCTTCTTGCCGCGCGAGTTCTTTCCGCTCGAAACCGTGTACGCGTTCGGAAACCCCTCGAACATGCCATTGAAGCTGCGGTTCTCTTGTATGACGTACACGACGTGCTCGATCTTGCCGGCTCCGGTGTTCGCAAGCGCGCGCATGGCCGTATCGCCTTGCATGTACGGCGGCGAAGCGGGCGTACCGACAGAACATGCCGCAAACGCGGCAACAAAGACCAGCGCGAAAAAATATTTCAGTTTCATCATCGTGTCATCCTGAGCTTGTCGAAGGACTGTCGAAGGATTGTCGAAGGACAACGTAAACCCTGTCTCCGTTGTCGTCCTAACGAATCAATCCAGAGTACAGCAGCTGAGGTATACGAGTGTGATTGCATTACAACTGCGCCCGGCGCTGCGCCGCGTGGGCGCGCCGATCGCCATTGCAGCCGTCGCGGCTTGCGGGGGGAGGGCCCATCAGGCGCCGTCGACCTCTCTGCCGACCGTCTCCCAGGTTCAGCAGCGTTTCGTCGACGCGATCGGCGGCCCGGCGGCGATTTTGCAGCCCCGATCGATGACGATCCGCGGCACGAATACCATCTACGCGGCGCATGGCAGACAAATCCACGCCGGGATCGTGCTCTATCTCGCCGACTTTAAACGGCTCGAAATCGTGACGGTCCCCCACCTGGGCCGGTATCTGTCGGGTTACGACGGCAAGATCGCGTGGTCGGTCGGTGCGCACTCGGCGCCGCAGGTAATGCGCGGCCACAACGCAATCTCGATCCGGCGCGATGCCGACATCTACTATTTCGCCCACATACCGAAGTACTTCAAGTCGATGAAGGTCGTCGGCGTCGAACCGTTTGCCGGCCGGCGTTGCTACCACGTTCGCGGCATTACCCTCTGGGGGAACGAGAACAATCAGTACTACGACGTGAAGAGCGGCCTGCTCACCGGATACCGCTTTCATCAGTGGGCAAACGGTACTCCCGAGATCGCAGAATCGCAGCAGGTCTTTGAGCGCTACCGTCGTTTCGGAAAGCTTTCGCTCGCAACCCGCGAAACCGACTTTAAAGACGACAAGCTCGCCGGCGTCGGCCGCGTCACGTCGGTAACGTACGACAACGTGAATCCGCTCGTTTTCACGGTGCCAGCCGCGGTCCGCGCGTTGGCTCGCTAACGTGCGGCGCACCTCGTTTTTGCGCGCTTCCGGGGGCGCGCTCGCCGGGCTGACGAACGCAACGCTGCCGCAACTCGTTTCGGCGCAGAACAGCACCGAACCGCCCTTCGCGCAGCTGGAGCAACGGTACGGCGGTCGACTTGGGGTCTCGGCGATCGATACCCAGACGGGCCGCGCCGCGGCCTATCGCGAGAACGAGCGCTTTCCGATGTGCAGCACCTTTAAGTTCTTCCTCGTCGCCGACGTGCTTGCGCACGTCGAAGCCGGAACGATAAAGGCCGGCCAGTGGGTCCGCTACAGCTCTAGCGATCTGCTCGAATACGCGCCGGTAACCCGCGCTCACGTCGCCAAGGGCGGCATGACCGTCGATGCGCTCTGCGCAGCGGCAATCGAGCTCAGCGACAACACCGCCGCGAATCTTCTGCTCTCGCTTATCGGCGGACCGGCCGGTGCTACCGCCTACGTGCGCAGCCTCGGCGACGAGGTGACGCGGCTGGATCGCCGCGAGCCCGATCTCAACAGCGCGATTCCGGGCGACCCGCGCGATACTACGTCGCCGCTTGCGATGCGCAGGCTGATGAACGCCATCTTATTGGGTACATCGCTGAACGTGACGAGCGTCGACCAGCTCGTCGGCTGGATGCTCGGGTGCCAGACAGGCCTCGACCGCGTGCGGGCGGGGCTGCCGAAATCGTGGAAGATCGGCGACAAGAGCGGCAGTGGCCGTAACGAAGCGACCAACGATATTGCGGTCGCGTGGCCACCGCGGCGCAAACCCCTGTTGATTACGACGTACTACGTGGGTTCGAAGGCGACATCGGCCGAACTCACCCGCGTGTTTATCACCGTCGCCGAATACATCGCGCGCGATCTCACGACGTAGCCGAGCACGATCGCACCGATCTCGGCTTAATCGCTTGGTCGGAGAGGCGCTTCGTCCAGCAATCGCCCAGCAGCGAACAGTAGCAGAGGGCGATGCTGACCCGATGAAAGTTGGCCAGGATTGGTCCCGTGAGGAACTTTCCCTCGACCCGCAGGAGTTCGAGCTTTTGACCCGCCGGCAAGACGTCGCCGGGTAGAATTGTGCTTGCGGTCATATCGTTGTGGCCGTGTTCGTGAGATTCGTGTTCGGCGGCCGCGGCTTCGGCGCGTTCGGGCTCAAGAGCGGCTCCGACGGCCGGGACGACGTTTGGTCCCGACGGCTGGTTTATGGCTTTGCCGTCCCGCGTCACGGTCGCGGTGATGATCAGCGCTGGACCGATGCCCGGATTGTCGACGTCCAGTTCAAAGAACTTCCCGGTGGAGCTCGAGGTGATGAAGGTCAGATAGGGCCAAACGGTCGCGCTGAACTGCTTACGGATCACGTAGGTCTGATAGGCCGACGAGCCTGCCGCCACGCCGCTGATCAAGAGGGCTCCCAGCGCAACGAGGAGGTCGAAACGGAATCGCTTTTCGTCCACGGCGGCAACCTTCGGGCCGCCCGCCCAGGGCGCCCGCAAAAAAAATCCACCCCGTGTCGAAATGGGCGCTCCCCGCTCGACGCACAGACAGAGTAGCAAATCCACCAAAGGAGATTTTCAATGAGATTCGTGGTTCTAGTGAAGGCGAGCAAGGATAGCGAGGCGGGCGTCCTTCCGTCGGCCGAGCTCCTCAACGAGATGGGCAAGTTCAACGAGCAGCTGGTCAAAGACGGCGTGATGCTCGCAGGCGAGGGGCTGAAGCCCTCATCGGAAGGCAAGCGGCTGCGCTTCGACGGCGGCCGGACGACGGTCATCGACGGGCCGTTCGCGGAAACGAAGGAGCTGGTCGCCGGCTTCTGGATCGTTGCGGGTAAGTCGAAGGAAGAGATCGTCGAGCGCTTCACGCACGCACCGTTCTCCGGCGGCGAGAGCCTCGAGATCCGGCCGATCTACGAACTCGAGGACTTCGGCGAGAACATCACCCCCGAGATCGCCGCGCGCCAAGAGCGCCTTGCCGAGCAAATGAAGTGAAGGTCCTCTCGATCGTCACCATCGACCGCACGAATGGCCACCCGCACGACGACCCCACGCTTCCGCAGCGCATGGGCACGCTGATCCAAGAGATGCGCACGAAAGGGGCGCTGGTCGACACCGGCGGACGTGACACCGATATGCTCGAGCTCTCGATCGCGCGCAAGAACGGCCAAACGAGCGTCACCGACGGGCCGTTTGCCGAATCGAAGGAAGTCGTCGGCGGCTTCGCCCTCATGGAAGTACAGAATCGCGATGACGCGATCGCCTGGACGAAGCGCTTCCTCGACGTCCTCGGCGCTGGGACGTGCTACCTTCACGAGGTTTCGCCGACGCCGTAGTGAGCAGCGGCGACCCTCGCGGCACGCTCGCCGCTATTTGGCGGATCGAATCGCCAAAGCTGATTGCGACCCTCTCGCGGATGCTGCGCGACGTCGGACGAGCGGAAGAGCTGGCACAGGATGCCTTCGTGGCGGCGCTCTCGCAGTGGCCCGACGAAGGCATCCCGCGCAATCCCGGCGCGTGGCTGATGACCGCCGCGAAACGCCGTGCGGTCGATCAGATTCGCCGTGATAAAACGCTGCACGTCAACTCTGGTGTCACCCTGAGCTTGTCGCAGGGTGCGGTGGAACCCGACTTCGCCGGCACCTACGAGGAAATTGATGACGACATGCTGCGTTTGATGTTCGTCGCCTGCCATCCGGTGGTTTCGAAGGAAGCGCACGTCGCGCTGACGCTCAAACTGGCCGGCGGCCTAACGACCGCCGAAATCGCGCGCGCCTTTCTCGTTCCCGAGCCGACGATCGCACAACGCATCGTACGCGCGAAGCGCACGCTCTCCGAAGCGCGCGTTCCCTTTGAGGTACCCTCTGGAGCCGAACGCTTGGTGCGCCTCGCGTCGATTCTTGAAACGATCTATCTAATTTTCAACGAAGGCTATGCCGCCACCGCCGGCGACGACGTCTTGCGTCCCGAGCTCGTCGAAGACGCGCTGCGGCTGGGGCGCATGCTCGCGGCCTTACTGCCATACGAGAGCGAAGTGTTGGGACTCGTCGCGCTGATGGAAATACAAGCCTCGCGCATGGGCGCTCGCGTCGGGCCTTCCGGCGAGCCCATTCTCTTGCTCGATCAAGATCGCAGCCGTTGGAATCGGCTGCTGATTAGCCGCGGCCTCAACGCGCTCGCCAAAGCTCAGGAACTCGGCACGTCGCTTGGACCGTACGCGCTGCAGTCGGCGATCGCCGCCTGCCACGCCCGTGCCGCGACACCGCAGGAAACGGATTGGGAGCGCATTGCTGCCCTCTACGATGCGTTAGGGCAGCTGACGCCGACGCCGGTCGTCGAGCTCAACCGCGCGGTTGCCGTCGGCATGGCCTTCGGCCCGCAAGCCGGCCTCGAAATCGTCGACTCACTGCTCGATCAGCCGTCGCTGCGCAACTATCATCTGCTGCCGGCGGTTCGCGCCGATCTGCTCTTCAAACTGGGGCGATTAAGCGAGGCGCGTTCGGAATTCGAACGGGCCGCTGCACTCGCGCGCAACTCGCGCGACCGCACGCTGCTGCTAGCCCGCGCCGCGAAGTGCCCCCCTCAGCGTAGCTAACCCGTGTCATCCTGAGCGTAGCTAACCCGTGTCATCCTGAGCTAGTCGAAGGACGAAGGGCGGTCGAAGGGGCGAAGCCGAAACACGAGACGCGTGACAGCACGCTTGAAAAAAGAACTTGCGCTGTTGGCTTTGGCCTCGCTGATTCCACTCTCCGCGGCGGCACAGACAGTCGTCCCTTTCACCTTGACCGGCGACCTGGTGACGGTAAAGGCAACCGCAAACGGCCTGCCGCTGACGATGATCGTCGATCTCGGTGCCGGCGTCGACGTCCTATCGTCGGGGGCCGCGCGAACGCTCGACGTTATCGCCACGCGCCGTTACACCAACTGGCGGATGGAAGGCGAACGGGTCGACGGCGATATCGGAACGCTGCCCACGCTCTCCCTGGGAACGCTCCAGATTTCCAGCGCGCCGGCCATCATCTGGAGTGGGCTCGACGGCAGCGGTATCGATGGTCTAATTTCCGCGAGCGCGTTTCGCAGCCGGCCCGTTACCTTTGACTATGCCTCGCATCTGCTGGTTCTCGAAGACGAAGGATCGTTTGCGAAGCGCACGCGCACGGCCGCCAAGGTTCCGATCGAACTAGCCGACGATCGCGACATTTCTCTCGGAATCTTTGCCTGGTTCGATTTTGGTCGAGGCCAGCGCGGTCTCTGCGAGATCGATACCGGCTCGCAGGGATTCTTCCTCGACAATCGCTTCGCGTCAAGGCTCGGGATCAACCTCGGCGACGCGCGGCTCAAGCACGTGCAGGGGCCCGCGGGGGAGCGGATTATCGCAACGATCCCGCAGGTAGCCGTTGCCGGCGCGCCAACCTCCGCGATCGCAGCGCCCAAGGCCATCTTTACCAATTTGATCTACGACTGCAACGTCGGCAACGAGTTCTGGCGCGGACGGGCCTTCACGCTCGACATCGCGAACCGCGCGCTCTACCTAGGAGGGCCTTCATGAAACGCTTCGCCGCGGTGGCTTGCGCTGCCGTCGTGCTCGCCACCATCTCGCCGGGCATAGCCGCGACGCCCGAGCCGTCGCTCGTCACGTCGACGACCTACGACAATCGCCACGGCTTCGATTTCCTTTTTGGCACCTGGACGACGCACTATCGTATCTTGCGCAAGCGTCTCGCGCACGACAACGTGTGGTACGACTGCTACGGGACGTCGACGATTCGCCCGTTCTGGAACGGGAGCGCCAACCTCGAGGATGGCGACCTGCGCTGCCCGCCGCCTCGCGGTTACACTCACGGCATGACGCTGCGTCTCTACGATCCCGCGACGTACCTGTGGTCGCTCTACTGGGGCACAACGAAGATTGGCCTCGCGCTTCCGCAACAGGTCGGGCACTTCAATCCCAACGGAGTGGGCCAGTTTTATGCCGACGACAAGTGGCAAGGCACGCCGGTGATCGTTCGTTTCAAGTGGTGGCTAAACAGCGGCGATCACCCTCGCTTCGAACAAGCCTTTTCTACCGACCGCGGCCGTACCTGGGAAACAAACTGGACCACCGACTACGCCCGAAAATAGCCGTGGCGGGTTAACTCGCTCGTTGCACCGCCGGCGGTGTCCACGATCCATCAGCTACGGCGGCTTTCGGCCAGTAGGCACGAATGTAGAGCGAGAAATCACCCTTAGGCGCAGGCAGCCAGTTTGCGCGCTGCACTGGATCGGTTGGCGCTTCGGCCTGTACGTAAATGGTAAGCGAACCATCATCATCGAACTTCAGGTCCTTATTCTTAGTGCCCACAGAGAAACGGTTGATCGCATTGGGAACGAAGAAGTGGTGTTCGTTATAGATCGAAAGCGACCAGAAACCGTACACGGGCGGTGTCGCCTTTTTAGCGAACGATACGGTATAGCGAATGCCGCTGTTGAGCCGCTCTGCGTTCGCATCGAGATCTTGGTAAAAGTACTTCGTCTCGTTGGGTGAGTTAACCAGGATGTTGGACTTCGCAACCGCGGTGCGCGTAAAGTAGTCCGAGCCAAAGGCTGCTTCGTTGGAAATGGTGCTCCAGCCGTGCGGCAACTGCTGACCGTAATTGCGGAACTGGAACAGCGGCTTCACGAGGACCGTATCGGCCTCTTTCGCCCCATCGGTCATGGCCTTCTTTAGCGCGGGGTTTTCTTTGACCGCCGCCAGTAACGCGAGTACCTGCGCGTAACGGGCTTCTTCTCCAGCGAGTGGCGGTGCATCGGCAAGAACTGCACCGAGCTCGTCGACGAATTTCTCGGGCAGTACCCATTGGGTTTCTTCTTCGCCGATAGACTGGGGCGCCAAGCCTGGAATGCTTGCCCAATCCTTGCTCTTCATCCGGCCGTCAAACTCCGCCAGCGGATACACGAGAATCCCGCTGAGAACGGACTGAATAGCGCGTTTATCCTCGGGCGTATCGTCCTGCGCGATGCGGGGTGCAACCATCCCCGTGTTTGTGGGGGAGCGAAAAACTTTGGTAATCCCTTTCGGTACGTCGCCCCTCCAGTTCGGGCCGACGAGCAGATAGAAGCCAGGGGTCGTACCGTACATTTTACCGAGTTGAACGAAGCTGTCGGTACGGACGTCGACGATCTGATAAACCCAGAAGCGGTCGCCGAAATCGGGCACCTGGACTACTACGGGCGTTAGGTCGAGCGCGAGGGAACCGATGCCGTAGACTACGTCTTGGTTCGGGCACGCGACGGACCGTTCTCCCGGATCCACATAATCCGTGAGCATAGCGATTTGGTTGAGTGGGGACTGGATCAACGGTCCGGCCCTTGCCGCCTCCTTCACCTGAGAGAACGCAAGTCGGCGATTGTAAATGTTCACCATTGGCCACGCCCAGAAATAGACGTCGCGCCCGACGTGCTTTGCGTAATCCTCGGTGATCTTGACGCGCACGTCCGGGCCAGGAGGCATCGCAAGCATCCAGTCCGGCGATAATGCGATCGACTTCATGGCTCTACTCTCCTCTCAAACTCTGAAGGGGTCGAAGCTTTTTCAAGATCCTTGCCGCGGTGCCGTTGGGTTCTATTTCGCCGGGCTTACTGCCACGCCCAGAACGCCGCCGGTAATTCCATCGGTGATTCGAGCGGTCGGCTGCGTCGCTCCCGGCGGAAAAACGAGGACGTTACCGTTTGTGTCCGCATATTCATCGCCGACGAAGAGCGTGCCGTCGGTTCCATAGGCGAGTGCCGTGGGGGTCGCGACGCCGCTGGTGAGGGCCATGCTCTCCTTCTTGTAGGGCGGCGGATAGAAGCGGACGCTGTTGAGTTCGGCGTCGGCCACGACGATGTCGTTGTGGGCATCGAGCTTGAGATCTTCGAGAAACGCGCCGGTATTGAGGTCGTTCAGCGGGAGAACCGTACTTTTATTCGCGGCTTTCGGAAACTCGATGACCGACGACTGCAAACCGTAGATCTGCGCGACGAAAAGATGCCCCGCCGCATCTTTGGCAACGCCGTGCGGAACGTATACGCCCGCGGTTAAAATCATCGATGGGCTCGTCTTTCCCGGCGGAAAGACGGCAACTCCGCCTTCGACCTGCCCCTTCACTCCGGCGACCGAAACGTACATCGTGCCGTGTGAGTCGACCATTCCCCCAAAGGGCAAGTCGATTCCGTTGGTATAAGTGCGTATCAGCTTGTACGTGCGCGCAGCGTACTGCGTAACCGAGCTCGTATACGTCATATCGTTGCCGACGAAGACGTTGCCCTTCGCATCCGTCCAAATGGCGCCCGGATTCGCCAGCCCTTTGGTGATCTTGCCGATCATCGTCGGGTTCTTCGCATATGCATCGTACAGCGCCACGTAGCTCGCATACGTGCCATCGTTGACGAGTACGTAGAGAATTTGCCGCAACCGCTTCGCGTCCGGTGCAGCCCGTGCGGCAGAAGATGCCGCTTGCGGCACGACGCTCTGCGGGCCCGTGCCCAAGCCCGAGCAGCCGGCGATTACAATGCCCGTTCCTAACGTGAGCGCAGTCAGCCGCATCATGCTTCGCGACTTGGAATACCGATGAACGGCCTCCTCCCCGCCTTCTGTGCGCGTGGTTGCTCGGTTTACTCTACGGGTTATCCGCTATCTGCTTTAGGAATGCGTCCATGGTGCGTGCTGCCAATCTTCGACCCACGACGCTATCGAAAAAACGGCCGAAAGGGCCACCCGGCGGCTCATACGAACCGTCGAGTACGAGCTCCGTTTTCTTGCCGCTGGGCCGCACCGTAAGCGTGGCACCAAACGAGGGGAAGCCGCCCCAGGCCGGGCGCCACGAAAATGCTACACCCTCCCGATGCGGAGCAATACTTAGCCAGTCGAACAGCAGGTAGTATTGAATCTCGACACTCGCGCTTGATGAGCCCAAGGCCTTTACCTGAAGTTTTGGGTGTTGCGAGAAGAAGTCTTGGAGTCGATGAATCACCACATCTTCAGGCGCAAGGATCCGGACCGTTCGGACTATTCGGGCCATGGGTGAATACTTGTCTGTGGATGCTAAATCACCCCTTACGTTGAGCCATATCGCGGTCGCTGGATGGGTTGGATTGCTCTCACAAAGCCACTCGCTATAGCGATACAACCTTGCGAAGGAGCAGGGCGCGCGTAGCACGCGATGTACCGTGGCGACGTCGTATGAGCCGCAGGCAGAACGTTGCCGATCGAGCCCCGTCTTCAGTGATGCAGCGCCGGAGTGGGGACGGGATCGTGAAGGCGTGCGGTTGGCGTGAGGCCGAGGCGCCCTCCTCGGGCGTCGAACGTAAGGATGAAGCGGCGCAGAATCTCCATGCCGACCGCCGGCGGATTGCCCGATGGTCCCCACACGTTTGTAATAGCGTACGGACCGATTTGCACGCTGGCGAGGACGCCGGAATAGTCCACGTACGTAGTCCCGAGGCCGACGCCCTGTGTGCTCTTCCTTCGCGTCGACGATTGGCGCACGAGATCGTCGCTGACCGCATCGTCGGATCCGGTGTCGACCCGCACCCGGTGCGTCGCCGCGACGCCGTTGGGAAGCGTAAGCCTCAAGGTGATGAAGAAGCGGTCGTTCGTGACGATCAGCGGAATCGTCGCACCGGCCGGACGCCTCGACGCAGGCACGCCGCGGCAAAATGCGATCGTTTGCGCGTCCGGATCGATACGCACGACGTATGCTTTGAAGAAATCTACTCCCACGAGGCCGTCGATGCGCCGGCTGGTGCCAACGTGGCTGAGATCGAGGATCCACGGGTCGGCGACGTGCACGCTGGCAGTACCGGCCCGCAGCTCGAGCGCCGACGTGTGAAGCAGCTCCGCGCTACCGTGTCCCGCGCCCGACATGCGCGCCGGTTTGACCAGGGGTAAGCCAAGCCGCTTTGCAGCCGCGAGGTCGATGACCGAATGACGCGCGCCGGTATCGACGTCGAACCATAGCTGCGAACCGTTGACGGAGACCGGAATGTTGATAAGGCGGTCGTCGGGCCGATAAACGATGGTATCGCAAGACACGGTCGCCGCCGCCTCCTGCGGAGCGCTCCAAGCGAAGAGAAGGAGACATGCCGCCGCGACCGCTTGACGCATAGTGTAAACATGTATACAATTCGGGAATGCCCGTTGTCAACGGCGGCGCGCCGATTCGTGGAACCGCCGAGCAGATCGCCCAGCGGGTGCGCTCCGAAATCGAGTCGGGCGAGCTCCCACCCGGATCCGCCCTCAACCAGATGGAGCTGGCCGAGCGTTTTGGCCTGAGCCGCATTCCGATCCGTGAGGCGCTGCGCGGGCTTGAGGCGGAAGGCTATTTGCTCTACCGCCCCAATAAAGGCGCCATCGTTTCGCCGCGGCCCAGTGGCGCCGAGCTGCGCGAGATCGTCGAGATTCGCGAGTGCCTGGAAGCGCGCATCATGCGGCACGCAGTCGCAGCATTGAGCGACACCGTTCTCGCGCGCGCCGGCGAAGCGCTAAAAGCGATGAATCGTGCGGCCGGAGAAGCCGAAGTGCGCGGCACCCACGAGCGCTTTCATAAGGTGCTCTTCGATGCTGCGAGTCGCCCGCGAATGGCGCGAATTATCGGTGAGTGGCGTTTTCACTACCATCTCGAAAAGCAAAAGGCGTTCATCCGCGCCTCGCGCGAGGTTCACGCCAGACTGCTCGATCGCTGTGCTGCAGGCGATGTCAAGGGCGTTGCGGCGTGCGTGCGCGACGAGTATGAGATTATTCGCGGCACACTCGACTGCTAACCGTAATTCCGAGGCGAGTGTCGACGCGCTGAGTCATTGCGCGTCAAGCGCCAGGGGAGGCCGCCCGCGAAGCCATCATGCCCAATGCTTCCGGCTTCGCGGGACGCCCCGTCTGCCTAGTTGAGAGAAACCTCCCGGGCGGCGACCGGCGCGCCGAAGAAGGCGAGCAGGTCGGCATTGACGCGGTCCTTCATCGTCGAACAGAGCCCGTGCGGTGCGCCCTTGTAGACTTCCAAACGCGCGTTGGGGATCAGTTTAACCGAGAGCGGCGCCGAGTCGGCGAACGGAACGATCTGATCGTCGTCACCGTGAATGAGCAGCGTCGGCACGTCGATCTTCTTGAGATCCTCAGTGAAGTCGGTCTCGGAAAACGCTTTGATGCAGTCGTAGCAGGCTTTGAGGCCGGCCAGCATTCCCTGCATCCAAAACGAGTCGCGCAACCCCTGCGAGACCTTCGCGCCTTCACGGTTGGCACCGTAGAATGGCGCGCTCAAGTCTTTAAAGAACTGGGAGCGATCGGCTTGCACCGAGGCGCGGAGCTGGTCGAAGGCTTCCATCGGCAGTCCGCCGGGGTTTGCGTCGGTCTTGAGCATGGTCGGAGGAACCGCGCCGATTAGAACGGCCTTCGATACGCGGCTGGTTCCGTGGCGGCCAATATAGCGCGCGACCTCGCCGCCGCCCGTTGAATGGCCGACGTGAATGAAGTCGTGCAGATCGAGCGCGCGTACGAGTTCGTCGACGTCGTCGGCGTAGGTATCCATGTCGTTGCCGTTCCAGGGTTGGCTCGAGCGGCCGTTTCCGCGGCGGTCGTGCGCGATGCAGCGAAATCCCCGTGCTGCCAGGAAGAGCATTTGATCCTCCCAGGCGTCGGCGTCGAGCGGCCAGCCGTGGCTGAATAGGACGGGCTGTCCCGTGCCCCAGTCTTTGTAATAGAGCTCCGTTCCGTCACGGAGCGTCAGATATGCCATCGTGTACCTCTTTCTTTCATATCCTTGGTTACGTAAGGGTCGCTTCGCTGTACGGCGAGGATGCCGTCGGTGAGAGCCCCCACTCGAGCGCATAATCGGCGACGGCTTCCCAGCCGGGGACGGCGCCGGTGAAGTGCGGGCGCCCGGGAAACTCTTTGAACGCGCTCATCGACGGCGACTCCGCGATGAGATCCCAGGTTTTGCGGGTGTAGTCGGCCGGCACCAAGTGATCCTCGCCGCCGGCGATCAGCAGAATCGGCGGCCGATCGGCCTTGACGTCGACGCGCGCCGGCGAATGCGGCGCGAAGTTTTCGAAAGCGCCTTCGAAGAGCACGCGGTCCGCGCAGGCAATCGCGTAGCGGTCGTAGAGCTTCTTGCTCTCGTCATCGGTGAGCGTATTGGTGAAGGCGTACTGGAACTGTTCGGGCGTCAGCATCGTTGCCTTTCCGATGTTGAAGGGATTGGCGAGTACGGGAGCCGAGCCTTTGAGCGTCGAGAAAGGCAGGTCCAGAACGCCGGCCGGGGCGGTCGGATCGACGCCGACGATCGCGCTGCCGAGGCCGCGGTAGGCAAGCAGTTGCGCGAAGAGGCCGCCGAACGAATGGCCCATGATGATCGGCGGCTCCTCGAGCCTGCGAACGAATGCGTCGAGGTAGTCGACGATTTTTTCGATGCTCTGCTGCGCAAGCGGCGTGGGATCGGCCCGCAGCTCTTCGACGGTTTTGTCGAGGCCCGGCCAGCCCGGAGTGAAGACCGTAAAACCGCGTGCGCGATAGCGGTCCGTCCATTTCTCCCAGCTCTGCCAGTTCAAGAACAGGCCGTGGATCAGCACGATCGGGCGCGAAACGTTTTCTGTGGTTTCGTTTATCATTGTCGTAGGGACTCCTAAAATGTTGCTAGTGAGACTCCAAAACTTTTGTGAGCGCTGCGATCGTCTGCTGCGGACTCTCTTCCATCAGCCAGTGACCGGTATCGTTTGAGAACGGTGAGTTGTGAAGCCCGGACCAAAATCAGCTGGAGAGGCTCGAGCGGCCTGCGGAAGCAGTCACTCTGAGCCAGTCGCCGTAATGGTCCGAGCCACACATGCGCACACCTTTCTTCTAACACGCAATTCTTGTGTCACGCTGAGCCCCACGCGCCCGCGGCGCATCCGTTCGACGGTGGCCGCGCGCGATGCTTCGGTTTCCGGGTGGGTACATCACCGCGGTACACTCATCATGAAGGCAATCGTTATCCACAATTTCGGCGGCATCGACGAGATGCACCTCGAGGAGGTACCGGCTCCGCAAGCCGGTCCCGATCAAGTGGTCGTGCGCGTTCGTGCGGCAGGCGTTGGACCGTGGGACGCGCTGGTTCGCAGGGGTCAGACGGCCGCTCACGCCTTACCGCTCACCCTCGGCTCCGATATCGCCGGCACCGTAGAAGGCACGGGCGAGGAAATCTTCGGCGTGACGAATCCCTCGTTTACCGGCGGCTACGCAGAGTACGCGCTCGCCTCGAAAGAATCGATCGCAATCAAACCGGCGTCGCTCAGATTCGTCGAGGCCGCTTCGGCGCCGGTGGTGGCCGTGACCGCGTGGCAGATGCTTTTCGACCGTGCAAAGGTCGAACGCGGACAGCGGGTGCTCGTCCAGGGAGCGGCCGGTAATGTTGGTGCGTACGTCGTTGCGCTGGCGCGCTGGGCGGGCGTGCGCGTCATCGGGGTCGCCGACGGCAGAGACGCCGCCTATCTCCGCGAGCTCGGCGCCGAAAAGACGATCGATTATCACACCGCGCGTTTCGAAGACGAGGTCGCCGATGTCGACGCCGTCATCGATACCGTCGGCGGTGAGACGCAGCGGCGCTCGTTCGCCGTCCTCCGGCACGGGGGCGCTCTCGTCTCGAGCGTCTCACGGCCGCCGCCCGAGCTAGCGCAGCAGTACGGCGTGCGCGGCGACTACTTTATCGTCGAGGTAAACCGGCCGCAACTGGAACGGATCGCCCAGCTTTTCGACGAGGGCGCGCTGAAAGCCGATGTCGGCGTCGTCCTCTCGCTCGCAGATGCGCGGACCGCGCACGAGATGCTTGCCGGCACGGTTTCGCACCCGCGCGGAAAGATCGTGCTGCAGCCGTAGCTCGGGCAACGTGAGCGCGGCCTCGGTGCGCTGTTAGTGCATCGTCGAAAGGCGGGAAACGAAATCTCAAAAGTGAAGAAGCCCGCCATGGTCGCGCAGTGTTCGTGCGGAAGCGTCGAGTTGGAAGCCCTGGGTGCTCCTATTACAAGCGCGGTCTGCTACTGCGACACTTGCCAAGAAGGCTCCCGTCAGCTTGAAGCGCTGCCGAATGCCGCCCCCGTTCGAGATGCAGATGGCGGAACGGCATACACTCTCTACCGGACGGACCGCGTTCGGTTCGCAAGAGGCGCTCATCTCCTCAAAGATCTCAAACTTACCGAAAACGCCGCAACGCGTCGCGTTTTCGCCTGCTGCTGCAACTCGCCAATGGTTATGAAGTTCGATGACGCTCGGCATTGGGTGCCCGTGTACCGCGCGCGATTCCGAGGCAATGTCCCGCCCTTGGAGTTTCGTATTTGCACGAAATTTAAGCCCAAGAATGCTAAAGTGCCCAACGATGTCCCGAGTTCCGCGATGTATCCGCCGGGAATCTTGGTAAAGCTCATGACGGCTAAAATCGCAATGTTGCTTCGGCTTGCCTGATCGCCGCCAATCGGTTAGCGCGGTGCGATAAAAAGGACCGCCGCCGTATCGCGGGTCACGGCCGCGCGGCTGAACGGCAGCGCTTCGAGGTCGCCCTTCACCCACTCGCGCGAGAGATCGGTGTAGTGGCCCGAACCCGGCTCCCCCGACTCGCCGCTCGGAATCGCGATCCCGCCGCGATCCCAATCGCCGACGTCCCACACGGCGCGGAAGCCCTGCGCGAACCCGGGTTCTTGCAGGTGAATGGTGTACTCGTCTCCTTCACCCGGCAGCCAGGCGCCGTTGAGGAAGTCAAAGTTCATCGGCGAGAGCGGATGTTCGATGCGCAGGCGGCCTGCCTCGCGCCAATCGCGGTGTTCGTCGAAGGCAAAGCGTAACGCGCCGGTGACGTCTTGGCCCAACTCGAGGGGCGCTACCGCGGAGTCGCGCAGTTCGTCCAAACGCGCGCTTAGCGCGGAATCGTCATCGAAAAGTTCCAGCCGGACTCTATGTTCGAGGGCGGCCGCTTCGGAGTTTGGCGAATAGCGCCCGTTCCAGCGCTCGAGCATCGCCAGCGCGTCGCGGTCGCTCGGCTCGTCGGGACGCCCGCGCGCCAGGCGCACGACGTCGCGCGCGATTTCCAGGTCGATCGGCGAGAGCGTATCGAGTTGGATGAGCGCGAAGTACGTCGTGTCGTACCGGCGGCGTTCGTTCATCAGCTGCGCGATTCGATAGGCGCGGTACGGAGGTTCGAACTGTGCGGAGAGACGAAACAGATAATCGTCGCGATAGGCCTTGTTGTTTGCCGATAGGAGAATTGCGCTGCGGGACCCCGCGCGCTGCGGCAGCCGCACGAACGGCACCGGTGCGTACGCGCGGCGAAGGTCGCGTGCCTTGTGCACGTAACGTCCCCAGGCCGGATCGTCGGGAACCAGGCCGGCAACGTGCCAGGCTACGCGTCCGCTGCGATCGGCGAGGAGGAAGTTTTGCGGCGATCCGCGGTACTGCGCGAGCGCCTGTAGCGCTTCGCCAATATTCCGTGCGCGATCGAGCGCGAAGACGGTAGCGATCGTCGACTGCCGTTGCCAATAGATCGGCCAGCGGACGAGTGCGATCTCCGATGGATCGTTTTCGTTGGGTACCGAGAACTCGCGTGAGGTCCGGTAGTACGGCACGTGAACGTCCTGCGAGAAGCGAACGCCGAAACGCTCCGTGACCCAGGACGACCTGTCGAGATGACCCGCCTCAAAGACGCTCGTGGTCGCCATCTCGCCGTTGGTCGACGCCCACGCGAGGCTCTCGTTATGCCCAAGCAGTACTCCCGGCATTCCTGGAATCGTTGCGCCCGCGGCGTGCACCTGCGGTGACTGCAGGTCGACGAGATACCAAATTCCCGGAATCGTGAGGTCGAGATGCGGATCGTTCGCAAGCAGTGCGCGCCCGTCGCGGCTGCGCGTGGCGCCGGCCGCCCACGCGTTGCTGCCGATTGCGCGGTGCTGGGGCCGCGCCGCAAGCGTCGACATCTCGCACCCGCGTGGCGCGGCGCGCGCGCCTCTGTCCCCGCGTCGACCGTCGATCGTCACGTCGTAACGTGCATCGGAGAGCGGAAAGACCGCGGCGAAACAGCTGGGACCGCGATGCCGCCAGACCGCGTTTCGCGCAAAGACGGCGTTCCACGGATCCGCGAGCTCGAGCGAGGCAACGAGCGAAACGGCGAGCGAGTCTTTCGGCGTCCACGGCTCCGGACGGTAGAGCAGCATACGAAATTCAATTGGAAGTGGTTGCGCTCCGGCTGCCGCATTGACGCCGTCGCTGAAGGCCGCCAGCGCCGACCGGTCGCGCGGCGACATGGCCCGAAGCTGTCGTGACGCGATCGCGCTGATGTCGACCGCGCGCTGCATGCGATCGTAGAGCAGCGCCTTCGCGCCGAGGATCTCCGCGAGCCGGCCGTAGGCATACCGGCGCGTCAGATCGAGTTGGAAGAGCCGGTCCGATCCCTGGACGTACCCCTCGGCAAAGTAGAGATCGTGTTCGTTACGGGCGCGGATATGCGGAATATCGCGCCGGTCGCGGGCGACCGTGACCGCAGCCCGCAGGCCTCGCGCCACGACCCGGCCGCGGGTCGTCGCGGTAGAGTGCAGGCCAATAGCCAGATTCACACCGTAGGCGAGGAGCAGCGCTGCCGTGCAGACGGCGAAGGCGAGGCCGTGGCGTCGCAGCGCGCGGCCGAGCGCGCCGATCGGCGCCGGATCGGCGGTTTGTGCGAGCTTCGGGTCGGGCCGTTCGAAAAAACCCACGGCAAGTATTTCAGCGTCCCGCGCCGCGCCCCCGTGACGCCACGGGCATCTTGTCGAAGGAGAGGCGAGCTCCGCGGTTACGCGAACAGGCGGCGATGAGCGGATTTTCAATTGCTGCCTTGACAGCGGCTCTGGTCGTATGTCTTTCTGTGCGCTCCGCCGGCAGCGCAAGTGCAGCGCCAGCGGTAAACAGCGCATCGGTCCAGGCCGCGATCGTCGCAGCGGTTGAAAAAGATCGCAAACTCTTCGGCGGAAAGACGCCGGTGCCGGGGCTCCTAATCGGCGTCTGGGATAGCCAAGGGAACTCTTACGTGCACGGCTTCGGCTACGCCGAGGTCGCGACAAAGCGGGCGATGTCGGCCGCCGACCACTTTCGCATCGGCAGCAACACGAAGACATTCGTCGTCGGCGTGCTTTTGCAGTTGGTTGACGAAGGCAAGCTGAGCCTCGACGATCCTCTGTCTCGCTTTTCGCTCGGCGTAAAGGTTCCCAACGCCGAAAACATCACCATCCGCGAGCTTTGCGATATGCGCAGCGGGCTCTTCGAGGCGTATAGCACGCCGCAAGTCAACAAGATGAACTTCAAGGTGGGCACGACCTACGACCCGCGCACGTTCATCCGCTGGGCCGTCGCGCAGAAGCCGTACTTCGGCCCTGGCAAAGGCTATAAATACAGCAACACCAACTATCTGCTGCTCGGCTTGATCATCGAATTGCTCACGCACGATACGGTCGGTGACCAGGTCACCAAGCGCCTCATCCAGCCCTTCGGCCTCACGCACACGAGCTATCCGACGAACGAAGCGATGCCCGATCCGTGGGCCCACGGTTACGCCCTCGATAAGCAGAAGAACTGGGAAGACGTCAGCAACACGGTTCCGGTCTCGCTGATGAGCGCAGCGGGCTGCATGATTTCGGATATGGCCGATATCCGCACGTGGATCATCGCCTACGTTACCGGCAAAGTGAGCAAACCCGCAACCTACAAACAACTGATGAGCGCGATTCCGACCGGCGACGGCAACCTCGCGTTCGGGCTCGCGCTCGGTGAGAGCGCCGGCTGGTATGGCTATACCGGCGGATTACCGGGATACAATACGGCCGATTACTACTTTCCCGCCAATCACACGTTTGTCGTTGCGTGGGTGCCGCTGCAGGCCAACCAGCCGCAGCCGGGCGTCGCGAACACGATTTTTCGCGATATCGCCAAAATCATGACGCCGAACAACGTCCCCTTCCAAATGTCCGCGGGGAAATCCGGGCTGTAGTTGGACGCGCAGTGACTCCTTTGAATTTCTCTGGATTCCTAACGACGTACATTGCGGCGACCAGCCCTTCGACGATGTCGAGCGCGATGACGTCTTGGATCCCGTCTTTGTTGAACGTAACGATGCCCGGTAGGCCGTTGAGCATCACCAGGTCCATCCGGATTATCTGACGCCAGCCCTTCTCTTTTAAACCGAAGAGCAGGCGGGTGACGCGCTCGCGTCCGACCAGCGGAGCCGTGGCCGCGGGAACCTTGCCGCCGCCGTCGCTGGTGAAGACGACGTCTTCGGTGAGCAACTGCGCGAGCAGTGCCGGATCGTCGTTTTGCAGCGCCGCGAGAAATGCGTCGCGCACGCGCCGCAGCTCGGCAGGATCGGTGCGCGAGTGGCGGCGCGAATCGCGCACGTGCTCGCGGGCACGCGACGCGAGTTTGCGCACCGCCGGCTCGGCTCGCCCCAGCGTCGACGCCACTTCGTCGAACGGCACGTCGAGCACGTCGTGCAGCAGAAAGGCGGCGCGCTCGAGCGGCGCCAGGCGTTCGAGCGCAAGCAGCAGCGCGAACGATATGTCGTCGGCCATCGTCGCCGCCGCTTCGGGACTCTCGTTGCCCTCGGAAATGACCGGTTCGGGAAGCCACGGGCCAACGTAAACTTCCCGCTTCGCGCGCGCCGAGCGCAGGCGGTCGAGGCACAGGCGCGTAACGATCGTCCGCGCGAGCGCGTGCTCGTCCTCGACGTGCGTCGTGTCGAGCGCTGCGCTCCAGCGCAAGTACGCATCCTGCGCGACGTCCTCGGCCTCGCCGTACTCGCCCAGCATCCGGTACGCGTGTCGCACGAGTTCCCGGCGCAGGGTTTCGAAGCGCTCGGCGCGCTGGTCGATCATGCGTACTGCGGATGCGGCAGCGGAACGGTTTCGTCGCCGATCTTGACGCGCACGCACGCGTGCCCGTGACCGATGGCGTACTTGAACGCCGGATACGATTGCGCGCCGACGATAGCATAGGCGAGCGAGACGAGGCCTGCCCGGCCCCAGCGCTTCAGAATCTCGGCGCGCGCTTCCTCACCCGAACCATCGCGTGCGATCGTGCTCAGCGCGAGCTCGATGCCGAGCAGCGCTTCCTTTGAGCACTTAGCGTAGTCGCGCTCTAGGATTGCTCGAATCAGCTCGGGCTTGATATCCTTTTCGGCCATCTTGACCCCCAGCTGCAGACACGGCCCGCAGTCCGCAGCTTTGCCCGCCGTCAGCGCCGCGGCGTACCACGCGTCGGCGGGCGCTTTGCGGTAGCTTCCCAATTTCTGGAGCGCCTGCATCGGCATCACCGCTCCGACGCCGGCTTCATCAACGATCTCCGCCATGTAGCCCGTATCGTAGCCCCACTTCCGCCCGAACGACTCCAGCTGTTTCTTGACCAACCACTTGAACATGTCTCTGTTCCTCCTACCCCTAGACGGGGACGCCCGCCGAAATGTGACCTCGGCGGGTAACGCGGTTGGTGAGGCGGTTAGCGGGCGCGAGCTCGCGCGGCCTTCGTAACGCGCGCAAGCAGGTCGGCGGCGTCCAGTCGCGCGCACACCGCGGGAAATTCGGCGGTAGGCCCGCGCCACTCCAACTCGTCCACGTCCGCGAAGAGCTTTACATCGCTTCGAAGGGTTGCTAGTTGCTTAAATAACAGCGCGAGCGCGTGCCGCTCGCCGAGCTCTTGCGGCGGAAAAAGCTCGATCGCACCATAACGTGTGAGGAGCGCTGCCGCCCCCTTCGGTCCGATGCCCGCGATGCCGGGAAAGCCATCGGCGGCATCGCCGACGAGCGCAAGATAATCGGGTATCAGCTCGGGGTCTACGCCAAACTTCGCGCGGACGCCATCAGCGTTGCGGATGGCCTTGCTCCTGCGGTCGATCTGCACGATCCGATCCCCGCAAACGCATTGCGCGAGATCTTTGTCCGGCGTCCAAATGCAGACTTTCTCTACACGCGAATCCCGCGAGGCGATTGTGGCCGCAGAGGCAAGCGCGTCATCGGCCTCGAGCTCGATCATCGCCCAAACTGCAATGCCCATGGCGCGCAGCGCGTCCTCGAGCGGTTCGAACTGCGCGAAGAGCTCGGGTTCGACTCCATCTCCGGTTTTGTACCCGCTCCAAAGCTCGTTGCGGAAAGATTCGATCACATGATCGGTGGCAACGCCTACGTGCGTAGCACCTTCGTCGATCATTTGCTGTACGGTCTTGAGCACTCCGACAACCGCACCGAATCGTCGCTCCTTCCCGTCGGTGAAGCGACGCAATCCATAAAAGTGGCGGAAGAGCTCGTAAGTTCCGTCGATCAGATGAACGATCACGCTTCAATGAGCTTCGGCTGCTCACTGGCAGCGCCTCTTGTCGTCCCGTCAGGCGGAGCCTTTGTTTGCTTTGTTTGGGGGCCCTGAGAATGTGGGATGAGTGAGCATGTGCGGCTCGGGGCTGCTGTGGAGCTACAACGCGCAGTGCGCACGTGAGGCGCTCGCCCAAAGCCCGCGTTTCCTTGCGGCGGTTCGCGCCCACGCCGGCTGGAGCTTAGACGATCTGGCTGCCAAATTGATCTATACCGAGCTGATCGGTAATGTTGTTCGTCATGCACCGGGAGCCGTGGAGGTCAGACTACGGTGCGATGGACGGAGCGTACTTCTTGACGTTTCCGATTCTGGATACGGATTTAGATTGGCGCCTCGCCTGCCGCCGGCACTCGCCGAAAATGGCCGCGGGTTGTTTCTCGTCGCGCAATTTGCGACCAGAATGTCGGTTGAGGCGAACGCAAATGGGGGAGCTAAAGTCAGCGCAGAGCTCCCAAGGGCTCGACGCTCGGGCTAGCTCCCGCCATCGGCTAAATGACTTTGCTCGATTTATACGCGGGCGCCCCGTCCCGTCAATAAATTAACCACTATGAGTACGACGACGATGACGAGTATGAGGTGAATTAAGCCTCCACCAAAATGCAGCAAGAATCCCAGCAGCCACAAAATAAACAACACCGAAATAACGGTCCAAAGAATACCAGCCATAGAATGCCTCTCTCTCTTTAGGATGTTCTGCCCTATTCAAAGGATTTTCAACCGCCGTCAAGTCCCTCGCGCACCAGGGGATTGGCCCAAGCCCATCCCCTTTCGCTGGTCGACACCTCGATCAGTGGATGTCTTCTGCGCGAACCTCGCCGGCATAGTCCACATCGCGAGAGCCGAGCGCCTTGCGCACGTCGGCGCGATGTTCTTTTGTTTTCGGGCGAACGGCGACGAGAATGCCGCCCTCGCGCAACCCCTTCTCATAGTCCTTGGCGTGTTTCTCGCCGATACCGACGCCGATGAGTCCGCCGACGATGCCGCCGCCCGCTGCGCCGGCTCCCAATCCGGCTAGTGCAGCCGCTAAAGGCCCCACAACTAGCGGCGTGGCCAGGCCGCCCGTGCCGGCGATTGCGGCTACGCTGCCGGTTGCCGTAAGCCCGGCCACGATTGCGCCGAGAACGCCGCCGATGGTGGCTCCGGCGGCAATACCTTCGCTGCCTTTGGCATTGACGACCGCGGAAAACGCCTTCTCGCGCGTTTTGTCGTCCATCATCACGCTGATCTCATCGCGACCGTAGCCGAGTCCGTGCAGGCGATCTACCGCCGCGCCGGCCGGCTCTCGATCGTAGTATATCTCTGATTCGAATGCATCGTCTGTATCGTACATGGAGCCCTCTCTTTCGATGCGCTTTCTACCCTTCGTGCTGCACGCTAAAACGAAGCATCGTCGCGGTTAGAAACTTCGATTTTGCGGTAGCGCGATCGAAAAAGGCGCTCCGAACCCAATTCAATTGAGGTGCAGGCCGCAGTTGGGTTCGCTGCACGAAGCCGCCCGGCGCGGGATTCACCGAGGTTTTCGCCAACGAATGCCTCCTATGTTACGTACAATTGCCCTCGCGCTCGCGACGCTGTTGCTCGCTGCGCCGGCCTCGGCGGCGAGCCAATCCACGGCAACGCTCAAAGCCGCGCTTGGGCGCGACGTCGATCAATATCTCGCGACGCGCTCGAAGATCGAACATCTCTCGGCGATCTCGCTCAGCGTCAGCCTCAAGGGATCGAGCGATTACATCAACGTCACGGCCGGACGAATGCAGTACGGCGGCGGCGGCGATCCGATCACGCCCGACGACATTTTTCAGATCGGCAGCAATACAAAAGCCTTTACCTCGGTCGCGATTCTGCAGCTCGAAGCCGAAGGAAAGTTGAACATCGATCAGCCGCTTGGAAAGTGGCTTCCGCAATATCCCGCCTGGAAGAACGTCACGATCCGCCGGCTGCTCAGCATGACCAGCGGCATCCCGAGTTACGATAACGTCGATGAGATGCTTGCCGCCTACGCGAAGACTCCCAAGCGTCACTTCACGGTCCCCGAACTGATCGCGTACGCCTACCCGACCAATGCGAAATCGCCAAAAGCCACCACCGGCTACTCGTACTCGAATACGAACTATCTGCTCGCCGAGCTAATCGTTGAAAAAGCGTCGGGCGCTACGTTCCCGGACCAGCTGGATAAGCGCTTTTTCCACGGCGGCCCTAATTTGAACGATACCTTTTACGCGCCCAGCCAGTACCCGGCCGACGTATTAGCACGCCTGCCTGCCGGTTACTTCGTGAACACCGATGCCGATAACAAGCCGCTCTTTCCGCTGCTCGGAACCAACGTTAGCCTCGACAGTCTCTCGTGGATGCAGGGCGCCGGTGGAATCTCGGCGACGATGCAAGATCTGGCGCGCTGGGCGCGCGACCTCTATACCGGGCCGGTGCTCGCACCCAAGCAGCGTGCCGAAATGGAAAGCCTCGTCTCGACGAAGACGGGCAAGCCGCTCGCCAAAGTCTCCGCTGACGAGCCGCGTGGTTTCGGTCTGGGCGTCGCGCAGATGATCGTCCCCGAAGTCGGCCCCATCTGGTTTTACGAAGGCGAGAGCCTGGGCTTCCGCACCGTGCACTTCTACGATCCGGCAACCGGCGTCGTCGCTGCCTTCTCGTTCAATAGCCGCCCGCCGGCGAAGGAAGACGGTGCCGGAAAGCTCGCGAGCGCGATCTTCAAGACGCTCAAGAGCGCGGGAATCTAACGAGCGCGAATGCGCTCGCGCAGCGCCTGCGCCTGTGACAGGACGTACGGGCTCGAGAAATAACGCGCGCACTCGATCGATTCTTCGATCGCGGCGCGCGCCGCCCGGCGATTCCCTTGGATGAAAAAAACCTGCGCGCCGATTCGTTGCGCGAGAGAAAGGACTCGCGTGTGGCCGCCGGCGCGGGCTTCGCTCGCCGCTAGAGCCGCTTGTTCCCCGGCCTCGTCGATTCGGCCGAGGCGCAGCAATGAGCCCGCAGCGAGTCCACGCGCCGAGAAGCGCTCGTAGCGGTTTGTCGAGACGCGCCCGGCCGCTCGCGCGGCGAGGAGCGCGCGACGAGGGTGACCGATCGCGAGCTCCACGTCGGCGGCGGAAAACGTGAGATACGAGCGCAAGCGTGGCGGCAGCGAGGGATCGATGCGGTCGACGAGCTGCCGGTAACCAAGCCGGTCTTGTGGGTTCCGCGTGTGCATCCACTTGGTCAGCATCAGCTGATGCGTCGCGTACATCTCGCGGCCGCGCAAGCCGTTCGTCTGCGCGGCGGCCGCGGCGCGTGAGAAGAGTTCCTCGCTCAGCAGCGGGTCCTGGCCGGTGAAATCGGCGAGCTCGGCGCGCAGCGTCAGGAGATCGACTGCCGCGCCCGGATCGCGCAGCGCCGGCGAACGTTCGTCGAGCCCTTCCGTCAGCGCCAGTGCGAGTGCGGATTCACCGCTTCGCAGCGCCGCGGCCGCGCGCACCAGGCGCTCGCGTTCGCGCAGCGCGCTGGAAGCCGGCTCGATTGCGATCGCTTCGGGGCCCTCTTCGAACCAGCGCAAAATGTTGGCTGCCGCGTTGACCTCGTCGACCAGCCGTGCGTGTGTGTCCGCCGGCATCTCCGCGGTCGCCAAGAGCTGCCGCGCACCCCCGACGTAGCCCTTCCCGCGATCGAAGCGATGCTCCCAGGCGCTGAGCATCGCCAGTTGAGCGAACGCTTCGCCGCGCAGCAAGCCATCGGCCCCGCTGCCGGCAACGTCGTCAAGGATCGCCCGCGCGCTGGAGGTCTCGCCCGAGTCGGCGAGGCTCGCCGCGCGTTCGAGAAGGCGCCACGGAAAGTCGCTATCAACTTCGATCGGTTGCGCACCGCGGTTGCCGAAATCAACGTCGTGACCGCAATAGACGTGATAGAAATGCTCGTGCGCCGCCTTGCGCTCGCGGTGAAACTGCCGAGTCGACAGCGCGAGATCTGCCGCCACGATTCGCGGGTCGTGCCGGCCGACGTCGACTCGCAGAAGGATGGCCGCCTGCCGCGGATTCATCGCGCGCATCGAATCGTAGACGCGCGCGGTGACCGTTTGCAGCGCCTCGTCGCCGGGGCGTGCGAAGAGCTCCCGCGTTAGGGGGTTGCGCCGAAGCTGGTACGCTTGCCCGAGATTGCGCAGGAGGTGCCGGGTCGCGCAATACGGCGAGCGCGCGGGGTCGCACCGAGGCATTGCACCTCGGTTACGTACCCTCGGGCGCCGGGCCTGTCTGGGCTACCGGCCGTACTTTGCAGGCGGGCTGACCGAGACGCCCCACGCGGACTCGAGGCCGCTCGAGATCGTCCCGGTCTGCTCGCCGCTCGAGTAGTCGTACATTACGACCTCGCTATTCGAGTAGTCGGAGACGTAGAGCGTCTGCTCTTTGCGGTCCAGCTCGAACTTATAGGGCGCGTGTCCGGTGGTCGAGATCGTGCGCAGCAGCGACATCTTAGGCGAGTAGACATTGATCTGCTCGTTGGTTTGATCGCCGAGGATTACGTCGCCCGCCCGGTCGATCGCGAGGCCTCCGCTCTCGCCTTCGCTGATGCCCTGATCGATGCAGACGTTGCGGCTGGGGCGGCACTTCGTGAGGTGCCCGAGGAGTTTGCTGCCGCCGTTGACGTTCCACGCTGCGAAGAGACGGCCGTGCCGGTCGTAGGCCAGCGCTTCGGGCAGCGACAGTTGAAGCACGATCGTCGGCGACGACGCGCCCTTCGGGAACACGAAAATCTCGCCCGAAGAGAACTCACCGACGGCGACCGCGCCCTTCGAATCGACGGCGACGCTGATTGGGCCGCTGATCGAGTCGGAGAGTGTGACGCTCGGCGAGGTTGAGCCCGCCGGATACTCGGTTACCGTGTTGTCCGAAGAGTTGGCGACGTAGAGCGTGCCCTGCGCGTCGACGAACGTGCCGAGCGGACCGGCGATGCCGTCGGTAATCTCTCCCACCGGTGAGGGGTTATCGACCCCTGCCGGATAGATTTCGATCGCATTGGCCGAGTTATCGGAGACGTAGACGAGTGCCTGGCCATGGCTCTTCGCCTGTGGCGAAAGCCAGCCGTGATTGTGCGTGCGGGTGCTCGCCGGCGCAACGCTGCTTGGCAGCGCAGAGGAGCCTTGATTGCCGCCGGCGCAGGCGTTGGCGGCGAGCAGCGCGAGCAGCGCGAGCAGGGTGTAACGTGCGTTCATCCCGAGCCTCGGCTATGGGTGTTCACGCGGATCGACGGCGATGCCGTACGGGAATCCGGCCGCACTGAAGCCCGCCGTGATGGTGTCGACCAGCGCCCCGCTCGTGTAGTTGTAGCCTTCGACCATCGGGTTCGAAGGATTCGCGTACGCCACCCACACCTCGGTGTTGCGCTTGTTGATCGTCGGCTCGTTGCCGAAGGCGGAGATCGTGCGCGCGGGGCCGCTCGTGTACGGGGGCGCCCAGACGCCCAGCACGTTCTGCAGCGTCTCCATCAACAGGTTGTTCGAAGAGTCAAAGGCGATGTCGCTCAAGCCGGCGTCTGGGACGTTCAGCGGGGTGCCGGTAGACGAGCCTGCCGCGAATACGACGACCGCCGGCGGCCCGCTCGTCGGAACGTACGAGACGTAGACGTTGCTGTTGGAATCGATGCCGATATTGGTGACGACCAAGAAGTTGGAGTAAGTCAACGTGGCCGTAGGGCTCGTGCTCCCGTTCGCCCAGACCGTGACGTTGCCGGGCTGTCCGGATTGGCCTTGGGCGTTGGCAGCGTAGACCGTGCCGTGACGATCGACGACAACCGAAATCGGATAGTATCCCGGATCGTTGAGCGTGACATACGGGCTCGTCGCGCCGCGTTTGAAGGCGAGGACGGTAAATGCGTTGGTGTTTGTGACCCAGAGGTGATGTTTCTTGTCGAGGAAGAGGCCCTGCGGCGAAACGAGATCGCTGGTCAGCTGGCCGATTGGCTGCTGGCCGTTGCCGCCTTCCTTATAGAGATTGATGAACTCGCCGTTATAGGAGCTGGCGTACAGCACGTGCCCTTTTTTGGCGTCGGGCGAGATCCAGCCCCGATGCGCGTTCGCGGTGCGCTGCGGCCCACCATAACGAATCGTGTGGCTGCCGAGTCGAACGAGGTGCTCGCCGGTCGACAGGGTAGAGATCTGAACGCCCCCGGCGTTCGCCGGCGGTGCTGCTTGCGTACCGCTGGAGCAAGCCGTAAGGCCGGCAATCGCGGCGAGCACCGCAAGACGAGAAAAGTGGAATGACATTCTGTTTCGAATCTCCGTTGGTTTTTTCAAGAGTGCTGATGGTGGCGCCGAAAGGCTGGTCGAGGAGTCCCATTCCGTTGCAGCCGCAGAGCGATGCGAGCCGCATCTGCCAAACGCAAAACGAGAAGCGACGGAAAACTCATCACATTGCGGTTTTGCGGTGCGCGGCTCACGGCCTTGGAACCCCCCGAGCCATGCCCGATTCTGGCAGAAAGGTACATGCTGCCCCGGTGTCACCCTCCAGCTTATCGAAGGGCGATGCTATCGCAGAGTTGCGCGCAAAATGCGGCGACCTTCGCGCGGATCTCGTCTCGAATGGTGCGTGCCCGGGCGAGGCGTTCTTCCTGGGCTCCCCTCAGCGCAGCGGGGTCCGTAAAACTCCAGTGTAAACGTCGCGCTTGTCCGGGGAACACGGGGCAGCGTTCTGCAGAGGTCTCGTCGCAGACCGTAATCACGTACGAGAAGACCCTACCAGCCTTGAGGAGATCGAATGCGCTCGTAGTACTTTTTGAGGATATGTCGATCCCAACTTCGCGCATCACCGCGACTGCAAGTGGATGTAAGGTCCCCGGTTCCAAGCCGGCGCTGTGTCCTGAAAAATCGTTCGGGCAGAGTTCGTTTAAGAATGCCTCCGCCATCTGGCTTCTCGCACTATTGCGCACGCAGACGAACAGCACTTCGCGCTTCATGTCCCCGCAGTCGTTTGACTCATAGGCCAGTCGCTTGCACCGGTGCGAGCCATTTGAAGGTGAGCGTCGCGCAAACCGCCCCGGCAAACTGAGCAGCAACAAATGCTAGAGCATCCTGGGGGCGAATGCCCGCGAACGTATCGGACAGCGTGCGAGCTATCGTAACCGCTGGATTTGCGAATGAAGTCGACGAGGTGAACCAGTAGGCAGACACGATGTAAGCGGCGACGGCGAGCGGCATGAGATCGGTTCGCGATCGAACGCAGCCCCAGATCACGGTCAGCAGGCCAAAAGTGGCGATGAACTCGGCTTGCCACTGGGGTGCCCCACTTCGCGGATGATGCGAAACAAACAGCAGGGGCAGACCAAACATCGAGTTCGCGACTGCAACACCGGCGATTGCACCGCAAACTTGACCGAGCCAATAAGCCGGAATCTCGTGCCACGCCATTCGCCCCCGCATGGCCTCCGCGAAGGAGACTGCAGGGTTGAAGTGCGCACCGGAAATCGGCGCTAGCGCCGCAATAAGGCAGGCGAGCGCGGCACCTGTTGCAAGGGTGTTCGCAAGGAGCGCGACCGCCTGATTCCCGTTACAGAGGCGCTCTGCCATGATACCAGAACCAACGACGCTTGCGAGGAGGAACCCGGTCCCGAGGGCTTCTGCAACGCTGCGCCGGAGCAGCGTCATCGAAGCCGCGGTTCCACGTCGGCGCCGCTATGCGTGCAGCAGCCGACATCTGCGTCAACTGGATCGGCACAGCACGTCGAATCGGAAGACTCGCGCTCCGCGCTCTCCTGGTGAACCGTGTAAACCTCCCACCGCCGGCCGGCGGGGTCGGTTGCCCATACCTTCGTTTGGCTGGCGTAACAGCACGTTTGCTCGCGTTGGACCGAGGACGCGAGACCCGCCTCTTCAAGACGCGCAGCGGCTCGCTCAACCTCTTCGACGGTCTCCACAAAAACGCCATAGTGGTCGCCGCTAAGCTGCGGCGCTGAGTCAACGGCGTCAAGCGCGAGTTCCAGCCCTGGCCAATCCGTGATAAATAAGGCGTAATCGGCCAGCAATTTCTTGGGGCGAGCGTTCAGGAGGGTCGAGTAGAACTCGACGCTCCTCGCCAGGTCCGTGGTTGCGAAATTCAGGTGAGTCTTCATGCGAGCGCCTTTGCTCGGAAAACCATTCCCAGTGCTTCGTCAAGGCGCTCCAGCGCCTCTGCGGCGAGCTGGTAGTAGACCCAAGTGCCTCGGCGTTCGCACGTCACCAAACCCGCCTCCCGCAAGATTCGAAGATGATGCGAAACCGTAGGTTGGTTCAAAGGCAAAGCCTGTGCAAAGTCACAGACGCATACTTCATGGTCGCTCTGCGCAAGGGTGGCGAGGATCGTGAGTCGGTAAGGGTCCGCAATCGCCTTGAACAGCGCCGCGGTAGGCTCAAAGTCGCGCCGAGTAACTTTTGCCGCAGGACAGCAGCGTTGTATTGACATACGTCAATACTACCCGATTATATCGAAAACTGTCAATGCTGTCTTTTAGCCAGTGTACCTACACCTGGTGAGTAACGTTATGCCGGGTAAGGAACCCATCGATGAAGCCCGCCGTCTGCGCGAACGTTAACCCGTCGTACCGGCAGCTGCCCTGGGTAGATGTTTCGCACGTCCCGGCTTGGAGAACGATCCCGACGACGCGGCCGTCTGCTGCATAAAGTGCGCTTCCGCTTGCCCCGTACCAAGCGCCTTTATCGACTAAGAGAAAGCGCTGGTGGTTCTCCCAAAAATAGCCTGCTACGATGCCGACCGATGTGATTGGATGCACGCTGTTGAGAGCGAAACTCGTAAATGCGACGGGAGTCCCTTCCGGCTTCGTCTCTATGTCGAACCGAACGGTCTCCAAGGTCGTGTGGAGTGTAGGGTCGGTGAACGGATTGGCGACGAGGTGGCAGACCGCGATGTCGAGGCCTGCATCCTGGTCGCACGATGAGATCCGATACCACTTTGCGTCGACGTTTTCGTTGGTAAAAGACCATGCAGAGCGTGGCACATAAATTGCCGGAATACATCCGCCGAGAGCGGCGACCACATGCTGCGCAGTTACTACATCTCCGCGGCGATTGACGAAGAAGCCGCTCCCGTTTATATTCCGGATGCCGATTTTGCCCTGGACGTCCGTCGCGCACGCGATCGGAACGGAGGCTCGAGCCATTCTATCGATGGCTGCGTACGGAAACAGCCCCTCTTCGCTGGCCGCTGACGCTGTGTCCGCCGAAGCCGGCGTGCCGCCGCCCACCCATTTGCTTACAAGGAGCGCAAGGATTAAGAAGGCCACTATCCATCGGTTAGCCATTGCTCTTCTCCGCTGGTTTTACGGGCGCTGCGTGGGGCGTTCCTTTTGCGGCCAAGAGCAGCCTCCTACCCTTGTAGGGACTTCGCCGACCTTGCATTCTTACACACGGATGAAGGTCGTTACTCATAGGGAGGGGGCAAGCTGGAAGGTGATTTTACTGGCGGAGCCCAAGTGGGGAGCCGCAGCTTTGCGCCGCGCAAGGAGTACTGGAGATGAGTGGTTTTGGCTTTAGCCAACGCGCGTTAATCATTTTTACCGCAGGCGCTTTGCTGGCCGGCTGCGGCCAAATGCAACCGCCGGCGAACGCTCCCCAAGCGGAGCCGAACGGGTCGTCCTGGTTTCGTGCCGATGCCAAGACCGGCTCGCTTCTGTATGTCTCCGACGGCAGCGCGTCGGTTTACATCTACAGTTACCCGCAGCTCAAGTTGACGGGTACGCTCAAGGGATTCTCGCAGCCGCTGGGCGAGTGTGTAAATAAAAGTGGTGATGTCTGGGTCGCAAACTTCGGTGCCCAAGAGATGGACGAGTACGCGCACGGGAGCATGAAACGGATGGCGACGCTCAAGACCGATACCGATCACACACCGTACGGCTGTTCGGTTAACTCGAAAACCAACGATCTGGCTGTCTCAACGTGGCGCGGAGGCTCCGGCCCGGGCTACCTTTCGATCTACAAGCAGTCCAAGGGCATTCCGAAGACGTACTCCGACTCGGCATTTGTCTACGCGCTTTTTCCCGGCTACGACGGTAAAGGGAACGTGTTTCTCGACGGCGTCGCGACCGGCAGCGCTTTCCGATACGCCGAACTTCCCAGCGGCAAAACCAAGCTCGTCGCGGTGTCGCTCAAGCAGAGTATCGGGTATCCCGGCGAGGTCCAGTTCGACGGAAAATACGTCGCAGTCGGCGACCAGACCGCGCGAGCGATCTATCGGACGACGGGCGGAAAAATTAATGGAAAGACCACGCTCGGCGGCTCGGCGACGCTGTACGGCTATTTCATTGCCGGTAAGACGGTCTTCGGGGTCGACGCCTACGGTTTGGGTGTTTACAACTATCCTGGCGGCGGAGCGCCGACGAACTCGGTATCGATCGCCCATCCCTTCGATGTCGTGCTGAGCGCTAAATAGTTCTTCGCCGCTGCCGTTGCGCACGAGCCGGGGTCACCGCAAGCGCTCCGCTTTAACCGCCCTCGTCGCGGGCGGCGCCCTGACGGCCGTGCTCGCCATCGCACACGCCCGGGCGGCGACGGCGTATACCGCGCCCGATATCCAAACGACGACCCGCGACCACATGCAGATGACCCTGCACGCCCCACAGCAGCCCGGCGATTCGGTACGCGCCGATGCGATCGTGGCGGCGGCGCGTAAGGTGATGGCGCAGTATCCGACGGTCGAGGCCGCGGAGAACGCCGGTTTCAAGAAGTTTCTCCCGAAGATCCCGCTGCCGATCGAACACTACACGAACCGCTCCTACGCGGTCGAGGCATATATCGGTGAGTTCGATCCGATGCATCCGACATCGCTGATCTTCAAACGCAGCGGCGAAACGCTGCAGATCGTCGGCGTGATGTATACGGCCTCAAACTCCGCCGATCGCGAAGTCCTTGATTCGCGCGTGCCGTTGAGCTACGGAACGTGGCATCGCCACGTCGATTTCTGCAAGGCGCCGCCGGGGACGCCGCTTGCGCAGCACATGGGGCCCGGCGCGCGCTTCGGCTTCGAAGGCTCGATCGAAGCCAAAGACGCCTGCACGAAGGCCGGCGGCACGTTCATTCCGATCGTTTTCGGTTGGATGGTACACGTCTGGCCGAACGAAAAGACCCGCGCGGGAATCTGGGCCGTGGACGCTCACGACAGCATGAGCATGAGCGTCCACGGCAATACGTAGCTCAGGGAACGACGCAAAGCCCGAACGGTGTTAGCCAGGACTTAGCATCCGGCTTCATAAGGCCGCAGCGTGAGCGATCGGTACGTCTGGCTCGCGCTCTTTTTGCTCGGCTGTTATCACGGCCTCAACCCGGGCATGGGCTGGCTCTTCGCGGTCGCGCTCGGTTTTCAGGAGAAGCGCACGAGCGCCGTCCTTCGGGCAATCGTGCCGCTGACGCTCGGGCACGTGCTCTCGGTCGCCATCATCGTCGCGGTCGCAACCTTCGCTGACGCGGAGTTCCCGCACAACGCCGTGCACTACACGGCCGCCGCGGTTCTTATCGGTTTCGGCGTCTACCGGCTCGTCCGCGCTCGCCATATCCGCTGGGTCGGCATGCGCGTCGGATTCTGGGGCCTCGTTCTTTGGGGATTCTTGATGTCGAGCGCGCACGGCGCTGGTTTGATGCTGCTGCCGTTTGTAACGTCCGCGCGCGCGAGCGCGGCCTCGATGCCGATGCCGATGCCCGGTGTGGCGCCCGGCCCCTACGCCGTCGGCTGGCTGATGGTGACCGTGCACACGCTTGGGTACTTGCTGACGACGACGGGGGTGGCGCTGCTCGTCTATACGAAGGTTGGGGTCCGGTTTTTGCGCGTCGGCTGGCTTAACTTGGATCTTGTTTGGGCGATCGCGCTGATTCTGACCGGCCTCATCGCTCTCCTGACCTAACCTCAAAAGGAAACTTAGGTCAACAAAACGGAGTAGCCCACATGCAGCTGAAGCCAGACCCTACCTTTTACGCCTCCCCGAAGGACGCCATGAAAGCGCCGCCCGAAGCGCTCGCCTACGTCGCTCTGCTGAGCGCGACGGGCAACGGCGTGCCCGATCGGCTCGCCGTCGTCGACACCGATCCCTCCTCGCCCCATTACGGAACCGAAGTCGGCGGCGTGGACCTTCCGAACACCGGCGACGAGCTGCATCACTTCGGCTGGAACGCCTGCAGCGCCGCGCTCTGTCCGTTCGCCCCGCATCCGCACGTCGAGCGGCGTTACCTGATCGTGCCGGGCCTGCGCTCTTCGCGCATCTACGTCATCGATACGAAGCCGAATCCCGCGCAACCGCGCATCACCAAAATTATCGAGCCCGAGGAAATTATCGCAAAGGCCGGTTACACGCGCCCGCACACGGTGCACTGCGGCCCCGACGCGATCTACGTCAGTGCACTCGGCAACGCCGAGGGCGACGGCCCGGGCGGTATCTTCAAGCTCGACTGCGATACTTTCGACGTAATCGGCCCCTGGGAAGTCGATCGTGGGTCGCAGTATCTCGCGTACGATTTCTGGTGGCACCTCACGCACGACGCGCTGATCAGCAGCGAATGGGGCACGCCGAAGATGCTCGAGAACGGTCTCAATGCGGAGATGCTGCTGGCCGGCAAATACGGCCACCAGCTCCACTTCTGGGATCTGCGCACGCGTAAGCACAAGCAGAGCATCGATCTCGGACCCGAGCAGCAGATGGTGCTCGAGCTGCGGCCGTCGCACGACCCGGCGAACACCTATGGATTCGCCGGCGTCGTTGTCTCACTCAAGGATCTGTCGAGCTCGATCTGGCTCTGGCATCACAAAAACGGCGAGTGGGCCGCGCAGAAGGTGATCGAGATTCCAGCCGAACCGGCCGATCCCGCGCAGCTGCCCGATCTGCTTAAAGGCTTCTCGGCGGTGCCGCCGCTGTTGAGCGATATCGATCTGTCCGTCGACGACCGCTACCTTTACGCTTCGTGCTGGGGAACCGGCGAGATGCGCCAGTACGACGTCAGCGACCCCTTCCATCCCAAGCTCGTCGGCTCGGTGCACATCGGCGGCATCGCTCGCCGCGCGGCGCACCCGGCAAAACCGGATAAAGCGCTCGCGGGCGGCCCGCAGATGGTCGAGGTCAGCCGCGACGGTAAGCGCGTCTACTTCACCAATTCCCTCTATCGCACGTGGGACGATCAGTTTTATCCCGACGGCGTGAAGAGCTGGATGGTGAAACTCGACGTTGCGGGCGATGGTGCGATGAGCTTCGATAACAAGTTCTACTTTGAGTCAGCAGACACGCATCGCGTACACCAAGTCCGCCTTGCGGGCGGCGACGCTTCGTCGGACTCATACTGCTACTCGTAACTCAGTCGAAGGAAATGTCAGCCTGAGCTAGTCGAAGGAAGACAACGGCGAGAAGAGCCGCTCGATCTCAGCGCCGTCGAGCTTCCTTAAGGCCGATTCGTCGAAGATTCCGGCGGCGAGTTCGGCCTTGCGCTGCTGCATTTCGACGATGCGCTCCTCCACCGTTCCGGCGGCGATGAGCTTGTACACGAAGACCGGTTTGTGCTGGCCGATCCGATGCGCGCGATCTGTCGCCTGGCGTTCGACGGCCGGGTTCCACCACGGATCGTAATGAATCACGGTGTCCGCGGCGGTGAGATTCAATCCGGTGCCCCCGGCCTTCAGGCTGATGAGAAAGAGCGGCACCTCGCCCCGCCCAAACCGCTGCACGGGCGTCTCGCGATCGCGCGTCTCGCCGCGCAGCTCGACGAACGGAATCTCGCGTTCGAGCAGCTCCGGCTTGATCAGGTCGAGCATCGAGGTGAACTGCGAGAAGAGGAGAATGCGCCGGCCTTCGTCGATGAGCTCGGGCACCATCTCGAGCAGCGCTTCGAGCTTCGCCGAGCCCGAGACGCCCTGCGCCGCCGACATTTTGAGCAGCCGAGGATCGCAGCAGACCTGGCGCAGCTTGAGCAGCGCGTCGAGCACGACGATATGGCTGCGCGCCAAACCGCGGCTGCTCAACGCATCGCGTACCCGTTCGTGCATCGCGATACGGATCGTCTCATAGAGATCGCGCTGAGCGCCCTCCAAATCGACGCGGTTGACGATCTCGCTCTTCGCCGGGAGCTCGAGCGCCACGCGCTCCTTGGTGCGCCGCATCAGGAAGGGACGCAGCCGCGTCGCCAGGACAGCCCGCCGCTCCGTGTCGCCGCGTTTCTCGATCGGCGTGCGGAAGGCGCGCGAGAAGGCGGCCCGCTCGCCGAGCAAACCCGGAACGGCGAAGTGAAATACCGACCAGAGTTCCTCGAGGTGGTTCTCCATCGGCGTTCCGGTCAGCGCGAGCCGCTGCGCTGCGCGCAGCCGTCCCGCGGCCAGCGCGCCCTTGGAGCGCGGGTTCTTGATCGCCTGCGCTTCGTCGAGCACGGCCATCTGCCACTCCTGCGCGCTCAGCATCTCGATGTCGCGCTGCAGCAGCGCATACGTTGTGAGCACCACGTCGTGCTCGGGTATCTCCGCGAAACGTTCGAAGCGGTCGGCGCCGGTGAGCGCGAGCACGCGCAAATGCGGAACGAAACGCGCGATCTCGGAACGCCAGTTCGGCAAGACGCTCGTCGGCGAGACGATCAGTACTGGCTTTTTGAGGCGTCGTGCGGCGTCTTCGATCGCGACGTGTGCGAGCAGCTCGACCGTTTTGCCCAGGCCCATGTCGTCGGCGAGGACGCCGCCGAAGTCATTGCGCGCGAGCAGCTGCAGCCAGGCGACGCCGCGTTCCTGATACTGGCGCAGAGTGCCTTGGAAGCTTGGCGGCACGACCGCCGGGGCCATCGCCTCTTCGTCGGCAAGCGCGCGGACCAAGTCGCGCAGGCGCGTGCCCGCGGCCCAGCGCACCGGCGTCGCACGTTCGAGCTGTGCGATCGAGGAGACGTGTGCGGGCGTGAGTGCGAGCCGCCCCTCGCGGGTGAGCGGTGCATCGAAGAGTTCCACCAGCGCCGCCAGGAGTGGTGCGATGCGCGCAGCCGGCAGCGCGACGAACGCGCCCCCGCGCACGCGGCCGTAGACGGTCTCCGCGTTGAGGTCTGCCAACTCTTGGTGCGAGCGAACGCCGAGCTCGCGCAGCGCATCGATGACGATCGGCAGCAGCGAGACGCGCTCTCCGCCTACGGTGATGCCGAGATCGAACTCAAACCAGTGGTTCGCGCTCGCCTCAATCTGGGCGTCCCACTCGCCGGCGTCGATCAGCTCGTAGGGAAACGAAGGGTCGATCTCGATTCGCCAGCCGCGTGCGCGCAGAGCCGGTACGGCATGTCCGAGAAAGCGCACCCAACGCTGCTCGTCGGGTACGGGAAAGCGTAACGTCGAGGAGCGGTGCTCGACGTACTGGATCTCCGGCCACCCCACGAGGTACAGGCCATACGTATCGAGCGCCGCTCTGGCTGCGGCTTCGAACTCGTCACGGCGAGGCCACAGAACGACGCGACCTCTCTCCACCGACTCGAACTGGTCCGGCTCGTCCGCCGAGAGTTCGACGACGTGCCTGCCGTACTCGAACGTAAGCTCGGCGACCGCTGCTGGGGGAGGCGCCGAGAAGCCGCGCAAAAGCAGCACCGGCACCGGATCGCGTTCGATGATGGTCTCAGGGGCGACGTCGAGCTCAAACATCGAACGTCACGACCTCGTGCACCGCATCAGGCTATCTTATCACGACGATACACCCCCGGGAAAGTCGCGATGTGGCCCCAAGCGCGCCGCGGAGCGCGGGAATCCTCCGAAGCGCTCGAAAAGGGAACCGGGTGTTGGTCTCGCGCGGCGCGTTCATCAATTCGTCGCTCGGTCTCTCGGCGCTTGCAGCGGCGCGTTGGCCGGCGACCGCGCTCGCCGCGTCGCCGGGCAGCACGATTACGCCCGTGCATATCGACGCCAATCGCATCATCCGCACGATCGTCGGCCTGCGTCCGTATCGCTCGTCGGGATTTGTGCTGCGCGCGGAGTCGTTCGGCTCGAAAGTGCTCGTGCACAACTACGGCCACGGCGGCGGAGGCTTCAGCCTCTCTTGGGGTTGCGCGACGCTGGCGGCCGACTTCGTTGTTGATCGTTCGCCTGCGCGCGCGGCGGTGCTCGGCTGCGGCGTCATCGGCCTCACGACCGCCCGCATTCTGCAGAACCGGGGCTGGCAGGTGACGATCTATGCTTCCGATCTCCCGCCCGCGACGACCTCGAACATCGCCGGTGCGCAGTGGACGCCGACGGCGCTTTTCTCGTGGGACGTCGTCAAGCCGGACTTTCTCGAGACATTTCGCAAGGCCGCGCGTATCGCGAACCGACAGTTCCAGCTGATGGTCGGCGACCAGTACGGCGTACGCTGGCTCGACAACTACGATCTCAAGCGTAACGCGCAGACAACGGGTGGCGAGCTCGACTACGCGCGGCACGCCGGCATCGCGGATCTCTATGCCGACGTCGAGACGATCGATCCGGCGACGGTACCGTTCGTCGGCTACTCCGCCATCCGCCGCTTCGACACGATGTTGATGGAGCCGAACACGTTTTTACCTGCGGTGCAGCGCGATTTTCTCCTACAGGGCGGGCATATCGTCGTACGCGCGTTTCGCCGGCCGGCCGACGTCGAGGTGCTCCACGAACCCGTCGTTTTCAACTGTACGGGCCTTGGTGCGCGCGACCTTTTCGCCGATCGAGAGCTGGAGCCGGTGCGCGGGCAACTCACGATTCTCGAGCCGCAGCCGGCGATCGACTACACGTACCTCGCCGATGGCCTGTATATGTTCCCGCGCAACGACGGCGTGCTTCTTGGCGGAACCTTCGAACGCGGCAACTGGTCGACCGCACCCGACCTTGCGACTCAGGCGCGGATTCTAGCATCGCATAAAGCGATCTTCGCCCGATGATCGTTCCGCCCGCCGATCGGCGTGACGACGACTTGGGGGAGGACGGTGCGATCGCCCACGATGCGTTGCCGCATTCACATATCCCGTGGGCGATCTGTTCGCCGTCCTCCGCCGCAGCTAGGAGCCTGTCGCTCGGCGGTGCTTCGCGGGTAGCGTGAACGCACACATGGTGTAGCATCCCGCGTAGATCGTTCCCTTGAGGACGACGGCCGTGGCCGGCGATGCCCCGTTGCCCGCGTCGCTCCCCCAAATGATCGCTCCGGTCTTCTCGTTGAGCGCCGTGATCGCGTGGTCGCCGTTATTGCCGCCGCCCGTGTCGCTGTAGACGATTCCGTTGGCGACGGAGATCGCAGCGGTTACGCCAGTCGTTTGCGTCCAGAGCTGCTTGCCGTTGCCGGCCGAGAAGGCGATGAGGCCGGTCGCATTGTGGAAGTCGATGAACACGCGTCCATCCGCGACGGCGAAGGCGTCGCTGGCGATATTCGGCAAGGTCTTCGACCATTTGACGGTGCCGCTCTTCTCGTTGAGCGCGATGAGTTTCGACGTGCTGCCGCCGGAGTCGGTCGCATAGAGCGTGCCCCCGCCTTCGAACAACGAGGTGATGTATTGGGTCTGCAAATCGGTGCACCACACCGAGGCACCCGAGCTCGGTGCGAGCGCGCAGACGTCGGTCTTATTGTGCTGGCTGCCTTGACACGCGACTGCTGCGAAGATATAACCGCCGGCTGCGGGCAGCGGAAGGTCTCCGCCTGGGCCGGCATCTTTACAGTCGCTAGATCCCGCATCTTGCCACAGGACGTGGCCGGTCTTGGGGTCGACTGCTTGCGTGTAGTCCGTGAAGTAGTTGTCGGAGAACTGGTAGTACGCCACGCCGCCGGTCACGCCCGGCGACGTCGTTAGGCCGCAGTATCCCGCGACGCACAGTTGCGACCACATCACCTTCCCGCTTTGCGCATTCAGGCCGCAGATGCCGGTCTTGAAATTGCTGGGGCTGCTGTTGCTGCACGGCGTCAGAACGACGTTGCCCGAAACGGCCGGCACCGCATCAAAACTGCCCCACGACCCGTTGAGGCCGACATCGGTCGCCCACTTCTGTTTGCCCGTGTTCGCGTTGAGGGCGAACACCGAGCCGTTGGCTTGGTCTTGATCGGCAACGTACGCGACGCTGCCGGCAACCACGATACCGCTGGGCTGGATGATGTTCTGGTTATTCCAGGCAATCTGCAGAGTGGAGACGTTCTTGGCGCTAATGGCCTTCTCGAGCGGATTGAAACCGCTGTGCCCCGAGTCGTAACCGTATTGAGGCCAAGCCTGTGTCTTTGTGGTGCTATCCGAACTCGCCGATTGCACGGCGCCGAGTTGAGGCGGCAAGCCGCTGCCGGATCCAGCCGGCGCGCACCCGCCCGCGAAAAGCAATGCGACGCCGAAAAGAAGAGAAGTAGTCGCAACAGTTGGTATGGTCCGCATGAAAAAAGAACTCCCTTTCATAAAAGCCGGCCTGCCGCGATCTAAGCACGGGTCAAGGCCACCGGACCATCGTAAAGCAATCGCGGGAAGCGCAGTATGGGTGGGCAACCCTACCCCATGGCTTGCGGGCGTTAGCGCTCGGCGGTTGCGTACGAGCGCAGCGCTCGGCGTGAGGTAACGCCGAGTTTTAGGTAGACCGAGCCGAGGTGCTTTTCCACCGTCTTGTGGCTGATCGAGAGGCTGCGCGCAATCTCCAAGTTTGAATGTCCGCGCGCGGCGAGCACCGCGATCTCGCGCTCGCGGCTCGAAAGCGCTGACGTCTCCGTGTTTCCGATCGAATCAAACGCGGACACTTTGTCGGCCGCCGTGCCTTCGAGGCGGTGCACGTGGTAGGCCGCGCCGCAGCGGCGATAGAGCGAGAGCGCCCCTTCGACGTCGCCTGCCAGCTCGAGCGCCGACGCCTCGAGCAGCGGCGTGCGAAAGCGCCGAAAACCCTCGGCCGCGCTGCGCGCCAGGGGGCGCGCCTCGTCTGCGCGCCCGGCACGGACGTAGGAAAGCGCATCGAAGAATGCGAGCGCCGGATGCTCGAGCGAGTCGGCTGCGGTCTGCGTGGCGCGCAGGAGATACTCGCGCGCTCGGTCGCGGTCGCCGTCCGCTCCGTACGAGGCGACGGCAAGCAGCGCGGGCACGTCGCCCCGCACGAGCTCGCAGTCGGGCAGAACCCGATGCAGGAGTGCCGCGGCGTCGTCGTGCCGGCCGCGCCGTACCAGCAGCTCGGCAAAGCCAGAACCACACTCGATCTCCGGTGCGGCGACGATCGTATCTTCGAACCCGTCAAACCACTTTTCAATCAAGCCCTCGTCGCCGAGATAAGCGCCGAGCATCGCGCCGGCCGCCGCCGCAAAGATCGTATTGACGCGGTTGTCGGTCGTCGTCGGTACCGCCTCGACGGCCTCGCGCGCCCGCTGCAGATCTCCGCTCAAGATGTAACAAAGGGCGGCGGTCGCGTGCGCGCACTCTTCGGCATGGCGGTTTCGGGATTCTCGCGCGATGCGCAGAGCGCGATCGACGCTCTCGTGCGCCTTGTCGTGCAGTCCAAACGACGAAAAGTATTTTGCGCCGTTGTAATAGGCGCCCGCCACCGCGCCGTCGCCGTGCGCACGCGCCGCTTCGAGCCAGTCCGCGTACTCGCGGCGAAAGCGATCGACGTCGCCGAGCGCGGTCGCTACGCCCGCCGCCACGTGGTGGTAGCGGACCGCGATGTCGGTCGCGCCGGCAGCGCGCGGATCGAGCGCAGCGAGATGCTCCTGCGCCCGCGAGGGAAACCGCAGCGCCAACGCCAGCCACGCGATGCCGAGGTGGAGTCGCGCCCGCGCGAGGTACTCGCTCGCGTCGATCCGCGACAGCATCCCCTCCAGCGGCGCGCTCGTATCGGCAAGGCCGATCGTGTAGGCCGTCATCGCCACGCGGACGCGGCATGTCGCCTCGCGTTCGAACGCCGCGGCGGAGCGAAAGCTATCGGCGGCGGCGCTGTACGTCGCCTGGCCTTCCTCGGCCTGGCTCAAGACCAAACGCAGATTGGCGATCTTTTCCAGAATCGAGCCGCGCGCCAACGCGTCGATGCCTTTGGGTTCGAGCGCACGTCCGTAAAACGCAATCGCATCGTCGTGCGCGTATGCCCCGCGCGCCGCGTCTCCCGCCAGCTCGTTATAATGGGCCGACCGCTCGGCGTCGCCGGCCGCCCACCAGTGATAGGCCAAAGCCTCGATCGGCCGCTTGCCCTCGGGCGCGCTCTCCAACGTTAGCGCGATCTTCCGGTGCAGCGGGCGCAGCTCCGCGCGCAGAAAATCCCCGCATAGCGCCTCTCGCGTGAGGCCGTGGCGGAAGCGAAAGACGCCGGGCTCGATCTCGTCGATGAGCTGAAAATCGCGCGCGCGGCGCAGCGTCGAAAGCAAATGTTCGGGCTCGACGCCGGTGATCGTCGCGAGCAGGTCGAGCGAGAACGTCCGTCCGATGACCGCCGCTTGCGTAACGACGTCGCGCTCCTGGGTGCCAAACGGTCGTAACCGTTCGAGCAGCGCGGTGCGGACGCTGTGCGGGATCTGCCAACGTTCGCCGCGGCTGCGCGCCTCGGCGGCTTGTTGCACCGCGTTCTTGAGCAGCTCTTCGGTAAAGAACGGATTACCTTCACCGGCGAGTGCAACGGCTTGGCGGATCTCACGGCTCAGCGCAAATCCGGAAAGCGCTTCGTCGATGAACGTTCGCAGTTCGACGCCTTCGAGCGGCTCGAGATCGATCCGGCCGGCTTGCGCGTGGCGCGCGATCTTCGCTATGGCGGCCGTTGCCGGATGGTCGGCGTGCAGGTCGTCGGGCCGAAATGAGGCGAGGATGAGCACCCGCATTCGGCGCACTTGCGAGCCAAGATATTCGAGTAAGTCGAGCGTTGCGGCGTCAGCCCAGTGCAAATCTTCGATGACGATGACTAATGCTTTGCGTGCCGCGATGGCGGCGAAGCGCTCGACGATCGCCTCAAAGTACTGGCGCTTCGAGTCGGCCGGGCGCAAGCGGGAGGCGCTGGGGTCGAGGTTCGAGAGCGCGCTCAGTATCGGCCCGTACGGGCCCCCGCCGAACTCTCGGCACGGACCGAACGTGATACGCCAGCGAGAATATGTTAGCGAGCGGCAAAACTCGGCGATGAGCCGCGACTTTCCGACGCCGGCCGCACCCGCGATGAAGACGACGCTGCCGCGCGAGGCGCCCCCTTCGAGTCGCCGTTCGCGCAGATACGCGAGCTCAGCCCGGCGTCCAACGAACGGGCGGCAGAGGACCGGTCGAACGATCACGAAGAGGTGATTGGCGGCCTTGGGTTTCGACGCCTGGAGCAAGCGGCGCTTGCGCTGCCAACGCGTCGAGTTTACTGCTGAGCCGCCGGTATTCTTCCGAATTAAGAGCAACGTACGCGCGGGCGCGTGCGTAATATCGCTGTGCGTCGTGAGCCGCGAATGCGGCGGCCGCCCGGTCGCCGGCGAGTTCGTTGTACCGCACGCACCGGACGGCGTCTCCGGCAGCCCACGAGTGGTAGGCGAGATCGTCGAGCGAGGCGGTTTCCGATTCGAGCTCCGCTTCGAGAGCTCGTCCAATTTGCCGGTGGATGGGACGGACGCGCGTCCCGATGAACTCTTCGTAGGCAATATCTCGCGTTATCGCGTGGCGGAACGCGTACCAATTGCCGGACGATTTTTCGGGCACGACGAGTTGGAGGTTGCAAGCGGCGTCGAGTGCTGCCCGAACGCGGTCCTCGTCCAAAGCCAAAACGGCGGCCAGCAGCGCCAGCCGAAACCGTTGGCCGATGAATGCGGCGCGCATCAAAACGATTCGTTCGGAACGGCTCAGACGCCGAATGCGATCCAGCAATACCATGGCGAGCATATCGGAGGCGGGCACCCGATCAGGATAGAGCCTCGCGCACTGGAGCGCTATGGGGAGGTCCCCCTACCTCAAGGCCCGAGTCAGTCGAGCCCGGCGTCGGACCGAATCCCGGGACGAGATAAGGAAAGAGCCCGGGCCTTTGCGGCTTCAGGCTCTTCTTTTCCTCGTTACGTTTGGAAGGCTCCAGCCTACATCGGAGGCATCGGCTTGGCGCCCATCGCGGTCGCCTGCGACTTGCACATCATTTTGACGTGATTCTTCGCCATCATCGCCTGCTTTTGCGATTGCGACATTCCGGCGCTCTTGGCCATCATCTGAGACTTGGTCATGTACATTTTGGTGTTCATATTGACACCGACGACCGAATCGCCGGAAGCGCACTTCGGCATTGCCGGCATCGAGGACATGCTGCTTTGGGCTACGCTCGGCAGCATGCTCGCAAAGAGGATGCCGATGGTGAGGACGAGCCCCGTCGTAATGGTCTTCATTTTATCTCCTAAAGCAAAGAAAAAAGGTCGTGGGGAACTGCTAACCCTCTAGCTAATACGCCCGAAGAATCCTTTTGGATGACCTCCGAACGCCGTTGACGCGCAGGACAAGCTTTCCGGGGCGTCATCCTCAACCTGTCGGGTGTCACCCCCTCAGCCTTTCGGCCGATTTCGCCAGACTTTACCGGCACGCAGCTTCTCACCGAGCAGCTTCTCACCGAGCAGCGCTACACGATTTACCCTTTAAACCCCAGGCGGATTTTATCGAACGTTCCCTCGATGAGTTGCGGCGCGATGGGGTAGAGATCGGTCATGAACCGAACCGTCAGCGCGGCCGCCCCTTCGAAATGGAACGAACAATCGTTAAACGTGCAGCCGTTGAGATTATAGGGGCTGGTCGCCTTGTACACAATCGCGCAGCGATCGAACGTGCAGCGTTCGAACTGCTTTCCATCGAGCTGGACGCGAGCATTGTTAAAACGGCTTCCGCTGATAAGCGCCATGAGAACGTTCCTCCTACGCCCCCATTCGACGCCCGAGGGGTTGCTACTGGTCGAATCCCTGCGACTGCCCGGCGCGCTGGCTCGTCTTCACGTGCGCGTCGTGATCGACGAAGACGGTGAAGGTCTTGTCGGTTCCGATCGTGACGTCTCGCCCACGCACGAAGTTATGCGCAAAAAACCCTACCGGGCCGAGAAGTACCCAGGAGAGCAACGTCGCCGTACTCGCAGCACCCTTTGCGTCTCCGCTTTCGCTGGCGTGATTCGTCGTCGATAGCTGCAGCATCCCACCGTCGGAACTATAGACCCAATCGACCGTCATACTGATCTTGCCGCCGCTCCCGTTCCCCGAGGCGTGCGTAACCTGCGTCACGGTCGCGTGGCCGTTCGACCCGGCCGGGATGACGACCCAGCCGTCGACGGCGACCGGCTTCTTGACGACGATCGCGACCTGATCGTTGGCAGTCGCCGTCGCGGAAGATATCGGTTCGGTCAACGCTACGACCACGGTAGTCCCGCCCGGGACGAGCACCTTTTCGGTGCCGCCAGGCCAAGGGGAATGCGCAGGAGCCGGCGGACTGCTCGGGGGCGTCTGGGCGCAAACCGGAGCGAGCGAAAAAATGAAGACGGATAGGGCTGTCGCGCAAAGGCGTAACACCCGCTCTCTGAGGGCGCGAATGATATTTAACATACTTCCTTCCCGGCGAAGCCCGTGCTTAGGTCTTGGCGCGGACCTTCGCCTGAATATTTTATCGGGGCCAACCCGAGCAAACCTTAGCCGGATTGGTCAGCGTTTTGGGTCGGCGATATCGAACGCACCCAGGATCGGAGGTGCCCGGTCCGTGGCCCTAGTGCGCCACGACTTTACCGGGGCGTAACCCGAACGAAAGCTCGGGGCTGTCGCCGCTCCAGCCGAGCCGTCCACGAAGTGGGCGTAGGTGAGCGCGCAGTCGACGCTGGGCGGGAGGGGACGAACGGTTTCCGTTTCACCGTCGTGCTCGTCGGCTTCCAATTCGCGATCGGAGATCATCACGGGTCTTCGTGAAGTTGCCGCGGGTACTGAACTTGTTGTCGCCGCCCGGCGCGAGTGCCGTGAAGCGCACGACGTCGGCCGGGACGTCGCCCGTGATCATGAAGGAGACGCGGATCATCTCGTGTGGCGTGACCCGGTGATCCATCGTCTTAGGACGATCGTGCACGACTCCATGCGGGCCGGGACTGGAGTCTTTCAAGGTCTCGGAGTGGAAAATACTCCGCAGAGGTCTGTTCAGTAAGGTAAGTGAGGATACGGACGCGGGATATCGTAGCTGAGGCAAGCATCGTGCTTAGGCCTTGAATATCTCGCGCCGGTGCCAATCTAAGGCTTCGCGGCTAGGCAAGTGCAGCGGATCATCAGGTAGGATTATCGGGGATCGGCTTTTCGCATATCCGTAATAGACCTCTCCATTATCAAAATCGTCACGCAATCTCTCGCTGACCAGGAAGCGATAGTCCGGGGTAACCGTTACATATCCTTGGTCGAATAAAATATGTATATCGGAGCGAAGAGAAAGACCGTTTGTTATTTCGTGCTGCTCGACATCTGCAAATGGCTTGATATGGCTGGCCTGCAGGACCGGAACAGTGTGCTCTCCGCTAACGGCGCACCGCCGGCCGTACGCGTCGAGCACGAGCTTTCGGAAGGCCCCCTGGCCCAATCTGCTGGGTTGAAGGCTGGGTTGAGAGAATCCGCCGAATGGGCTAGCCGCCGCCGCGGGAAGCCGAACCTCCCCGGATGCTAAAGCGACAATGATATCCCTCCAGACCCGCTGCGCCGTGCTGTCGGTCATAGAGTAGTATCGGCCACCCTGTATCGAGCCTGACCAATCCTCCGGCTGAGGAATGGGGGCGTCGAAGAAAAACGGGTTCGACAGTACAGAACACCCGATGATGTGATCGAGCGTAGTCGGAGCGCGACGATTTGCTGTAATTCGACTTCTCAGCGCCGCCGGCGACGCGGCACCGTTTTCCCGGCCAAAGAATTCCCAAGCGTCTCGAATAGGCATGCGCTCTACAAAGGCCACGAAACCGCACCCGCCGATTGTATTTTGGGGGGCTTTTAGCTTGAAGAGAAAAGGCAGGCCTCGAGGCGCATTGATAATTCGACCGCCAGGACTCCAAAAGTTCACCTCGTCAAGTGCCGGTTCGCTGCGAAGGAATTCGAACCAGTCGCGGTCGGTCACGCCAACGTAGAAGCGATCCGGCCTTGGTAGAGGGTTAGCAGGAAGCATTGTGGCGTTGTTGCTCGTTCACACGCTACGATGGACCTGGTGCGGGCCCTTCTGAGTCATGCCACGTCGATCCGTCCGCGAACAATACGCGGCTGACCGAGCAGCGGACAACGCTTAATCCAGCCCAGATGTCCTCATTGGACCACTTCTGCCCATCGATTTCAACGTCCGGGGAAAAATGGCCGCTACTTTCTCCATATCTGTTGTCGATCGCATCCCCGAATGCATCTGAGAGTTGAAAACGGATGAGTACCGCCACGGCCAATTTAGAAGAGTCGTTCTTAAAGTGAGCGGACATATTTAAGCGGTAGAATTCGGTTCCGTAGCCGCTGTTGACATACTGCAGCCCTGCGCTGCAACTCAGGACCTGTACGGGCGACGACGTTTGGGTCTCAACGTACGAAGCGATGCCGGCGGCGACGGCAGGCACGGCACTAGACATCTGCAGGATCCCCAGAATGGCGGTCCCTAGGAAGAAGAGTCTCATTTTGGAATAGCGCTAAAGTTCAGGTTTAGAGTTCCGTCAGGGTTTTCAGTGACTAGCAAGTGGACGTAGCCCCGATCGAGTACCATTTCGGTCGAAACCGTGTGGCCGCAGCTGAACCCCTTAGGAATCGTGTGGTTGATGGCTCGCGTAAACTCGTAGACCGTGCGGCCGCCAGGATCGCTTTGGACGAAGTGGAGGTTATAAGGTTGGCAGAGAGCGGCGCCCTCGGAGTAAATCGAGAGTGCACCACCGTCCTGATAACCGACTCGAGCGCAAAGGTCGTTATCTCCGCAATGGTTGTAGGAAACCGCTGTTGATCCATTCGTTAGATGGACTGTTTGGTTCGGCGGAACATCGCCCAGGGCCGCGGCTGTACCGCACCCGCTTAGCAATACGAAAGCAGCAAAGCCCTTTAAGCTCATTGATAAGTCTCCCTCATGCGCTGTGCTGTGCAGAAAAATAAGGACCCAACGTGGGTTGAGAAGTACAGTTCAAGGGACCTACCCCCTCCTCCCTTTGTTTTCCCGCGTAAGCTGAGGGGGAAACGTCCCGTCTGAGCGATGGCCGTTTAGGTCACGCGAAAGACCGGGGCTATGCCGAAGGGCTCGAAGCGGGTGCCGGCGATAAACGAGGCTCCGGCCCTTCCGTGAGCGGCGGCCGAACGTGGTAGGCGTCTTTGGAACGCGATGGGCTGTCCCGCGTCAAAGCGCAACGAGCCTCGCGCAACTGCTGCAGATAGGAGCGGCCTTTGCGTTTGAGAACGCATCCACGATGCCTGAAGAACTGTTTTCCGCATTTAAAGATCGGCAGCGCGAGATGTGGGCGTCGTTCGCTCCAACCGCGACGTTTACGACCCCACCGGCCGCGCATCTGGTGCGCTTTGCCGGCGTTTCGCCCGGCGAAACGGTTCTCGACGTGGGAGCCGGAACCGGCGTCGTCGCGATTACCGCGGCGGCCGCGGGAGCGCGTGTAAGCGCGCTCGATCTCACGCCCGCGCTGCTTGAAGCGGCGCGGGAAAACGCCCGGATCGCGGGATTCCCAGAGATCGATTGGGTCGAGGGCGATGCCGAACGCCTGCCGTATCCCGATGCTTCCTTCGACGTCGTGCTCAGCCAGTTCGGACACATGTTCGCTCCGCAGCCTGACGTTGCAGTTGCCGAGATGCGCCGTGTCCTCAAGCCGGAAGGTCGCATCGCCTTCGCAACCTGGCCCCCCGATCGACTCGTCGGGCAGTTCTTTCAGTTTATCGGCCGCAACTCACCGCCATTGCCGCCGGGCGTCGTGCCGCCGGTGCTCTGGGGGGACGAAGTCGTTATTCGGGAGCGCCTCGCGAAGGGGTTCGACGAACCGGTGTGCGAGCGCGGCGTGATGGCCGTACCAGCCTTGAGCCTCGCGCACTACCGCTTATTTATGGAGCGCTCCGTCGGACCGATGGAGAGACTCGTTGCAAGCCTCGCCGGCGACCCGGAGCGTCTCGCCGCTCTGCGCCGCGAATACGAGCAGATCAGCGCACCCTACTTCACAAATAACGTCATCTCGCAAGAGTACCTCTTAACCAAAGCCGCGGCGAAAGCATAAACGCGATGCGTGCCGCTGTGATCGTCATCGCAACCCTCCTGCTGACGGCGGCCGCGAGTCAGCCGGCGTCGCTGCAGAGTCTTTTGCGCGATCGCGTGCGCTACGTCTTCGTTATCTACCAGGAAAACCGGTCGTTCGATCATTACTTCGGTACCTATCCCGGGGCCGACGGCATCTACACCGATGCTGCCCGCGCGCACGGCTTCTCGCAGTACAACCCGATCGCCAAACGCCAAACGACGGCGTTCCGCGTCGATACGCCCGACCTCGGACTGCTGAACAACGCCCGCAGCCTCGTCGACGCCGGCATCAACGGTGGTAAGATGGACGGCTTTGTCGCCGCGGAAATCGCCTGGGCGCAGAAGATGCCGGCGAAGGCGCAGCAAGAGCTCGGCATGACCGATCCGGCCGAACTCGCTTCGGTCGGCGACGAGTCGATGTCGCACGTCGATTGCGATACGATCCCCTACCTTTGGATGTACGCGAGCCGCTTCGCGCTCTTCGATTCGTTCTTCCAAGGAGCGCGCGCGCCGTCGGCGCCGAGCAACGTCGAGATCATCGCCGCGCAAAACGGTGAGACGGAGTATAAAAAGTACGGCGCCGCCGGGCCTCCCTACACCGCGGACCCTAAAGGGACGGCCGGGCGGGGCGTGCCGATGTTCGTCGATCTCGATCCCCCTTGGGGACCCTACAACACTAAAGATACCAGTGCCGCCAAACAGGTCGATCAAACCTACGCTAACGTGCTGCTCAATCTCGAGGGTGTGAAATCCGGCGACCTCAAGAACTACACGCAGGACATCGGTGACGACATCGCCTTCCTGCGCGGCAAAGGCGACGCCGCCGTCAACTGGACGTGGTATCAGCAGGGTTACAACAACCCCGCCGATCCAGGGCGCACGTCGTTAGTCACGCATCACCTCGCGCCGCACTACTTCGGCTACATCGCGAAGAACGCATCGATGGATCGCGGCGTGGCCGACATCACGCAGTTCGATTCCGACGTCGCGACCGGTAAGCTCGGCGAGAGCGGACTCTTCTACCTAAAAGGCGGCTTCACGAGCAATCAAGGTTTGCATCCGGCCAGCGCCGCGCCGCACACTTTTACCGGCGACGACGACCACCCGGGCGAGTCCGACCTCCAAGTCGCACAAGCCGACGTTGCGCAGCTCGTCAACACGATCGCGCGCAGCAAGTACTGGAGCCAATCAGCGATTGTCATCACCTGGGACGATCCCGGCGGCTACTGGGATCACGTGCCGCCGCCGTCGTGGCTCGTCTGCCCCGACGGCAACCCCTGCGGCAACGGACAGCGGGTGCCGATGCTGCTGATCTCGCCGTACGCGCAAAACGCCGTCGTCCACGAGTCCGACGATCAGGCTTCGGTCATCAAGTTCGTCGAGCACCTCTTCAATCGGACGCCGCTCGCGCAGTTGCCGGATGAAGCGCGCTACATGCCGTTCGGCCCGCGCGATGCGACCGACCAAACCGGCGATCTCTCCGGCGGTTTCGACGAGCAGCGCCTGCGCGGCGCAAAGCCGCCGATTCCGGCAGAAGAAGCGACGATCCCCGACAACGTCGTGCGCGCGATCCCAAGCCCCTGGTCCTGCCGGTCGCTCGGCTTGCACCCGGCGCCGCCGCCGCCCGGAACCTCCGACGCGCCGCCCGCGGGTTTTAATCCGCGCGCGCTCGTCGTGCCTCTGCCATAGCCAACTGCATCCCAAGGTCGATCTCAGCGAGGAAAGCTACCGTTAAGCGATGGACTCTCGAGCGCCCCGCATAGCCGTCATCGACGATGAGGAGCCGATCCGCCGTTTGCTCACGTGGGAGCTCGAAGCGGCCGGATTCGAGGTTCGCGGAGCACGCGACGCTCTCTGCGGGCTCGACATGATACGCGAATTCGATCCGGCGCTGATCTTGCTCGACGTGATGATGCCCAAGATCGACGGCATCAGCGTTCTGCCGCGTTACCGCGCGTTGACGCAGGCGCCGATCTTCATCCTCAGCGCCAAAGGCGAGACCGGAGATAAGGTGCTCGGCCTCGAGCGCGGCGCGGATCAATACCTCGCCAAACCCTTCGAAACGCCGGAGCTGATCGCGCGAATCCGTTCGGCCTTGCGCCGGCCCCAGCTCGATTCACCCGAGTTCCTCACCTACGACGAGCTCGAGATGGATCTGCGCCGGCACAAAGTTCGCCGCGGCGAATCGGAGCTGGCGCTGACCGGGCGCGAGTTCCGGCTGCTGGAAACCTTCATGCGCGAGCCGCACCGCGTCTTCAGTAAAGACGATCTGCTCGACCGCGTCTGGGGCTACGAATCCGAGGTCTCGCAGAACTGCGTCGAAACCTACATTTCGTACCTGCGAGCCAAAGTCAATACAAACGAGCACGAGCCTGCGCTCGTCGTAACGATACGGGGCGCGGGCTACACCCTGCACTCGTAACGTCGCTTGCACCTTCCGACGCTCCGCAGCCGCCTGATTGCGTGGCACGTGACGAGCGGCGCGTTGATCGTCCTTTGCTGCGCGGCCTTGGTCGCAGTTGTGATGAGCGAAGCCCTCTTCTATCAGGCGCGCCAGGCAATGAACGCTGCGGCGCGGCAGATTCCCGCCCTGGCCGCTTCGTACGATTGGCAGAGCGGTTCTCCCGAAGATATTGACGCCTACTTCGCGGCGCGGCTGGCACCACTGCCGGTCCGCACGCACACCGAACCATTCCCCGGAATCCACCACTTCGCCGCGCCGCGCGGGTCGTTTCGGGAAGGGCTGTTCGTGCGGCTGCTAATGGAACGGGTGCGCCCGCTCACGATCGAATACGGCATGGCCCGCACGACGGTCTTCGTCAGCCCGTCCTTTTACAAGCGCTTCGTCGAATATTACTTTGCGGCCATGGCGCTCGTCGCGATCGTCGTGATCGTCGCCGCCTGGCGGATCGCGATCGTCGTCGCGTCGAACTCGCTCGACCCGCTGCTGCGCACTACTGCGGCACTCAACCGCTTCGGCGAGGGCGATTTTACCCCGGCTACGGTTTCGACCACCGATACGAGTGAAGTCGGAGAGCTGGTGCAGGCGTACAATCGCGCCGTTGCGCAGATCACGCGCGCGCTGGACGAACGCGCAAAGGCCAGCGCCGAAATGCGCCAGTTCGTGGCCGATGCCGGCCACCAGCTGCGCACGCCGCTGACGGTGGTCATGGGCTACTTGAGCGCGATGGCCGCGCGCAGCTCTAACTCGGAGGGAGACGCCGTGCCCGCGATGCTCGGCCAGAGCCGCCGCATGAAGACGTTGATCGACGAGCTCATCCTGTTGGCCCGGCTCGAGGACGTCGCGCCGATCGGGGAAACGGTCTTCGACGTGAACGACATCCTGCGCGACGTGCCGCACGGTTTCTCACTCCAAGATCAGGAGCGCCTTCATCTGGACCTCGCAGATGCGGCGGCGCCCGTTCGCGCCGCCGCCTCCGAGCTTCGCGAAGCGTTGACGGCCGTCGTCGACAACGCGCTGAAGTACGGCGGGCACCGGCCCATCGCGATCCGCGTGCGCCGCGCCGACGGCCTCTGCGAGATCACCATCAGCGACGACGGCCCCGGGTTCTCGCCAGCCGATCTCTCCTCGGCCTTCGATCGCTTCTATCGCGGCGCGGCCGCGGAAGGCATCGTTGGAACCGGGCTGGGTCTGTCGATCGCCGCAAAAGCGGTGCAGCGAGCCGGCGGCTCGATCGAACTGCGCAACAAAGACTCCGCGGGCGCCGCCTGCATCATCCGCCTACCCATCGCTGCGTAGCCGGTCATCCGGCGTCGCCGCAACTCTTCTTCGAGCGGCACGGGCGCGACCGTCGAATCGCCGCTCCGCGAGAACGCCGCCGCAAACCTGTGGCGGCGCTCGATTTCCCGGCAAGCTCCTCGGCTTCGGCGCGACCTCCCGTAGCGGAGCGGGCTCGCGCACGTTAGCGTGGTGATGGAAGCTTCGCTTCAAAGAGGAGGAGCCATGCGTCGTCACGCCTTCGCGATCTGCTCGCTCTCGATTCGTCCTGGCAGCGGGCTGTGCGGCGCCCGTCACGCCCAACGTTGCGCAACGCTCTTCGGCGTGGCGCCCCAGCGGCACGAGCGGCTACACCGAGACGCTGCTTCACCGTTTCGAGAGCAGCCCCGATGCCGCGAGCCCGGAAGCCGGCGTCATCTTAGATTCGGCCGGTAATCTCTACGGCACGACGATCGAAGGCGGCGCGAATCAAGATTGCCCCGGCGGCTACGAGCAAGGCTGCGGTGCCGTCTACGAGATCGACGCCGCCGGAAAATACCACGTGACGTACAGCTTCGCCGGCATGCCCGACGCGAGCGAACCCTTCGCCTCGCTGCTGCTCGTGCACGGTACACTCTACGGGACGACGGCCGTCGGCGGCAACGTTTACTCGTGCTTCGTGTACGGGGGCGACGGCTGCGGCACGATCTTCGAGATCGACCCGAACGGTAAGGAACGCCTGCTCTATCAGTTCCGCGGAAACTTCGGAAGCCGCCGGCCCGACGGCCAGGATCCCCAAGCTCCGCTCGTCGCCGATTCGTCCGGGAATCTCTACGGCACGACGGCGTATGGCGGCACCGATCAGTACGGCACGATCTTCAAAGTCAGCAAAACCGGTAAAGAGAAGGTCCTCTACTCCTTTACCGACGGCGCCGACGGCGGTCGTCCCTACAAGGGCCTCGTTCGCGACGCCTCCGGGAACCTCTACGGTGCCGCATATGCCGGTGGAGACTCGGGCTGCGTCGGCGGCTGCGGGACGATCTTCGAGCTCAGCGCGAGCGGCACCCTGAGCACGCTCTATACGTTCAACGGCACGAGCGACGGCGGTAATCCGTACGGCGGCCTCACGTTGGATCCCACGGGCAACCTCTATGGCACGGCCCAGAACTACGGCAACACAAGCTGCAATAAGAAGGGCGGCAACCCAGTTTGCGGTACCGTCTTTCGCCTCAACCGCAAACGTAAATTCAAGGTGCTGCACGTCTTTGCCGGGAGTCCCGACGGCGCGGTACCCAACGAAACCTTGATTATCGATAAGCAGGGCAATCTTTACGGGACGACGTCCTTCGGCGGCGACGACTCGTGCAACGGCGGGTACGCGTGCGGCGTCGTCTTCGAAATCGATGCGCACGGTAAGGAGTCAATACTGCACACGTTTACCGGCGGAAAGAAAGACGGTGAAGTTCCCTACGGCGGCGTCACGCGCGATGCGTCGGGCGATCTCTACGGCACGACGGTGAGCGGCGGCATCGGTCCGTGCAGTCGGGGCTGCGGTATCGTCTTTAAGTTGACTGCTAGCCGGACAAGCTCGCTCGCCTCGCCCTAAAAAACGAGGAGGCGTCTGCCTCCGTTGCGAAAATGAGATCGTCCGGGGGCCGCGTCGGCCTCACTACAAGATCGGCTTATAGGGAGACGATATTGAGACGATCTCACTTTTTGCATGGGCGCGGCCGGATCGCCGCGTGCGCATCCGCTCTTGCGATCGTCGCGCTCGCGGGTTCCGTCGCCTGGGGCAGCAAGCTGGTCCATCAGGTTCCGCTCGATGCCTCGAAGATTCCGCAGTTCGCGGATAACCTTCCCGATTTTTCGCAGCTCGGCCGCGTCGACGGCGACACGCCCTACTCCGTGCGCTCCGAGGAGTTCCAGCAGAGAGTTCTGCCCGCGTCGTTCTACCAAAAGCTTTCGGCGCCGTATAGCACCGGTACGATGGTCTTCGGCTACGGCATCGACCAAGGCGATCGTCACTATCCCGCGCAGGCAAAAGGGCTGTACCCCGGCTTTACCGTCGTGGTCACGCGCGATCGCGAAGCCGTCGTCAGCTACCGCAACGATCTCGTCGCCGAACCCAATCGCGCCGGTTGGTTCCGCAACGTCACGGGCCCAAGCCTCGAGAAGACGTTCACGATCGATCAGAGCCTGCACTGGGCCAATCCAATGCACGATCCGATGACGGTCGGCGGCGACGGCAACCCTCGGGTCTATCTGGGCGCGATCCCGGCGGTTACGCATCTGCACGGCGCCGAGGATCCTTCGGCTTTCGACGGCGGCCCGAACGAATGGTTCACGCCTGGCGCTGAAGGCAAACTCGGCGATGGCAGCCGCGCCGGCAAACGCGGGCCCGGCTTCGTCTCGAGCACGTATCGCTATCCCAACGCACAGGAGCCGACGACGCTCTGGTTCCACGATCATACGCTCGGCACGACGCGCACGAACGTCGGCGCCGGTTTAGCGGCCTTCTATCTCATCCGCGGCGACGGCGACGACGGCATCGCCGGCCCCGGCAAACTTCCCGCCGGGCGCCAAGAAGTCGAACTCGTTCTGCAGGATCGCGAGTTCGATACCAACGGACAGCTGATCTTCCCCGACGGCTACCCCACCGGCCTCGACGGCCCGCTGCAGAATCCCAAGCTGCATCCTTACTGGATGCCAGAGTTCTTCGGCGACGTCATTACCGTCAACGGCAAGAGCTGGCCGAAATTCGCGGTCGGGCCGAAGCGCTACCGGCTGCGTCTGCTCGACGGCGCGTCCGTGCGATTCTTCAACCTACAGTTCTGCGCGCGCTCGACCGCCGGACTGGCGCGCGGCGCGCACGGCTCGTGTCTGCCTGGTGAGAGCGTCGTCCCGTATTACGTGATCGGCGACGACGGCGGCCTGCTCAACAAGCCGGTAAAGGTTGCGAAGCTGCTCTTTTCGCCGGGCGAACGCTACGATATCGTCGTAGATTTTGCGCGCTTCCGCGGCCAGACGATCACCGTCCGCAACGATGCAGTTACACCCTATCCCAGCGCGTTTGCGAAGTTTACGCCGTCGCTGGAAGGGCGCGTGATGCGCATCAACGTCGCAAACGCGAGCGTTGCCGACACCAGCTACAATCCCGCGACCGGCGCGCCGCTGCGCGGCGAAGGCAGCACGGTCGCGCCGAAGCTGCATCGGATCGTGCAGCTTCCCGGAACGCCGGGCGGCCTCGCCCTGCGCAAGCCGATAGCCGACGGCAAAGTCGTCCAAGTCTACCGTCAGCTGACGCTCAATCCGATCTTCAAATCGGGCGGGTGCCACTGGCCCGGCGGCGGGAGCGGCGACATGATCGATGCGATGCTGCTCAACAACATCGGCTATGCCGAAACGATGACCGAGCGGCCGAAGATCGGCAGCACCGAAGTCTGGGATCTCATCGATCTCAGCAACGACGACCATCCGATCCACATCCATCTGGTGCAGTTTGAGGTCATCTCGCGCATTCCGTTCGACCTGCAGCGCTACGGCGCGGCGTACTACAAGCAGTTCCCCGGCGACAAGTGCGCGCCGGGGGCCGGGCCGCCCAAACCGTATAACGTCGCCAACGCGGCCGGCGCGCTCGGCGGCAATCCCGATATCACGCCGTTCTTCTTAAAACGCGTGCAGTCGTATTGCCTCGACGACGGCGTCTACGATCACACCACTGGCCCCGCCCGTCCCGAGGAGAGCGGTTGGAAGGATACGGTGATCGCGGCCTGCGGCCACGTCACCCGCATCGTCGTGCGTATCACGCCGCAGGATCTGCCCGCGATTCGCAACGGCGTAGCGATCGACTACAGCGGACAAAACGAGTTTGCGTTCGATCCGACCGACTCCGATCCAACGCACATCGGCAAGGGCGGGTATCCCGGCGGGCCCGGCTACGTCTGGCACTGCCACCTGATCGACCACGAGGATAACGATATGATGCGCCCCATGCTGCCCGCGCCCTAACGTGAACGGCAACAGCGTTCATCTCCTGGTCGCCGCGCGTCCGCGCGCGGGCGCCGAAGACGCATTCTCGCAGTGGGCCTCGCGTTTGCAGAAAGCGGCGCTGGGGTTTGCGGGCAGCCTGAGCTGCGAGCTTTGGCCCCCGACGCCGCCGGACCAAGAGGAATGGGTGGCCGTCATGCGCTTCGCAACGCTCGATGCGTTACGCAGCTGGCGAGTCTCCGAAGAACATCGCGCGTTGATTGCGCAGGCCCAGCCGCTAGTCGAGGGCGGCCGTGTGATCGAGCTCACCGGCGGAGCCGCAACAGAGTTCTACGTGCAGAACAGCGCGACCGAAGTGATCGTCACCGAAGTCAAATCCGGGAAGGAGAACGACTATCGCGACTGGGCGAACCGCATCGACAAGCTCGAGAGCGGGTTTCCCGGATTTCGCGGCTCATACATGCAGCCGCCCGCGGCCGGCGAAACGGCCTGGACGACGCTGCTGCGCTTCGACACGATCGAAAAACTCAACGCCTGGCTCGAATCACCCGCGCGCGCGACGCTGCTCAAAGACGCCGAAGACCTCGTCGAGCGCGTCGTCGCGCATCGCGTCGACACCTCGTTTCCCGGCTGGGTTCCCGTCAGCCCGGTCACCGGCAAGCCGCCCAACATGTGGAAGACGGCGGCGCTCGTGCTGCTCGGGCTCTTCCCGGTCGTCATGCTGGAGCTGAAGTTTCTCATGCCGCACCTGCGCGGGCTCGGCGCGCTCGGCACCTTTATCGGCAATGCGATCAGCGTCGGCTTGACCACCTGGCCATTGATGCCGATCGCGATCCGCGCCTTCCACGGCTGGCTCTTTCCCGAGAATCAGCCGCGCTGGGTCGTTATCTGGAGCCCCGTGATTTTGATCGCGTGCTACGCGAGCGAGCTGCTTATCTTCTGGCGTCTGCTCTGAGGTTTTCTAAATGAACTTAAATACCGTCACCGAGGTCAAGCGCCCGCGAACGCTCGAGGAGATTGCGGGCTGGCGGCCGGGCAACGCGTGGCTCGCCGGCGGCACGTGGCTCTTCTCCGAGCCGCAGATTCACACCGATACGCTGATCGATCTTGAAACGCTCGCGTGGCCCTCGCTCACCGTAAGCGGCGCCGGGCTCGAGATCGGCGCGACCTGCCGCATTGCGGAACTCTATGCCTTTGCGGCACCGGTGCAGTGGACCGATGCCTCCCTGATCCGCGAGTGCTGCCGCTCGTTTCTCTCGTCGTTTAAAATCTGGAACGAAGCGACCGTCGGAGGAAACATTGTAATGTCGCTGCCGGCCGGCCCGATGATCTCGCTGACGGTCGCGCTCGAAGGCGTCTACGAGCTGTGGCCGCGCGCGGGCGAGACGCGCCGCGTCCCAGCCGTCGAGTTCGTCACCGGCCTGCACGCCAATCTGCTCGCGCCCGGCGAGCTGCTGCGCGCGATCCATCTGCCCGCAAGCGCGCTCGCCAAACGCCACGCCTTCCGCCGCGCCTCACTCACGCATCTGGGGCGTTCCTCGGTACTGCTGATCGGCACGCGCGGCCCCGGCGATCTGCTGCTGACGGTCACCGCGGCGACGCTTCGTCCGGTGCAGATGTATTTCCGCGAGCGTCTGCGCGAGCACGAGCTGCGCGCCGCGATCGACGCGGCGATTCCGCCCGAGCTCTACCTCGACGACGTGCACGGCTCCCCGGCGCATCGCCGCCATCTTACCTATCATTTCGCTGCGGAAATCTGCGAGGAGCTCTTCGCTTCATGAACCTGACGGTAAACGGTAAATCCTATTCCGCGACGCCCGCGGCGGGCCAGTGCCTGCGGACGTTCGTGCGCGATCTCGGCTGGTACGGCGTCAAGAAAGGCTGTGACGGCGGCGACTGCGGTGCGTGCACCGTCTGGGTCGACGAGAAGCCGGTCCACAGCTGCCTCTATCCGGCATTTCGCGCCGAGGGGCGGACCGTGACGACGCTCGAGGGGCTCGCGCAGCCCGACGGTACGCTCCATCCGATGCAGCAGGCCTTTCTCGACGCGCAGGCCTTTCAATGCGGCTACTGCGCCGCCGGAATGATCATGACGGGCGCCGCGCTCTCCGGCGAGCAGAAAGAAGATCTTCACCAATCGCTCAAAGGAAATCTCTGCCGCTGCACCGGCTACGGTTCGATTCGCGACGCCTTTGCCGGCAAGAAGAACGTCGCGCCCGATGCAGCAGGCAAGTCTAAGGGCGAGAGCGTCCCCAACCCTTTTGCGCGCGACATCGTCACCGGCCACGCGCGCTATACGACCGACCTTGCGCCGCTCGACGGCATGCTGCACCTCAAGGTGCTGCGTTCGCCCCACGCGCACGCCCGTATCAAATCGATCGATAAAACCGCGGCGCTCGCGGTCCCCGGCGTCGTCGACGTTTTCACCTGGGAAGACGTCCCGCGCAAGCTCTACACGACGGCAATTCACGAAGATAACCGCGTCGATCCCGACGACATGTACGTGCTCGATAACGTCGCGCGTTTCGTCGGGCAACGGATCGCGGCCGTCGTTGCCGACACCGAGGGCGCGGCAGAAGAAGGCTGCCGCAAACTCGAGGTCGAGTACGAGATCCTGCCCGCGGTCTTCGACCCCGAGGAAGCGATGCGCCCCGGGGCGCCGCAGCTGCACGATAAGGGCGAGTTCTCTCGCGCGATGCATCCCGAGCAGAACATCTTTCTCGAACTGCACGGCGAAATCGGCAACGTCGAGCAGGGCTTCCGCGAGGCCGACGCGATCTACGAAAGCACCTACGACGCGCCGCGCCAGCAGCACGTGCACCTCGAAACGATGCAGGCGATCAGCTGGCGGGGCGACGACGGGCGCTACCACGTCCGGACGAGCGTTCAAGGCCCGTTCATCGTCAAGTCCAAGCTCTGCTTCATCTTCGGGCTCAATCTCGCCGACGTGCACGTCTTCTGCGAACGTGTGGGCGGCGGCTTCGGCGGCAAGCAAGATATGATGAGCGAGGACCTGCCGCTGCTCGCAACGCTCAAGTTGGGGCGTCCGGTCACGTGGGAGTTCACCCGCGAAGAGCAGTTCACCGGCGCCACGACCAAGCACCCGATGAAGACGCGGGTGAAGATCGGCGCCAAGAAAGACGGTTCGATCACCGCGATCCAGTATCGCGTCGTCTCGAACACCGGCGCCTACGGCAACCACGGCGGAGAGACGCTCGCCAACGGCATGTCCGGCCCATGGGCGATCTACAAGTGTCCGAACAAAAAGGGCGACGGCTACGCCGTGTATACGAACCTGCAATGCGGCGGCGGCTTCCGCGGTTACGGTACCTCGCAGACGACCTTCGCGGTCGAGTGCGCCGTCGACGAGCTGGCGCGCATGCTCGAGATCGATCCCATCGAGTTTCGCCGTAAGAACGTCGTTGGGCAGTACGACAACATCGAGTCCGCCTGGAAAGAGGCCACCGACCTCACGATGGGCAGCTACGGGTTGGATCAGTGCCTCGACCTCGTCGAGGAAGGCCTGCGCAGCGGTCGCGGTCTTCCCAAGCCCGATGGTGAGCACTGGCTGGAGGGCGAGGGCGTGGCGCTCTCGATGCTCGATTGCGTCCCGCCGACCGAACAGCGCTCCGGCTCGGAATGCGAGCTGCGCGAAGACGGCAGCTATCACTTCACCGTCGGCTCAACCGAGATCGGTAACGGATTGATCACCGCACAGCAGCAGGTCGTCGCGCAAATCATGGGCTGCCCGACCTCGCGCGTGAGCATGCTCAACGCCGATACCGACAAGACACCGTATGACAGCGGCACGTTTGCCAGCGTCGGCATGATGGTGCCGCTCAAGGCGGTCGAGAACGCGGCGGCGGCGCTGCACGAGAAAATCCTGAACTACGCGAGCCGTACGAGCGGCGAGAAGCTCGAGCACTGCCGCCTCGACGACGATCGCGTCGTCTGCGGCCGGCGCAAGATCCCGCTGACGGAGCTGTACGCGAAGGGCACGACCGAAGGCGTGGAGTTCAACGCATTTCGCAAAGCCTACGGCTCCCCGCGAACGGTGGCGTTTTTTGCCTACGGCGTACGCTTAGCCGTCCATCGCATCACCGGCGAGATCGTCATTCTCTACAGTGTGGAAGCCGTCGACGCCGGCGTCGTGATCAATCCTCATCAGCTGCGCGGCCAGGTTGTCGGCGGCGTCGTCATGGGTATCGGCTACGCACTGCAGGAAAAGATGGTCTACGACCGGAGCGGCGCCGTGATCAACCCGACGCTGCGCAACTATCGCATTCCGGCGATCGCCGACGCGCCGGAGACCGAAGTCTTCTGGGCCGATACGCACGACAAGATCGGTCCCTTCGGCTCGAAATCGGTCGCCGAAAATACGAATAACCCGGTACCGCCCGCGATCGGCAACGCCCTGCGTGACGCGACGGGCGTACGCTTCACCTCTTTGCCCTTTACCGAGGACCGCATCTTCGCAAAACTCAACGAAGCTTAGAAGACGAAGGGAATCAGCATTTTGGTGTGAGCTCGGTAGGCAGGATACTGCTCGGGGAAAGCCTCCGCCATCGTTCGCTCCTCGATCCGCGCGCTGTGGATGAAGTACGGCCCGAAGATGAGCAGCGCCAGCGCCCAGGTAATGCTCTCTGCCAGCGCCGAGCCGACCATCGCCAGTAGAATTCCGGTGTAGATCGGATGACGGACGAACGCGTACGGTCCGCTGGTTATGAGTTCGGGGTTCGCTTTGCGCGTCATCGGCAGTCCCCAGTTCGAGCCGAGGTAAAACCGCGCGTCAATTGCCAGTCCGATGCCGAGCGCGCAGAGCGCGACGCCCGCGATGCCCAGAGCTGGATTCCGGTTCGCAAGGTACAGACTCGCATGGCGGAATCCGTGCGAGACGCTCGGGAGGCGCAGCATAACCAGAACGAGCACGACGACGGTGAGGCGCAGCACGATGCCGCGCGCCCACGCGTGGCTGCGCAGGCTCGCTTTTGCGCCGAGGCTCGAAATCACCCAGACCGCTATGAAGAGCAGCCAGAGCCCCAGAACGCACCAATAGTAGATCGCCACGCGACAGCTTTCGTTCCCGGTCGCGCCTAGCCTCGGGCCGAGCGCTTCGGGCACCGGGGCGCCGTTCGACGCTCGGCGAAGTGGCATTCCCATGGATATTGCCGGAATCAAACATCTCTTCGGCCAGAGGGTGCTCGCGGACGCGGGCAAGGAGTTTGTGGGAACGCTCGAGCCGATCGCCGGAAGCCAAGACACGGTCACGCTCAAGCCGCTCGACGCCGCGACCGCGAATAACTATCCGTTTGCGATCAACGGGGTCACGGCCCTCGGCGTCAGCGCGATTAGCTTCATTCAGAAACTGTCGTAAACCAGCGGACTACGCTTTGAAGCGCGCCAGGTACTCGTTGGGTTTGTCGAAGAGCTGGTGGAGCAGTTTCGCGTTCTGACCCCAGTAGAGCTCCGTGTGCTGCGCCTGGCCGCTCGCATGCGTAACGTCGCCGCGGTCGGACAGGCTGACCTCGAGCGTAAATGCCGGCGAGAGCAGCGCCATCGGCTTTTTGAGTTCCAGCGCCGCGGAAGCGCCGCCGATCGGCCGCGGCATCCCGGGATTCACGTCGAGGTGATTCGTTGCGGCTCGTCCAAACGCCCACTATGACGGCACGTTACGAGCGGCGCGCCTTTGTCGCATGCGTCGAGATATTTTACTTGTTGGTGCTCTTCGCGCTGGCACTCCTATATTTTCCGCCGGTGGGGCCGGCGCTGCACGTCAGCCTGCCGGCGTCGTTCGGTTCGCTTCCGGTGGGCGTGCCGTGGTTCGGCGCGCTCGGCGCGGTGATCATCTCGCTTTCGGGCGTCTTCGATCATCGCAACGACTGGGATCCGACCTGGGCACTCTGGCACTTCACGCGGCCGCTGATCGGCATCAGCCTTGCGATTATCGCCTGGCTGACATTTCAAGCCGGCATTTTAGCGGTTGGCTCCGTGCCGGGTCCGCCGGGAGGCGCAACTGCGACGCAAGCCGTTACCGCGCCGACGAACCTGCTCTACTACCTGATCGCGTTTGTCGTCGGCTATCGCGAAGCCGTCTTCCGCGAACTCATCAAGCGGGTTTCCGACGTCATCCTGACGCCTTCGGGCGGAGCCGGAGCAGGCTCGGCACCGCCGGTCGTCACCAGCCTCAAGCCGGCGTCCGGTCACATTTTGGGCGGCGATGAGGTAACGATCAGCGGCAGCAGCCTCTCGGGAACGACCGGCGTCACGTTTGGCGGTATCGCGGCACCGGCCGTCCGCATCAACTCCGATGTCGAGATCTCGGTGACGACTCCGCCTGGAGGGCTCGGGCCGGTAACGGTGACGGTAACGACGAGCGCCGGCAAGGCGAACTGCGGGCCGTTCACCTACGGCGCCAGGTAATTCCGAAAAGAAGTTAGGGGCCGGCCTTTTTGGCCATCGAGTCGGAGAGCAGCGTATACGTCGTCTGATAGGTACTCTGCGAAACGCCGACGACGCCGCTATGCTGGTCTTCGGTGGCGTACTCGTCGATCGCCGTCGGCAGCAGCCGGTTGAAATCGTAGTCGATCTTGGTCTGCGTGTCGACCGTGATCGAACCCTGCGCCGTGCTGTCGACGTGCCGCGTTTCGTTGATCTTCATTACGCCGTTGTTATTGCTTGTGACGGTGTACGTCGCCGTCATCGTCGCTCCGCCTTTTTTATCGGAAACCGACCAGCTCTGCTTGCCGTCGAGCCCATTGGGATCGAAAAAGTTCGCGCCCAGAAATCGCAGGAGCGTCAGCTCTTCGGCGTTGACAATTTTCTTGGGTTCGCAGACTACCGTCGTATTTCCGTAGACGGCGCACGTGGCCGGGTCGGCGCGGCGCGAGCCCTGACCCTGCTCGCTGACCACGACGAGGAGTCCGCGATCCTGCGCCTCCCGCAGCACGTCAACCGTCATCGTCCCCTGATCGTCGAGTCTCCCGTTGTAGGTGCGTGCTCCAGTCGAACCCGGATCGTTCGGCACGTCGCCATGCTGCCGCAACTCGTAGGTGAAGGAGTAGACGAGGTGCCGCAGCGGCGGCGCATCGGCCCGCACGGCCGCCGCCGAAGCGGCGATCGCCAACGCAAAAGCGGCGCCGAAAACGTAGCGCATCAGGGTAATTGGTAAGCCGCTGGAGGCTCTGCCTCCTGCTCGCTGTTACCAGCACCATCGCACCGCGATGCTGCGGCTGCCGGAACGCTCTAAACCGGCCAAACTTCCGCCGGCCAGCTGCCGGCCCTCGCGGAAAGCATCGCTCGGTGCCAAGGTAACCCCGCGAAGACTTTGCGCTGCTCGGCATCGAGATGCGGCAGGTGTTCCTCGTAGAGCGCGTAGGCGCGACCGAGCCAGTCGCGCGCCGCAGCCCCTTCTCCGCACGCCTGGTTTGCAAACGCTGCGCACCATGCCGAGCGTTGCGGCCACAGAAGGCCCACCGAACGCTGCGGTTCCTTCGTCGGAACCGTCGCCGCGTGCGCACGCGCCGAAACGAAATCACCGGCCTGTGCATAGAACGCTGCTAGGAGAGCGCCGTACTGCGCGGCCGCTAGCTCGGGCGATGTCGCTCGCCGGAGTTCGGCGGCGGCTTCGAGACGCTCGATCGCGGCGCCCAGAGCGCCGGTCACATACTCCGCCTCGGCGAGACTGCCTAAACGCTCCTCCTGCCCGAATACGTTCTCTGACTGCTGCGTCGCGCTGAGCCCCTCGCGCCCTAACGTCACCGCCTCGGCCGCGCGGCCGCTGTACGCGAACGGGATGATGAGATTGCTGCGCGCCTTCTCGGTAAAGACCGGCGCGACGCCGCCGTAGGCGCGCGCCGCGCGCTCGATCTTGGAAATTGCGGTGTCGAATGCGCCGAGCTTCACGTAAAAATCGGCGGCGTTCATCTCCACCACCATTAACCCCGGCATCAAGCCGCACTCTTCACAGATCTGCGCCGCACGCTCCATGATGGGCAACGCGTCGAGAAAGTTCGGTTGCCACTGAAGCGGCCAGGTGCTCTGCCCGAGTGCATCGGCCTCGCAACGACGATCGCCGGCCTGCACCGTAAGGTCGACCCAACGTTCGGCCCACTTCGTCGCCGCGTCGAGATCGAGCAGATCCATCGCGTTGGCGTGCAGCTGGGAGATCGCGCGTTCGCAAATCGCGTAGTCGCCAAGCTCCTCCGCCATTTCGAGCGCCTCGAGCCCGATGCGCTCGGCCTCTGCGGCCTTGCCGCAGATCAATGTCAGATGCACTAGTTCGGCCAGCGCCTTGGCGACGCCGGTCGGGTCGCGGCCCTTTCGGTAGCCGTCGAGCGCGCGTTGGGCGAGCGCTACGCCTTGGCTGGCCGGAAGCCCGAGCGGATAAAACATGCTCTCGAGAAGATCTGCTTCGGCTTGCCAGCGTACGCTGCCGCTGCGTGCCGCGCGTTCGCGCAGCGCCGCGAGCGGCTCGTACACCTCATCGCGACCGGTATAGTCGTTGAACGCCAGCCGCGATCGCCGAAACAGTATCCGGCAGCGAAGCTCTTCGTCGTCATTCTCTTCGGCGATTGCCGTGAGCGCCTCGAGATCGGCGCGCTCCTCGGCCACGTTGCTCGCGCGTTCGTCGATCCGCTGTCGTTCCAGCCACAATCGAGCGACCGCCCCGCACTCGCTCGCCAGCCCAAGTCCGCGATCGACCTGCCGTCGCGCATCCTCGGGAGCGCCAAGATCGAGCGCGTACGCCCCTGCAACCGCGTATTCGCCCGCCGCTTCATCGAACGACTCCGCTGCTTCGAGCAGCGCTCCGACCTGCGAGGCAAACTCACGATTCCGCTCGGGATACAGCTCGCGCAACGCGCGCGCCAAACGCCGGCTTCGCTCGCGCAGACGCGACGGTTCGGCCGTCGCGGCGATCGCCTCTTGCACCAGCTGGTGGCCAAACGCGTACGGCAATATGCCGCGTCCAGCCGTTTCCTGCACGAGGCGGCGGTCGAGCAGTTCGTCGAGCGCGCGCTCCACGATCGCTTCATCGTAGCCGGTAACGTCGCGCACGAGTTCGGCTGAGAAGCGTTGGCCCGCGAGCGCCGCCACCTCCGCGACGGTCTGCGTTTGCGGGGAGAGCGCGCCGATGCGCGCCTCGACCAGCGATGCCACGGTCGCCGGCACGGCTGCCTCCGGCGACGGCGCCTCGAGCAGTTGCGTGAGAAAGAGCGGATTGCCGTTCGAGCGCCGGTGCAGCGTCGCCGCGAACGCCGCGACGCGCTCGCCCCACGGAGTCCCTGAAATCCGGACGATTCGCTCGACGACTCCGCCGTCAAACGGCGATATCGAGAGCGAAACCGCGCTGCCCTGGAGCGTGGCTTCGCGCGCCAGCCGGCGCAGCGGGTGGCGCGCCAGCGCTTCGTTATCGCGGAACGTCGCGAGCAGCAGGATGCGGGCGCCCGCGATGCGCTGCAGCAAAAACGCGAGCGCGTCGAAGGTGATCTGATTCGCCCAGTGCAGATCTTCGAGCACGACGAGCAGCGGCCGCGGCCGCGCGAGCGCGGCGAAGGCCCGCCCAAGCGCCTCGAAGAGGCGCCGCCGCTGATCTCCGAATCGGATCGTCGGAAGCTCGGGGAGCGGCCCGACGCGTTGAGCCAGTTCCGGCAGAACGCTCGCCAGGGCCGCAAACCACGTCGCACCGATGTCGGTGGCTGCGACCAGGGGAAGCTGTTCGCGCAATGCGTCGACGATACACTGATAGGGAAACGCCTCGGGGAAGCCCGTCGCCCCGTAGAGTGCGCGGCCGCCGGACTCTTCGACCGTCGCCATGAACTCGCGCACCAGCCGCGATTTGCCGATGCCCGGCTCGCCGCCGATGAAGACGATGCCGCCGCGCTGCATCTTCGCGCGGCTCCAGGCCTCGTTGATCCGCTCGATCTCGCGTTCGCGCCCGACAAACGGCAGCGGGCGACCGCGGTCGGGCGCGCGGGGCGCCGCGCGTGTGCGCGCTTCGCCGTCCTCCTCGGCGGTGATATTGCCCCGCATGACGCGTTCCGCCAGAGCAACGCTCTCGGGCATCGGTTCGACGCCCATCTCTTCACGCAGCCGTGACTCGAACGCGCGGTACTCGCTGATCGCGCCGGCCGCATCGCCCAATTCGTAGCGCAGGGCAACGATGCGCCGCACGATATCTTCGCGCCACGGATCGGCCTCGAGGACCTTGCGCGCGACCTCGATTGCGCGCGAGAGCTCGCCGCTTTTGCGCAGCGCCGAAACCAGCTGCGTGAGCGTGCTGAGATAGGCGTTGCGGAAGCGCTCGCGAAAGCCGTACAGCCACTCGTCGTAGAGCTCCGGCAGCAGATCGCCGCGATAGAGCGCGACGGCCTCCTGGAGCCGCTGCGGATCGTTTGCCGCCGCGGCGAACTCGTCGACGTCGAGCCACAGGTCGACCTCTGAGTTCCACCATACCTCTTCGGCGTTGGTGCCGACAAAATCGCTGCCCGGCTGCGGCAAGACGCGCAGAAGATCGCTGATCGTGGAGCGCAGGCGGGATCGCGCGACCCCTTCTTCCTCGTCGGGCCAAATTAGAAACGCCGCGTAGTCGCGCGAGACGGCCGCCGTGCGGTGCATCAGGAGGTAGGCCAGAAGCTGCAGCGTCTTGCGCGGCGTCGCCAGCCGAAACGGCTCGCCGTCGACCGTGATCGCCACTTGGCCCAACAGCCGAACTTCGAGCGTCCGGCGTTGCATCGACTGCACAGTCCTGCTCGTTGGGTTGGCTTCTATTCGTCGTCTCGCGTTTCCCGGGGAAGCTGCGTTTCGGCGGCATTTCCCAGGCGCAAGGCGATAAAATCCCACAGGTCGCGCAACTTCCCCGAGGCGATTCCGAGCGCGCTCGATACCTCGTAGACGCTTCCCCGCCACGCCCCGCTCTCGGATGCCGACGGTTCGCGCCAGAAGCGCAGCACGAAGCGATGGTCTTCACGTTCGGTCTCGGGGTCGATACGCACGCTGCTCTCCGATCGTTATAGAGAAATTGAAGGGCCCGCTGGATGAAGCGAGCCCTGCGGTGAGCGGTCGTCGATTACGTGTCGAGCATGGCGAAGTGGAACGCGTTGTCTTGCAGCGAGCCTCCGCTGCGCTCGTACTCGCGGATCTGCGCCTTTACCTCGCCGTTGTTGCCGCACGTTATGTAGTCGTAAACGTTGGGGATTGCGAGGTGTCCGTTGAGACCGGCCGTCGTTACGATGATCGCCGGGCAGTTGTTAAAGAAGCCGGCCGGGACGGAGAGCGTGTATTCGCCCGTGCCGTCGTGGCTGACCGAGTATCCGGTCCCGGAGACGATCGATCCGCTCGAGTTCACGATGCCGGCTTTGATGGCCGTCTTTTTCTTGTGGTCGGGTTGAACGAACGTTTGGGCCGGTCCGAAGACGCGGGGCGGTGCGACGGGGCGTGCGAGCCCCAGAGCGGTGCTTCCGAGGATCGCCGAAGCGGTAAGAGCGATGAGCGATTTGCTGAGCACGGGTTTTCTCCATTCTGATGTGCCGCTGGTGCGGCTGAGGGGTTGTACGAATGGAGGATAGCCGCCGGCCCGTCCGCAGACGTCCGGCTACTGCGCGATCAGCGCCGCGTAGGTGCGGCTGGAGTCGGTGGGCACCCGTTTGAGCTCGGGATCGTGGTCGAGATCGATGTGGTAGAGCCCGAAATCGCTGCCGTCGTCGAAGGTCAGGCCCCACTCCCTGTTCGAGGTGATGCTCCAGCAGAGGTAGGCATCGACGGGCGCGCCGCGTGCGACGGCCCGGCGTACCTGTCCGACGTGCTCGGTCAGATAATCGGGGCGGCCGACGCCTGCTGCGCTGACGACGCAGCCGTTCTCCACGACGACGATCGGCTTGCCGGGAAACTCCCGCGCGGCCTCGAGCAGAATAAGGCCGAGCGCATCGGGCCAAACGGGCGCGCTCGAGTACTGAAAATCCGCGGCCGCGCTCAAGCGGTGCAGATCGCGCGGCCAGCACGACGGCACGCCCCAGTAATAATCGAGCCCGACGAAATCGAGTGCACCAGCGCACTCGCGCGGGCAGAGAAACTCCGGCAGCTTGCCGGCCATGCCGAGATTCCACCAGTTCGTCCCGAGCAGGGTCGTAAAGATCGCCAGGCTCTTGCGCAGCGCGAAGAACGCGTGCAGCCAGGAGGACCGCGTCGCGCCGATGCGCTGCAGCCCGTCGAGCGCCACGAACTGAACCTTTTGCGAATCGCCCAAAATCAGCGCCGCAATCTTCCGCGCGATCTCCGGCTCGAGGCCCTCGTACATCTCACCCCGAGCTCCTCGAACGGCGTCCGGCCGCGTCGCTTCGGAGGAGCCTCGAAGCACGCACAGGTCCGGTACTCCCGGATGAATGCCCACCCGCAGCACGCCGCGTCGGCGTATCCGCTCGACCGAGCGATCCATCTGCGGAACCTCGCGCGATCTCTCCGCTGCCGCCGGCGTCTCGCGCCCGAGGTGCGCCACTGTTTTGCGATTGAAGGCGTGCGGAATCTCCGGATGCTCGTGGCGCAGGTCGCGGATCGCGCGATCGACGACGTTGAGCAGTGTTCGGCTCCCCAGTGCCATCGCGACCGCGAAGTACTGCGGCGGTCCCTGTAGCTGCGTCAGGGTTAACGAACCGTTCGCGTACTGGCGCAGGGCGACGTCGTCGTCGAATACCGCATCGATCTTGCCGGCCCGCAGCGCCGCGACCGCATCGGCCATCGCCGTCGCGTACTCGATCGTCGCCGCGCAGAACCAGCCGCCGACGAGCGTCGCGGGGAGCGTATCCGCAACCACGGCAACGCGTCCGCGCCACGTCTGCGTCTCCTCGGGAAGCGCAAACCCGCCGGCGTGCAGCGCCGAGAGATGCGTGCGGTAGTACGCTTCTGAGAAGAAGGCATTCTGCAGACGCTCTTGGGTCATCGTCAGTTGGGCGATCGTGCAATCGACGCGGCCGCCTTCCGTAATCGACGACTGGGCAATGCGCGCGGCCTGGCGTTTCGCGTCTTGCGGCGATTGGAGGTGCGTCGCGTTGCGGTCAATCCAGCGCTGCAGCCAACGCGGCAAGCCGAGAACCAGCGGATTGGCGCCCACCCGCGCGTTCGGGCGAATGCGCCGGATCGCCGCACGCGCCTTCGTGTGCGCTCGAAAGAGATTGGGGATAAGCATGAGCACGTCGTCCATCTGCGAGTCGCCGCTCGCGTACGGCGGCTGCCCCGGCGGCATCGCGTAGGCACGCATCCAGAACCCCTTGATCCACCCGTAGACGAGTTGATTGGGTTCGTTGAGCGTGATGTAGTCGTCGATCAGATCGCCCAGCCGCTGCGCGACCTCCGTTGCGTACCGCTCGACGCGATCGGAGAAACCCGAATCGAGCGGTCCCGCGCCGCTGCCGGCCGCCTGCACGTGCAGCGGCCACGTATTGTGCACCAGCGTTACCAGCGCCGACATCCCGTTCTCTCGGATCGCCTGCAGCACGGCGCGATAGTGCGCGAACGCGTCATCGTTCCACGTTCCCAGATCCGGCTCGAGCCGCGCCCACGAGAGCGAGAGCCGGAAGACGGTGCAGCCCATGCCGCGCGCAAGCTCGATATCCTCGCGATAGCGCTCCCAAAAGCCGGTGGCGTTCCCGCGCCCGACGAGTCCGCGCACGCGTTCCCAAACGTCGCGAGTGTCGTCGTGCCCGTCGTAGGCTTCGCATTGATGGTCGGCCGTCGCTACGCCGAATCGCGGTTGAGTCGCCACCAGCGGCTGATGCGCGCCGCGCGCCGGGCATCCCTACTTGAAGCTTGCTTAAGCCCGCCTGACTCGTTTGACGAAGGACTGCCGCGCGCCTCATTCAAAGCCGAGCGGAAAGAAGAGAGGTGCATTCATGTCACGCGTTTTCGGTCGGGCGCGCCCATCGCCGGGCGACGAGCTCGTACTCAAGCAAAAAGAATCAACGGCCTATCGCAATCAGCATCGCCGCCCGCTCCCCAAGCCTTGGAAACAGCCGCCGTACCGCCTGAACCTCTCCGACGTCGTGAAGGGATCGACGTTCCTTAAACGCTATCCGCAGCATCCCAATACTCTCGTCTTCCAGCTCTCCGGCGATACCGGCAACGCGCCCAACGCCAACAACCGCGACCAGCTCAACGTCGTCGACGGAATGGAGTCGCAGTTCGCCAACGATCCGATCTACAATCCCGCGTTCTTCTATTCGTGCGGCGACTGCGTCTACTTCAACGGCCAGGACGCCCAGTATTACGCGCAGTTCTACGAACCGTACGAGCACTATCCGGGGCCGGTTTTCGCGATCCCCGGAAATCACGACGGCGAGAACCTCCAGGGCGAGTCGAGCCTCGCCGGATTCGTCAAGAATTTCTGTGCGAAGGACGCCGTCCACCGGCCCGAAGCCGGCGATATTCCGCGTGACGCGATGACCCAGCCGTACGTCTACTGGACGCTGCTCGCGCCGCACGCGCGCATCATCGGCCTCTACACCAACGTCGAGCCGGGCGGCGACCTCGACGACACGCAGTACGACTGGCTGGTCGAAGAGCTCACGGCCGCTAAAGAGGATCCCGATCGTGCGGTGATCCTCACGATGCACCACCCAATCTACTCGCTCGATAACTTTCATTCCGGGAGCCCGCACGTACAGGAGCCGGTGATGAAGGCGATCGCCGCCTCCGGGCGCTATCCGGATCTGGTCGTCGCCGCGCACGTCCACAACATGCAGCGCTTCAGCGTTCCGATCAAAGGTGAGAAGGCCATCGTTCCCTATGTGGTTGCGGGCGCGGGCGGCTACTCGAACCTGCACAAGATGCAGAAGTCGGTGAAGGCGACGAGCACGCCGATTGTCGTTCCCGATAAAGAATACGGCATCAGCGTCACGCTCGAGTCCTACGTCGACGATCAGCACGGATTCTTTCGCTTCGAGATCGACGATCGAACGATCGTCGGTGAATACTTCAACGTACCTCGACCGCAGGATCCCTACGCGCGCGGCCCGCGGCTCTACGAGCGCTTTACGTACGACTGGCGCCGGCACGCGTACGTCGCGAACTCGGTCGTCTCACGTTACCCGGGCACGGGCTACCGCTAAGCTGCCCGTGCCACACTTCGCCGCGCGTTTATCAGGCGAACGCTATTTCCCCGGGCTGACCGCCATGCCGTAGGCGAACGGCTCGGTGCTGCTGCTCGTTTTTTGCACGAGCAGCTCGCGTCCGCTCGGATAACCGAACTCCGCCGGTTGCGTTACGACGTCTGAGAAGTTCTCCACGATATAGGCGGGCGCGTAGAACCGGCTTCCGGAGAGCGCGAAGAACTTGAATCCGGTTCCCCAGCCGGTGCCGGGATACTGAATCTCGCTCGACAACTTCTTCGAGCCGTGCGGGAAGATAAGGATCTGGTTGAGCGTCGCGTCGTCTTCCACGTTCTCGACGACCACGTCGCCGTCCGATGCGATTTGAATGCCTCCGAGGCCGGGACCGCCCGGCACCTTCAGACCCAGTGCCGTCCCGTGCGTTGATTTATTCGCATATTCGGTGACGTCGCTCTGCACGAAACCGCTGCTTGGATAATAAAGGTTCGTCAGGTAGAGATTAGAGCTCGAATCGACGGCGATCGCTTCGGGGCAGCCGATGAAGTCGTCGATCGTGCGCGTCGGGCTCATGCTGCCCTTCGCATACTCGATCACGTTGCCGCCGGGGCCGCTGCCCTGTCCGCATCCGCCGCCCAGCGCGTTGGCAAGGTTCGCGACGTAGAGCGTCCCGTGGGCGTCGACCGCGACGTCCTCCGGCGCGCTAAGCCCTTGGGCGTAGACTTTGCTCGGTTTGGTCGCCCCCCGCGCAAAGACGTCGACGCTCGGTGTGCCCGAACCGAAGGTCGCGATCGCGACGTAGAGATTCTGCGCTGCATCGACCGTCAGGCCGAGTGGAACCGCTCCGGTGCCCAGCTCTAAGCGGCCGCTCGATTTGAACCCTTTCGCGCCGACCGTCCAGATATCGACGGCGGCGTCAAACGGCTCCGACGTGTAGAGCAGCGTCGAACTCGTGCCGCTCGGTGCCCAGCTCGCGCCGGCGCCGCCGGTTGCGGCGTGCAGCCGCTGACACTGTGCGGCGGACAGCGGTATATTAAAGGCGCACGTCGGTCGCGTTTGCAGCGAGCGCGAACCGTGCGCGGCGCCGATCGAGAGCAGCGCTAGCGCTGCGATTATTGCAAGCCTCATCTTATTTCTCCGGCTGGAAGACGGCGTCGTAGCCAGTAGTTACGTATTGGCTCCAGGCCGGCTGCGTCTTTCCGGCTGCGTAGCCGACGACCGCGGGGGCGTAGCCGAACCACTCTTTGCCGCCGATCAGCGCCAGCGTGAGCGGAGCGCTGACGATAAGAATGTCGCCCGGCTGCGCCACCGAGAGCATCGCGGGCTCGCCGATCGTGCTCTGCGACGAGTTGAAGACCGGTCCTGGTACGACGATCGTTTCTTTGGGCGCCGTCGAGCCCGGTGCGTACATCGTGACGGTGGACTTCGCGCCGAGCATGTTGCTGACGAAGAGGTCGCCGTTGCTGTCGAGGGCAACGCCGACCGGCCGCGCGAGCTTGCTCAATTTGAGCGAGCGCGGCGTCTTGGAACCGCGCGTCAGCTCCAACACGTCGTTGGCCGAGCTGTCGGCGATGTACACGTCGTCGTGCCCGTCGACGGCCAGGCCGTCGGGGCCAACCAGATTTGCGGTGATCGTCTCGCTCGGCGCGCTCTTCCCTTGTGGAAAGACGACGACCGAGGCGAGGTACTTATTGCTCGCGTAGACGGTGCCGTGAGAATCGACCACGACCCCTGTCGTCGTGTTAAGTCCGGTCGTCAGCGTGCGAGCGGGTGACGTCGCACCGCGCGGATACTCACCGATCGAGCCGGCCCCGCTGGCGTCGACCTGCGCGTTCGCGACGTAGATCGTACCTTTGGTGTCGACCGCGATCTGCGCCGGGTTGGAGACACCTTGCAGCTGCCCGGTCGCGGCGAGGTAGCCGAGTTTGATGTCCTTGAAGTTTGTCGGACAGATCCAGACGGTTGCGTTGTCCAAATCTGAAACGAAGACTTGCCCGTTATACTTCCCGTGGCCCTTCGGGGCCGTTTGCGAAGCGGCTTCGCTGTTCGGGAGAACTGGAGCGGCGTGCGATCCGACCCCGGAGCACGCCGTGAGAAGTGCGATCGCGCTAAGCGCGCCAAACGTTTTCATGGCAGTGCACCACTCCGATTGCGTGGGCGCGAGCTCCTACCGCGGCACGAAAACGCGGCATTACCCGGTCGGGGCCGGGCTGCGCTTCTGCAAGAATGCCACGTCACCCGGCAGACCCGAGGCTCGTTCTGGAGAAGGGAAGATTTGATGGCGCGCAAGTCAGATCGAGACGATCCACTCTCCGCCGTACGCCGCTTGCTGCGCGAGCTGCGGACGTTGCGCTCGCTCGAAGCTCGGCGGCACCAGGCGATGCTCGGCGCCGTTGAGATCGCCCTCTTCCGCTTGCCGCCACGCCAGCGCGAGATCGTACGGCGCTATGATCTCGCCGGCGAGAGCGCCGCCGTCGTTCAGCGCGCACTAGCACTCTCGCCGCGGCAGTTCTTTCGCGACCGCCGCCAAGCGCTCGCCTTTCTTAGCGAGCATCTCTTCGACGAGAATGCACGCGCCGCAGAGGATCGCCCGGCCGTCGCGGCTGCGTCATCGCTTGCTGCCGGCGGCGAAACGGTGCTCGCGGGAAGGACCTTCGCGCGAAGCCTGGCGCAATCCGGAAACGCGAAGTGCCTCGACGCGCTGCGCGAACTCGCCAGAGACGCAAGCGATCTGCTCGAGCGCGCTGACCTGCTGCTCGAGCTGGCCGAGACAGCGAACGATTACAGCGACGAACCTGCTGCGTCGGCGGCCGTGGGCGCCGCGTCGCACTTGCTCAACGACGGTGAGTTCGCGCCGGCGGTCGCCGACTGGCTGTGCGGACGTCTCGCTCGCGCGCAGGCGCACCTATCCCTAACGCCGTTGGAAAGCGTCTCGCATTTTGAACGCGCGGGCGTTTTTCTGCGGCGTAGCATCGCCGCCGAACCCGCGCTGCTCAAGCCTCATTGCGCCCTCGCCGACACGCTCGGTGACGAAGCGCTGCTGCAGTTTAGGCTTGGCAACTTCGCGCGGGCTCGCGCCGCTTCGGCCGAAGCGATCGAGCTCATCGATGCGTTCGGGCTTGCGAACCGCCCCGAGGCGCTCGAGATCTCGGCGGTACACGTGACGATCGAAGCGATCGTCTCGGGGCGAACCCGCGCGGCCGTAAGCGAAATCGCGTTGCTGCTGCAACGGGGCGGCGAGTCAGGCTGGTCGTCGACGGCGAGCCGCCTCGGGGCGGTGCTCGTCGGGCTCAACGCGGTGAGCGGCGACTATACCGAGGCGATCCGCCGCTACCGCACGATGGCGCCGCTCGCGCTGCGCGGCGCGCGCCCCGGCGATCGTTCCGGGTTGGTGATGGAAGCGGCGCACGCCTACACGATGACCGGCCGTCCGCAGGACGCGCTCTCACTGATGGGCTACGTTCGTCCCGGCGAGGGGTCCTGGTGCCCGCGCGCGGTTGTGCCGGGCTGGCACGCGTCTGCGGCCGCCGCGTTGGATCGGCTTGGCGAACGCGAGGCGGCATTGCAAGAGGCGCGTGAGGCGCTCGCCGGCTATAGCGCGCAGCGGACGGAGCGCGGCCTCGGCGACGCGCATCGGTTGATGGCGACCGCGCACGCAAAACTCGGCGATGCCGGCTCGGCGCGCGAACACCTGCGTGAAGCGCGCCGGCTGGTCGAGCATCACGGCACGCCCTACGGGCTGTTGCTCACACTCTCGGCCGAAGCTGCTATCCTGCGGAGCGCCGCGCTCAACCGCGAAGCCGCGGAATACGCAAAGCTGCTGCACGAGCTCGCGCGATCGTAATGCGCCAGGCAATCGTCCTCGCCGGCTCGACGGCATATTTTATTCTCGTGATTCTCGGCGACGGAGGATTCACGCGCTTTTTCTCTGCGCCGCCGTTGCTCGCCGTAACGATCGTTTTCTTTGCGTTCGTCGTCGCGGCAATGTTTGCCGGCGGCGGTTTCTCCCGCGGAGAGCAAGAGGACCGCGCCAACCGCTGGGTGCTGATTCCGTTCTCGCTGCTCGGACTCGCGCTTGCCATCGTCCCGCCATACACCGATCGCATCGGCGTTCTCACCTTCGGCGGCGATGCGACTCGCTGGGCTGGTCTCGTGCTCTTCGTTATCGGCGGAGCGCTGCGCATCTGGCCGGTCTTCGTTCTCGGCGATCGCTTCAGCGGTCTGGTTGCTATCCAACGGGGACACCAACTGATGACGACCGGTATCTACGGCGTCATCCGCCACCCCAGCTACGCCGGGTTGTTGATAAGCTGCGTGGGCTGGAGCTTAGTCTTTCGGTCGGCGCTCGGACTGATTTTCACCGCGATGCTCGTGCCGGTGGTCATCGCACGCATTCGCTCGGAAGAGGCACTGCTCAGCGCGCACTTCGGGGCCGAATACGACGCCTATCGCACGCGTACCGCGCGCTTGATTCCCGGCCTGTACTAACGCCGCTGCGTACGGGCCCTGCGCCTATTCCCCGCCGGGACTGACGTCGTTGCCGCCCTCGCCTTCGTCGGGCAGCGGATTGCCTTCGCCCGGGTTCGGCGGCGGCGAATCCGGATTCGTCTCGGGCGCTTGGGGATGGGGTCGCGGATCGACGGTGGGGTCTTCGACCGACATCGCTCTTCCTTTCATTGCTTGGTCTGCTGCCAGTACGTGGTCGGGAGTTTCACGATACCCTAAAAAACCAGGGCTTATACTTGCGAGGAAGATGACGGACATAACGACGCGGTTGGAACGCCAGGCGCAGGCCTGCGCGGCGATGGGCTCCCCGTTCACGGCTGTGCTGCTGCGCGAAGCGATCGCGCAGTACCGCATGGACGATCGCGCGATCGTCGCGCTGCTCGACCCGCTCGACGCGTACTTTCGTCCCGGACTGCACCTCGCCGGCGCGTTGCACTATCTCGCGTTGTCCGGCGACCCGGAGCTCCGGCGCCACTATCCGTCGACCGGCGGCGACGGTGATGCGCGCGCGGCTTGGCGAGCCGCCTGCAAAATCGTCGCGCGCACGCCCGAGCGATTGGCGCCGATTCTCGCAAGAATTCCCCAGACCAATGAGCCCGCGCGTTCGCTGCCGCTGCTGGCCGCGTGTGCGTTTCTGGCGGCGCGTTTCGGGATGCCGCTGCGCCTGCGCGAGATCGGCGCGAGCGCGGGGCTCAATCTTCGTTTCGACCGCTTCGGCTTTGACGGCGGCGACTGGCGCTGGGGCGATCCGGAATCGCACCTCGTGCTGCGCAATCGCATCGCCTCGGGGCGTCCGGCGTCACTGGACGCCCGTCTCGAAATCGCCGATCGCCGCGGCTGCGATCTCCATCCGCTCGACGCAACAAAAGAACAAGACCGTCTGCGATTGACGTCGTTCGTTTGGCCCGATCAACACGACCGTCTCGAGCGTCTGCGCGGTGCGCTCGCGGTCGCGCGCGCGCTTTCGGTCACGGTCGACCAAGAGAGCTACGCGACTTGGCTTCCGCGTGAAGGCCGCACGGCCGGCGGTCGCGTCACGGCCGCGATCAGCACCATCGTGGAAGAGCACCTTTCGCCCCAAGAGAAAGCCGGCCTCGCCGGCAAGATCGCGCAGTGCGCCGAAACTGCATCGGCGAGCGCGCCCTTTGCGCACGTTTCGATGGAACTCGACGGACGCGCCTATCGTACCGCGGTGAAGACCTGGCCGGGGCCGAGCGAACCGGTGACGATCTGCCGCAGCGACGGGCACGCACAAGATATCGTCTGGCCGGCTAATGTTTGAAATTCGTGCGGTTTGCCAGTTCGAATGTCACATACGCTACGGCCTTCGAGGCGAGGACGAAGACGAATGGATCGTTATTGGAGAGGTTGTCGCACCAGCGGTGCGGGTGGTCGACGCAGCCGCCGTTGAAGCTTGGAATCTTCCCTTCGTAGTTGCCGAGGAAGCCGCCCCAGAGCGCCGTCTCCCAGCGGCGCTTGCAGCAGTCTTGTGCCGTGAGAATTCCGGTGTCCGGAACGCCGGCGAGCGCGAACGAAAGCGAATCGGTGCCGTTGTTTCCGTGGCGGAAATCCCGAAAAATGATGCCGCTTTTCTTGAAGTAGTGGGCGAAGTAGGCATTGCCGATCTTCGATTCTGGTACGACGTTGGGCGGAAACCTATCGACTTTGTTCGCGTTTGCCGGATCGGCGATGAGCATATCGTAGTTCGGCGTTGCCGTGACGTCGGCATCGACGTCGAAGGCGATCTTGTGCAGTTCCTCCGGCGCGAGATGCTTGGTGTAGTAGCGGGAACCGAGCAGCCCGACCTCTTCGCCGCCGAACCAGATGAAACGCAGGTGGTTGCGCGTCGGCGTCTTCGCCAGGGCGAGCGCGATCTCGAGAATCGTCGTGGAGCCGGATGCGTTATCGAGCATCCCCGCGCCGTAGATTGAGTCGAGATGGCCTTCGACGACGACGGTGCGGCTGGGATTGCCGTACGGCGAGTCGGCGATGACGTTGTAATCGTAGCCGCTGCGGCTGCGATCGTGAAGGTCGATCTGCACGATTGGCGCACGGCCCGCCAGATACTCGCGCAGCAGATCGTGGGCGATCTCCGGCGATAGGGTACCGATCACGGGGATCCTTGCTGGATCGACCAGCCTCGCCTCATACGCTTGGCGCTGCGCGTCGTAGAGGATCGCTGCGCCGGCGCCGGCGGCTTGGGCGTTGGCGACCTGCGAATCGAAGTCGCAATCGCTTTTCCCCAGCAAGGCGATCGCGCCGCGGCGGAACCCCCAGAAGTCGCGCGGGTCGCATCCGTCGCGGCCGCCGTCGGGCGGCTCCACGGCGGCCGTCAGCGTTCCGCTCCCCGAGAGCCGCGCGACGAACCAGTCGCGTTCGTAGGCGTAGCGCTGCCCTCCCTCGCGCAAGCTCGGCGTGCCGACGACCTCGTGCAGGCTGTAGACGTAGGTTTGGATCCTCACGCGGTAGCCGGCCTCGCGCGTCAACTTCGCGACGTAGGCGACCGAGGCGGCGTAGCCCGGCGTACCGATGTTGCGGTTGGGATGCCCGAGCTTCCCGGGATGCTCGTCGGCGATGAGCGCAAACTGCGTGAGGTGTTTCCAGAGCGAGTCGAGCCGTATGCACTGCTCCAGCTTGTCTACGGTGTCGTTGCGACGGCGCTTGCACGCGCCCGAGCCGATCTCGGCCTGGGGCGCGGAGGCACTTGCCGAAAGGGGCTCGGGAAGCGGCGGGACCGTGGCCGATCGGCACCCGATGGCCGCCAAAACGGCCCCGAACATAAAGGTAGGTAATCCTAAGTTGAGCGGCCTACGCATAGCTTGATTCAATCCGTCGCATGGTCCGTAGGATTTTCAATGCGCGGATGGGTAAGGCATCTCCATGACCACAGCTAGTACTACTGCGCGATATTCGCCTAAAAAATGGAATCTGTCCGGATTGCAAGGCATCTCGGACCAAACCCTCGAGATCCACTTCGGCCTGTACGAAGGCTACGTCAAGAACACCAACGCGCTTCTCGATCGAATCGACGCGCTTCGAAGCAGCGGTCAGAACTCCGGCGCGAGCCCCGAGTTCGCCGAGATCGTCCGGCGCTTGGGGTGGGAGTTCGACGGAATGCGGCTCCACGAATACTATTTCGATAACCTCACCAGCTCGCCGGCGGCCTTGAAATCGGGCAGACTGCACGATGCCCTCGGCAAATCGTTCGGCGACGCGGAACAGTGGAAGAAAGACTTCGCGGCGACCGGCGGGATGCGCGGCATCGGCTGGGCGATAACCTACCTGGATCCCGATACGAAGCAGCTCCTCAACGTCTGGGTCGGCGACCACAACGTCAACAACCTTGCCGGCTGCGAGCCGATCGTCGTCATGGATCTGTGGGAGCATGCGTGGCTGCGCGACTACAAGCCGGCCGACAAAGGTAAGTACGTCGAAGCCTTCATCGGCAACATCGACTGGGCGGCCTGCGAGGCCCGGCTCAAAGCAATAACCTAAAGACTACGGCTCGAGCCGCAGCGGCACGGGCCACTGGCGCCACGCAAGGCCGTGCGAGCGGCTCGAGAAAGCAGGCGGTATGAGTCGTGCGATCGTGACCGGCGCCTCAGGCGGTTTCGGCTTAGAGTTTGCCAAGCTGCTCGCCGCTGATAGGCACGATCTCGTACTGATTGCGCGCTCGGGCGATAAGCTCGAAGCGTTGGCCGCGGATCTGCGCGCGCGCCACGGCGTCAGCGTCGAGACGCTCGTCTTAGACTTGAGCAGACCCGATGCCGCGGCGGCCGTGCTCGGGCACGTGCCGCAGTGCGACGTCTTGATCAACAATGCCGGCTTCGCCACGAACGGCCGCTTCGACGAGATCCCTTCGGAGCGCATTCGCGACGAGATCACCCTCGACGTCTTAACGCTTACCGAGCTTACCCGCGCTTACGTTCCGGGTATGCGAGCTCGCGGATCCGGCCGAATCTTAAACGTCGCTTCAACCGCCGGCCTGCTGCCCGGCCCTTTTATGTCGGTGTACTACGCGTGCAAAGCCTATGTGCTCTCTTTCTCGCAGGGAATCGCCGAGGAGCTTCGCGGTACGGGCGTTACGGTTACGTGCCTCGTCCCCGGAGCTTCGGCAACCGGCTTTGCCGAGCGTGCCAATGCACACCGGTCGCTGCTCTTTGGAAAGCTGCCCTTGGCTGGCGCGGCGCCGGTTGCGCGTGCCGGCTACCGCGCGATGCTGGCCGGCCGCGATCTCGTCGTTCCCGGGCTTTCGAATAAGCTGGTTGCGCTCGGGTCGCGCCTGAGCCCGCGGCGCTTGCTGATCTGGATGTCGCGCAGGTCGATCGAATGAACCGCTAGGTCTGCACGAGCGCGGCGATGAGGCTGCGCAAGAACTTGCGATCGGCCGCCTCGCTCTGCCGGTCATTGAAAAGATTGTCATGGAAAGCTCGCGCGAAGCACGCGCCGAGCAGCGCCTCCGCGACGACCAACGGCTCGACGCCCGGCGCGATGCGTTTGCGTCGTCTCTCTCGCTGCAAGTACTCGACGAGCGCCGGCGCGGCGCGCGGCGCTTCCGTCACGCGGGCTAGGATTAACTCACGATATTGCTCGAGCAGTGCGGGATCGGCAAAGAGCGCGGCCAGCAACGGACCCGCGTCGCGCTGAAAGCGCAGGAAGCGTAGTGCAACCTCCAACAGGCTTGCCCGTGGGTTGGAGGATTCGCCCTTGCTCGCAAGGATTTCGAACGCGGCGAATGCAGGAGCGAGCTTTCGCTCGAAAATTGCCAAGAAGAGTGCTGCCCGGCTTTTGAAATAGATGTAGAGCGTGCCCTCCGCGCAGCCGGCCTGCCTCGTGATCGCGCGCGTCGTCGCGCCGGCGAGGCCGTCGCGAGCGATGACGCGCTCCGCCGCATCGAGGATGCGCGTGCGTGTATCCATCTTGACGAGCCGGTTCGGATGTGGCAGAATGAGCACCTGCTCAATGAGCATCTGCTCAGCGCTGCCTGGGAGGACGTTCCGGCGATGCCGCTCGCGCTCTCGATACTCCTTACACTCCACATCTTGCTCGTGACGCTCGGTTACGGCGGCCTGATCGTCGCCAACGCGTGGCTGGCGATGTCGCTGCGCAGCTCCGAGCAGGCGACGGCGCTCGTCACGCTGCGTACCGCGATCAATGTCTTTCGGAGCTTTGGCCCGATGCTGGGCATCGGCATGCTCCTCGGATTCGCGATCGCCGGGTGGCTGCACGTCGCGCTTACTTCGGCGTGGCTGATTGCCGCGTACGCGCTCATCTTCTGCGCGATGCTGCTGCAAGGTATGGTCGCCGTGCCTTGGAACGTTCGCACGCTGCGAACGCTCGAAAGCACCGGTGCGAACGCGACATCGCTTGCGGCCATCGATGCGCGCGTGCCGGCGGCCGTCGCGTGGGGACTGACCGGAACGCTCGTGCTGCTGGTGCTCGTGATGGTGTGGCGTCCCGCGTAGCGCACGATTTGAGAAGATTTTATTGCAATGCAGTGCGGCGCAAAGTAGGCTAGAGCGATGCGCAATGCAGGCCGCGGCCGGCCATTCCGCAGCCCTTATGAAAAGGCCCTCGGCTTGGTGTTCCTGCCACGGCTGATCGACAAGATGCGCGCCGTCGGGACGTCAACCTTGGACGGATATAACTACAAGACCGTTGGGATGGATGCCACAGTGCTGGGGTTCTTGGAAGTCGATGGCGACGTGCTGGAGGCCTACGTGCGTCAAGGCCACAACGACAATCGGATCTATGCTTGGATACAAGCACACGGCCGGCACTATGACGCGGCGGAGGCGGAAAGCCTCAATCATCGCATTCTCGATCGAGGCCAACGCAGTGATACGGAGAAGGCGACGTTCGAGGCGCGTCGCGTTGATCGCTATCCGGGGCGGCAGGATCTTCGTTATTACGTCGATCTTATTGAAGCCGATGAAGGTGGAGAGATTCGAGCTCGGCCGCTCCCAAAGCGTGCCTACGACCCCGAGTAAGGCGGCTCGCCGATACGCCTGCTTGGAAGCTAGACGTCCGCGGCGAATAGCGGGGGCATGAGGCTGCTGACACGCTGCTCTCTCCTACTCGTCGTGCTCTTCGGCGCGCCGTTTTGCGTTGGCGCTGCCGTCGCTGAGCGCCACGTGCAGCCGGAAAGCACTTCCTACTCCGGCATTTTGAAAGTCGAACGCTTCGGCAATCGCGATAACCGCGCGCTCGTCTTTATTCCGGCGCTCTTTTGCGGCTCGTGGCAATGGAACGCGCAGATCAACAAGCTTGCGAAGGAATACAACGTCGTCGTCGTGACCCTGCCCGGTTTCGGCGGTCGTCCGATGGTAGCGGGCGACGACTTGATGGCTCGCGCGGCGGAGAGCCTGCACGAGTTGATCGCCGCCCGGCATCTTCGCCGGCCGGTGGTCGTCGGACACAGTTTGGGCGGGACGCTCGCCGTCTACTTTGCCGAACACTATCCCAGCGATCTCACGAACCTCGTGACGATCGAAGGCGGCTACCCGATCGCTCCAACGCAGCCGGCCCGCGACGCGGCCGTAGAGAAAAGCACGGCTCCGTACCAACGGTTGCCGCAGGCTGAGGTCGGCGCCGTCGCCCGCAAGCAGACGCTGCAGTATACGATCACGCAAAAAAGCGATGTCGAGACCGTCGAGATTCTGGCCGCGCGCAGCAAGCCGGCGGCGATCGTCGCGTGGCTGCAGGCCGCGCTCTCGCTCGATCTCACACCGGGCCTCAAGCGAATAACGGTTCCCTTTACGGCCATCATCCCGTTCGACCCCGATATCGATCCGTACCAAGGCTTCAAAACCGCCTCGCAAAAGCAAGACGACTACACGCGCTGGGTTGCAAACGCCCCCGACGGTAACGTCGTCCTAATTACCCCGAGCCGCCATTTTGTGATGTTCGATCAGCCCCTGCGCTTCGAGCAGGCGCTGGAGACGGCGATCTCCCGCTAGGAGTTCGGCGCGATCGCCGAAAGCGAGATGCCCCGAGCATACGCGTCCAACCGCGCCGGCTCGTCGCCTTCCAACGCGAGCGCAACGTGGCCGTCCGGCCGAACGAGATAGCCGGCATCGCGCGCGAAACCGGCTTTGGCTACGTAGCGGCTCCACGCGAACGTTTCGACGGCGATGCCAAGATGCTCGCAGAGCTCGGCAACGCTGCTTCCGGGCTGCCCGCAGACGTGCAGCTGCCAGTCCAGCGAGCGTAACGGTTCGTAGTTGTCGATGCTCTCCACCCATGGGAGGCGGTCGCCGCCGCGGACGCCGCCCGCCTTACCCTCACTCAGGCTTGAATCGGGATAGTGAATCTGCGTCTGGGAGACGAGGCGGAAGAAGGTGCGCCTGGTGACCGGCAGCCGCGTCGCCGCAATGACGCCGAGCGGTGCAACGAAGCGGCGGATCAATTCACCGGCGAGACCGGGCGCGACGATGGCGGTGAACGCGCGATCGGTCGTTGCGACCAAAGCGTGCGCAAACGCGACCCGCTCCTCTTCAAAGCTTTCGAGAACGTTTGCTGCCGTTCGGCCGCGCAGCACGCCGCCAAGCTTCCAGCCGAGGTTCACCGCATCGCCGATTCCGGTGTTCATCCCTTGGCCGCCCGCCGGGCTGTGAATGTGCGCGGCGTCGCCCAGAATGAAGGCTCGTCCGTTACGAAAGCGTTCGGCGACGCGGTGGTGCACGCGATAGACGGCAAACCAGTTGACCTCCGTCACCCGCGTGCCGAGCACGGGTTCGATACGACTGCGGATGTCGTCGAAGGTCAGGTTTTCGGTTTTCGAAAGCTCCAGCGGGACCAGCCCGATCAAGCGCTGCATTCCGCTCGAGCGAACCGGGAAGAGCAGAACCAGCGCGTATTCGCCGAGGTTGGCATAAAGGTCGGTTTCGAACCCCTCGGCGACCCTGCAGTCACAGACGAAGAAAGGCTGCTCGTACGTGACGCCTGCAAAGACTAGTCCGAGCGACTCGCGCACCTTCGAGTGCGCGCCGTCGCAGCCGCAGAGATACTCGGCCTCGATCCCTTCTTCACCGTTTGGCCCAGCAACCGTCGCACGGACACCGGCTTCATCCTGCGACAATCCGGTCAGCGTGGTATTCCGTTCGACCGCAACGCCCGCCTCGGCGAGGCGTTTTTCGAGGAAGCGTTCGTGATCGTCTTGCGGATAGATAAGCGCGAACGGATAGGGACTGATGCCGGCGCCGAGATCGCTAAAGCGAAGCTGTAACACTTCGCGCGAGGCGCCTCCACGGACGCTTTCACGCAGGTGCAGGCGCTGCGCGACGATTCCTTCGGCGACGATAGCCTCCGCGAAGCCAAACTGCCGGTAGAACTCGAGAGTCCGAGCCTGCACGACCATCGCGCGCGAGTGCTGGCCCGGTCCGTCCGCGGCGTCGATCAGCCGGAACGGAATGCCCTGTCGGGCGAGGCTCAACGCGAGCACGAGTCCCGTCGGCCCGGCCCCGGCAATCAAGACTCGCGTTGCAGAGGTCACTCTGTAGAGCATTTCGACGCGGAGCCGCCGAAATCGTTGCTCGTGGCCCGAGTGACTGGTATTGGCGGAGTCTTCATTCGCGCGCGAGATCCCGCAGCGCTTGCGAAATGGTACGAGAAGCATCTCGGTATCGCCGAGCGTCCGGGCGAAGGCATAACATTTCGCTGGTCGGAGGATCCCGATCCGAATGCGCTGACGGTATTTAGCATCTTCGATGCCGATGACGACTACTGGGAACGCACGCAGCCGGTGATGATCAACTTTCGGGTCGACGGCCTCGACGAGCTGATCGCCAAGCTGCGCGCGGAAGGTGTTACCGTTTTAGAAAGAGCCGAGGACCAGGATTATGGGCGCTTTCGCTGGATCGTCGACCCGGAAGGGAATCGCATCGAGCTCTGGGAGCCGCGCCCTCATTAGAGGCCTAAGGGCTCGGCTTGAAGTCCGCACGGAAGAGGTACGCCCCTTCGACGGGCGCGCAGTCCGCGATCTTCGGGGAATACTTACTCTTGCGAGCCGCTTCCAGGACGGCGTCGTCGACGATCTTGTTCCCGCTCGAAATGACGACGGATGTTTTGAGCACGTGCCCGTCGGGCCCGAGCGTCACTAAGACCTCGGAGCTTCCTGAGACCCGCAGCCCGTGCGGCAGCACGGGCGGCGCGGGGTCGGTAACCGTCGCCTCGACGGCCGGACGAGCGCAGGTTGCCGCAACTACGGGGCTTGTCGGTACCGCGGGTGTGAGCGCGAGAGCGGGAGAGAGTGCTTGCAGCACGATCGTTGCGATAAGGAACAGCACGACGGCACCTCCGATGGCAAAGGAGTTGATGGTAAGGCGGCGCGGTTCGTTCGAGCCTAAGCGCTCGATGCGCTCGATGAGCGTGCGCCGCGAGTGAAATGCGGTTGGGGTTAAGAGCGGAGCGCTTTTCGAACGAACGGACTGCGCAAGCGAAGCGAGACACGCGGCGTACTCGCCCGGACTGCCGACGCTCTCGACGACCCAGTCGTCGCAGGCCGCCTCGCGTTCGAGGCACAGGCTGCGCCCCGCGAGGTACACCCAGGGATTGAGGATAAGCAGCGCTTCGACCGCGCGCGCAATCAGATTGCACAGTGGATCGTGGCGGCGGATATGCGCCCGTTCGTGCGCGACGATCCGCTGCAGGTTTGCGGGCGTGAGTTCTTTGGCGATCGCCGTGGGAATGACGATTGCCGGCGCAACGATGCCCGCGACGATCGGCACGCTGAGATCGTCGCACACCCAGACGTCGGGGGCGGCGCCGGCGAGGGGCCGCGACGCCCGGCGGATCGCGTACACCCGGAAAAAGCTGACCGCGAGACGGATCAAGGCGATCGCCGCCGCGGCAAACCAAACGCCGGCCAAGACCGGTACTGCCCACGAAAACAGCGCGCCGGCGTGCGAGACGAAGGAGGCCGCCGGGATCAACGTGATTTTGACGGCCGGTCCGGCAGTGCGCGATTGCACGAGGGCGGCGAGCGACGCGCCCGCGTGCGATGCGGTTGCAAGGATCGGAACGATGGCCAGCGCCAGCAGCGTCGCGAACCAAATGGCGGAACGCGTGGCGGCATTGGATCGAGGAATCAAGCGCGTAACCAGCCACGGGATCGCAACGAGCGGCGCTCCCTGCCACAAACCGTTGAGAAGCACGCTGGCAATCATGAGGGTTCCTTACGCTTGCGCGCGAGCAGCCGTTTGATCTCGGCCAGCTCGTCTGGGGAGAGGCGTTCGCCATCGAGCAGCGTAACGGCGAGCGCTCCGGGCGAGCTGCCGAAGAAGCGGTCCAGCACGTGCCGCACGGCGGATCGTGCCGCGTCGCTTCGCCGGATCGCCGGGCGGTAAACGAAGGCGCGCCCAACTTCCTCGTGCGTGAGGTGCCCCTTCTGCTCCAGCGTCCGCAGCGTGGTGAGCACCGTACTATAGGTGAGCGGCGGCGGTTCGAGCGCCTCGACCACCTCGGCGACGGTCCCCTGCCCGTTGCGCCAGAGCACCTCCATGAGCCGCAGCTCGTGATCGGTGAGGACGACGGCTTTTCGGCGAGACACCTAGCGCAAACCCTCCAGAGCTATTAGATTTGTAATAGAGGCTACCACTCGACGCTCTCGTTGTCAACTAGATTCCTAATAGTATTCTCGAAGGCGACCGGACAGAACCGGCGCCGCCGAGAAGCGCCGCAAGATGAAAGCGCACGCACTTCGGCCCTTCGCGTTGGAACGGTTCTTCGCGCGCTACGAATTTACGACGCGTTACCTGCTCTGCTCCAGTGACCCCGAATCGATGCCGGTAAGCGAGCTGCTCGCGCTCGAACCCGGTGCGGATCGCCGGCTGGCCGAGTTGCGGCTCGGATATATCGACTCGCGCGGGACTTACGAGCTGCGTACGGCTATCGCCTCGCTGTACGAAAACGGCGACGCAGAACAGATCCTCGCGCACAGCGGCACGCAAGAGCCCATCTTCGCCTTCATGCACGCGATCCTCGAGCCCGGAGATCACCTCGTCGTGCAGTTCCCGGCGTATCAGTCGCACTATTCGATCGCGGAGAGCCTCGGAGCGCACGTCACGCGCTGGGATGCCGATCTCGACTTCGGCGGAGCACCCGCTGTGGGCGAACTCGAACGTTTGGTCCGTCCGAAGACGCGAGCGATCGTCATCACAACCCCGAACAATCCGACCGGCTACCAGTTCACCCGCCCCGCGCTCGACGCGATCGTCGAAATCGCGCGCAAGCGCGGCATCTGGCTGCTCGGCGACGAGGTCTATCGCGGCACCGAGCGCGAGGCGGAGCGGCTGCCGGCGGTTGCCGATCTCTACGAACGCGGCGTCTCGCTCGGGGGCACGGCCAAAGCCTACGGGCTCGCCGGCTTGCGAATCGGCTGGGTTGCCGCGCAGGACGTGTCGCTGCTGGAAAAGATGGCGTCGATCAAAGATTATCTGACGATCTGCAACAGCGCGCCGAGCGAGCTGCTCGCAGCGCTCGCTTTGCGCCACACCGGGGAGCTCACGCAGCGCGTGGGGCGCATCACGTCGCGCAATCTCGACCTGCTCGACGTCTTTTTCGCCCGTCGCGCCGATCGTTTCCGCTGGACCCGGCCGCTCGCGGGCACGACGGCGTTTCCGCGATATCTCGCCGGCAGCAGCGAAGCCTTTTGCACGCGTTTGGTCGAACGAGCGGGAGTGCTGCTTTTACCAAGCGCCGCGTTCGACGCCGGCGACGCGCATTTCCGTCTCGGATACGGTCGAGCCAATCTGCGGGAAGCACTCACGGCCCTCGACCAATTCATGAATTTGGACGGGTAAAGAGACTGCAGGGCCCCTCGGCTGCGAAGAACCGTCAACCATGGCGGCTTTCTTCGATCGTTCACGCTCGACTGCAAACCCCGGCTTCAATCGCTGGCTCGTTCCGCCCGCGGCGCTCTGCATCCACCTTTGTATCGGCGAGGCGTATGCATTTAGCGTCTTCACCAAGCCGATGTCGCAGGCGATCGGCATCACCGCGCCCGCGTCAGCCGATTGGTCGGTGCCGGCAATCGGCTGGATCTTCAGCATCGCGACGCTGCTCACCGCGTGGTCTGCGGCGGGCGTGCTCGGGCCCGTGCTCTTCAACTACATTCGCGAATATCAGATCCATCACGGCGTTGCCAAGGCCGACGCGTACTCAGTCACCATGTACGTGATGGCCGGGCTGCTCGTCGTTGGATTGCTCTGTAATCTCGCCGTGCGACCGGTAGACGAACGCCGTTATCTGGAGACGCATCATGCAGCAGACTAGGAACTTCACCCTCGAGCTCGTGCTCGCTTGGCTTTGGGTTGGCATACCGCTCGCTTGGGGAGTTGCGCTGACACTCCGAAATGCGGTCAATCTTTTCAAGTAACCACGCTGCGGAGGCCGCCGCTTTTGCAACGCGGAAGGCCCGTGCATGCTAACCCCAAAAACACTTCTCAACTCGACGGTAGCGCTTGCCGCTGCCGGGCTCCTCGCCGGCTGTGCCGGCAGCACGCCATCAAATAGCTTGGTCGGTGGCCAACCGTCAATCGGCGGGCCGGCCGCGTCGCTCGTGCGTCCGAGCTGGATCAGCCCCGATGCGAAACGTAAAAAGGGGCTCATTTACGTCGCCGATTACACGAACTCCGAAGTCCATATCTATCCGGAAAAAGGAACCGATCAGAAAGAGATCGGCTCGATCGCCGGTCTGCCGATTCTCGAGTATCTCAACGTCGATCGCTGGCACAACCTCTACGCCGTCGAGTTCGTCGCCGGCGAAGTGGTCGTCTTCCCCAGAGGCTCGACGCAGTCGTCGCTTACGCTGACCGTAAATCCGTCCGGCAGCTTCCCCAACGCCGTCGCGATCTCCAAGACCGGTGAGGTCGCGGTCGGACAGTTCCAGCAAAACGGCGTCAATTTCTACAAGAAGGGCTCGCCGACGCCGTACAACCTCGTGCCACCGGTGACCGGCTACTCGTCCGGCTTTTGTGCCTACGACAAGCGCGGAAATCTCTACGTGATCGAGAGCACCGCCAGCGGACCCTCGCACATCGCCGAGATCGTCGGTGGTGGAAAGGGCACCCGGACGAAAGACCTTGGCGTCAATACCGGCATCACCAACGCAAAGGGTATCCAGGTCGACACCGACGGCAACATCGCCGTCGTCGGTGATTCCGCAACGCTCAATCTCTACAAGCCCGGCTCGAACACGCTGATCAGCACCAATACGCTCAACGGCAATCCGGAGCCCAACGGCGGATTCTCGCTGCTCAAGAACGGCAAGAGCCTCTACGTTGCCAGTGCAATCCTCGACGGCAACCTCGGCCAGGCACTCAAGTACGCCTATCCGGCCGGCGGAAACGTCGTCAATACGATTACCGTCGAGCCGCCGCCGAGCGGTACCGGCGAAACGGCGGTCACGGGTGTTGCGGTCGATCCCCCGGAGCAGCCGTAGCACGTCGCAGGCAGGCGACGATCGCCGCACGGCGCCTTCGGCAACCGTGCGAAGAAGACGGGCATCGTTTACTGCAGGCTCCGTGCGTCGAAAGGAGTTGGTAAAAGGGCTTCCATCTTGTTACGCCGCACGACCGCTCCCGGTGTAGCCGACAACACCTCGATATCTCCGCAAAACTCCCACACCACCTGGCGGCATGCTCCGCACGGCACGACGCCTTTGATATCTTCCGATACGATGAGAAGTCTTTTGAATTCACGGTGCCCGTCGGAAAGCGCCTTGAAGAGTGCGACGCGCTCGGCGCACATCGTCAAGCCGTAGGAAGAATTTTCGATGTTTGCCCCGGTTACGATGTGGCCATCGGCGGTTTCGACGGCCGCACCAACCGTAAAGTGTGAAAATTCGGCAGAAGCATTTTTTCGCGCCGCATCTGCCGCTGCGAGCAACTCCGTGTCGTTGTTCATGCCGAACCTCCGGTCAATATCGCGTAGATGTAGGCTGCGGAGACGGACGCCATGTCCATCGCAGCTTGATCGTGGAAACGGCTCTCGACTAGCGACTTGTTGCTGTCGCACGAAAGCGTCCCGAGGGGCGCGGTCTCATGGTCCGAAGATTCGAAGCTCCGGATCGGCGCGGCCAGCACGCTTTTGAGCTCCTGCCAAACTCTTACGTTGGGCGGGTAGTCGCCGTTGATGTGTACGTCGTTTTTGTCGATCCAGTTCCCTTTGAAGGCTCGCACGACGACAAACTTCTCGGAGTCGGGGCCTTGGCAGGGGATTGGATCGTATGTATCCGCGTGGCGGTGCATGCTCCAAGTTTCGTACGGAAGCAGTCTCTTGGTTTTGCGATCGTAGAGCCGGCACGCCACGCGAATCGTCGCACCGTCGCTGGTCATCGTGAGCGCGTGGCCTAATACCGCGAGCAGCTGCCGTACGTGCTGCGACTTGCGGGAGGATCGTGAGCTTCGCATGAGGCGGCCGGCGACGGCGGTAAACGCGACGGCCAGAGTCGCAAGCCCCAGCGTATCGAGCTCGTTTCTAAAGAAGATCGCTCCCATACCGAATGATGTAAAGTCCAGTTCCATCGCTCGCCCGCGATCCCACAAGAGCGCTCCGAGCAGGCATATGACAAGCGCGGCGACTAGATTGCTGAAGCCGTTGAAGAGGTCGGAATGCCCGCGGACGAGCCGCCGCAGCGCGCTCACTAGTACAAGATGGATGGGAGATATGGGCCCGAGGGTTCCTGGTAAAGGCCGCGAGACATGAGCGTCATCGTCATGAGGACCCGCATGCCGTGATCCAAGCACCAGCGAAAGAGCCGGTAGTTGCGAATCGGCACGAGCACACCGAGGCTTGGCAGCCGCGGGACGGTCAACAGCAGCGCGCAGATAGCGTCGGCCGTCTCGCCGGCACAGTGACCGAAGTAACCCAGGCCCGAGGTGTACGCGCGTATTGCGCCTTCGCGCTCGGCCACGAACGCCGCGTTCGCCGCACCGGCGGCCGCAAGCTCCGCGCCTCGATCGAAGCCGTGCACCTCCGTGCATATCTCGTTGCACGCGCGCAGATCATCAGGGCTCAGAGGACGAACGGTGTAGCCCGTCAGGTTCGAGTCCGCCGCGTCGCCATCCATCACGGCAAGCTCTTCGCGCGACGCGAAACCCAGCCTGGTGTAAAGCGAAACCGGACGTGCGTGATAGGCCGCTTGCACGAGGCGCACGCCGGGGAAGCCGCGCGCGTCGCTGCGCTCGATCACCGCGTTCATCAGCCGGCGCCCGAGGCCGCCGTCCTGGACTGCTGGATCGATCGTGACGGGGCCAATTCCCGATATCGCGTTGCGCTCGTCGAGCCAGTTGCTGCCGATGACCGCGCAGGCATCTCCATGACGCCGGCGCCGGCCTCGGAGCTCGGCAAATCGGGCGGGAAGCCGTGCCGCTGCGCGACCGCACGAAAGGCTTCGTAACAAATCCGTCCGCACGGTGCGATATCTCGTGGCTCGAATTGCCGGACGACGACCGATTCTAGTTTTGCCACGCTCCCAGGTTCTGGAACCGCGCAGGCATCTCCCCGCGCGCTTAAATCCCGCTCTTTTAATAGGGCATCTCCTCATCGCAGAGCCCGAAATAGTGGCCGAGCTCGTGAATCAGCGTCTCGCGCACCTCGCCTACCGCTTCGGCGCGGTTGCGCGCGATTCGGTTGATCGGGCCGCGGAAAACGGCGATTTCGTCGGGGAGAAGCGGGGCGTCGTGCGAGCGTTCGGTGAGGGCGACGCCGCGATAGATGCCGAGCATTTCGTCATCGTCCTCGCCTTCGGTGCTCTCGAAGTCTTCGTCGGTCGGCTCCTCCTCGACCGCGATGACCACGTTCTTGATGAGGTCGTTGAAGCGCTCCGGAAGTGACTCCAGCGCCTCCTCGACGACCCGCTCGAACTCGTCGCGGCTTAGCGCTTCCATCACGCTTCCGAAGGAGTGGGCGTCGCGAGCGGCCCGGCCGCCGGACTAGCCGTTCTCATGCCCCGATGTTCCCTCGCGCGATCGGCGAGGCCCTGTTGCCTTCCCAGGGTGCTTCAAGGATTCGCTCAGAGAGACGGTGCTACGATCGCTTGGCTTTGCGTTCTCATGCACATCGCCGCGTCGAGCTCGACGGCGAATACGATCTCAGCCGAAAGGATGAGGTCGCCTCGCTTTTTGCGCGCCTCGTTCCCGACGCGCCTGCATCCATCGACATGAGCCGAGTGACGTACATCGACTCAACGTTTCTGCGCGAACTCGCGCTGCTGCACTTTCGCTTTAAAGATTTTCCGGTTACGCTGATCAACGTCTGCCCCAACGTCCGGCGAATCCTCGACATCGTGAAGTTCGACCGGCTCTTCCGCTTCGCGGGCGATCCGGACCCGAGCGTCTGAAGCTCGCTTTTCTAGCGAACCTGGGAACGGATCAGCTGCGTCGCTGGCGACTTCGTCATGTCCTCGAGCAGTGACTGCAGCGGCGCTACGTCGACGGCGATGAAGCCTCCTTGCGGGTGGTCGAGGTCGACGATCGTGAAGACCGTGGCCGCAAATAAAAGGCAGAAGATCGCCGAGAGCAGGGCGTGCGGCTCCTTAGCATAGCCGAAGGTCAATCCGAAAAGAAATGCTCCAACGATCGTGCAGAGGATGATGATGAAGATGATCGGCCTCGGCACGTGGTTGCTCAGCGCGGCGAGCTGCTCTTCGGAGGCGTTGATCGTCTCCACGACCGAGCGCGTTACGTCGGCAAAGAGCGTGCTGCGCGGATCGCGCAAAACCGCGTTCGTGGACATCGTCCAGAGCTCGCCCTGCAACTGCTTCCCCTCGTTAATCGCGGCCCGCTCGGCTTTGGGATCTTCGACCTCGTCGTAGCTCTCGAGCCGCGCGCGCGTATACTCGACGAGCGCGCGCCGGAAGGGAACGCTCTGGGCTCCCGGCAGGAACGCGGCGCGCAGAAACGCGGTTCGAATGGAGTCCGCCTCGGTCACGACGAGGCTCCGGCGGGCCTCGTACCGGCCGGCGGCAAACGAGAAGGAGAAGCCCAGAATCAGCGCGATCAGCGCGAAGATCGCCGCTTGTCCCAAGCCGAATGCCCAGCCGGCCTTGTCGTGCTGATTCCGTCGCGATCGGGCCGCGTAGAAATACCCGCCGGCGAGCGCCAGCAGCGAGATCGGGAAGACGATGACGAAATAGATGAGCGGGTCGGGCCTGGTGGTCAAATTCTCAAACATCTTCGGGCATCTACTCCTTTGCTTCCAAGTCTGCGCCGTAGGCCACGAGAACGCCCGTTTCGAAGAGCGCCCTAATGAAGCTTTCCGGGCGATTCGACGACGCGGTCGCTTATGCTAACCGCGTGCACGGCAATCAGCGGCGGAAGGGCAGCGAAGTTCCCTACCTGAGCCACCTGCTGGCCGTCGCGAGCCTCGTGCTCGAGTACGGCGGCGACGAGGACGAGGCCATCGCCGCGCTCCTGCACGATGCGCCCGAGGATCGCGGCGGCGCGCCGGTGCTCGAAGAAATTCGCGAGCGCTTCGGGGGCCGGGTCGCGGGCATCGTCGAGGGATGTTCCGATTCGCTGGTCGAGGATCCGCGGCAGAAGGAGCCGTGGCAGTTTCGCAAGGAGCGGTACCACGAGCATCTGCGCGAAACCAACGATTCTTCCGTGCTGCTGGTGAGCGCCGCGGACAAGCTGCACAACGCGCGGGCTACGCTGGGCGACGTGCGGCGCTTGGGTCCGACGGTCTGGAGTCGGTTTCATTCAACGCCGCAGCAGGCGCTTTGGAACTATCGCGAGCTGCTTGAGGCCTATCGCGCCTCGGCAGATCCGCGCGTGCAGCATGCCGTCGCCGAGCTGCAGCCGGTCGTCGACGCGCTGGCCGAGGTCACCTAGCCGGCGGATCGAGCATCTCCGGCGTCAACTCCCAGCGGGCGCGTATCCCGAGTTTGCTAAAGGTTGCTTCGACGTGATGCTCGACCGTCCGAACGCTGACCTCGAACACCATCGCGATCTCACGGTTCGACCGGTTCGCAGCAACGAGTTTTGCCACTTCGCGCTGGCGCGGGGAGAGGCGCGCGCCGAACGGTGCGTACTTTGCTTTATACGTTTCCCCCGCAGCCAGACGGGCGACGTCCGCCGTCGCAGCGCACTCGGCGTAGACGCGCGGCCGCGCGCGTCCCGAAAGCGTGGCGGTGGGGAGCGATGGAACGCTTTACGTCGCCAACGAGGGCGGAGTTTCGAGCTCGTTTGGGAGCGTTACGGAGTACCCCGCGGGAAGCACGACGCCGAACCTAACGATCACACTGGCCAATCAGTACGCGTTCGCGCTCGCACTCGATTCGTCAAATAAGCTCTACGTCTCGTGGTTCACCGGCTCGCGATACATCGGCAGCATCTACGAATATCCGACCGAAGGTTCGGACAAAGGGAGCGATCTCAACCTCGACCTCGGCACGAACAGCTATCCCGCGCAAGCGCTCACCTTCGATCGCCATGGCAATCTCATCGTACCGGTGAACAGTTTCTATGGCATCGATCCGAAATATCTGGCGATCTTTCCTCCGGGCGCCACCAAGCCGAAGCGTAAGATCAGCTACGGACAAATGGCCAACGTCATCAGCGGCCTCGCCTTTGCGCCCGGCAGCTCGACACAGCTGTACGTCGTCTCGCAAAGCTATCAGAACCTACTCCAGCTGAGCTATCCGAAGGGTCTTCCCCGCAACAACTACCCGCTCAACGGCCCCGTGGGCATCGCCTTCTCCCCATAGCTCTCGGCGTAAGCCGGCGCCATCCTCGGGGTCGAGTCTGGCGTTTTCGGCTCGTCGACGACGAGCTGGCGCGGATCGTTCGGCAGCGGAAAAGCCGCCCAAGGCACCGGAGCGGACGAGAGGATGTATTCGAGGAGCTCACTGGCCGATAAGTGAGGATAGATGCCGAAATCTTGCGGGAGGTATCCGAGCGTGCAGCGCAGCGCGTCCGGCGATGTTGCGAGGTTAACGCCGTCGAGCCGAATCGTCCCGCTGCTGGGCTTCGTCAGGTTCGCCGGCAAGCGCTGCAGGATTTGGCCGCGCACGGTCGCAAGCCAGGCCCAGCCGAGAACCACCAAGCCGGCCCACGTAATGGGGCCGGCGCACTAAGTATTGGGGACGCGCTACATGCTCTCGCTAAATCAGCTCAACACGACGGCGGAGACCGAACCCCCCCGCGTCCTCGGCCAGGTCACGAAAATCACCGGATCGGAGATCACGGTCGAAGGAAAGAGCGAGGATGCCAAAGGCGCGATCGGCGCCGGCGCCCTCGTCAAGATCTGTGGGTACCGCGACATCATCGGCATCGTCAACTCGATCGAGCTCAACGCAGGCCGTAACGGCTTTCTGCTCTCGATTGGTCTGGTCGGCGAGATATCGACGGCAGCCGATCACAGCGCGGCGTTTCAGCGGGGCGTATCGCGCTTTCCCTCGCTCGGCGATGCGGTCGTTACGGTTACGAGCAGCGACCTCCTTACGGTTTATGCCCGTCCGGCCGTGCCGAACGTTCGCGTTGGGCGCTTGGGCAACAACGAGCTGCAGCCGGCGTTCGTGATGATCGACGAGCTGCTGGCCAAACACTTTGCGATCGTTGGTTCGACCGGCTGTGGAAAATCGTGCGCCGTTACCCTGATCCTTTCCGAGATTCTCGCCGCGCGTTCCAACGCGCACGTGCTGCTGCTCGATCCCCACAACGAATACTCGGCGGCCTTCGGCGAGCTGGCCGAGGTCGTCAACATCCAAAACACGCGCCTGCCGTTCTGGCTGCTCAATCTGGAGGAGGCCGTGCAAATTCTCGTGCGCGGCGGCACGCAGCAAGAGCAAGAGACGCAAGCGACCATCCTCAAAGACGCGCTGCGTCAGGCGCGCCACGCCTACGCTCACTCGCGCGAATACGCCGCCTGGGTCACCGTCGATACGCCGGCGCCGTTCCCCGTGCACGAGTTGCGCCGCAGCCTTCGCGAGGCGATGGGCCAGATCAATAAGTCCGACACGGCGGGACCGTACCGCCGGCTCGAAGCGCAGCTGACGTCGCTGATGGAGGACCGCCGCTTCGCATTCATGTTCGCCGACGGCTTTGAGGCCGAAGATAATCTTTCGCAGATCGTCGGGCGTTTGCTGCGCATCCCGGTCGAAGGCAAGCCGATCACGATCGTCGACCTCTCCGGCGTGCCCTCTGAGATTGCCGACGTTATCGTCTCGCTGATCAGCCGCATGCTCTTCGATTTTACGCTTTGGTCGGATCCGAAGCTCCGTCCGCCGATTCTCTTGGCGTGCGAAGAGGCGCATCGCTATCTCCCGGCGACCGAGGGCGCGGCCTTTTCTGCCTGCCGCCGGGCGATCAGCCGGATCGCCCGCGAGGGACGCAAATACGGTCTCTCGCTCGCGCTGATCTCGCAGCGGCCTTCGGAGCTGTCACCGCAGGCGCTCTCGCAATGCGGCACCGTCTTCGCTCTGCGTCTCGGAAACGATCTCGATCAGCGCTTCGTCGAAGGGGCGTTGCCCGACACCGGACACATGATGCTGAGCGCGCTCTCGAGCCTTCCTTCGCAGCAAGCCGTGGTCTTCGGCGAAGCGGTTCCGCTGCCGATGCACATCCGCTTCGATACCTTGCCGCCGGAAAAGCGCCCGCGAAGCCATAGCGCGAGCTTCTCGGAGGCGTGGCAGAGCGATTCGGTCGGGGTCGACTTCCGCGACGAGGCGATTCGCCGCTGGCGCACCCGCACCGACTAACCTACCAGAACGGTTCGCCGACCCACGAGGCTTCCAGTTCGGCGATCCGCTCTTTCTCCAACTCGGTAAGGCAGGCGCCGCCCTCCAGCGCGCAGGCCTTGTCGCGGTAGGCCGCCCACGCGGCTTGCGCGGCGGCCAGCGACGTGCGTTGGCTGCCCGTCAGGTGCGCGAGGTAGCGCTGGTAGAGCGTGCGCAGCTGCGCGGCGGCCGCCGCCGACACGGGCTTGCGCTCAGCGACGTGGTCGCGCGTTTGCAGTGCGGAGAGCAGCGCGTCGAGGCGCTTCGTCCGCGCAAGCGTCATTCGAACGCTGCATTCGACCGCAATCTGCGGCGCGATCGTGCCCGGCAGGTACAATTCGTATTCGAAGTTGCACGTTTTATCGCGCGCGGCCGTCCACGCGCCTTGTACTGCGCCGAGCGGCGCCGCGCTGACGCCCCACCCGCGCATCCGCGCCGCGGCCTTCGCGTATGCCGACTTGAGTTCGGCGCCGGCCGATGCGCTCTGCTTGTCCCAGCACGTCCGCATGTCGTAGGTCGTTCCTCGATCGCACGGCGCGGTTGCCGCGGCAACTGCGAGTACGACGGCTCCCAACAGCGGCATCTCTCAGGAGCCTGTCGGGTTATGCCAAGTTTTCATCTTTGTGCCGCCTTTTGTCCGAATACTTCGTTGCTCTTCGCTCGCAAAGCGCTGCTTTTGCCGCGGAAGGCAACGACCTCTTGCCGAACTGATACGCATGAAGCAGGCGAGCATTATTCTGACCGTTGCCCTCTTTTCGCTTTCGGCGCGCGCGTTAGGAAGCGAGACGCCCGATTCTTTCCAGAAGCAGTGTTCGGCGGCCGCGGCCGCGCACGACGATCCCGGCGTTATTACCTGGTGCCAGCGGGCGGCTTTCGCCTATGCCTCCGATGCCGGTTCGAAGACCGGCGAAGCTCGCTCGACGGCGCTCCTGCACGAGGCACAAGATATTCTCTACTTTAGCGCGAGCGAAGCCGCCACCGGCAATATCGGGATGGCGCAGAAAGCCGCAGTGCAAGGCCGCAACCTGTTCAATACGGTCGCGAGCGCATCGAAGGACGACACCACGACGGCCGCGGCGCGAGCCGGCCGCAGCGAAGCCGATACCCTTATCGAGAAGCTCGCAGCCAAGCAGCCGTAGCATCCGCTGGGTAGGGGTCGGCTCGGAGGCTCCGGAAAAGGTGGCGGCGTGAGCTGTTAGTGCATGGAGACACGAAAAATGTGGCGCTGGAACGTTGGCTTATTGTTGGCGTTGACGTTGTCGGCCGGATGCGGCGGGTCGCAGGCGTCCAGCGCTCCCCCGGCGGCGGCGATGCTGATTGGGCAAATGGCGAGCTCGCCGCTGGCGCACTTCGTGCCGGCGCCGCCGCCGGAGCCCGCGACACCCCCGGGGCACTCATGGATGCATCGTCCGAAACGGGTCCGGGATATGCTGCTTTACGTTTCGGATTGGGCGAGAAACGTCGTCAACGTCGCCGACTACAAGACGGGCCAGCAGGTCGGGTCGCTGACCGGCTTCGACGAGCCGTACGGCCAGTGCGTCGACGATTTCGGTAACGTCTTCATCACGAACTACGGCAACGGCGAGACAATGGAGTTTGCGCACGGCGGTACGAGCCCGCTCCGGACGTTCTTCACGAACGGGACGCCGTTGGGCTGCTCCGTCGACCAACGAGGCGACCTTGCGGTGACGAGTTTCAATCCCGGCAACGTCACGGTCTTCGGCAAAGGCAAGAGCACGGGCCAAACCTACGCCAATACGTCCTGCAATATCATGTGGCCGGCCGGTTACGACGATCGAGGCAACCTCTATGTGCTCGGCGAGTCCTATGAGGGCTCGACGCGCAACCGGGCATCGACGCTCGTGAGCCTCTGCGAGGTTGCGGCGGGCAGCGCGACGATGGCCGTCGTTCCGCTCTCGGGCGCGAGCATTCTCTACCCGGGCAGCGTCATGTGGGACGGCAAGCACATCACCCTGACGGATCAAGGCTATGCCGGCGGCTATCAGAGCGGCGTCTATCAGGCGGTCGAGGATCCTTCCGGCGGCTTGAGGGTCGTCGGCAGCACGAATCTCGACGGTGGATGCGATAGCGGCTACACCGACATCGAGCAGCCGTTCTTCGTCGGCAAGAAAAATACGCCGGTGAATCTCAAGGAAGGCAACATGCTGGTTGGAGTCAGCACGTCATGCCACGACGGCAGCTCGAACGGCGTGGTCTTCTGGCGCTATCCCTCCGGCGGCGAGCCCTTCAAGAAGTACGACGCCGAGACTGAACCGCTCGGCGTCTCGGTCAGCATCACTCCCTAGGAAACGGCCCAAGAGGCCGGCGCACCGATCGCCGCTAGTATGCGGGGTGGTCTTGGCAACGCTCGACCGACGGATCGTCGCTGGGGAAGACGGTGAAGGCCGTGCCGCGCGGCACGACGATGTTCTTACCCTTGTGGAAGTAGTTGAATACACCGATCGCCGCGCCGACGCCGGGAAACGGTATCGCGCCGAGATAGCCCGGAATCCCAGTGCTCGCGCCCGCTTCGATCAAATTTGTTGTGTTGTGATTGAGGACGACGTCGAGGCGCCTACCGGTGGGGAGCATCAAGTAGCGCGGCTCGAGCACGAGCGTGCCCGGACGCGCGTCGCGCGCCGCCGGCGAAGCGACAGCGACGATTCCCTCACCCATCGTCCGCGCTGGAATGACGATCGTCGCGCCCGTCGTGACCGCGTTGATCGTCTCGAAGCGGAAGAAATCGCCGGGGCGGGCGTCGCTCGAATCGACCTTATCCATCATCTGAACGGCGATGACGGTACACTCGTCGATGGTCATCGTGCTCGGCCCGGCGCCGGTTTCAAGAAGCAGAATCGCGCCGCACACAAACGCGCCGCAGAGCTGCTTCAAGCGCTTAACTGTGCCTCGGGATGAGGTGCAGCTGGCCTCCGGCGTAGTCGAACCCAATGATGAACTGCTGCCAGAAGGCGGCGCCGAGGTGTCCCGAGGCGGTCCCGTGCAGCGTCCACGTCGTGCCGATGCGTTGCGGACCGGCGCGATAACCGCCGATCGTTACCTGCGGAATCTCGCCGATCATCTCGATGCTGCTGCCGCCGATTCCGCTCACGGGCCGGTGCGAGGTCACGGTGAAAAGCCCCGGATGCTTGGCATAAAAGTCGTATGCCAGATTTACATTCGACTCGTCGCCCGTATCCACTGCAAGGTCGGCCTCGACGCTCCCGAGCGCGACGCGCACCACCGGAATGAAGTGCTCGAACGACAGCGGAACCGCGATCGACTGGGCATCGAGCGAGGCGCCGAAGCGCACGACGTGCGAGCTCAGGTCGACGACGACGCCCGTTGCGCCGAAGACATCGGAGCCGAGCACGACGTCGTATCCGTAGCGGCGCAGATCGTTGAGAACGACATAGTACGCCTCGGGGTAGGTCGCGCTGCCGATCCGAAGCGGCCCCGCGCGCACGACCTGCGTAGCGTAACCGCCCAGCCCGCGCACCTTATACGTTCCCACCACCGGCGCTCCGAGCCGGCTCGCGAGCTCGGCGCTCAGCGAAAGACCCGAGTTGCCGGTATCGATCAGACAGCGCAGCGCAATCCCATTTACGCTGCAGTCGATGATCGGTTCGACGGCCTTCGGATCGGTGGCCACGGTCGTTGGCCTCTCGTGTAGAAGCGGCGTAAGCCCGTGCGGCGGATGAAAGGTCGACGATACGACGGCCCGGTCGTCGTAATGCTCGAACGCCTTGCCGTTGCTCAGCACGTCGAAGGGAAGGTTGAGCGCGCCGACCCGGCGATAGCTGCGAAACTCGTACATCTCGGCCGACCCGAACGCGCGCGCGTAGCGAACCAGGCCGGTGGCTGGATCGATGTAGACGCGAATCGCCAGCGACTGCGGGTCGGCGACGACGATCGTCCGATAGGGCCGGCCGCCGATGTTCTCGCTGCCGGCATCGCCGAGGCGTCCGCCGCGAGCGATGAACGACGGTGAGAGGAAGTTGAGCGTCGCGACCAGGCGCAAGGCGCGCAGGTAGGGCTGCGTCTCGGGCGATTGCGGGAGCGCCGTGCCGTTCATGTTGACCGTATAGAGGCGCTGGCCGTCGAAATAACTGCCGTCGCACAGCTCGCCCGTGCAGCGGCGAATGATGACCTGCAAGGCCTGACTCTCGCTCGATACGACCGCCGGCGTCCCTTCGAACGTCAAACGCGAGATGGAGACGATATGCGCACCCCATACAGGACCGGAAGCGGCGCGCATCTGTTCGAGCAGCCGCACGACTTCATTTTGATTCCGGTTGGCTCCCAGCGTCGTTAGCACGATCGCGAAGAGCAAGCCGGCCCGTGCGGCGAAGCTCATGGCCGATGGACTTCGAGTTGCTCGACGGTTACCTCCTCGACGGATTGCCGCCCAAAGGCGAGCTCGTGCGCAAACTTCTCGAGAAACGCCCGGAATCGGGCCCTGCAGCCCCATTTTACGAGGGCTTGGCACGGCTGGGGGCGCGCATTCCGGACCTGGCGCTGATCGCCCTTCGCTTGGTCTTGGGCGGGGCGAAGGCCGACGATGCAACGGTTACGGCGGCGCGCGATCTCATCGCGCGTGCGAAAACCGGCGACCAACGCGCCCGCGAGGAGTTTCGTTCGCTCGTGCAGCCGTCGGCGTAATGGCGCTGAGCCTGCGCGAACTCGTCGCTTGCTATCCGGGCCAAAGGCGGCGCGCGCTCGACAAGATTTCGTTCGACGTAGAAAGCAAAACGACGCTGGCGATCGTCGGTCCGTCGGGCGCGGGGAAAACGACCTTGCTGCGCATCGTCGCGGGCCTCCACGATCCGTCGGCGGGAGACGTGCGCATCGAGGGCGTCTCGCAGCTTGCGCTGCCTCCGCAGGAGCGCCGTGCGGCGCTCGTCTTTCAAGACGACGCGCTCTTTGCCAACATGACGGTTCGCCAGAACCTGCGCTTTGCGGTGCGCGATTTCGAGCAGCGCGACGCGCGCGTGACCGCTGCGGCGCACGCACTGCACGTCGGCGATCGTCTCGAACGGCGCCCGAACCAGCTCTCGGGCGGCGAGCGCCAGCGTGCCTCGATCGCCCGGGCACTCCTCTCCGATCCCGCGGTGCTGCTCCTGGACGAGCCGCTCGCTCACCTCGACCCTTCGTTGCGGCGCAGCGTTCGCGACGAGATACTCGGGGTGCACGAACGCTTCGGCGGTCCCGTCCTCTACGTAACGCACGATCACGTCGACGCGATGAGCGTCGGCGACCGCCTCGCCGTGCTCATCGACGGGCGGCTCGAAGATATCGGCGAGCCGCAGCGCGTCTACGATGCGCCGCGCACCACTTCGGTCGCGCGCTTTCTCGGGGAACGGCCGATGAATCTCTTCGAAAACGACGGCGCGCTCGCGGGAATTCGCGCCGAGCGCGTTCGTCTCGCGCCCGAGGGTGCGCTCAACGGTCGCGTGGCACGCCGCGAACGGACGGGCGCCGACCTTTACCTCGAGGTCGAGACCGCTCGCGGCTCGATCGTCGCGCGCGTCCCTGGCGACGACCGCACGCAACCAGGCGACCGCGTGGCGCTCGACCTGCCGGCAGCTTGGATTCGTCACTTTGATGCAAACGGGGCGGCGCGCCGGTGAGTGACATCGCGGCTCTGGCTCGCGGCGTCATCCTCACCGGATTGACCGAGCCGCCGAAGCCGCAGTGGGCGGGCTTCGCTGGTTATCTGATGTTTTCGCGCAACGGCAACTCGGCCGCCGAGCTGCGCGCCTTCACCGATGCGATTCGCGAACAATACGACGATCGTTCGCTGATCGCGATCGATCAAGAAGGAGGGCGCGTCGCACGTTTAGAGCGTGGCGTCGAGACGATACCCTCGATGATGGCGCTCGGCGCCGTGGGCGACGCCGAGCTCGCACAGCGCGCCGGCGAGCAGACCGCCTTCGATCTGCGCCGCGCCGGGTGTACGCTCGACTTTGCGCCGGTGCTCGATCTGGCGCTCGACCCGGCGAACACGGTGATCGGCACGCGCTCTTTCGGATCGGATCCGCAACGCGTCGCTGCGCTCGGAGCAGCCTTCGCGCGCGGCTTGACGCGCGGCGGCATACCGCCGTGCTACAAGCACTTTCCCGGGCACGGTGCGACCGCCGTCGATTCGCACGACGCGCGCCCCTCACTCGACGTCGACGAGGCGACGCTGTTCGCGCGCGACATCGCGCCGTTTGCCGCGGTTGCGCGCGATGCCGCCGCAATTATGAGCGCGCACGTGATCGTTGCGTGCCTCGATAGCGAAAAGCCGGCGACGCTCTCCCCGCGCATCGTGACGGAGCTCTTGCGCTCCCAGCTCGGTTTTCGCGGCGTGCTGGTCACCGATTGTCTGGAGATGAAGGCGATCGCTCCGGCGCCGCCGGTCGACGCGCTCAACGCGGGTTCGGATCTGCTGATCTTCAGCCATAGTGTCGACCTCGCGTTGGCCGCCGCCGCGGAGATCGAGGCAGCGGTCGCTGGGGGGCGTCTGTCGCTCGCGCGCCTGGAGGAGGCACACGACCGGGTTGCACGACTCCGCGAAGCAGCGAATCCGCCGTTGCCGCTCGACGCCTTCCCCCCGCACCCCAGTGTGGGGCGAGAGATCGCGCGACGGGCGATCACCGTGCTGCGCGGCATGCCCGAAGCGAGCCCGCTCACGTCGTGCGCCGTCTCCTTCGGTAGCGAGACCGCGTCGTTAAAGCGCGAGGCGCCGGCACTCGCGCAGGTTGCGCTCTCGGTCGATCCCAGCGCGGCGGAACTGGAACGAGCATTTGCTTCGCTCGCGCAAAGCGATCGTCGTCCCATTCTGCTTGCGCGCCGCGCGCATCTGCACGCGGGGCAGGCCGAAGCGATCGCCGCGCTGGTCGCTCGCTATCCGGACGCGCTCGTCGTCTCGCTGCTCGAGCCGTACGACCTGCCGCTGTTTGCCGGCGCGCGCCACCTGCTGGCGGCCTATGGAGACGACGCCGCGTCGATCGGTGGCCTCGCCGACGTGCTCTTCGGCAACAGCATGCCCACCGGCACGCTGCCCGTCGACTTGAAGCTTTAGCAAGATGGTTGGAACCGCGCAGGAACCATTCGCGCGGGTCGAGGCGGCGCTGCGCGCCGGCTACGGTGACGAGTTTACCGGCGCAGTCGCGCGGATCGAGCATCGCGGCCGCGTCGTCTTCGAAGGCGCGTACGGCGTGACGCGCGACGACGCCCTGGCCCGGCAGGTCTACTGCGACACCCGCTTCGACCTCGCATCGCTGACGAAGTTATTCGTCGCAACGCTCGCGCTGCAGCTCGTCGCGCAGAATCGGCTGTCGCTCGACGATCCGCTCTGGACGGTTCTGCCGGAATGGCAGATTGGGCCGCCGGCCGCCATTACGGCGCGGATGCTGCTCGCGCACGACTCCGGGATGAACTCGGGCGCCGACTACCGCGCGATCCTCAACGAGAACGTCGAACGCTTCGCGCTCACAACGCCGCTCCTGCGCGCGCCCGGCGACCGCGTGATCTACAGTGACCTCGGGTTCATCGCACTCGGCGTCGCGATCGAACGGATCGCCGGCCGTTCGCTCGATTCGCTCGTTCGCGCAGCGTTTGGCGGCACCGTAGCCTACCACCCGTCACCGCGCGAGCGTCTCGCGATCCCGGCCACCGAAGAAGACTCGTGGCGCGGACGAGTGCAGGGATTCGTTCACGATGAGAAAGCCCACCTGATGGGCGGCGCCGCGGGCCATGCGGGGCTCTTCGGATCGGCAGCATCCGTCGCCGCGATGACCGAATCGTATCTTGCTCCGTTTGCGGGCCGCGTCTGCGCGTTGCTGCCGGAGCCGCTGGGGCGCGAAGCAGTGAGCGAACAGGCCCACGATCCGACGCTCCGTCGCGCGTTGGGCTGGGCGCTCAAAACCAACGACGAAAACTCGTGCGGCCGTTGGATGGACGCGTCGTCGTTCGGGCACACCGGCTTCGTCGGCACGTGCGTCTGGGCCGACCCGGTACGCGACGTGCAGGGCGTGCTGCTGACCAACGGCGTCTACTTCGGGCGCGACGCGACGCCGAGCGCGGAGCGGAGCCTGCGGCTGCGCTTCTACGAAGCGATGATCGAGGACCTCGGGCTGAAGTGATCGCCGTCGGCCTCATGAGCGGTACCTCGCTCGACGGAATCGATGCCGCGCTGGTGCGCATCGAGCCGCGCGCGGGAAGCTATGCGCTCGAGCTGCTGCGCTTCGAGACGTTCGCATATCCGCCGGCACTGAAAGAGGATCTCGTCGCCGCGCTGCCGCCCAACGCCGGGAGCGTCGCCGCGCTTGCGAACCTGCACAACGCGCTCGGCCGGGCCTACGCGCGCGCGGCCGACGAGATACGCCGCGGCGAGCGAGTCGACTTCGTGGCCTCGCACGGGCAGACGATCTGGCACGACGGTCCCGCGCACGTGACGCTGCAGATCGGCGACGCATTCGTCATTCGCGAAGCGGTCGAGGCGACCGTCTGCTACGATTTTCGCAGCGCCGATACCGCGGCCGGCGGACACGGCGCGCCGCTCGTCTCGCACGTCGACGCGCTGCTGCTCGGCTCCGCGGGCGAGGATCGCGTCGCCCTCAATCTCGGCGGCATCGCTAACGTGACGCTCTTACGCACAGGCGCGGCAGCGAACGAAGTAATTGCGTTCGATACCGGCCCCGGTACTATGCTGCTCGATGCCTTCCTAACCCAGCGCACGGCCGGCCGGGAGTGTTTCGACGGCGACGGCGCGCTCGCGCGAAACGGCCGCGCGCACGAGGGCGCGCTCGAAGCGATGCTTGGCGACGAGTTCTTCCTCGCGCCGCCGCCGAAGACGACCGGACGCGAACGTTTCGGACGGCAGTATCTTTCCAAGCACGCGGCTCGGCTCGATACGCTGACGCTCGAAGACGGCGCGGCGACGCTGACCGAGCTGACGGCCGTCGCGATCGCGTTCGCTATTCGCCGCGCCGGTTTTGGCAGCGCGACGCTCGTCGTCAGCGGCGGCGGCGCGCGCAATTCGTTTTTACTCGAGCGGCTGGCCGCGCGCATCGCGCCCGCCCGGCTCGAACGCAGCGACGCGTTTGGGTTGCCGGCAGACGCAAAAGAGGCGATCGCCTTTGCGGTGCTCGGGTACGAAACGCTGCGCGGGCGCGCCGCGAACGTTCCGGCGGCAACGGGCGCGCGGCACCGCGTCGTGCTCGGCGCGCTCGCACCCTGCGATTTGCCGGATCTGTTCGAAAGACTACGGCTTGAAGTCGGCGCGGAAGAGATACGTGCCGACCACGGGCGTGCATAGCAGCGTGCCCGGCGTGTATCGCGAACGCTCGGCCGCGACCGCCGCAGCGGTGTCGAGATAGTCGATGCCGCTGGACTGCCACACGTACGTCTTCACGACGTCGCCGTTGGCGTTGACGAAGGCCATGATGAAGCTCGTGCGCGGTTTGTCGACGCCGCTCGCTTCGGCCACCGAGGCGCCGCCGAGCGCCGGAGCCTCGAACTCTTTGCCGCACTTCAGCGGCCCGATCGCCTGTTTGTAGACGGCCACGACGCGGTCGGCCGGATTTGGGCGCTGCGGACGGGACCCGCCGGTCTCGACCTTGACCGGATCGGAGGGACAGTTGGTCGTCGACGAGCCGGTGGTGTACGAGTCGACGAACGCATAGCGAATCGCCTCGGCCTTGGGCAGCTGCGTGAGATACGGGCGGGAGCGCAGTCCCGGCGGGTTGCCCGAAAGCGAGACCCGCTGCAGGAAGAGATCGTAGGCGTTCGTGTCGCCGATCAGCGTGACGTGCGCGTCGAGGCGGTTTGCGTTCTCCGAGGAAAGCTCGACCGCGAGCCCGTCGGCCGTGGCATCGCTCGCCGGGGCGTTGCTCTTGACGTCCCAGGGCACCGCTTGAACCGACACGGCGCAGAACGGATCGAACCACGCCGGCGGCAACTGCGAACGCGACGGGGAACCGGCCTGCGCGAGCGCATAAAGAAGCACTAATGCCAAACGCACCCGGGCCCCTATTGGACGTTGCGAAGCCCAATCTCTTCGTCGGGGTCGATGCGGGCGGCAGCCGCACCGTCGCGGCGCTGGCCCGCGGCCGAGAGCTCGTGCGTACGTTCGAAGCGAAGCCGGCAAATCCAAGCGTCGTCGGCCTCGACGACGCCGCGCAGATCGTCGCGAGTGCGATCGAGAGCGTTCTCGCCGGCGTTTCTGCCGGTGCGATCGTCGCCGGCATCGCCGGCGCCGGCTCGGACGACGTGCAAGAGCGGCTTCGCCGTTTGCTCGAAACGCGATTTCCCGGCGTACCCCTTGCAGTGACGCACGACGCGCGCATCGCGCTGCGTGCAGCGGTGCCCGAAGGGGACGGCATCGTGTTGATCGCCGGTACCGGTTCGATCGCGTACGCGGAGCTCGACGGCAGCGGCCTGTTCGCGGGCGGGTACGGTTATCTGCTGGGCGACCGCGGTTCGGGGTACGCGATCGGCGCGGCCGGATTGCGCGAGCAGGTCGACGCAGGCGATCGAGATCTGCTCGCGCGCCTTTATCGTTTGCCGTCGCCGGTCGTCGAGATCGCCGGCCAGGCGCGAATCGTTCTCGATCAGGCCGCCGACGGTGACGACTACGCGCTGCGTATCGTGCACGAGGCCGCCGAAGACTTGCTGAAACTGATTGCGTCGATCGTCGAAAAGTGCGGCCGGCCGGCATTGCCGCTCGCGCTTTCCGGCGGACTGCTTCGCGAGCGCAACGCGCTCTCGGCTCGCCTGGAGCAGCGGATCGCCGAGGAGTGGCTGGACGTGACCGTCGTTGAGGAGCGAACCGAGCCGTATGCCGGCGCGCTCGTCCTCGCTCGCCGGCTGGCGGCCGTATCGTGACGCATCTTCCGCCGACCGAACGCGAGAGTTCGAAGAGCGGCGGACTCGATTGTTTGAGTACGGAGCAGATCGTCGCGCTGATTGCAGCCGATCAGCGGGAAGCCGTCGTCGCGGTGCTCGCGCAGAGGCCCGCGATCGCCGAGACGATCGACGAGATCGCCCGGCGGTTGCGCAGCGGCGGGACGCTGCACTACGTCGGCGCGGGAAGCAGCGGGCGAATCGCCACGCTCGATGCCTCCGAGATGCCGCCGACCTTCGGAACGCCGCCGCAGCTGGTGCAGTCGCACGTCGCGGGCGGCGCGGCGGCGCTCGTGCGCCCGATGGAGGGCGCCGAGGACGATTCGGAGGCGGGTGCTGCGGTCGTTCGCGATTTCATCCGTCCGCAGGACGCCGTCGTCGGCCTCTCCGCCTCGGGTTGCGCGGCGTTCGTCGTTACCGCGCTTTCGCACGCGAAAGAGCGCGGCGCGTTCACGGTCGCTGTAACGAGCGTCGCCGGCTCGCCCCTCGCGCTCGCCGCAGGTCGCGCGATCGTGCTCGATACCGGCCCCGAGGTCCTTACCGGAAGCACCCGGTTGAAGGCGGGCACCGCGCAGAAGATCGCCCTCAACGCGATCTCGACCGGAGTCATGATCCGGCTCGGAAAGGTCTACGACAATTTGATGGTCGACGTCGTCGCGAGCAATCGGAAGCTGCGTGCCCGCGCGCTGCGTTTGGTCCAACGTCTGGCGCGCGTCGATGAGCGGCAGGCACGCGAGCTCCTCGCTGCGGCGGAGGGACGGGTGAAGGTCGCGGTCGTCATGGAGCGCCGGCACGTCGATGCCGCCGAGGCTCGCTCGCTGCTCGAGCGCTGCGACGGAGCGCTGCGGCCGCTGCTTTTGTGAACCTCGCCGCGCTGCTCCTCGCCTCGATCGTCTTTCTGCCGATGGACGATCGTCCGGTCACCTATGCGCTGCCGGTGATGCTGGGGCGCATCGCCGGCGTGAGCGTCGCCGCGCCGCCGAGCACATTGGCCGGGAACTTTCTGGTCGCCGGGCAGCCCGATGCGCTGATCGCCTGGCTCAACCAAACGGCCGCGCGGGAGCGGCCAGGCGCGTTCGTGATCTCGACCGACATGCTGGCGTACGGCGGCCTCATTCCTTCGCGCGTCCCCGGTCCTTCCTACGCCGATGCGTACTCGCGCTTTCGCGAGTTCGCGCATCTGCGCCAAGAGTACCCCGGCTCTTGGATCGGCGCATTCGGTACCGTGATGCGGCTGGCGCCCACCGGCATTCCGCTCGGCACGCCGTACTTCGCTGCCTACCCGACGTGGTCGTACCTGCAAGATTATGCGAATCTGCACGATCCCCCGCTGCCCAGCGAAGCGGCGAGAGCGCAGCATCTACGCGAGCTGGTCGGTGAGGCGACGCTCGACGCCTACCTCGCGACGCGTGCGCGCAATCTCGCGGTGGACCGGCTGCTGTTGAGGCTCACCGCAAATGGGACGATCGACCGGCTCGTGCTCGGACAGGACGATGCCGGCCCAGTCGGTCTGCACGTTCGTGATGTGGCGCTTCTCCAATCCGAACTCGCGGCGCAGGGCCTCTCGCGGCGCGCCTCAATCGAGCCGGGCGCCGACGAACTGGGGATGGCGCTCGTCGCGCACGCGCTAGCACGCGCGGCCCGGTGGACGCCGCGTATTGCCGTGCGTTACTCGACGCCGGCCGGTGCTTCGTATCAGGACAAGATCGAATACGCGCCGATCTCGACCGCGATCGACGCGCTGATCGGCGTCTGCGGCGGCGTCCGCGACGACAACCGGCCGGATATCGTGCTCTACGTGCGCGTGCCCGGTACGACGCCGGCGCTCGACGACGCGCTGAGCGCGCAGATGCAAGCGGACGCGCAGACGCGATCCGTTGCGCTCGCCGATCTCTCGTACCTAACATCCTACGACGATCAGGCGCGTTTCGCGCGGCAGCTGCTGGCCTCCGGGCTAGCGACGCGGCTCGACGCCTACGCGTCGTGGAATACCAACGCGAATACGGTCGGGACGGCGCTCGCTGAAGCGATCGCCGCCGGCGCGGGGCGGCGCCTTCACACGTACGATGCGCTCGCGCACCGCGCTTTTACGCTGACGCGCTTCGTCGACGACTACGCCTTCCACGATGAGGTTCGTCCGCGCCTGAACGCGACGCTGGCCGCGCAGGGGGTCGCCGATCATACGCTGCTCGCGCCGGGCGTTGCCGAACCGATCGCCCGGCTCGATCGAACGCTGCTCTGGAACGACGCCGCGCAGATTCTCGATCGGCTCTATCCCGGATATCACATCGCGGCGATCTCGATCGGGCTGCCGTGGAGCCGGACGTTCGAGACCTCACTCGAAATCGCGATCGCCCCGAACCTGTAACGCGCGGCACGCTTTTTCCACGTCAAACGGCAGCGGACGCGCACCGGTTTCCAAACAGACGCGGTTGCCGGCCCATAGCGGGTCGTCGTCGGGCGGTTCGAGCGCGAATCTCGGTTTGCGCAGCTCTCGAGCGAAACGCATCGCGTACATCGCGCCGCCGTCGATCTCGGTGCAGACGAGCACGATGGCGCGCGAGTACTCCGCCTGCAGCCGATCGCGTTCGACTCGCGATTGCGGCGAGGCCGGCGTCCCAGGCGGCAGCAGCGTCGCCACCGCGCCGCCGGACGCAACGATCTCGGCCTCGAGCGCCGCGTGCTCCGGGGGATCGGTCGCGCCGAAGCCGTACCCGACGAACGCGACGGTCGGAACGCCGGCGGCGAGCGCGCCGCGATGCGCGGCGAGGTCGATTCCCGGCGCGAGTCCGGCGACGATCGGTTCCCCCAAACGCTTCGCGAGCTCGTAGGCAAACGTCCGTGCCAAAAGCGGCGGCGTACGGCTGCCGACGATCGCGACGCCATCGGGCGGAATCCTCCCGCGAACGAGCAGCGTCACGCCTTCTGCAGCCCCAGCCCCTATTTCAAGGGGAAGGTGTTGGAGTTGGGCTCATCCACCGTTCTGAAAATATCGCGTTGCGCAGATCGTCCATCCTCGGGCCCGTCGATATAACGGTGGGTCGTCGGGTTCAGCCGCATGTTGAAAAACGCATGTTTCTGCAGTACGGTCACGATGTCGCGAAACGTATTCATCTGGTCGACCGCGACGAAGCTTCCCTTAAACTTGACGGCCCGCTTCGCATCGAGCGATACGTTTGCGCGGAGGCTGCCGCGGACCCAACGAAGATGGCCTTGGTACGAAAAAGACGGATGGAGTTGACCCGTTAGGGAAAATTGCCCTACGGCGACATGTCGAATGTCTTCATGCGATAGCGCACTGCCGGTGACGCACGATGCTGCCGCTTGTAATGGAAATGCGAATGCAATCGAAACAAGTAAGAGACTCAAGGCGCGGCCGCGGGGTAAACAGGGCATAATCGTCGGCACCCTCCGCTTCTAGAGCCTGCCAAAAAATTCGACGTACGAGCGGTCCAGCTCGCAAACATCCCGACAGCCCAGCAGGCGCAGCGTGCGAACGACGCCGCTGCGAAGGATCTCGATCGAGCGCAAAACGCCGGCGCCGCCGGCGGCGCCGAGCCCGTAGGCGTACGCTCGGCCGACTAGAACCGCGCGCGCTCCCAAACAGAGTGCCTTGACGACGTCGCTGCCGCGGCGTATGCCGCCGTCGAGATAGACCTCGGCGCGCCCCGCGACGGCATCGACGACCTCGGGAAGTGCCGCGAGCGTGGGTGCGACGCAGTCGAGTTGACGCCCGCCGTGATTCGAAACCACGACCGCCTCCGCGCCGGCGTCGATGCTGCGCGCAGCGTCCTGCGCCGTCAACACGCCTTTGATCACGATCGGGCCGCCCCATACCTCGCGGATCCAGCCGAGATCCTCCCAGGTGACCGTCGAGCGTTCGAGTGCGGCGCCGACGTCTTCGTACGGCAGCGGCCCCTTGCCGGGGATAACCACGTTGGGAAACTTCATCATTCCGCCGTCGCGCAGAAAGTCGACCGTCCACGCGGGGCGCACCAGCATTTGCCACGCGTACGGCAGCATTTCCAGGAGTTCTCCGCTGACGAGTTCGCGGCCGCCGTTGCGCAGATCGCGCTCTCGCTGCCCGGCCACCGCCGTATCGATCGTCACGACGAGCGCGGAGTATCCGGCGGCGCGCGCGCGGCGGATCGCCTCTTGGGCGGCCTCGCGTCCGCCCAAGAGATAGAGCTGATACCACGCCGGCCCCTTCGTCGATATCTTCACCTCTTCGAGCCGGCAGCCGGAGAGCGTCGACAGGATGTAGCCGGTGCCGGCTTTTCCCGCCTGCTTCGCCGCGACGCACTCGCCGCGCGGAAAGAAGAGGCGGCTGCTCCCGACCGGCGCGAGCAAGAATGGTAGATCGATCGTCGTGCCGAGCAGGGTCGTATGCAGATCGACGCTGCCCATCGCGGCGGCGTTGCGCGGGCGAAAGCGGATGCGATCGAAGACCGCGCAGTTCTCGCGCATCGTGACCTCGCCGTCGGCGCCGCCGTCGATATAGTCGAAGACGACGCGCGGCAGCCGCCGCTTCGCGGCCCTGCGCAGGTCCTCGATCGTGTGGGCGTTTTTCATATCGAGCGCAGATAGCCGCGGGTTCGCAGCGCGAACTCCTGCGCGACGACACCGCCGAGCGAATGGCCCAACGCGTGTGCGTGCTGCGATCCGGCCGCGTCGAGCACGGCGGCCGCGGCGGCGCCCAGTTCGGCGCGGACGAGCAGCCAGAGCGCGCGTGTCGCCGGCGCCCCAGCGATCAAAGGCAGGTCCGGCCCTTCGCCCTCGATGTCGTAGGCAAGTTCGACGTCACCATTGCGCGCCGTATGCATGGAGCCCTTGACGTTTGCCTCGAGGAAAGGATACCCTGTCGTCGCAGCATGGACGCCGCTTTCGTCGCTACCGCATTTGCCACCGCATTTACGATCATCGATCCGATCGGAATGATTCCGATGACGATCGCGGCGACCGCGCGTCTGGCGCCGGAGCGCCGAAATCAAATCATCGATCAAGCCGTGCTCGTCGGTGCGGGCGTCATCCTTTTCATGGGGGTCGTCGGGCGACTGATCCTCAACTCGCTCGGTATTACACTGCCGGCGTTCACGATCGCCGGCGGCATCCTGCTCTTCCTCATCGCGATCGATATGCTCTTCGCGCGCCCGACCGGAGCCAAGCGCACCGAGGCCGAGGAACGCGAAGCGGCGCAGACCGAGAACCCTGCCGTCTTTCCCTTGGCCGTACCGATGATCGCGGGCCCGGGCACGATCGCGACGGTGTTGCTTCTCGTGAATCTCTCGCACGGCGATCGCCTGGATCTTTCGATCGTCGCGCTGGCGTATGTCGTCGCGCTCGCCGTTACGTGGCTGTGCATGCGCGGGTCCTCGATTTTGCTGCGAGTCATAGGTACGACGGGCATCCACGTGATCAGCCGGCTGCTCGGAATTATTCTGGCCGCACTCGCGGTCCAGTTCGTGCTCAACGGCCTATCGCAATCGATCCTACGGCGGTGAAGTAACGCCGGCGGCGCCCGCCCAGTGTTCGTAGACCGACTTTTCGATCGGGGGAAGCTGCGTATCGGGCGGGAGCTTATACCCGGGCAACGGCAACGGAAACGGAATCTCGTGCGGCGATTCTTTGAACGGATCGGAGTCCGGGTCGTAGCAGAAGGGCCACTCGATGTCGCCGTATTCCATCGCGCCGTCGGGATACGTGAACTCGTAGCGGCCGTAATAGCAGTCGTTTCCGTTATCGTGCCAGCGCCGAGTCGGCGTGATGATGCCGTTGCCGTGCTCTTCGCCGCGTAACGACGAAGGCACGGCGAAGCCGTAGTCTTTGGTAGCCGACTCCTGCGTGCCGGGATCGATCGTGGGGATCGCGTGAACGTCGTTCTGCTTGTTGAGCTGCGCGACTTCTTTCTCGAATCCGGCCTGATCGCGCTCGATCTTGGTTGGAATCTCGGGGTGGTGCTGCGGCAGCGGCGGGGCGCGATAGGCAACGGTCTTTGCCAGCTCGCGTCTGGGCGCGCGGGCCCGAGGCGCCGCGGCGTGCCGCACGACGCGCACGTGGCTGGGGTGCTTGGGTGCCGGCGGCGGCGGCGAGGGCGCTTGGCGATGAATCGTAACCGTCGTCGTCTCCGAGACCCTCTCCTTCGAGCCGCGCGCAACCATCAGGTGCGCCAGCTCGTAGAAGAGGAGCGTCAAAAATATGAGATGGAGCGCGGCCGAAGCGAGCGTCGACCATGCCAGGGCGCGCCGGCGATTTTGGTACCTTCCCGAAATCAAGTGGTCGTTAGCGTTTTCTTATTTGAGAGGATGCGGCTGGCAGAGTTCGATGAGCACTCCGTCGGTCGCCTTCGGATGCAGGAAAGCGATCAAGCTCCCGTTGGCGCCGCGCCGCGCGTGCTCGTCGATCAGCCGTACGCCTTTGGCCTTGAGTTGTGCTAGTGCCGCTTCGATGTCCGCCACACGGTAGGCCGTGTGATGCAGCTTCGTCGCGGAATCTCCACGATAGCGTGCGATTGCTGAGTTTTCGTCGAGAGGAAGGAGGAGCTCGATGACGGAGGTGCCGGCCTCCAAGCCGACCGCTTCGACGCCTTGGTCGAAGACGATCTCGCGGTAAACTTCCGTGAAGCCCAGCGTCTGCGTGTAGAGCGCCAGCGTGGCCTCGAGATCCTTGACAACGATCGCGACGTGGTCGATCTCCATCAGCCTATCGCATCTTCCGCTGACGTGTCACTGAGCTACGCCACGACTTCCTTGGCGCGATAGGTTCCGAAGACGTCCCGCAGCACGTTGCAGATTTCGCCGAGCGTCGCGCCGTCACCGACGGCGTCGACGAACAACGGCATGAGGTTCTCGCCTCCGGCGGCGGCAGCGCGCACGTCGCCCAAACGCCGCGTGACGGTTTGCGCGTCCCGCGATTGGCGCAGCGCGCGCAGCCTCGCGACCTGCTCGCGCTCCGGGCGATCGTCGACCTGCTGCAGCGGAATCGGCGCGTCGCCGGACTCCTCGGCAAATTTGTTGACCCCCACCACGACCTGCTCGCCGCGCTCGACGGCCTGCTGCGCGGCGTAGGAAGAGTCGGCGATCCGCGCCTGCATCCAGCCGCTCTCGATTGCGGCTATGCTTCCGCCCATCGCGTCGACCTCGCCGATGATGGCCGCCGCGCGGGCGATCAAGTCGTTGGTAAGCGTTTCGAGATAGTAGGATCCGGCCATTGGATCGACGACGTCCGCAACGCCGGATTCGTACGCGATGATCTGCTGCGTCCTCAGCGCGAGCTTCGCGCTCTGCGCGGTCGGCAGCGCGAGCGCTTCGTCCTTACCGTTGGTGTGCAGCGATTGGGTGCCGCCCAACACCGCGGCGAGCGCCTGCAGCGTGACGCGCACGACGTTGTTGTCGGGCTCTTGCGCGGTGAGCGTCGAGCCGCCGGTCTGGGTGTGAAAACGAAGCATCTGCGAGCGCGAATCGCGGCAGCCGAAGTCGTCGCGCACGATTGTTGCCCAAAGATAGCGCGCGGCGCGAAACTTTGCGATCTCTTCGAAAAAATCGTTGTGCGCGTTCCAGAAGAAGGAGATGCGCGGCGCGACCTCCTCGAGCGCGATGCCGGCCTCTCGAGCGGCGCGCAGATACGCCTTGCCGTTGGAGAGCGTGAAGGCGATCTCTTCAACGGCGGTCGATCCCGCTTCGCGGATGTGATAACCGGAGACCGAGATCGCATTCCACTGCGGCACTTCGCGGGCGCAGTAGGACATCACGTCGGTCACGAGGCGCATCGAGGGTTTCGGAGGATAGATGTAGGTTCCGCGCGCGACGTACTCTTTGAGTACGTCGTTCTGTACGGTGCCGCCGAGTTTCGCGAACGAAGTGCCGCGGCGGCGCGCGACGGCCAGCAGCAGCGCTAAGAGAACTGCCGCCGGCGCATTGATCGTCATCGAGACCGTAACGCGGTCGAGCGGTATGCCGTCGAGCAGCGTCTCCATGTCGGCGATTGAGTCGATTGCGACGCCGACTTTGCCGACCTCGCCGCGCGCCTGCGGCGCGTCGGAGTCGTAGCCGAGCTGCGTCGGCAAATCGAAGGCGACCGAAAGCCCGGTCTGGCCGCGCTCTAAAAGGTAGCGATAGCGCGCGTTCGATTCGGCAGCGGTGCCGAAGCCGGCGTACTGGCGCATCGTCCAGAGTCGTCCGCGATACATGTCCTTGCGAATTCCGCGGCCGAACGGGAAATGGCCCGGCTCGCCGAGATCGTGCGGCGTTCCTTCGACGGTGTCGTAGACGGGGCCGATCGGAATTTCCGAGGAATTGAGGTCGCGAGGCATCGGGCCGTACTACGCCGCGGCGCGGCAGGGCGCCCGCCGCGGCGCCGCCTTAGGAGAGGCTCCGAGGCTTCCTATGGGTGGCCGAGCGTCACGAGCGCGGAGCCGCTCTCGACCGTCGATCCGGCGCTCGCGTGCACCGCGTTGACCCGCCCTGCGCGATGCGCGCGAATCTCGTTCATCATCTTCATCGCCTCGATGACCGCGACGACCTGGCCTTCGGCCACGACGTCACCGGGCGCAACGTTGATCTCGACGACCAGGCCGTGCATCGGCGAGCGCACGTCGTTGCCGCTCGACGCGCTCTCGCCCTTGCGCATCGCGCCCAAGCGCGGCGCAAGCCGCCGTCGCTCGGCGTGCGGAGTCGCCGCGGGCAGCTGCAGGCCGTTACGCGCGGCCGGCGTGAAGGTTGCCGCAAATCGTTCGAGCGTCGCCGTACCGTACGACGCGTCGCCGACGGCGGGCAAATCGCAGAGCGCGCGCAGCAGCGGAAGCGTCGTCGGCACGCCGTCGACGACGTACTCGTCGATCGCTCGCCGCAGCCGCGCCAGGGCTTGGTCGCGCGTCGGCGCCCAGACGATGAGTTTGGCGATCAGCGAATCGTAGTCCGGCGGTATCGTCCATCCCGGATAAGCCGCCGAGTCGATGCGTACGCCGAGACCGCCCGGCTCGCGATACGCGGCGATCGTTCCCGGCGACGGCTGGAAGCCCGCTGCGGGGTCCTCGGCGTTGATCCGCCCTTCGATCGAAAAGCCGCGAAAGGAGAGATCGCTTTGGGTAAAGCCGAGCGGTTCGCCGGCCGCCACCCGAATCTGTTCCCGCACGAGATCGAGCCCGGAGATCATCTCGCTCACCGTGTGCTCGACCTGAATGCGCGTGTTCATCTCGAGAAAGTAAAACTTGCCGCCGGAGACGAGGCACTCGATCGTGCCGGCCGAGTCGTAGCCGATCGCTTTGGCGGCGCGTACGCCCGCTTCGCGCAGAGCGGCCCGCACGGAGTCGGGAATCTGCGCGGGCGTCTCCTCCCATAGCTTCTGGTGGCGGCGCTGCAGCGAACAGTCGCGCTCGCCGACGTGCACGACGTGACCGTGTTTGTCCGCCAGGACTTGCAGCTCGATGTGTTTGGGATTCTCCAAATACCGCTCGGCGTAGATCGTATCGTCCTTGAAATACGCGCGAGCCTCGCGGCGCGCCGTTTCAAACGCGGATTCGATCTCTTCGGCGCGGTGCGCGACCTTGAGCCCTTTTCCGCCGCCGCCCGCGGCGGCTTTGAGCACTAGCGGAAGCCCGTACTGTTCGGCGGCGGCTCGCGCGGCCGCCGCGTCGGCGATCGCCTCGAGTCCGCCCGGGACTAAGGGAACGTTTGCCGCGCGCATCGCCTGGCGCGCGCGCAGCTTGTCGCCCATCGTGCCGATCGCATCGGCATGCGGGCCGATCCACGCTAAACCGGCGCCGACGACGTGACGGGCGAACTCCGCGTTCTCGGCCAGAAATCCGTATCCCGGATGCACGGCCTGTGCTCCGGACCGCAGGGCGACGGCGATCAGCTTCTCGGCGTCGAGATAACTCTGTGCGGGCGATGCCGGGCCGATGCCATGCGCTTCGTCGGCGAGGCGAACGTGCAATGCGTCGCGGTCGGCGTCGGAGTAGACGGCGATGCTTTCGATGCCCATCTCGCGTGCCGTCCGAATGACGCGAACCGCGATCTCGCCGCGGTTCGCGATCAGAATCCTACGAAACACGCATCACTGCGGCGGATACATCCCCATTGCATGGTAGCCGGCGTCGACGAAGTGGACGTCGGCCGTAACCGCCGAGGCAAGGTCCGACGCAAGGAAGACGGCCATGTTGCCTACGTCGTCGGAGGTAACGTTGCGGCGCAGCGGCGCAACTTTGGGAACGACCTCGAGAATCTTCGAGAAGCCGCCGACCTGCCGCGAGCTCGCCGTTTTAATCGGGCCGGCCGAAATCGCGTTGACGCGAATGCTCCGATCGCCCAGATCGAACGCGATGTATCGAACCGTTGCCTCGAGCGCCGCTTTCGCGATGCCCATTAAATTGTAGTTCGGCACGATCTGGGTCGCGCCGAGGTAGGTGAGCGCCATGATCGACGCGCCTTCGTTGAAGGACTCGCGCAGCGCACTGACCAGCGCGATCAAAGAGTACGCCGAGATGTCGAGCGCCAGCGCAAAGCCCGATCGCGAAGTGTCGAAGACTCTTCCGGCCAGATCTTCTTTGTTGGCAAAGGCGATCGAGTGCACGAGGCCGTCGAGTCCCCCAAAGCCTTCGGCGAGCTCGGTGCGGAGCGCCGCGAGCGAGGCATCGCTCGAAACGTCGCACGCGAGGACCGGTCCCCCGCCCAGCTCCGCGGCGAGCTTCTCGACCTCGTCTTTCACGCGGTCGCCCTGGTACGTGAGCGCGATCGAGGCTCCGTTGTCGTGCAGCCGGCGGGCGACCCCGGTCGCGATCGACCAGCGGTTTGCGACTCCGGTTACCAGAACGCGCTTGCCCTCTAATAAGTTCACAAAAACCTAGATACCATCGCTAGGACCCCCGTCCTCCATTGCTTGCTATGGCAGGAGGCGCCGGGTCTCTCGCGGTCTAAGTCGGAGAGTTCCGCAGTCCCCCGCGGAAATAACCGCGAAACAGAAGGAGCACTTGTGAAAACCCCGTTCAAACTATTTGTTTCCGCAACGGCGGCGCTTGCCGTTGCCGCCTGTAGCGCCGGCGGCAACTCGAGCCTGCCGGGTACCGGCGGCCTCTCGCCGACGGCTCAAGGGCGCTACGTGCCTCAGTCGGAAGGCCAACATCTCGCAAGGCGAGCCTGCAACGACACCCGTCCAGGTTACATGAACTGCGATCTGTTGATCGAAAACTGGCCGAGCGGCGACAGTCCCGACAACTACAACGGTTGGACTCCGCCGAGCCTTCAAAAGGCCTATAACCTTCCCGTCTCCCAGGGCAGCAAGAAGACGATCGTTGCGATCGTCGACGCTTTCGACAACCCGAAAGTGGAGTCCGACCTTGCAGCATTCCGTACGGCATTCAAACTTGGCAAGGCAAACTTCAAGAAGTTCAATCAGCAAGGTCAACAGAAAAACTACCCCGCCGGCAACGCCGACTGGGGCGGTGAGATCGACCTCGACGTTCAGATGGTATCTACCTCGTGCCCGAAGTGCACGATCTATCTGGTCGAGGCCACGACCAACGGCGGCAACGACCTCTACGTCGCCGAGAAGGAGGCCGCGAAGCTTGGCGCCACAGTCATCAGCAACAGCTGGGGCGGCGGCCAAGGCAGCTCGTCCGGCGGTGCGTTCGATCAAAAGGGCATTCTCTATCTCGCCAGCGCCGGAGATAGCGGATACGGTGCGCAGGACCCGGCCGACTACGGCAACGTCGTCGCCGTCGGCGGTACGGTTCTGGAGCAAGCCAGCAAAGGCTTCAATGAAATCGTTTGGGCCGGCAGCGGTGGCGGATGCTCGATCGTCGCGAAGCCGTCGTGGCAAAAGGATCCGAAGTGTAAGGGACGGACCATGAACGATATCTCAGCCGTTTCCTTGAACGTCGAGATTTACGACAGCTATCCGAGCGGCGGGTTTGGCGTGATTAGCGGTACCAGCGTCTCTTCGCCGTTGGTCGCCGGCATGTACGGTCTCGCCGGTAACGCGTCGAAGCTCACTGCCGGAGAGAATCTCTGGAAGCTCACGAAGACGCAGTTGAAGAAGGACCTTCACTACATCAAGACCGGAGAACTCGGCGGCTGTCCGCAGAGTCTGATCGGCACCTATCTGTGCAACGCAGGCACCAAGCAGTTTGGGAATTACTCGGCCGGCCCCGGCTGGGGAACGCCCAACGGCCTCGGAGCTCTCTAGACAAAGAAGCTCAAAAGAAGCTCACCGGAAGCGAAGCGAGCCCGCATCGGCGGGCTCGCTTTTTTATAGCGGGATGTTGCCGTGCTTGCGCTGCGGCCGGGGCACGTGCTTGTCGCGCAGCATCTCGAGCGCGCCGGCGATCGCGCTGCGCGTCTTTGAGGCCTCGATGACGTCGTCGACGTAGCCGCGCCCGGCGGCAATGTACGGATGCGAGAAACGCTCCTGGTACTCGGCGATCAGCTCGGCCATCTTTGCGGCCGGATCTTGTGCTGCTGCGATTTCGCGGCGAAAGATCGTCTTCACCGCGCTCTCCGCACCCATCACCGCGATCTCCGCGGTTGGCCACGCAAGATTGAGATCGGCGCGGATGTGTTTGCTGGCCATGACGTCGTAGGCGCCGCCGTATGCCTTGCGCGTGATGACCGTAATTTTCGGCACCGTCGCTTCGGCGAAAGCGTAGAGCAGCTTCGCACCGTGCAAAATTATGCCACCGTACTCCTGATCGGTGCCCGGCAGAAAGCCGGGCACGTCGACGAAGGTGACCAATGGGATGTTAAAGGCGTCGCAAAAACGCACGAAACGCGCCGCCTTCACCGACGATCGCGTATCGAGGACACCGGCCAGCACATTGGGTTGATTACCGACGACGCCGACGGTTCGGCCGTTGACGCGCCCGAAACCGCAGATGACGTTAGGGGCGTAGAGAGCGGCAATCTCGAGAAAGTCGCCGTAGTCCACGACGCCCTCGATGACCGCGCGCATGTCGTAGGGTTTGTTCGGTGAGTCCGGCACGAGGTCGTCGAGTTGGGGTACCTCGCGTTGGGGGTCGTCGTCACAGGCAAACTCGGGCGGCGCCTCGCGATTGTTCTGAGGGAGAAACGAAAAGAGCTCGCGCGTCAGTGCGAAGAGATGCTCCTCATCGTCGGCGACGAGCTGTGCAACGCCGCTGCGCGTCGCGTGCGTGTGCGCGCCGCCGAGCTCTTCGAAGGTAACCTCTTCGCCGGTGACCGTCTTGATGATCTCGGGGCCGGTGATGAACATCTGCGAGATCTTCTGGGTCATGATGATGAAGTCGGTGATCGCAGGCGAGTAGACCGCGCCGCCCGCACAGGGTCCGGCGATCAGGCTGATCTGCGGAATCACGCCGCTCGCCTGGACGTTGCGCCAGAAGATCTCGGCGTAACCGCCCAATGAGACGACGCCCTCCTGAATGCGGGCGCCGCCGGAGTCGTTGATTCCGATCAGGGGCGAGCCGGTGCGGATCGCCAGGTCCATCATCTTGCAGATCTTCTCGGCGAAGGCTTCTCCCAGCGATCCGCCGAGCACCGAGAAATCCTGCGAGAAGAGGAAGACCTGGCGCCCGTCGATCGTCGCGCGTCCGGTGATGACACCGTCGCCCAAGAACTCCTTTTCGTCGAGGCCGAACGCGTTGGCGCGATGAACGACGAAGCGATCGAACTCGACGAACGAACCGTCGTCGACGAGCGACTCGACGCGTTCTCGTGCCGATCGTTTACCCCGCGCGTGCTGCCGTTCGAGCGCGTCGGGGCCCGCGGGAACCGCCGACTCGGCGCGTTTGCGTTCGAGCTCGCCATAGCGTTGCGCGCGACTCTTCACACCGTCACCTTGACGGCACGCTCGGGTTGTCCCTTTGTCATCGTGTCCAAGGGCGCGAGGCGCTCGGGCGCCACCCGAGAATACTGGACCTCATGCTGCGAGCCTTTTGCTGCGTTTTCGCCCTTGCCGTCGTCGGAGCCGTACCCTCGGGTTTCCCCACGCCGCCGCCGCTGCCGCCCGAGAAACCGGTCGCGGAGACGATCTACGGAACCTCGGTGACCGATGCGTACCGCTACTTCGAGGACATGAAGGACCCGGTCGTACAACAGTTCTTCAAAGAGCAGAACGCCTATACGCGCGAGGTACTCGGTCGCCTCGGTCCCGCCCGCGCGAAGCTCTTCAACCGGATCAAGGAGCTCGATAATTCGGCCGTCTCCGTCAACGGCGTGACGCGCGACGGCGCCTACTACTTTTACGAGAAGCTCAATCCGGGAGACAACTCGCCCAAGCTCTACGTTCGCAACGTCGACGGCAGCGGCGAACGCGTCCTGATCGATCCGCAGAGCCTCGCTAGCGCCGGCAAGCACTACACGATCAATTACTTCTTACCATCGCCCGACGGAAAGCTCGTTGCCTACGGCATCTCGGAAGGCGGCTCCGAAGCCTCGGTGATTCACGTCGTCGAGACCGGGACCGCGCAGGTATTGCCAGATGCGATCAGCCGCTGCTATTACATCGGGGCCACCAGCTGGCTGGCCGATGGAAAATCGTTCTACTACGTGCGCTTCCCGGAGCTGAAGCCCGGCGAGCCGGAGACGGATAAGGAAACGCGTGCCGTTGCCTACCTTCACGTGCTGGGCCGCGATCCCGACCGAGACGTTCCGGTCTTCGGCTATGGCGTCAACCCGAAGGTGCCGTTCGCTTCGACCGATTTCCCCTTCGTCGTCTACTCGCCGGTGTCGCCCTACGTCCTCGGCCTCGTCGTACACGGCGTCCAGAACGAGCACGAGGTCTATGCTGCACGCGGATCCGTCGACTCGGCGAACGTGACCTGGACGCAAATCGCGAAGACCGGCGATGATATCGTCGGCCAGGATTTTAAAGGCTCGACGATCTTTCTCTTGACGCATAAAGACGCGCCGACGTTCAAGATCGTCCGGACGTCGCTCGACGCGCCTGACGTAGCCGGCGCACCGACGGTCGTGGCCGCAGGAAAAAACGTGCTCGAGGATTTGCAAGTGGCTGCGGACGGCCTCTACGTGCTTTCGCGCACGGGCGGATTCGGGAAGATCACGAGGGTTTCGCTCGCTGACGACGGCACGCCCGGCGCCTCGCGCGATGTCGATCTGCCGTATCAGGGAGCGATCAATGCGATCGCGACCGACTCGCGTGAGCCCGGCGTCGTCTTCGGGCTGACCGGCTGGACGCATTCGCTACTCTACTATCAAGCCGACGCAAACGGCGCGGTCGCCGATACGCATCTCAAGCCGCTTGCGAACGTCGACATGTCCCCATATACGTCGTCGGAAGTGCAGGCGCGCAGCGCCGACGGCACGATGGTGCCGCTCTCGCTCGTCTATCGCAAGGGACTTGCACTCAACGGCACCCATCCGGCCTATCTAGAGGGATACGGCTCGTACGGAATTACGCTGGAGCCGGCCTTCAGCGCGACGCGCGTTGCCTGGATGGAGCGCGGCGGCGTCTTCGCCGTCTGCCACGTGCGCGGCGGCGGATGGTACGGTGAGGCCTGGCATCGCGCCGGTATGATCTCGACGAAGCCGCACACCTGGCAAGATTTTATCGCGTGCGGCCGTTGGCTGATCGCGCATAAGTACACGCGCTCCGCTCACTTGGCGGGCGAAGGAACCAGCGCCGGCGGGATTACGATCGGACGCGCGATAACCTCCGAACCGCAGCTCTTCGCGGCCGCGCTCGACGTCGTCGGCGAGAGCAACGCGTTGCGCTCCGAGTTTACGCCCAACGGGCCGCCGAACATTCCGGAGTTCGGGACGGTAAAGAACGAAACGGGTTTCCGGGCGCTCTACGCGATGGACGCCTACGAGCACGTCGTTCCTGGAACCGCGTATCCCGCCGTGATGCTGATTACCGGCTACAACGATCCACGGGTTTCGTCGTGGGAGCTCGCCAAGTTTACGGCACGGCTCTCGGCCTCCACCAGCAGCGGCCGCCCGATTCTGCTTCGCGTCGATTACGACGCAGGTCACGGCTTCCTTGCCGCTTCGCGTCAGCAGAGCGAGCAGCTGCTCACCGACGAGTACGCGTTCTTGCTCTGGCAGTGCGGCGACCCGGCCTTCGCCGGAATTCCCACCCGAATCTACCCGCGGCATCCGTCGTAGGCGCCTCGCAATCCAAGCGACGGTGGCGCTCGTTTTAGGTGAGTGATGCAGTCGGGCTCATGGAGCGCGTAAGGCGCGGCGATGCCGGCGCCTTCGAAACCTTGTATGACGAGTACCATCGATTGGTCTACGGCGTAGCGCTGCGCGTGCTCGCCGACCCTCCGGGCGCCGAGGACGTTACCCAGAGCGTCTTCTTAAAGCTGTGGAGCGACCCGGCGTCGTTCGTCTCCGGAAACTTCGGGGCGTGGATCGTCCGCGTGGCGCGCAACCGTGCGTTCGACGCGCTTCGCGCGCGCGCCGCCCGCCCCGAAGAGGAGATCCCCGAGGCGCTGGCCGAGCGCGACTCGCTCGAAGAGACGGCGCTGGGAGCGTTGAACGCCGAATCGGTTCGTCATGCCCTCGCGCAACTTCCGCCCGAGCAGCGGGAGTTGATTGAGTTGGGATTTTTCGGCGGAGTGACGCATCACGAGATAGCAAAAAGGACGGGTTTACCGCTGGGGACGGTCAAGACGCGCATTCGTGCGGGGCTGCGCCGGTTGCGCAGCGCGCTCGACGGGGTCATCGCCTTATGATCTCGCACGACGAGATGCTCGACAACGTCGCCGTCTACGCGCTCGGCGCACTGCCTGCCGCCGAAGCTGCCGAGGTTGCCGCGCATCTAAAGACGTGCGAGTCTTGCCGAGCCGAATACGAGTTGCTGCGTCCCGCGGTGACGGCAGTCGGTTCCTCGGCCGCGGACTATCGCGACAAGGTTTGCCCCGGGCCGATGCTCAAGGCGCGGATCATGCGGGAAGTGCGCGGTTCGCAACGCACGAGCGCAAAGGCCTATCGCTGGGAAACGTTCGCCGCCATCGCTGCTGCGTTCGTTCTAACCGTCGGCGCGTTGCTCGTCTATACGACGATGGACCGCCACATCGTCAGACAAACTGCCCTAGTGGCCGCGCAATCGGCCGCGCTTGCCGATCTTGCCGCCGCCGACGCGAAGCGCTATAGATTCGGCGACGGCCAGGTTTTCGTTCGCGGCAGCCACCTTTACGTAACGCTTCCGCGCCTCGCCGAGCCCCCGGCGGGTAAGGTTTACCAAGCTTGGACCTTGCCCAAGGGCTCCAAGACGATGGCGCCCTCGATTACCTTCACGCCCAACGAACGCGACGTAACCGTCGTTCGCCTCCCCGAGTCGGCTCTCGGCGTGGCGGCGGTTGCGGTCAGCGTCGAGCCCGTAGGGGGCTCCAAGCAGCCAACCAGCAAACCGATCGCCCTCGCGACGCTCTAGGGCGCCTGCCGGGTCAATCCAAAGCCGCTTCCGCTCCGTTTCCTCAGGCGAACATCGTTTTTCGTCGTCGAGCTTCCTAGCTCGAGAAAGGAACCCATGCGGAATTCGACTCGTCTCGGCGCACTCGCGCTGGCGGCCGCGCTAGCCGCTCCGGCGGTCGCCTCGGCGGCCCTCATGCCGAACGTGAGCAACGAACCCACGCGTTTCTCCGGATCTTGCTGTGTCTATACGGGGGCGCCCGATCTGCCGCTCACGCTCTCGATGATCGTGGCCGGAGGTGGACCAAAAAATTTCCAGACCGCGACGTTGATCAAAGTGCTGACCGGCAAACTTTTCGATGCCGAGGTCGCCAAGCTCACGAAGCAATACGGTAAGGATCAAGTCGGCCAGTTTCTCAAGACGTTCGACTTCGTCGTCAGCGACTCGCGCAAGGTCGTCGCCGAGAAGAGGGTTGCGCTCCCGAGCTCGCCCAGCCCCGACCCCGCGGATGGACCCGCGCTTGCAGCCGCGCTGTGGAAAGCCGGACAGAGCGGTCAGGGCTTCAACGTTGAGGTTATGCTCGATCGCCTCGTTTCGCATCCGATTCATCTTCAAGTGATGAAAGATATCGACGCGAAGTACGGACTCGGCGTCGACGCACAGTATCACGCGATCCTCACGACCGCGATGAAAGACCTCGCCGGCGCATATAAGCTTTCGATGTAAGGGCGGCGGCCTCGGCCCCAGCGGGACGGGCTGGGCAACCCGGCTCAACGCCGGTTCGTGGTTTCGCCGGACCCCAGCCCGCCAAGAAAATTGATTACTGAAGTTTCTAAATTACCAGATGCCGAGCATGGCCTTCACGTCGTCGGAGGCCATCGTCTTGGGATCCCACGGCGGAGTAAAAGTGATCTCGACGTTGGCGGTCTTGACGCCGTCGAGGGCCATCACGTGGTCCTTCACGGACTGGACGAACATCGGGCCAACCGGACACATCGGGGAGGTCAAGGTCATCATGACGCTCACGTCTTCGCCGTTCTCGCCCTCGGCCGTGATATCGTAGACCAGCCCGAGCTCGAGGATACCGAGGTTGAGCTCCGGGTCTTTTACCTCTACGAGCGCTTCACGAACTTGTTCGACGGTCGGCATGCCTGCGAGGTTCCTCGGGCCGTAGGGCAAACCTTCGGTTAGAATGTGGTGTCAAGGCCCGCCGCGGGCGGCCCGGTCATGGATGCCGCGAAACTTAGCGTAAGCGGGTAGAGTTTATAGGGCAGGAGGATTACCAGAGCGATGTCAATGTGGGAGCCTTTCACCGAGCGAGCGCGGCGCAGCATCGTACTCGCTCAGGAAGAAGCTCAGCGCCTAGGAAACAACTATATCGGGACCGAGCACATCCTGCTCGGCATCATTTCCGAAGGCGAGAGCCTTGCCGCTAAGGTTCTTGAGTCGCTCGGAGTCAATCTGGCGAAAGTACGGCAAGAGGTCGAAGCGATCGTCGGACGCGGCGGTCAGACCGTTCAACAGGAAATGGTCTTCACGCCTCGGGCCAAGCGCGTGATCGAGCTCGCCTTTGAAGAGGCTCGCCAGCTTAATCACAACTACATCGGCACGGAGCACCTGCTTCTTGGATTGATCCGCGAAGGCGAGGGTGTAGCCGCCCGCGTCCTAACCAATCTCGGCGTGGATCCCGCGAAGGTCCGCGTACAGACCACATCGCTGCTCGGTGCCGAGGGTCAACCACAAGCGCCCAAGGGCAAGAGCAAGACGCCGACGCTCGACGCGTACGGGCGCGATCTGACGCAGTTGGCGCGCGACAACAAGCTCGATCCCGTGATCGGGCGCAACAACGAGATCGAGCGCGTAATCCAGATTTTGTCGCGCCGCACGAAGAACAACCCGGCGCTCATCGGCGAACCCGGCGTCGGTAAGACGGCGATCGCCGAAGGCCTTGCCCAGCGCGTCATCAAGGGTGACATCCCCGAGCCGCTGCGCGACCGCCGCGTCATCACCCTCGATCTGGCTGGCTTGGTCGCCGGCACGAAGTACCGCGGCGAGTTCGAAGAACGCATGAAGCGCGTCATGGACGAAATCCGCGGCGCTGCCGGTGAGATCATTCTCTTCATCGACGAATTGCATACGCTGGTCGGAGCCGGAGCGGCCGAAGGTGCGATCGATGCAAGCAACATCATCAAGCCGGCGCTTGCACGCGGCGAACTTCAATGCATCGGCGCAACGACGCTCAACGAGTTTCGCAAGCACATCGAAAAGGACTCGGCGCTGGAACGGCGCTTCCAGCCGGTGATGGTCGGCGAACCAACCGTCGATGAGACGATCGAGATCCTCAAGGGCCTGCGCGATCGCTACGAAGCGCATCACAAGGTCCAAATCACCGACGAGGCACTGGCGAGTGCGGCCCGTCTGAGCGACCGTTATATTACCGACCGCTTCCTTCCCGATAAAGCGGTCGACCTCATCGACGAAGCGAGCTCGCGCGTTCGCCTGCAGGCGACCCTGCCGCCGCCCGCGATTCGGGAGGCCGACGCAGCGCTGCGTAAGCTGATCGCCGAGAAAGAGGCGGTCGTCAAGAATCAAGAGTTCGACAAAGCGGCCACGATCCGCGACCGTGAGGAGAAGTTGCGTCTCGAGAAATCACAGCTCGAGCAAGACTGGCGAGATCGCAAAGCGACCGGCGAGCGTGTCCTCAAGGTGACCCCTGACAACATCGCCGAGATCGTTGCCTCGTGGACCAGAATTCCGGTCAGCCGGCTCGCGCAAGCCGAGACCGAGAAGCTCCTCAAGATGGGCGAGCTGCTCCACGAGCGCGTCGTCGGTCAAGAAGAAGCGGTTAATGTCATTACCCGGGCGATTCGCCGCTCGCGCGCCGGACTGAAGAATCCGAGCCGCCCGATCGGTTCGTTCATCTTCCTCGGCCCGACGGGTGTGGGCAAGACGGAAGTCGCGCGCAGCGTTGCCGCGTTTCTCTTCGACGACGAAGAATCGATGATTCGCATCGATATGTCGGAGTACATGGAGAAGTATTCGGTCAGCCGGCTCGTCGGTGCGCCTCCGGGATATGTCGGTTACGAAGAGGGCGGCCAGCTCACGGAGGCGGTCCGCCGCCGTCCGTACTCGGTCGTGCTGCTCGATGAGATCGAAAAAGCGCATCCCGACGTCTTCAACCTTTTGCTCCAGGTGCTTGAAGACGGGCGGCTGACGGATTCGCAAGGCCGTCAGGTCGATTTCAAAAACTCGGTGATCATCATGACGAGCAACGTCGGCGCCACCGGGATGACGACGACGACCGATATCGGCTTCCGGCCGGAACGTACGTCGATGTCGGATGAAGCGAAAGCCTACGAGCGGATGAAGAACCGTGTGATGGAAGAGGTCAAGCAGACCTTCCGTCCGGAGTTCCTCAACCGCGTCGACGAAGTGCTCGTCTTCCATCAGCTCACACGCGAACAGATCGAAAAGATCGTCACGCTCGAGCTCGCGAAGGTCGTGCGCGAGGTTCGCGCGCAGGAGATGGAGCTCAAAGTCACCGACGGCGCGAAGGCGGTGCTGGCCAAGAAGGGCTGGGATCCGCAGTTTGGTGCGCGGCCGCTGCGCCGCGCGATTCAACGCATGGTCGAAGACGAACTCGCCGAAGAGATGTTAAAGGGCAACTTCGGCGCGGGCGACCACATTCTCGCCGACGTCGATCCCGACGATCCCGAAAAGCTCAAGTATGCGAAGATTCCGACGGTCGAGCCGCCCGCTCCGCCGTCGCCGTCAGAACCTGCAATAACCTGACGCGTCTTCCTCCAGCGGATCCGCGCAGCTAAACTCGGCAGTGCCACTCTTCGACAAGCTCGGGATAGCCTTCGTCGAAGGGTGGCACTAGATGTTAGCAACGATTCTTGCCGTCGTTCTCGCCCAAGTCACCCCCGCACCGTCTGCCTCACCCCCACCCTCACCGCTTGCGTCGCCGGGCGCGTCGCCCTCGGCCTCGCCCGGAGCGCTGACGCTTTCGGCGACCAGCGTCAACCTCAACCCGGCGCAGCAGAGCGTCGTCACGGTCAGCGGCGCGGCGCCGCCGCTCCAGCTGACGCTGGATCGACGACTCGTCACCGCAACGGCCGATCCCGCCGCTACGAGCGTGACGATCACGGCGTCGCAAGCGACCGGCACGGACGTCCTGCACGTTACCGACGCGCACGGGGCGAGCGCCGACATTCGGATTCGCGTCGCCTTCAACGCCGGCACGATCGTCCCGCAAACCACGTTAACGATCACCGGCGATCCCGCGCTCCCCGATTGGCTCGCCCAGCAAATCACCCAGTGGGTGACGCACCTCACGCAGGCGTTGCCGGGCGCTAGCGTTACGATCGGCGCCGTCACGCCACCGTCGGCGCCGCTGGGGCCCGGGGGAACCGCGCAGGTCGCGGTACCGATCCAAATCTCGGGAAACGGGCAATACTTCGATCAGACCGGCACGACGACGGTCGACGTGCAGAACACGCCGATGCAGCCCTTCACGCCGGCGTTGCTTTTTTACGACGACGATCCGGAGCACATCACGCAAGACGGCGTGCTCTTTCGCGGAGCCGTCTCGGCCGCGCAGCCGGCGCGCATTTACTACTACCACGACGCTGCGACCGACCCGCGGCGGCTCGTCGTCGCGCTGCAGGCGACCGGACAGAGTCCCGCGTCGGTTCAGTTGATACACGCTTCGGCCGGCCCCAACATCGACGTGATGACGGTTGGACAAGCCATTACGAAGAAGTTCTTGCTGACGAAGAATCAACACGAAGGGATCGTGCTCGATCTCTCCGCCGATCAGCCGTATCTGCTGACCGACCTGACGATGACCTCGCGTCAACTCGTAGCGGGCACCGCGGATATCCGCGTCCTGTCGGGCGGCCCGGTCGAATTGACGGTGATGGGCGTCTCGCCGGGCGTCGATCCGCGCACGCTGCTGGCCGGTCCCGTCTTGCCCGGCGACGGGCACCACCGAACGGGAGTCTTTTCGATTGCCGGCTTCGGCGCGGATAATCTCCGGTATGCGGTCGGCAGCGACGACGCAACCGTCGTGCTGGGCGATACCGATCCGACGCCGCCGAACGTCACGCCGTCGGCCGCCGGACACGATTACGGCGACTACGGGGTCGTACACACGATCGCAGTGACGCTCGATAACCCCACGGCGGTGCCGGCGGCCGCGTACCTGTACCTTCAGCCGCTTGCCGGACCGGCGCGCGCAAGCTTTCTGATCGACGGCAGCGTCGTCGACATCGGCTGCGTGCGCGTTCCGTCGAAATATCAGGTCACCGCGTTCGATCTGCCCCCGGGTCAATCGACGCACGTCGTGCAGACGATGACCGACGGAGGTTCGTTCTATCCCGTTCGCCTCGGCGTTACGGCAACCGTTCCGCAGCCGAGCGCTCCGCCGATCAACGCGCCTGACGGTTGTTTCCCGAAGCCGCAGGCTTCCCCGAGCCAATGAGCGCCGAAGGCGAATCGAAGGTCATCCTGCTGGTGCGCTTGCTCAATGCGATCGACCAAGGCCGTCACTCGTTCGAAGCGCTCAAAGAGAAGATTGCCGAGAGCGGCCGCGCGCCCAGCACGCGCAGCCTGCGCCGCTATCTTGCGATCCTTACCAACGCCGGCTTCCCGCTCTACTTCGATCGCGCGGCAAACGTCTACCGGTTCGCCCAAGGCTACAGTCTCAAGCGGCTCGATCTCAGCAACGGCGAGCTGTTCGGCTTGGTTGCGCTACGGTCGCTGGGCGCGAGCATCGGCGGCACGATCGGTGCGTCGATCGCCGACGTCGCGGAAAAGCTCGTCGGAAGCGCGGGACGCGGCGCGCGCGACCGCGTCGATGCGGCGACGCCGGTCGCCTTTCGTCTCTCCGAAGTCTCGCTCGACAAGCTCGGCGAGCGCTCCTTCGCACTGCTCTCGTCGGCGGAGCGCTCGTCACGGAGCGTTCGCTTCAAATATCGCGATAAGGAGGGACGCAGCAGCTCGCGCACCGTCGACCCGTACGGGTTCATCATCAACGCCGGACGAGTCTATTGCGTGGCGCACGATCACACTCGCAACGACAAGCGCACCTTTGCGGTGGACAGCGTCAGCGAGCCGCGAGTGCTCGCAAAGACGTTCGTTCGCCCGAACGGGTTCAACGTGGAGGCCTACGCGGCGGCCTCGATTAGCGGGGTGCTTCACAGCGACGAGACCACCGAAGTCCGCGTCCGCTTCGCGCCGCGTGTTGCCAAGGCCGCGGCGGCGGCGCACATCGTTGCCGACCGCACGATCGCGCAGCGGCGCGACGGAGCCGCAGAGATCACGTATCGCGTTGCCGACGTCGACGAACTGGTCCGCTGGGTTCTCGGCTGGGGAGCGCAGGCAGAGGTCGTCGCGCCCGAGGCCGTGCGCGTGCGCATTGCAGCGTTGGCGCAAGAAATAGCGAAGAAGTATGCCTCGTGAACCGCTCAGTATTCACAATTGCCGCGATGGGGGCCGCCCTTCTTACGGCCTGCGCGCAGGCGCTCCCGGGCGGACCGGAGACCGGCCTGACGCCTCTCTCGTCGGCGCGGCTGAGCTCGATGCTCTTGACGCAGCCGGCGAGCCATCACGATCGCGGCCGCTCGTGGATGTTGCCCGACGCGGCGAAGGTCAAGGAACTGCTCTACGTCTCCGACTGGGGAACCGACGACGTCTTCATTTACAACTACCGAACCCGCGCGCTGATCGGACGGCTGACGGGTTTCGCCAAACCGTACGGCCAGTGCGTCGATAAGGTCGGCAACGTCTGGATCACCAACCTCGACTCCACGGCGGTCGTAGAGTACGCGCATGGCGGTGTAACACCGCGCAAAACCCTTCATGCAGCCGGACACTCCGCCGGATGTTCGGTCGATCCGACAACCGGAAACCTCGCCGTTGCAAACCTCGACCTCCCCGCCGAGCTGCAGATTTACAAAAATGCCACGGGCAGCGCGAACGTCTACAAAAGCTCGGCCTGCGACGAGGATATGTGGGCGCCCGGTTACGGCAAGAAAGGCAACCTCTACGTCGAGGCGAGCAACTACTCGATCGTAACCGTCTGCGAGCTTGCGCACGGCGGAACGACGCTTCGCGGCCCCGTCAAACTGCTGAACTTTACAATCGGCCTGGGGGGCGGTGTCATGTGGGACGGCACGCACCTTATCCTTACCGACCAGTATTACGGCGGCCAGACGACCACCGCGATCTACCAAGTAACCGAAGAGCAGTCGGGCAATCTTCAGAAGGCGGGCTCAACCGTACTGACCGATGCCTCCTGCGGCGGCGGCGTGCGCGTACCGCAGCCCTTCGTCGTGGGCGCCAAGAACACGCCGCTCAATCGAACCCGAGGCACGGCCATTCTCGGCGGGAACCTGCAGTGCCTCAGCCTTTTCGACCTCTGGCACTATCCGGCCGGCGGCGCCCCGCTTAGCACGCTGCAATCGCCCCCCACCCAACCCTTCGGTCAATCAGTCAGCATCGCTCCATAAACAAAAACACCACCCAGCACAAACTCCATCCAACCGCGACGACCAGGTCGCCAAGCATTGGTAAAATGGCGCTCGCTCGGGAACCGTCGAACCTTGCCAGACGGGTACTTTTTACTTGCGGATGAGTTGGGCCGGGTTATGCCCGGATAGGGAGGCGTCGAGACGAGTTCGCGCAGGCATGGATGCCGGAGCGGACGAGCGCGCGAGCAGGAGTGGCGCCGGATGCGCCACGACGAGCGTCCGAGTCTTCCGGGCATAACCCGGCCCAACGAAAAGCGAAACCCGTCGAAGCGAGGCCTCAACGGGTTCCGACGCATTCACGCACTTGCCTCGCCTGTTTGGCTACCTGGTCGGAGAGCCCCACCGACGCCGGACAAGCGGTTTGACCGCTGCAGTGGAATCGACGTTCATCACGGCGTTTCACACCTAAATGCATTGGCCGCGAGCGATGCGTTCGTCGCACTTCGGATTGGATTCGAAGCACGAAAAGCGTAGCACGCGCAAGCTTGGGTCGACAAGTGTCGCAGCCCTGCAATTCACAACCTGTCCACAAGTTTTTTCCGTTATGCACATAGAATGCAAAAATGCCATGCAGCCCATACCGTTGCTCCTTGCTCTATTGATTCATGCGAGCGGCCCGGCGACGGTCGCGCAGAACCTTTTCGGCGGGCTTCCGATCGACGGGATCCACTGCGATGCGCAAGAGGGTGCGGTCGAGCACATTCACACCCGCCTGCAGATATTCAATCGCGGCAAGTCGCTCACGATTCCGGCGATGATCGGCATCCCGCGGCAAGGCACCTGTCTGTACTGGATCCACACGCACAGCGGCGACGGCTACATTCACATCGAATCGCCGGTCGTGCGCACCTTCACGCTCGGCCAGTTCTTCGATATTTGGGGCGAAGACCTGAGTTGGACGAAGGCCTCCGAGGTGCAGGCTCCGCATGGCAAACGCTTGAGCATTTGGCTCAACGGCGCGCTCTGGCACGGTAAGGATCCGCGCGAGATCGCGCTGCGCGATCGCGAAACGATCGTCATCCAGAACGGCCCCCCCTTCGCTAAACCGGCTGCCTCGGATTGGTCGAAGCTCTAGAGCTCGACGGGCGCCATCTGACGCTCGAGGCGGTTGAGGCGGCGGCGCTCGGGGCGCGCGTCGGGATCACCGCGGCGGCACGCGAGCGGGTGCGGCGCGCCCGCGATTTCGTCGACCGCAAGTTCGCCGCGGGCGATCGCATCTACGGCGTCACGACCGGCTTCGGCCGGCTTGCGAACATCGCCGTCGCACCGCAAGACGCCGCCGAACTGCAGCTCAATCTCGTCCGCAGCCACGCGGCCGGCACCGGCGAGCCGTTGCCGATTCCGATCGTGCGCGCTGCGAGCGTCCTTCGCGCGAACTCGCTCTCGGCCGGCCATTCGGGCGTCAAGCCTGAGACGCTCGATTTAATCCTCGGTATGCTCGCACGCGGCGTTACGCCCGTTGTGCCCTCCCAAGGTTCGGTGGGCGCGAGCGGCGATCTCGCACCGCTCGCGCACATGACGCTCGCGCTGATCGGCGAGGGCGAATGTTACTACGGCGGCGAGCGCATGCGCAGCGCTCTAGCGCTCGAGCGCGCCGGCCTCGAACCGATCACACTCGGCGCGAAGGAGGGGCTCGCCCTCGTCAACGGTACGCAGGTCATGACCGCGGTGGCGGCGCTCGGCGTCTTGCGCGCGGAACGGCTGGCGGCTGCCGCCGACGTGATCGCGGCGATGTCGCTGGAAGCCTATCTCGCGAGCGATCGCGTCTTCGATCGCCGCCTCAACGACCTGAGGCCGCATCCCGGTCAGGAACGCGTTGCGGGCAATCTACGCGAGTTGCTGGCCGATTCGGAGATCGTCCACTCGCACGTCGAGTGCGAGCGCGTTCAGGATCCTTACTCGTTTCGCTGCGTGCCGGTCGTGCACGGGGCGGTGCGCGACTCGATCGCTCACGTGCGGCGCGTCACCGAGATCGAAAGCAACTCGGTTACCGACAATCCGCTCGTCTTTCCCGAGGACGGCGACTTTGTCTCGGGCGGCAACTTTCACGGCGAGCCGGTCGCGATCGTGATCGACCTTCTGAAGATCGCCATCTCCGAGCTGGCCTCGATTGCCGAGCGGCGGCTCTACCTGCTGCTCAATGCCGAAGATCGCGGCTTGCCGCTCTTCCTCGCACACCGTCTCGGGTTGCAGTCGGGTTTGATGATCGTGCAGTACACCGCCGCGGCGCTGGTCAACGAGAACAAAGGCTACTCGTGGCCTTCGAGCGTCGACTCGATCCCAACCTCGGCCGGCCAAGAGGACCACGTCAGCATGGGCATGACCTCGGCCAACAATCTGATGCGCGTTCTGGAGAACGTCGAGGGCGCGCTTGCATGCGAGCTGCTCGGCGCGATGGCGGCCGCGGACTTCCGCAAACCGCTGCACCCGGGGCGGGGCACCGCGGCCGCACACGAAGTCACGCGCGAGCGCATCGCGCCGTTTATCGCCGACCGCAGCCCGGCGCCCGACATCGCCGCCGCGCGCGAGTTGATTGCCTCCTGCGCGCTCGCCGGCGCCGCCGAAGGCGCCATCGGCCGCCGCCTTATAGGCTGACGTTCACCGAGAAGTAGGCGTTGAACGGGTTGGGCAGCGTGAACGCGTTCGTATCGGCATAGGCCGGTATGTAGGAGTTCGCAAAGGCGGGATTTTGCGGCACCCCGTTGGCGAACTTGTCGTTGGGCGAGGCGCCGTTATAGAAGTTCGCAGTGTAATAGTAGTTGGCGATGTAACCGCACGTGTAGCCGTTGGGCGGATACTGCTTGGTCCACGGTTCGGACGAGCCGCCGAAGCAGGCGTTGACCAGATTGGCCAAAAGCGCGTTGACCTTGATCCGCGGCGTCACCTGATAGGACATCTGCAGGCTTAGGTTGAGCTGACTGGGCTGGCGGAACTGGCCAAAGCTGTCGAAGGCGCCGGTCTGCGGATTCGGGATCGCCAGAATTCCAGCTGCCGTTCCGCTCTGCGTTGCCGCCAGGCCGCAGGTCGTGTAGTCGGCCTGGAACTTGTTCGGCGCGGTGGGGATGTGGGTCGAGTTCCGCGCGCAGGTGCGCGGATCCAAGCCGTTGACATCCGCGGGGTTGCCATAGGGCTGGCCCTCGTTGAACGTCAGCGCCGGAGTGATCGCAAACTTGTTGTGCTTGTAGTTGACGATCGCGCTGACGACGTTGGGCGAAAGGTAGGCGAAATCCAAGCCCACGGGATACCAGCCGTTGCGATCGAGCAGCGGCTGCGGCGCCATCTTGTAGTACGGATTTAAGATCACTCCGTTGTAGTTCGAGTTGAGCCGGACGCAGCGCGGATCGGGGTAGACGTTGCCGGCCTTGTCGTTCTCGTAGCACCGAGACCCGCCGCCGGCGCGCGTGAGCCCGTTGAAGTTCGCGATGTTCTGGTTGTACGGATCGATCGGATTGAGCGAGGTGCCGGGATAGTTAGCCCAGCGCTCGGCCGCGTTCGTGTACGTGTACGAAAGTAAGAAGGAGAGGCCGTTCTTGTCGAAGTCGCCCTTCGTGAACTCGAACTCGACGCCGTCGACGCGTTCGACCCCACTGTTGAGCCCGCCCGTCAAGCCGAACGGCAGCGAGACGCTGTAAACCTGATTGGTTGCGTAGCGGTAGTAAGGGGTCAGCTTGATCGACATGTCGGTGCCTTTGAAGCGGCGCTCGTACGATGCGTCGTAGTTATCCGAGTACTGCACCTCCGGGTCGTGTTTGGGTGTCGTGTACCCGTACTGCCAGAAGGCCTGGAAGAGGTCGTAGGCGAGGTTGTTGTCCTTGGCGTTGTACTGAACCTGATAGGTCTCGGGCTCCTGCGCGTAGCGCCCGGCCGAGAAGCGCAGTACCGTGTCGGGATTGACCGTATAGGTGGCGCCGATGCGCGGTGTCAGGGCGTAGTCTGCCAGCGTCGGGCTGTAGCTGTTGCTCAGCAGTAGATGGCCACTTTTTCCGTCGGGGTGCACGGTCTGCACCGGGTGTGCGGGAATCGAGTTATCCAGCGGGCAGTTGAAACCGATAAAAGGCGTCGCCGGACGTCCGCTCGCGGGCGGCGAGGGAATGAAGTACGGCTGAAGCGTCTGGGGATTGTAACAGAACTCGTTCTGGCCGGCGAGAAACCAGAAGTTCTGGCCGTTGCTCGACGTGTTGGCGAGATTGTACGCGTACTCTTCGCCGCGCAGCCCCAGATCGACGTTGAGCTTGTCGGTCGGCGTCCAGTGATCTTCGAGCGCGACCGAGGTAAAGTTCGGGGTGACGTTGTTGAGGAATCCGGAGTCGCCGGTGAACGTGACCTGCCAGTTGGCGCCGGGAACGTTCGGCGAGCCGGGCTCGGGATTGAGGAACGAGCCGCTGGTCACCGGGCTGTTGCAGGGCGCCGGCTGCCCCGCTTTATACGACTCGCCTTCGAAGTTGCCGGCAGCATAGGCGAAGCACTGCTTACCGTTGGTGAAGTTGGTCGCGCTCGTGCCCAGGAAGTTGTTGAAGTTTGTGTTGTTATAGCGATTGGTCGTCGCCGTCGTATAGTTGGCGTCGACGTTGAGCAGGTGCTGCGTGCTGAGCTGATCGGCGAAGGTAAAGGCGAGCCCGCGTGTGTGTGACTCGAGCTCGTAGTCATAACTGGTGACGCCGAAGCCGAAGAACGGGGTGCCGTAGCTGAGCGGGCTCGTCTGCAGCCAATCGGAGTAGAACGTGTACCCGTAGATGCGGATGTAGGCGTTCGAGCCGATGTTGTGCTGGTACTGAAGTTTGAAGATCGACGCGTTATTCCAGAACGTGTCGCGCGCGTCGGCCGGCACCGCCGAGAAGGTCCCCGCCGCGCACTGACCTTTGATCGTCGTGGGGTAGAAGCCGTAGGGATCGACGTTCGCGCAGCGACTGCCCGGCGAGCCGGGGTCGAAGTATGGAACGGGCGCGACGCTGTTGGCGCTTTGGCCGAAGTGCGTATTGCTGGGCCAGGTAACGAAGTCGCCCCAGACTTCGGGGACGTTCTCACCGTAGATCGCTTGGCTGAGCTGATTGATGACGTGCGGCCCGAGGTCGTTCTGCGAGCTGTAGTAGGAACTCAGCAGCGAGGTCACGTTGTAAAGGACCTGGATGTCGTCCCGGCCGGCGTCGTGCCGGTGCGGAACGCCGATGTGCACGTTGAAGACGTTCTCGCGATCGCCGAGGTTCGAGTAGCTCGCGTACGCCGGCGATAGCGTCTGATAGCAGCCGGGATTCCGGTGCGTCCCGACCGGCAAGCTCATCGTTCCGGGCAAGTTGAAATCTTTGTAACCGTATGGGTTGTAGACCGGCGAGGAGTTGGGGCCGCCGTACCAGCCGGAGCCGGCCGGCGGCGTGTTGACGCATTCGGGAAAGACGCCGGCGAACGGCAGGTTGATCGTGTTGTATGCGATGGCGGGATAGCCCCAGACGTCGCCGAGGTTCGAACCGTTGAACTGATCGATGTACCGGTAGTCTTGATTGTAACCGCCGATTCCGACGTAGTAGGAGAACATCCGGTCCGGCGTCGCGCCGCCGGCCTCGACCTGTAGGTTGTGGTAGTAGGTCGGCGTGCCCAAACCGGCGTTGACGTTGGCGTAGCCGGGGAAAGTGCCGGTCTTGATGACCTGGTTGATGAAGCCGGCAAGACCGGTTGCGCTCTCGCCCGCCGTTCCCCCACCCGTGTATACCTGCAGTTCCTGTTGGCCCAGCGTGCCGGCCGTCCCGCCGGGATAATTATCGAACGAACGATTGACTGGGACGCCGTCGAACTCGTAGCCCACCTGATCGTAGCCGCCGCCGCGAATGTAGACGGTTTGATCCCAGCCCTGCTGGTTGGGCGGCACGAACGCGCCGGGTACCGCGGCGATCGCCGAGTAGGCGTTGTTCAAGTTGCCGCCGCCGCCGATACCGGCCGCGGCCGCGGTCATCGTCGAGTTGACCGAATAAACGTCGGTCGTGGTGCCCGATTTGACAACATCCATGCTGGATCGCGAGGTGACGTGGGCGATCGTCCGCATCGAAGGCGCGAGCGGTACGCGTAGCGTCTGCACCTGGTCGGCGAAGACGGAGATGCCCGTAATCGTCGAGGTTTCGAAACCATCCTTCGAGACCGTGATCGTGTAGGTATCGGGCGCCAGCGAGAGTATCGAGAATCGCCCCGAGGCGTCCGTTGTGATGGTCGTCGTCTGCGATGGACTGACCGCCGCGACTTTTGCGCCGGCAATCGGAGCGCCCGTGGCGCTGTGGGCGACGGTTCCGGTCAGTGAACCCGTCGTTCCGGCTAGCCCGGTTTCCACGGAAAAAGCAAGACCGAGGGTCGTCGTCAGAATGAGTACGAAAAGATTACGCCGTCTGCACATGCGTGTGCATTCTCTGCTGTATTCAAGAGGTCTTGTCCATACCTCCAAGAATTCTGGCGCGTTATGAGCGTTATCGCCGGACCGCGGACCGTTCGAGCGCCGCACGGAGCCGAGCTTAGTTGTCTTGGATGGCCGCAAGAAGCCGCGCTGCGCATGCTGATGAACAACCTCGACCCCGAGGTTGCCGAGCGCCCCGACGACCTGGTGGTCTACGGCGGAAACGGGCGCGCCGCACGTTCGTGGGAGGCCTTCGACGCGATCGTCCGGACTTTGCGGCGGCTGCGATCCGACGAAACGATGATCGTTCAGAGCGGCAAGCCCGTCGCGGTCTTCAAAACTCAGGCTCGCGCTCCGCGTGTGCTGATCGCCAACGCGAACCTCGTGCCCAAGTGGGCCGACTGGAGCACCTTTCGCGAACTGGAAGCGCAAGGGCTGACGATGTACGGCCAGATGACGGCCGGCTCGTGGATCTATATCGGTACGCAAGGCATCGTGCAAGGGACGTACGAGACCTTTGCCGAGTTGGCGCGGCGCCACTTCGGCGGCTCGCTTGCCCGTCGCGTAACGTTGACGGCCGGCGTCGGTGGAATGGGCGGGGCGCAGCCGCTGGCGGTGACGATGAATGGCGGAATCTGTCTGATCGTCGACGTCGACCGAGCGCGTCTGGAGCGCCGTCGCGAGCTTCGCTATCTCGACCGCGTCGTCGATTCGCGCGACGAGGCGCTTCGCCACGTCGAAGAGGCGCGCGGCCGCGGCGAGGCCGTCTCGATCGGCTACGAAGGCAACGCAGCCGAGGAGTTCGGGTTGCTCTACGACGTGGGGCTGCGCCCGGATGCGGTAACCGATCAGACTTCCGCGCACGACCTGCTCGACGGTTACGTGCCGGCCGGTCTTTCTCTCGTGCAAGCAGCCGAGCTGCGGCGGCGAGATCCCGAAGAGTATCAGCGCCGCGCGCTCGCAGGCTGCGGCGAGCAGGTGCGCGCGATGGTTCGGTTCCTTGACGCGGGATCGGTCGTCTTCGACTACGGCAATAATATCCGCGCGCAGGCGCAGCGGGCTGGTTTCGAGCGCGCGTTTGCCTTCCCGGGATTCGTGCCGGCCTTCATTCGCCCGCTCTTCTGCCGCGGCTCCGGGCCGTTCCGCTTCGCTGCGCTCTCGGGCGACCCCGACGACATCGCGGCTTGCGACGCAAAACTACTCGAGCTGTTTTCCGACGACGAGTCGCTGACGCGCTGGATTCATCTGGCGCGCGAACGCATCTCCTTTCAAGGATTACCGTCGCGCATCTGCTGGCTGCCGTTTGGACGGCGCGCGATTGCCGGGCTCGCCTTCAACGAACTCGTTCGCAGCGGCGCGGTGAAGGCGCCGATTGTCATCGGGCGCGATCATCTCGATACCGGCAGCGTCGCGTCGCCCTATCGCGAGACCGAAGCGATGCGGGACGGCAGCGATGCGATCGCCGACTGGCCAATTCTCAATGCGCTGCTCAATACCGCAGCGGGCGCCCACTGGGTCAGCTTCCATCACGGCGGCGGCGTCGGCATTGGCTACAGCCTGCACGCGGGCATGGTCGTCGTTGCCGATGGGAGCGACGACGCGCGCGAGCGGCTCGGCTGCGTGCTGACGACCGATCCGGGCATGGGCGTCGTGCGTCACGCCGACGCCGGCTACGAGATCGCAATCGAAACGGCCGATCGAGAAGGGATCGATTGGCGTCTCTGACCGTCTGCGCGAAGACGATCGTCACGTGCGATACGCAGGCTGCGCAATGCGGCATCGACTTCGCCGCGCTCGGGCGCATCGACGACGCCGCGATGCTGATCGACGACGGCACCATTACCGCAATCGGGCCCAACAGCGTCATCCTGAGCAAGGCGCGCAGCGCCGAGTCGAAGGACGAAGGGCGAACGCTAGATCTACGGGATCACGTAATTTTCCCCGGATTCGTCGACGCGCACGCGCACCCGCTGTATGCGGGCGATCGCGAGCCTGATTTTGCGGCGCGCCAGCGCGGCGAAACACCGGCGCTGGGTATGCGCTACACGATCGAGCGTACGCGCGAAGCGCTGCTCGACACCGAGCGGTTCTACGAAACGACGGTTCGGCCGCGCCTCCAAACGATGCTGCGCCACGGCACGACGACGCTCGAGACGAAGACCGGTTACGCGCTGCATCGTCCGGGCGAACTGGCGCTGCTCGATCTGATCGCCGCGCATCGCAACGATCCCGGCGTCCCGCGTCTGGTTGCAACCTTTCTCGGCGCGCACGCGCTGCCGCCCGAGTTCGACTTCGAACGCGAGGGGGGTTTCGTCGACTATCTGATCGATCAAGTGATTCCGCTCGCGGCGACGCACGGTGCGGTATATGCGGATGCGTTTTGCGAACCGGGCTTCTTTTCGCCCGAGCAGACGCGCCGCTATCTCGATGCCGCGCGGCTGCACGGCATGCGCCTTCGCGTACACTGCGACGAGATGTCGTACGGTGGCGCCGCTGCGATGGCGGCGACACTCGAAGTCGATGCCGTCGACCACTGCAACTACATCCGCGATGACGACGTGAAGGCGATCGCGCAGCGCGGCATCGTCAGCGTCGCCTGCCCGGCGACGATCGAGTTTCTCGGTCTCCCCCAGAGAGCTCCGGTGCGCGCGCTGCTCGCGGCCGGTGCGATGGTTGCGCTCGCCAGCGATTACAATCCCGGCACCTCGCCCTGTTTCAACCTGCAGACGGTCGCATATTTCGGACGGAAATATTTCGCGCTCTCGGCAGCCGAAGCGCTCTACGGCGTGACGCGCGCGGCCGCGCACTCGCTGCGGGCGGATGCCGGCTCGCTGCGCGTCGGCGGCCCGGCCGACTTCGTCGCGATGCAGATCGCTTCGCCGGAGGAGTTCGGCTGGCAGTTCGGCGGCAATCTGGCCGGCACGGTCGTCAAAAACGGCGCGATCGTGTGACCAGCGAGCTCGTCCGCTGCGCGCGCGCGCTCGTCGGCGGCGAGCTGCGTGAGGACTATGCGTTCGCCGTGCGCGAGGGGCGCATCGCCGCCGCCGGCAACTTCCTCGACGTGCGCGACGAGGCGGGCGACCTGGAGGCGCGCTCCTTCCCGGCCGATCGCCTGATCGTCCCCGGATTCATCAACGGACATAGCCACGCGTATCAGATTCTCTTACGCGGCTGGGCCGATGACCTGCCCTTCGCGAAGTGGCGCAGCGACGCGCTCTATCGCGTCGTCCCGCACCTGACTGCCGACGACGTGTATTGGACGTTTGCGCTGGCCTTCTCCGAAATGCTCGCGGCCGGCATCACGACGGTTGCGGAGTTCTTCTATCTCAACGGAGAGGGAAACGCGCACGCCGAGGCCGCGATCCGCGCCGCGCGCGAGACGGGAATCCGCTTGGTCTTCGCCCGCACGTGGATGGATGCCGAGTACGCTCCAGCGCAGTTTCGCGAGAGCATCGATCTCGCCGCCAAACGAACGCGCGAGCTGATGGAACGGTATCCGGAGGCGAACGTCTGCGTGGCGCCGCACTCGCTGCACGCCGCCTCGCACGATATGATTCGCAGCGCGGCGGAGTTTGCGAGCGATCGCGACTGCATGCTGCACATCCACGTTGCGGAGGCGCCGTATGAAGGTGAAGAAACGCGCGTGCGTTTCGGTGCCACGCCGGTTGCATTGCTCGACCGCCTCGGAGCGCTGACGCAGCGCACGGTGGCAATTCACGCCATCTACCTCTCCGAGCAGGAGAAGGAGATGATCGCGCGGGCCGGCGCTCGCGTCATCCACAACCCGATGACCAATCAATACCTCGGCGACGGCATCTGCGACGTCGTCGGCCTGCGCTCGCTCGGAGTCGTGATGGGATTGGGATGCGACGCCGACGTCAAGCCCTCGGTGATCGATGAGATGCGTGCGGCGACGCTCTTGCAGAAGGTAAGGCGGCTGGACGGCGCGGCATTCGGCGCGCGCAATGCGTTCGCGCTCGGCACCGCGCAGGGTGCGAGTGCGCTGCGTCTCGATGCCGGTGACCTGCGCGAAGGACTGCCGGCCGACTACGTCGTGCTCGACGCATCGCGAATCGATCGGTGGTCGCCGCCGCTCAACGCGCTCGTCTATCGCGGCGAGGATTCGTGGGTGCAGGCGACGTTCGTGAACGGGCGCCGCGTCTACGTCGGCGAAGCCTCGCCGCTGGCGCGCCGAGCCCGGGACGAGGTCGATAAAATCGCGAAGCACCGAGTTCAGTGAGGAGGTCGATGGTAATGCGCACGACGATTCTCTCGGTTTTCTTAGTCGGGTTGGCCCTCGCTGGATGCGGCGGCAATAAGGCGAGCAACGCGGCGTCGAACGCCGCCAATGCGGCCGCGACCGCTGCAAGCGACGCGAAAAACGCGGCTTCCAACTCCATGCAGTCAGCCGGCCAAGCGGTTATCGGCAACCAGACGCCGCCCAACTGCGGCGCGGTCTCGGCCGTTTGGGTGAACCTCAAGACGAAGGTCTACCACGAGTCCGGCGACCCGATGTACGGTAAGACCAAGCACGGCGAGTATCTCTGCCCGTCGGCTGCCAAAGCAAAAGGCTTTCGCCCCGCCGGGGGTGCGATGGCGGGCAAGCATCATCACCGGGCCAAGGGCGCCGAAAGCTCAGGAGGCGACAGCTCGATGTAGCTTTCGCCGGTGCGTGTAAGCACTTGCATTAGTTCCTCCCGTGTGATAGCATCTGCGTGCAAGTACCCACTTGCAACGCTGAATTACCGGTGAGGAGTACACGGCCTGAGCACGAATTCCGTTCTTATCGAGTACCGGCCCGGGGTCTATGCGGCCCTTGAGGCTGAGGTGCTCGCGGCTATCCAGGAGGACGGCGCCGAGCGCGTCGTTCTCGATCTCGACAAGCTCGACCGGCTCGATTCGGGCGGCGTCCGCGAGGTAATCTCCCTGCTGCGGCGCGTCCGCTCCATCGGGGGCGACTTGGCATTGCGATCGACCAACCCCGAAGTGCTCCGTACGCTTTCCGCGACCGGGCTGGACCGTGTCTTTTCGCTCGAAGGAGAGGCGGTGTAGATGGTGAGATCGCTGCCGTTCGCGCTCATCGCTGCCGCCCTGCTCGGCACGGCTCCAGCCCTTTCTGCTGGCAGCGAGGGCGCCGGGGCCCCGCTCGATGCTCGGGCGGTGATCAAGCGCCTGGCCGATCGCAACCCTACCCTGCAGAGCTACAAATCGCGCGTCCACGTCGACGTGCGCATGCTCAGCTTTCCGTACCTGGCCCCGAAGCTCGACGGAACCTCGTACTATAAGCGGCCGGACCTTTACGTGGTCGTCTTCGACCGAATGCCCGGATACGCGCGCAATTTCGGAACGCTCTTCAACGACGTCGGCAACCCGCTGGCCTGGCAGCGCGACCAGTACGTCTCAACGGAAGGGACCACGCTGCTCAACGGCCGCCCGACGGTTGTCTTGCGTCTGACCAAGAAGGTTCACAGCGACATTCTCGATCACACGCTGGCCTACATCGACACCGAAAGCTGGGTGCTCGTGCGAATGGAGTGGTACTACACTAGCGGCGGCAAGATCACGATGTCGCAGCAGTATCGCATCGAGAACAGCTACGTCGTCCTATCGCAGCAGCACGCCACGATTGCGATCCCGCACGTGCGCGCCGTCGCTGACGCCGCGTACGGCGTCTACCAGACGAACGTCCCGGTGCGCCTCAACTCGAAAGCGCCGCAATGATCGAGACCCGCAAAGTAGGCGACCTCGGCCGTTCGGCCTCGCCGGAAGAGACGCGCGAGCGCATCCTCGTCGCGACGCGTGAAGTAATCGGCCGCAAGGGCAAGCGCGGCGCGACCACGCGCGAGATTGCCGAGGTCGCCGGCGTCAACGAAGCGACCCTCTTTCGTCACTTCGGAACCAAGGAATCGCTGCTGGTCGCCTGCGCGCAGCACTTTTGCGGACACCTCGAGCTCGCCGGCGCTGCCGCAACGCGCAGCGGCGACCTCGCGGCGGACTTGCTGGCGCTCGCGCGCCTGATGTTCGCTCGTTTCGTCGCGCTCGGCGATATGATTCGCTGGTCGCTGGTCGAGCAGGAGTACGAACAAGACATCTTTGCCGAGACGGCCTGGCGGCCGCAGCTCGCAATCCTCGCCGTACTGACGGAATTCATGAAGCGCCGTGTCGACGGCGGCGAACTGCGAGGCGAGCCGCAGAAGCTTGCGATGGTATTTTTAGGCCTGGTGTTCATGCATGCGCTCGGGCGAAGGAAGTTTCCCGGTTCGCCGCTCCACGGCGGCGACCCGGATAACGCGCTGCGTTTTTATATCGACGTTTTTCTCAACGGGGTAAAGAACTCGTAAAATGGATACGAGAGAAGCTGATCAGCAAAAGACGATCGAACGCAAGGGGAACGGCACCGGCAGGGCTGCGCCCCAAGAGGTTCGCGCCGAGGACGGCGATTCGCGGGGACGGCCGCGCAAGCGGATATTCTTCATCGTCGGCGCGGTCGTCGTGATTGCCGTCGCCTTGATCTGGGGTCTGCCGTGGCTGAACTTCATGCTTTCGCACGAAGGCACCGACGACGCGCACGTCGCCGCCGACGAGGTTGCGGTCACGAGTAAGATCCCCGAGCGCATCAACCAGATCTTGGTCGATACGAACCAGCAGGTCCATCGCGGGCAGCTGCTGATCGTTCTCGACAACAAGGATGAGATCGCCAGACTTCGCGCGGCGCAAGCGCAATACGACCTCGCGGTTGCAAACCAGCACGCGACGACCACGCAGGGGCAGGGCGGCGTCGCGCAGGCGAGCGGCGCGATCGGCAACGTGCAAGCGCAGGTGCCGCTGGCGCAGGCCGGCGTGGAACAGGCAACGGCGCAACTGCGCGCCGCGCAAGCCCAGGTGCCCGCCGCGCGCCAAGCCTACGATAAAACGCAGGCCGATCTCAATCGCGCGCAGTCGCTGGTCAGCACCGGTGACGTCGCTTCGCAGACGCTCGACGCGGCTCGCGCGCAAAGCGCAGGTGCCGCGGCGCAGCTGCGGGGTGCGCAAGATCAGGTCAACGTTGCGGAGGCGGCCGTCTACGCCGCGCAGAGCCGCATCTCGGCGGCGCAGGCAGGCGTCGCGGAGGCCTCCGGCGGCCTCACGACCGCGCAGGGCAAACTCGCGCAAGCCTCCGATCCCAGCCAAGTCGAAGCCGCAAAGGCGCAGCTCAACCTCGCCAAGCAAAGCCTCAACTACACGCACATCTTTGCTTCGACCGATGGTTACATCGGCGAGAAGAGCGCGGAAGTTGGGCAGACGGTCGGGGCCGGCATCACGCTGCTGACGATCGTACCGCACAAGATCTACATCACCGCAAACTACAAAGAAACCCAGATGGGCAAGATGCGAGTCGGGCAGCCCGTGGATATCAAGGTTGACGCGTATCGCGGCCTGACGTTCCACGGCCACGTCGCCTCCATCAACCCAGCTTCGGAGAATACCTACGCCTTGGTGCCGGCGCAGAACGCGAGCGGCAACTTCGTGAAGGTGACGCAACGCATACCCGTGCGTGTCGAGGTCGACAATCCGCCCGCCGACTATCCGCTACGCCCCGGCATGAGCGTCGAGACATACGTCCGCGTGAAGTAAAACACCATGATGCGGAGCACCTACGAAAGCCCGGTCGTCGAACACGGATGGCGGCGGGTCATCATCAGTGTTGCGGTAATCACGGCGACGCTGCTCGAGATCATCGACGTCACGATCGTCAACGTCTCGCTGCCGAACATCCAAGGCAACTTCGGCATCGGCGTGGATCTGGGGGCTTGGATCGTTACGGCCTACCTGATCGCCAACGTCGTCGTAATCCCGCTCAATCCGTGGTTTGCGGCTCGCTTCGGCCGCCGGCAGTACTTCTTCGCGTCAATCGTGATCTTCACGATCGCCTCGCTGATGTGCGGCCTCTCGAACAGCTTCGGCTCGCTCGTCTTCTGGCGCCTGATCCAAGGCCTCGGCGGCGGCGGGCTGATCGCGACCTCGCAGGCGATCCTGCGCGACACGTACGGGATCAAGGAGCAAGGGAAGGCCCAGGGTGTCTTCGCGCTGGGCGTGATCGTCGGGCCGGCGCTCGGGCCCGTCATCGGCGGATGGATTACCGACAACTGGAACTGGCACTGGATTTTCTTTATCAACCTCCCAGTCGGCATCATCGCGGCGACGCTGATCTGGAACTTCCTGCGCAATCCGAGCGAACCACAGTACCGTCGTCTCGACTGGGTCGGCCTTATTCTGATGTGCATCGGCTTGGGCTCGATGCAGTTCGTCCTCGAGAACGGGCAGCAGTACGACTGGTACGACGACGCGCGTATCCAATGGTTCACGTTTTTTTCGATCGCCGGCCTCGTGTCGTTCGTTTGGTGGACCCTGCGTTCGGCGATTCCGATCGTCGATCTGCGGGTGCTGCGGTTGCGCCAGGTCGCAGCCGGCAGCATCCTCGGCGCGGTGCTGGGCGTCAGCCTCTACGGCTCGATCATCATTTTACCGCAGTATCTGATCAACTCGCTGGGTTTCACCGCCACGCTCTCGGGAGCAACCGTCATGATTCGCGCCGGGGCGGTGCTGCTCTTTACGCCGCTTACTGCGATTATAACGCAACGTGGTCTCATCGATCCGCGGATCTCGGCGGCGATCGGCTTCGTTCTGCTCGCGCTCTCCAACTGGATGCTCGGGAGCATCACCACGCCCGAGTCGGACTTCCACGCGCTGATTCTTCCGCTGATCATCAGCGGCATCGGCCTCTCGCAGATCTTCGTGCCGCTCTCGGTTTCGGTCATCGGCAGCGTGCCCGATAAAGAGGTACCGGCCACGGCGGCTTTCTTCAACTTGTCGCGGCAGATCGGAGGAAGCCTCGCGGCCGCGATTCTGATTACACTGCTCGTTCGCGGCTTTACGGTCCATCAGACCGAGCTCGCAAGCACGCAAACCCTCGATCGTCTGCCGACCGCGCGGTACGTGCAGCTGGAGGGCGGCTTGCATAACACCGCCTCATTGGATCGCTTGCGCATCCTCGTCTCAGCGCAATCGGCCGTGCAATCCTATGCCGACACCTCGCGATGGGTCGCGGTCATCACGATCGGGCTTATGCCCTTGGTTTTCTTGCTGAAAAGGCCGCGCATCGGCGTGGCCATAGAGGAATGACAATGCTAAGAACTCGCACGCTTTCCGCAGGAATCGCGCTGGCCGCGCTAGTTGCGGCCGTCGTGCCGGTACAGCGGATCTCAGCCGAACCTGACGACGCGCTGCCGGCCCGCGCGACAATTCCCACCGCGATGCCGACCGTGGCGATGCCTGTAGTGCCGAGCGTCGCGCCCGGGTACGCGGCGCCGCAGGTTGCGCCCAGCGCCGCGCTGATCGTAGGCGTGACCCAGTCGCGGTTCGTCGACATCTCGCTGCAGGATGCGATCGCGATGTCGCTGCTCAAGAACCCCAACCTCGCGGTTTCTGCCTCGAACGCCAAGGTCGCACGTTACCAGATCACCCAGGCGAAGGGTCAATACGACGTTCAACTCCACTTGGAGCCCTCGTCGAGCTACTCGGTAACGCCGCCGGAGAACCTCTTCGAAGCCGGCCCCGGCGAGGTCGGCAAATACACGCCGGGTCCCGTTTTCACGACTGGGCCCGGAGATGTGATTCAACATCAATCCACGTTTCAATACGGTCTGGGCGGTCAAACTGAAAACGGGACGCAGTACCAAGCCGGCATCCAGCAGCAGCGTACCTACAACAATACGATTTTTGACGAATATAACCCATACTATCTCGCAACGCTGAACCTCGGCGTAACGCAGCCGCTCCTGAAAAACGCCGGCATGAACGCCGGCAAGCGGCTTCTGAAGCTCTCGTTCATCAATGCCGATGCGAGCTCCGCGCAAGCGCTGGTCGATTCGTCGAACACGATCGCGCAGGTGCAAGACGCCTATTGGAACCTCGTTGCCGCCTGGCGCAACGTCGCGATCCAAGAGGAGGCGCTACATCAAGCTATCCTGCAGCGAGCGAGCGCGACGCGGCTCGCGCAGCGCGGGGCGATTGCCCCGGTCGCCGTCGTCGAATCGCAGACGCAGGTCGCGACCTTCCAGGACAACGTTTTCTCGGCGCTACAAACGGTCTCGCTCCTGCAGAATCAGCTCAAGAGCCTGATCGTTGCCGATCCCGCCGATCCGATCTGGCAGGCAAACCTCGTCCCCTCTTCGTCAGTCGCGCAAGCCCCGAGCGTGAGCGACCTTGCAACGATTCAAGGCGAGGCGCGAGCCAATCGGCCGGAGTATCGTCAGGCCGAAGACAAGCGCCTGCAGGCCGACCTCGATCGCGCGTATGCGAAGAACCAAATGCTGCCGCAGGCCGACGTTCAAGCGCTTTACCTCAGCAACGGTTTTGCCGGGATCTTGGCGCCGACCCCGGGCTTCTTGTTGGGGACCTGTACGGATCAAAACCTTCCGGCATGTCCCACCCCGCCGCCCAACACGCAGGGCAAAATGGCCTTCGCCTATCACAATATGTGGGCGGCCGCCTTCCCCACGTTCAACATCGCGCTCGTCGTGAACTATCCGATTCAAAACCGGTATGCCCGTGGTCTGCAGGGCGCGGCCGCCGAAGAAACCCGCCAAGCGGCGCTGCTCCTTCAAGGCGTCGAAGAGCGGGTCGCCGTCGAAGCGCGCAACGCGTTGCAGGGCTATCAGTCGTCGCTCAGCCGTCTATCTGCGGCGCGCAGCGCACGCGAATCGGCCGACGCCGTTTACGCGAGTGAAGTCCGCAAGTTTCACAACGGCGAGTCAACGACGTTCCTGGTGCTGCAGCGGCAGGTGCAGCTGGCGCAAGCGCGAGGGCTCGAGCTGCGCGCCCAGACGGAGCTCAACGAGTCGATTGCGGAGCTTCAGCGCGTCGAAGGCACGACGTTTAGGATCAACGGGGTGAATCTCCAAACCCTCGGCACGCAGGCGCTGCCGCAGAAATAGGATCGCCGGCGCGTGAGAACACCCAAGCTTCCCGTACTGATCGCGGGTGTGGCGGTCGTCGTCGCCACGCTGCCGATGGTCAGCACGTCGGCGCAGACGGCGCCGCCCGCCGTTGCGCCCGGCTATCGAGCACCGGCGGTGCAGCCGAGCGCTGAGATCGTCGGCGTCGCCGAAAAGCCGTTCGTCTCCATAACGCTGCAGGACGCCGTCACGATGGCGCTGCTGCAGAATCCGAACCTGGCGATCTCGGCCGCGAACTACAAGGTCGCGCGGTACGTTATCGCGCAGACAAAGGGCGCGTTCGACGTTGCGCTCCATCTGCAGCCTTCTTCGAACTTCTCGGCTCAGCCGCCCGAAAATCTCTTCTTCGCCGGGCCGGGCGATTTCGGCTATTACCGATGCTTCTTCTTCGGAAGGTACTATACGTGCGGCACGAATGGTCCCGGGAACATTCTGCAGCACCAGTACAACTTTCAGGGCGGGGTCCAAGGGCAAACGGTCAACGGCATGCTGTGGAGCGCTGGGATCACGCGGACGCGTACCTACAACAACACGGTAATCGACACGTTTAACCCCTACTATCAGTCCTCTTTGGATTTGACGGTTTCACAGCCTCTGCTTCGGGATCTCGGCATGAACGCCGCCAAGCGAGAGCTGAAGCTGTCGCTGATCAATGCCGATGCAGCCGCGTCGCAGACGCTGGTCGACACCTCAGACCTCATTAACGAGGTCGAGGATACCTACTGGGATTTGGTGGCGGCTTGGCGCAACGTCGCCATTCAAGAGGAGGCGGTGCGGGAAGCAATCGCGCAAGAACGCAGCGTCATTGACCTCGCTCGCAGAGGCGCCGCCGCCCCGGTCGAGGCCACCGAGGTCCAAACGCAGGTCGCAACGTCTCGGGACGCGGTCTTCTCGGCGCTGCGGACGGTAGCCGAGACGCAGAACCACCTTAAGGCTCTGATCCTAGCCGATCCGAAGGATCAAATTTGGTATGCAAATCTGGTTCCGTCGTCGCCCGTGCAGCAGTTGCCTTCCGCCGGCGATCTCTCGCAAATCATTGCGTTGGGTCAAGCGAATCGCCCCGAGATGCGTGCTGCGCAGGATCGCCGCCGGCAGGCCGACCTCGATCGTGCGTACGCAAAGAACCAAATGTTGCCGCAGGCGAATCTTGCGGTCCAGTTGGAGAGCAACGGCTTTGCAGGCGTTCTCGCGCCGGTCCCGGGGATTATTAACTCATCGTGCAGCTTCATCCCAGACGCGATGTGCCCAACGCCGCCGCCGGAGACACAAGGTAAGATGGGCAAGGCGACGGCCAACATGTGGGCTTTTCGTTACCCTACATTTAATGTCTCGTTGACGGTGAACTTTCCACTGCAAAACAATCTTGCGCGTGGCCGCAAGCAGTCCGCGGAACAAGAGCAGGTCCAAGCCGCGATCGGCATACAGGGCGTGCAGGAGCGAATCACCGTCGAGGCGCGCAACGGACTGCAGGCCTATCAATCGGCGCTCTCCCGCCTTTACGCTGCACGTATCTCACGAGAGTCGGCCGAGTCGGTCTACGCAAGCGAAGTTCGGAAGTTCCATGCGGGCGAATCGACGACGTTCCTCGTGCTACAACGTCAAACGGAGCTCGCGCAAGCTCGCGGGCGCGAGCTGCAAGCCCAAACCGATCTCAACAAGGCGGTCGTCGAACTGCAACGCGTTCAAGGGACGATTTTGGCGACGAACAACGTCGACCTTCAGACGATTGGAACGAAGGCGCTTGCCAGTGCGTCGCCCGTTCCGATGCCGAGTCCGAGCCCAAGCCCAACCTCGAAGGGCTAAGCCGTTATCGCTTAGGGGAGCTCGAGATCATCCCCAGGCCGAGCACGAAGATGAAGCCGAGGATGAAGATCACGACGGCAATCGGGCCGGTATGGATGTACGCTCCGATCGACCACGCGACAACGAGCAGTCCGTAGAGTACGATCAGCAGAAACCGGAACGGCCACGGTACTTCTCTCGTCTGTGCGAAGACTTGCCAGCAGACGGCGACGCCGCCGACGATGACGATCGGAACGACCATATTCATCGGAAACTCCGCCGGCGGCCGAAGAGGCTCGCCGCCCAGACACCCAGGCTCAAGAAATCGCGCAGCGGGATCAGCAAGACGTGACCGCGAGATACATGATCGCCAGCGGCAGCCCATAGGCGAGAAATGGAGAAGAGATAGCCGTTGCGCGCGATCTCGAAGCCGTTGCGCGCGTCGATTCCAATCGCCCCCAGCCGCGAGACGATCGCATCGTTGGGGTTCCCCGAGCAGAGGCACGCGACCGCCCCCACCTTCGCGCTTTCGAGAGGTGAAGCCAGCGCGCGCAAACGGTCGCGCCCAACGCATATGTCGCTGTCGGCGATGACGATGACGTCGCTCCGTGCGGCAACGCCCGGCTTCGCAATATTTGCGATTTTGGGATTCATCAAATCGGCGTTCTGACCGAGCGCGATTTGCGCGTGGCAATTTGGGAATTCGCGCATGATGCGCTCCACGACCTCCAACGCCGGGTCATTCTCCGCGAGAACGCGACCAGACGGCGGCACGCGCCCGCGAGGCAGAACGCCGCGATCCCAGTAGCCGGCAAGAAGATGAAGCCTAGCACGCCAGCTCCCCGTAGGTGACGCTCTCGATTCCGCCGCGTTCGATGGCCGAGCGTACGGCTGGGCTCTGCAGCGCCGCAAGCTCCCCCGACCATTGGAAGCTCTCCGTTCCGGCGTCGGCGCCGGCAAACGCCCGGACCGCCGGGTGGAAGAAGATCTCGGTGACGCCGTCGGGCAGCTCGCGCAGGATCTGCAAGACGCGCTCCTCGGTCAGCCCCCCGACCTCGGTCACGCCGAACGCGTAGTCGTTGCAGATAAGGCCGGCGCGCGCCGCCTTCGCCCGCATCAGCGCCAGCCACGGGGTGATGCGGCGCGTGCGGCCGGCCGGCTCGCGCGGAATGCGCACCGCGCGCAGGCCGTATTCTCGCCCGATGCGGACGATCAGACCGAAGATCGTCGGGTGAACGTGCATGTGCGATTGCCCGTCGGCGTGGTCGAGTGCGAGGCCCGTCTGCGCGAACCGTTCGAACTGCGCGCGAATCTCCGCCGAAAGCTGTGCGCGTATTCCCGGACCAAAGAAGAAACGAAATCCGGCCTTGACGAGGTTGGTCTGAAAGTCGCCGCGCTCGTCGACGAGATCGGGTATTTGGTTCGCCGGCAAGACCGGGCGGCCGTGGACGAGGACGACGTGAAGGCCCACTGCAAGGTGTGGCATCGTGCGGGCGCGCTCGACGGCGTCGACGCTGGCCGGCGCGCCGACCATCAGGCTCGCGGCGCGCAGGACGCCCTTGCGGTGCGCGCGCTCGACCGCTTCATTGACCTCCGGCGCGGCGCCAAAATCGTCGGCCGTGAGGATCACCCGCTTCAAATATGAAGCAGGCTCGCGGCGGCCTCGTCGACCAGCCACGTTAACCCGCCGGAGGCGGGCGAGACGATCTGCGCGGGATACGTGAACGGATCGCGCGGCCCTTCGTAAACGGCCGCCAGCACCGGCGCTTTGGCCATACCGTCCACCGCAAAAACGACCCGCTGCGCTGCGTTGATGACGGCCGGCGTGATCGTTACGCGCCACATGTCCTGCGCTTGGGCGTAGACCGCACGCACGAGCGCGCCGTCGTCGACGTCGGGGTCCGATCCCGGAAAGAGGGAGGCGGTGTGTCCGTCTTCACCCAGTCCCAAAAGCACGAGATCGAGCTGCGGCGCGCTCCCGAAATTGGCGCGCAGCGTGGAGGCGTACTCGTTGGCGGCCTGCCCAGGCTCGATCTCACCGCGGATGCGGTGAACGTTGCCGCGCGGAATCGGCACCGCGCCGAGGAAGGCGCGCTCCGCCATCCGGTAGTTCGAGCGTTCGTCGTCCGGCGGCACGCAGCGTTCGTCGCCGAAATAAACGGAGACCTTGTCCCAGGGTATCGCCGTGCGCAGGACCTTGCCGGCGAGCAGCTCGTACGCAGCCTTGGGCGTGTTGCCGCCGGAGAGCGCGATATTAAACCCGCCGCGATTCGCGACGGCCGTGTTCGCGCTGGTAACGATGAGATTTGCCAGCGTCTGCGCGAGATCGGCGCTGTCGGCGCAGACTTGAAGACCGCCTCGTTCGCTCATGCCTGCGGGCTTCGACGCGCGAGGATTTCACCCGCTGCCGCAAGCGCGTCTTGAAAGATGCGATCGTTATGGCCCGACAGAATCGCGCGCTCCACGAGGGCCGCGATTCCCGGATTGTTGACGGCGCGGTAACGCGGTTGTTCCCCGTGCCCGCTCACGCTCAGCGAGATCGTTGCGCCCCGCGGGTCGACTTCCGCGACAAAAGTCGCCCGTTTCGCGGTAAGCGCGACGCGCTGAATGCGGCGCGGCTCGCCTTCACGCAAGATCGCGAACTCGATGCGATTGCCGGCCTCGTCGAGCAGTCCGGCGCCGTTTTCCGGCCGCCAGCGCAAGCGGCTTGCCAGCCAGCCCAAGAGATAGAAACCCTCTGGATCCGAGCCGCACGCGATCTCGACATGCCGCACCTCCGCCAACTCCTCGACCCGGCCGTCGAAAAAGATCGCGACGCTCTCTTGCCACGGCGCGAGCCGCAAGTAGGCGATGTCCGCGAGCGCGAGTTCAGGATGGCGCTGCGAGTACGCGGCCAGCTCGCCCAGCGACTCTCCCCCCTCGTGCACGAGCGAACTGTTGTAGACGATGGTCTGCGCCTCGGGCGAAAGTTCGCAGAAGCGGTCGTCGTCACCGATGCCTGGAGCGATCCAAAGCAAGATGACCGGGGCCTCTTGCAGCCGCAGCGCGGCGACCGCCGAGCGGACCACCTCTGCATCCGCCGACTTGACGCCCAGCTCGATCCAGTCGCCGTGCTCCACGCGCTGCACCGTCTGCGCGGCGGCAGCGTCGAGCACGATGACGCGCGACGGATGCTTCGACGCGAGCGCGTGAATGCGGTCGCGCGCCAACGAGCCGATCGTCTCGTCTTCGAAGAAGACGACGATCGTCATCGTGGCCGCGCTGGCCTCGTTGCCGCGCTCCCGGTGAAGCTGCGTGAGTTCGTCGAGGATCGTCTGGACGGCCAGCGTCACAACCGGCGCCAATCCGGGAATAGCTCGTGCGCGCTGGGCGGCCCTTGGCTGCCGGCCGCGTAGTTCGGAAACGAGAAGTCCTTGGTGTTGTGCCAGACGTCGAGGATCGGAGTGACGATCTCCCACGCGCGCTCGACGGCATCCCAGCGCGTGAAAAGCGTTTGGTCGCCTTGGATTGCGTCGCCGATTAGGCGCTCGTACGCGGGCGGCGACTCCACGCCAAAGCCGGTGCCATAACTGAAATCCATGTAAACGCTGCGGATGTGTTCCATCGGCCCGGGAACCTTGGCCTCGAAGCGCATCGAGATGCCTTCGTCCGGTTCAATTTTGATGACCAGCACGTTGGGTTCGATGTGATCGGTCGACTCGCCGTAAAAACGATGCGGAATCGGGCGAAATGTGACGGCGATCTCGGCGACTTTGCGCGGCAAGCGTTTGCCCGAGCGGAGATAGAACGGCACGCCCGCCCAGCGCCAGTTCTCGACGAAGAACTTCACCGCCGCGAACGTGTCGGTATTGGAGTCGGGCGAGACGTCGGACTCTTGCCGGTAGCCCTTGACGGGCACGCCGTCGATCGCGCCGGGGCCGTACTGGCCGCGCGCCGAGACCGACCAGACGTCCTTGTGCGCGGGCGGCGCAATAGCCGAGAGCACCTTATACTTTTCGTTGCGGATGTCGTCGGCGTGCGCGCTGATCGGCGGCTCCATCGCTACCAGGGCCAACAGATTGATGACGTGATTTTGAATCATGTCGCGCAGCGCGCCGGCGTTCTCGTAGTAGCCGCCGCGCTGTTCCACTCCGAGCGACTCGGCCGACGTGATCTGCACGTTGGCGACATAGTTTCGATTCCAGATGGGCTCGAAGATCGTGTTCGCGAAGCGCAGCGCGATGATGTCCTGCACCGGCTCCTTTCCGAGGTAGTGGTCGATGCGGTAGATCTCGTTCTCGGGAAAGACCGCCTCGATTGCTTTCTGCAGTCTGCGCGCCGATTCGAGGTCCGTGCCGAACGGCTTCTCGACCACGACGCGCGTCCAGCCGACGTCGTTCTTGTCGAGGCCAGCCTCTTTAAGGTGCTTGATGATCTCGGGAAAGACCGGCGGCGGCGTCGCAAGATAGAACAGGTGGTTGCCCGCCGTCGCGAAGTCTTTGTCGTTCTGGGCGAGGCGCTCCTTGAGTATGACGAAGTGGCGCTTGTCGTTGAAATCGGCAGTGACGTAGCCGATCCGTTTGGCGAAGTCGTCCCAGATCGGGCCTTGGGGCTTCTGGCCATCGGGCATGAACTCGTCGAGCTGCTCTTTGCAGTATTGCCGGAAGCCGTCGTCGTCGTATGGGGTTCGCGCAAAACCGATCAGCGCGAAATCGCTGGGCAGCGTTCCGCCCAGACGCATCGCGTAGACGGCCGGCAGCAGCATACGCTTGAACAGATCGCCGCTCGCGCCGAAAAAGACCGCGGTGCACGGGCTGGTAATGCGCTCGTCCGGTAATCCGGCGCGTAAGGGATTGGCCGCGGAACCGTCGACGGTAACCGGCGCGGTTACGGCGATCTTGTCGGCCATAACCCTAGACGCGCGCCGCTAAGGCTTCGTCCGCCGCCGCGACGAGGGCGCGCAGCGCCGGCTCGACCGCGCCCTTGAGGTGCACCCGCACGCCGCGCCGATGGCGCTTGTCCAGCGACATCCAGTCGCCGAGTGCTTGCGCGGCGAGCAGCGTCCGGAAGCCAACCTTCATTCCCGGGATCGCCGGATCGTCGGGATCGTCGGCCGTGATCTGCAGCACGACGCACGTGTCCGGACCGCCTTTGTGGAGTTGTCCGGTCGAATGGAGGAAGCGTGGGCCGAAGCCGATCGTCGTTGCAACGTGCGCGGCGTTGCGAATCTTCAGGCGAAGTTCTTGCAGCAATGCGGTATGGGTCGCATTGCGCGCAATATACGCGGTGATCGCGTTGTAGTCGTGCGGGCGGAGCTGCGCGAAGAGTTCGGCCAGCGCCTGGGTGGGGTTTTGGGCCGAGATCGATGTGCTGCCGGAGAGGTAGGTGACGTCGAAGTGCTCGCCCTCGACGTTTGGCTTGGGCTCCTCGAACTTGCCGTTGCGCGCGTACTCTTCTAAGAGCGCGACCGTGTTGTCTTTCGACTCCTGGACGTTGGGCTGGTCGAATGCGTTGATCTCCAGAATGACGCCCGCGGCGGCTACGGCGATCTCCCACAGGTAGAACTGTTCGCCGACGTCGTATGGGTCATTCATCGCCAAGCGAACGACGGGGTGCCCAGCGGCTTCGAGCGCCTTGAGTTTTCCCTCGGTATCGGGATCCGGGTCGGGTAGGTTCGAGCCGACGTATGCGAAGACGCGATCGTCGGAGTAGACCGAGGGCTCGCCGAGCGGCTCGCCTTCGATCGGCACGATTCCGCGCCCGAGTTTCCCGGTCGATTCCGCGACCAGTTGTTCGGCCCACGCCCCGAAGGCCTTCACCGCCGGGTGCGTGACGATCGTCAGCTTGTCGCGTCCGTTCTTTGCCGCACCGCCGATGCTCGCGCCAAAGCGCACGCCCGGTGCGCTGCGCGGCTCGACTGTGCGATCGTCGGCGTGCATCGCGCCGAGCGCCCGATCGAGCAGCAGGTTGATGTCGAACCCCGCGATCGCCGACGGCGCGATGCCGACGAACGAGAGCGCGGAGTAGCGGCCGCCGATGTTCGGATCGTTCTCGAAATCCGCGCGGAAGCCGACCTCGCGCGCCTCCTTGTCGAGCGTCGTACCAGGATCGGTGATCGCCGCGAAGTTGCGCCCGGCCGAGCTCGCCCCGACCTGCTTTGCCACCTTGTCGTGGAAGTAGGCGTAGAAGGCGTTGGGCTCGGTCGTCGTGCCGCTTTTGCTCGAAATGATGAAGAGCGTCCGCGCGAGCGGGATCTTCTCTTCGAGCTCTTTGATCTGCTGCGGGGAGGTCGAATCGAGCACGTAGAGCTTCGGGAAACCGGGGGTATCTCCGAACGTATCGGCGAGGATGTCCGGCGCGAGCGAGCTGCCGCCCATGCCGCAGACGACGGCGGCATCGAACTGATCCTTGCTGTCGCGCGCGAACTTGCGCAGCCCCGGAACCTCCTCGAGCATGTGCTGCTGGATATCCAGCCACCCGAGCGACTTTTTGATGACGGCGACGTCTTGCGGCTTCGACGACCACAGCGTCGCATCGTGTGCCCAGAGGCGCTTCAGGTAGTCGGCCGAAGCGAGCTGGTCGATGGCGGCATCGTAGTTTGCCCCAGTCGGCCCCATCGCGATCATCACGCGTTGCGCGCCGCCGGACTCCAGCAGCTTCTGCTTGTAGACGATCGCACCGATCAGCGCCGCAAACGAGTCTGAGAAGAGCGTAACGCCTTCGACCTGCAAATCGTGGGTGACCTCGAAGAGCGAGATCTTCGCGTCTTGCAGCGCGCGCATCACGTCGCGTGCGCCCGCGAGGTCGCTCTCGACCGTATCGGCGACGATCGTGCCGTGATCGAGCAGTGCGTCGAGGGTCGCCGGCGGCATCGTGTTCACCGTGTCGGGGCCCACGACGCTCTCGACGTACATCAGGTCCGGATAGTGTGGGTTCTTCGTCGAGGTCGAGGCCCAAAGCGGGCGCTGCGCCGCCGCGCCCTTGGCGCGCAGCGGGGCGAACTCCTCACCAGAAAAGATCTCTTTGAATTGTTGATAGGTGAGCTTCAGGTTCGCAATACCGGTCTTTCCGAGGAGGTTGTCGAGCTTTTCGCCCTTGGCGATCCGGTCTTGCAGCAGCTTGTCGACGGCGGTGTCGATCCTGCTGACGAAGACCGAGTTGACGGAGCGGATGCGGTCGACGGGCTTCCCCTCGATCGCGCGGCGCTGCAGCCCCTTCACGTAGGCCATCGCGGCTTTCTCGTACATCTCGATCGAGAAGATCAGCGTTACGTTGATATTGTACCCGCGGTAGATCGACTCTTCGATCGCCGGGATGCCGGCGCGCGTACCCGGGATCTTGATCATGACGTTGGGCCGGTCGACGCGCTTCCAGAGCTCTTCGACCATGGCGATCGTGCCGGCCGTGTCGTTGGCCAGCAGCGGCGAGACCTCGAGGCTAACGAAGCCGTCGTTGCCGCCCGACGATTGGTAGACGCCGGAGAAGGCGTCGCAGGCGGCTTGAATATCTTGGATCGCGAGATCCCAGAAAAGGGCGTCGGCATTCTTCTCCGAGCCGATCAGCGCACCGAGCTGCTCGTCGTAATCGTTGCCGGCGCCGATTGCTTTTTCGAAGATCGTCGGGTTGCTCGTCATTCCGCGCAGACCCTGATCGATGAGGCGCTTGAGCTCGCCCGATGCAAACATACTTCGGCGAAGGTTATCGAGCCAGACGCTTTGCCCGTCGTCGAGCAGTTGCTGGATTTGGTTCTTCATCGGTCTCTCCTAGCGGGTGGCGAATGCAAAATGTTCGAGGGCGACGTTGGCAAGATTCTCGGGTGTGAATCCATACGCTTTCGCGATATCAGCCATCGGCGCCGACGTACCGAAGCGGTCGATGCCGAAGGCGTAGCCGCGGTCTCCGACATACTTCGACCACCCCAGCGTCGCCGCGGCTTCAACCGAGATCCGGGCGTCGACCGATGGCGGCAGTACGCTGTCGCGATAGGCCTGGGGCTGGGCGTCGAAGAGCTCCCAGCACGGCATCGAAACCACGCGGGTTCGGACGCCCTTCCCTTCGAGAATCTTCTTCGCGTCCATCGCGAGCGAGACTTCCGAGCCCGTCGCGATCGCAATCAGATCCGGTTTGCCGCCCTGCGCGTCGGAAAGGACATAGGCGCCGCGGCTGACCGCCGCGTCGCGCTCGCCGAGAAACGGCACCTTCTGGCGGGTCAGTACCAGAACCCAGGGAGCACCCTTGCGCGCCAGCGCGAGCTTCCAGGCCTCGAGGGTCTCCAGCGAGTCGGCCGGCCGCACGACGTAGCAGTTGGGGGTCGCCCGCAATGTGGCGAGTTGTTCGATCGGCTCGTGCGTCGGCCCGTCCTCGCCGAGAAAGACCGAGTCGTGAGTGAATACGTAGATCGTATGAATGCCGGTAAGGCAGCCTAAGCGCAGCGCCGGTTTCAAGTAATCGACAAAGTTGAAGAACGTCGCCGCAAACGGCAGCAATCCGCCGTGAAGCGCGATGCCGTTGCTGGCCGCAGCCATGACGTGCTCGCGCACGCCGTAGTGAATGTTGCGCCCGGCGTAGTTGCCCGGCTCGAAATCGCCGCAGTTCTTGAGATAGGTCTTCGTCGAGGGGTCGAGATCGCCCGAACCTCCGACGAGTTCGGGAACGCCCAGGGCCACGGCGTTCATCACCGTACCACCGGCGTCGCGCGTCGCGACGCTGCCGTTTTCGGCGTTGAACGTCGGCCAGGGCAGATCCGCCGGAAGGTCGCTGCGCAACGCCCGCTCGAGCTGTTGAGCCAGGTCGGTATTGGCTGTCTTCCAGGCGTCGAAGGTCGCCTTCCACCGGGCCTCGAGCTCCTCGCCCTTGGCGCCGGTCCCGCGGAAAAATTTTAATACATCGTTGGGAACGTAGAAGTCCGGCTCGAGCGGCCAGCCCAGTTCTTCCTTTGACTTGCGAACGTTCTCTGGGCCAAGGGCCTCGCCGTGTGCCAGGTAGTTATCTTGTCGCGGGGAGCCGTAGCCGATGTGGGTGCGCACTGCGATAAACGACGGCCGATCGGTGACGTTCTTGGCAACCGTGATCGCCTGGTCGATCGTGGCGACGTCGTTGCCCTTGTCGATGCCGACCAGCTGCGTGTGCCAGCCGCTCGCATCGAAGCGCGCGATCGAATCGTCGGTGAGCGTAATGTCGGTCGGGCCGGCGAGCGAGACGTGGTTGTCGTCGTAGAAGACGATCAGCTTGCCGAGCTTGAGATGGCCGGCGAGCGAGACCGCTTCTTGGCTGATGCCCTCCATCAGGTCGCCGTCGCCGCAGATGCAGTAGGTAAAGTGATCGACGATGGCTTGATCGTCCCGGTTGTATACGGCGCCCATGTGCGCTTCTGCGATCGCCATGCCGAGCGCGTTGCCGAGGCCCTGGCCCAACGGCCCGGTCGTCGCTTCGACGCCTGGAGTCCGCTCGGCTTCGGGATGCCCCGGCGTCTTGCTGCCGAGCTGACGGAAGTGCTTAATGTCGTCGAGCGTCAGGTCGTAGCCGGTAAGATACAGCAGCGCGTAGAGCAGCATCGAGCCGTGACCGGCGGAGAGTACGAAGCGGTCGCGGTTGAGCCAGTGCGGGTCTTTCGGATTGAAATGCAGATGGCGCGTCCAGAGCGTATACGCCATCGCCGCGGCTCCCATCGGCATGCCCGGGTGGCCGGAGTTCGCTTTCTGTACGGCGTCGACGGCCAGAAAGCGGATGGTGTTGATTCGTTGCTCGTCGGCGGGCGAGTTCGGCACGAAGTCTCCTTTCCCACGGTGGGGCTATGATAATGCGCGGCGGGGGCGCGCTTCCCTGGTGCCGTAGCACCGTCGGGTGACGACCGATGAACTCCAATCGCGGATCGAGGCGCTGGCACGCGGGGACGGCGACGTGCGCGGCCGCGAGGGGCGGGCCGTCGACCGGGTCATCGAGTTGCTCGATGAGGGCGAACTGCGCGTCGCCGAGCCGCGCGACGGCGACTGGGTAACACACGCATGGCTTAAGCGAGCAATTCTGCTCTACTTTGCTCGACGAGGGGTGGAGTGGATCGGCAACCGCGATCGGGATGCGCTCGTCTATTATGATAAGCTCCCCGTCAAACGGAATTATAAGCGGCTCGGGGTACGCTGCGTCCCGCCTGGGGTCGCGCGCTACGGCAGCTTTCTCGGACGCAGCGTGATCTTGATGCCGGGCTACGTTAACATCGGTGCGTATGTCGACGCCGGCAGCATGATCGACACCTGGGCAACGGTCGGATCGTGCGCGCAGATCGGCAAACGGGTACACCTCTCGGGTGGTGTCGGAATCGGCGGCGTGCTCGAGCCGCCCCAAGCCGCCCCAGTGATCGTCGAGGACGGTGCCTTCATCGGCTCGCGCTGCGTCGTGGTCGAAGGCGTGCGCGTCGAGCGCGAGGCGGTCCTCGGCGCCGGCGTCGTGCTGACGGCCAGCACACCGATCGTCGACGTGCGTCAGACCGAGCCGGTTCGCAGCAAGGGTGTCGTCCCTGCCCGCGCCGTCATGATTCCCGGGACGCTCCCAAAGCAGTTTCCCGCCGGTGAGTACGGGACGCCCTGCGCGCTGATCGTCGGGACGCGTGACGAATCGACCGATTTGAAGACCTCGCTCAACGCGGCGTTGCGCGAGCACGAGCTCGCCGTCTGAGGGTAGGCTGTGAACCCACGCGTCACTGAAATTTCCGCCTCGCTCATTCGCCAGATTGCGGCGAAGAAGCGGGCAAGCTCGATCGATCTCGGCTTGGGCGAGCCCACGATCATGCCGAGGATGGATCACTTTCACGCAGCGATCGACCGCGTGCGGGAAGCGGGCGTGAAGTACACACCCAATGCCGGCGATCCCGCCTTGCGCGAAGCGATCGCGCGGCACTACGCGTATCCGAAGATGGATCGCGGCGAAAACGTCTGCGTCACCGTCGGCTCCCAAGAGGCGATGTACGCAACGCTGAAGACGCTCCTCGATCCGAGCCGCGACGAACTGCTGGTCGTCGGGCCGGCCTTCCCGTCGTACGTGAAGATGGCGACGCTCGAAGGCGTGCCCGTTCGCACGGCGACCCTGCGCGAAGATGAAGACTTCGCGTTCGATCCGGAAGTGATCGCCGCCGCGGTCGGCGAGCGCACGCGGGCGATCGTGATCTGCTCCCCCTGCAATCCCACGGCGCGGCTCATCTCGAGTCAGTCGGCCAAGGCGTTGAGTGCCCGGCTCGAACGCAGCGGGATCTGGCTGATCCACGACGAGATCTACCGCGAACAGGTCTTCGTCGACAACGCCGCGGACCTCGCGCAGCTCTACTCCCAGACGATCGTCGTAAACTCGTTGAGCAAGAGCAACTCGATGACTGGCCTACGCTTGGGCTGGATCCTCGGACCGGCGGATTTCATCGAAGCCGCGACCAAGGTTCACGCCTGGCTGACCTCGTGCGCAGACACGTTTTCGCAGTACGTTGCGCTCGACGTCTTTTCGGCGCGCGGCAATCTCTGCGAGTTTACTCCGTGGTACCGGCAGCAGCGCGACCGGGTCGTTGCGGCGCTCCAAGAGAGCGGTCTGCGTTTCATCGAGCCGGAGGGGAGCTTTTACGCGTGCGTTCGCCTTCCCGGAGAAACGCCGTCGCTCGAGGCTGCAAACGAGCTCATCGAGCGTTTCGACGTTGTGGCGATTCCCGGGATCGCCTTCGGCCAGGAGATGGAGAGCTGGCTGCGCCTGAGCTGGGTTTCACCGATCGAGCGCGTGCGCGACGGGATCGGCCGCATCGCGGAGTACTGCGCGCAGCAAGCCGCGGCCGGGTAATACTAAGGGGCCGAGCGTACTAGACCTTGTCGCGAATGTGACGCTTTGCGGCGTCGATCTCCGCTTGCGTGCGGTGCTTGGTTTCGTTGAGTACCGAGCCCACTTTCTCCGAAGGCGTCAACTCATCGCCGAGACCTTCGCGTTTCGATTTTTCGAGGTCGGCAACCGAGCGATGCTGCGCTTCGTGCGTTGCGTCGCGGACGTCGTCGACCACGTGTTTAACGGCGTCTGCCGCTTTACCGACCATATCTTTGCTCATCCTAAGGCTATACCCGCGGTCAACCCGCGTTAATCGAGCCGAGCTTACGGTCCAATCCAAACGGTCTGAACGTTGACGAACTCGTGGATTCCGAAAGCGGAAAGCTCTCGGCCGTAGCCGCTCTTTTTGACGCCGCCGAACGGCAGGCGCGGATCGCTTGCCACCATCCCGTTGATGAAGACGCTGCCCGCTTCGATCCGCCCGGCGAGCTGCTCGGCGAGTGCGACGTCGCGCGACCAGATGTTCGCGCCCAGCCCAAAGCGCGAGTCGTTTGCCAGCGAGATCGCGCGCTCGCGGTCGCTCGCGCGAATCACGGCGGCCGCCGGCCCGAAGACCTCTTCCTCGAACATCGCCATTGCGGGCTCGACGCCCGCAACGACGGTCGGTTCGTAGAAGAAGCCGGGCCGCTCGACAAACTTACCGCCCGTAACCAGTTGGCCGCCCGCCGAGACCGTACCCAAGACTTGCTCGTGAATCGTTTGGCGAAGATCCTCACGCGCGCAGGGACCAAGCGCAGTGCGCTCTTCCATTGGATCGCCGACGACCTGCGCTGCGGCCTTTTCCGCGAAGCGCGAGAGAAACTCGTCGTAGACTCGGTCTTCGACGATGAAGCGCTTCGCGGCAATGCAGCTCTCGCCGTTATTTTGAAAGCGCGCGGTCACCGCTTTTGCGGCGGCCGCCTCGAGATCTGCATCGGCGAGCACGACGAACGCATCGGAGCCGCCCAGTTCGAGCACGCACTTTTTCAGCGCTTCGCCCGCGGCGCGCGCTACCGAGATGCCTGCGCCTTCGCTTCCGGTCAGCGTCACCGCGGCGACGCGCCGGTCTGCGACGATCGTACCGACCTCCTTTCCCGGGACGAGCAGCGTTCCGAAGCAGCCGTCGGCGGCGCCGGCCTCGGCGAAGACGCGCTCGATCTCTAAGGCGCAGCGCGTCGTGCTGGTCGCGTGCTTGAGCAATAAAACGTTGCCGGCCATCATCGCCGGGGCCGCCGCGCGAATCACTTGCCAGAACGGAAAGTTCCAGGGCATGATCGCAAGCAGCGTACCCAGCGGGCGAAACGCGACGTAGCTTCGCGTACCGGTCGATTCCGCCGGCTGCGGCGCGAGCATCGCTTCGCCGTGCTCGGCGAAGTAGTCGAGTGCCCACGCGCATTTGTCGACTTCGGCACGGGCTTGAACGAGGGGCTTGCCCATCTCGCGCACCGCCGTCGCTGCGAGTCGGTCGCGTTCGTCGCGAAAGCGGGCCGCGACGCCCTGCAGCAGATTGGCGCGAACGTCGAACGACGTCGCGCGCCATTCTTCGAAGGCTCGCGCCGCTGCGGCGAGCTTCGCTTCGACCTGCTCGGGGCTCATCGCCTCGATGCGTTCGAGTACCTCGCCCGTCGAAGGGTCGATCGTCTCGATCAAAGCGTACGCATGGCCCACGGGCCCGACGGTCCGGAATAGACCTCAACGAGCCGGTCGGGATGCAGGTACGCGCGTGCGACCCGCTGCACGTCGGCTGCGGTGATGCGTTCGTAGCGCTCGTTCAGCGTGCTGTAATAGTCGAGCGGCAAGCGGTTCACGGCGATGTCGAGGATCTGTTTTGCCTGGCCGGACGACGAGGCTTCCTCGAGCAGCGCGTTGCTGACGAGGCGCACCTTGGCCTCCTGCAGTTCCGTCTGCGTAACCGGTACGTCTTGCAGGCGTTTGAGCTCTCCCCGCACGAGCGTCACGGCGGCGACGACTCGCTGCGGCGACGCGTTGAGTTCGACGCGCAGGTCGCCGCGATCGGCATCGGCGTCCAGCGAGCTATCGACGCTGTAAACGAGGCCGCGCTTCTGCCGCAGCTCCTGCCACAGACGCGATTCGAAGGCTCCGCCTGCGCCGAGGATCTGGTTGAGCACTGCGAACGTATTGTAATCCGCGCTCGAACGCGACAGCGCCGGCTGACCAAGACGAATGTAGACCTGATTGGCGGCGGTGCCGATATAGTCGTGGCCGCTCGAAGCCGGCGGCATCGCCATTAGGTGCGGATCGGGCTTTGGGCCGCTCGCGCTCCACGTGCCGAAGCTTGCCTCGAGCGCCGTTCGAACCTGTTCGGGCGAAACGTCGCCGACCACGGCGATCGTCGTCAGATCGGGGCGCCAGTATGCCGCGGTATAGCCGAGCAGATCCGTGCGAGTGATCCCTCCGACGCTCTGCGCCGTCGGCTGACGGAGGCTGGGATCGGTATCGGCCAGCAGCAGCCGGTCGTAGGCGCGGTCGATCATCACGCCCGAGATCCGCCCTTCCGATTGCAGGCTATTGGCGAGCTGCGATCTTTCGATGCTCAGCCACGGATCTTCGAAGCTGGGATGCGCTTCGCCGTCGGCCAAAATGGCTACGACGCGGTCGAAGTCGCGGACCTCGGCTTGAGCGGAGAAATCCTGGCCGGTCGTCATGAATACGCCCATCTCGTCGGTCGCTTTACGGCGCTGCGCGAAGGGATAGTTCGTGCTGCCGTAATCTGCCGCCGAGGAGGCGAGCCGGATGATGCCCTCTTTACCCGCCGGTGCGAATGCAGGCGAGCTCGCGATGCTGCCTTTGATCACGACCGTCGGGCGATCGGTCTTGCGTTGGACGATGACGTGCAGTCCGTTGGAGAGCGTGAACTCGACGGGCGCGAGTTTGCTGCGCGCGGTGGTCGGCGCCGCGACCGATTTGGCGATCCAGCTCGGCTCGACGATCGGGCCGTTGGGGATGCGTTTGGAAAAATCGTCGCTCGCTTCGGCGCTGCTCTTCTGCGAGCTGCCGCGCGGCGGACTCGCGTTCGGGCTCAAGTGGCCGATGACCGTCGGCTGATGCATGTACGTTCGCGTCGCTGCGACGAGATCGGCGCCGGTAAGCGCATCGAGCCGCCGGTCCTCGTCGGAGACCTGCTCGTGTACGATGCCGTAGGTGTAGCCGGCGAGGTCGCCGATCCCGTCGATCGAGTCGGTATCAAAGAGCCGTTCGGCGATCGTCATCCGTTTGGCGGCGAGCACGAGATCGGGGTCGTAACCGTTGCGCAGAATCGAATCGATCGTCGCCTGGAAGGCCGATTGCGCCTCGCGCGCATTGTGCCCGGGATTCAGGATGACGAAAACGTGGAGCAGTCCGCCTTTGAGCTGCGTATCCGCGTTGGCCTCGATGCCCAGCGCGATGTTGCTCTCGACGAGCGCGCGATAGAAGGGCGAGCGCTGATTCTCCAGCAGGGTCGAGAGCGTGCTGATCGCGGGCTCGCCGTGCTCGGTGTCGCCGGGAATGGCGTATGCGAAATCGACGACCTCGAACGGAAACGGAAATTCGGCTTCAACCGTCGTCGGCGAAGCCGCAACGGGATCCTTTTCAGCCCACGCGGGGAGCTTCTTGGACGGAATTGCGCCGAAAAAGCGCTGGGCCTTGGCAAAGGCCGCCCAATGGTTCACGTCGCCCGCGATCACCAGCGTCGCGTTGTTCGGCGCGTACCATTCGTGATAGTAGCGGGCAATGTCCGCGACGGTGGCTCGCGCGACGTCCTCGCGACTGCCCAGCGGCGTGCGTCCGGCCGGCTGATCGGGGAAGGCCGCGGCACGAACGCGGGCCAGCAGGTTGAAGAACGGCGAACTCGCGTCACCGTCAATCTCGTTGAGCACCGCCAATCGCTCGATCGCCCAATCTGAGGGGCGCAGCGACAGATGCTGCATTCGATTTGCGTCGATCGCCAGCCCGACGTCGATCTTGTCCGACGGCATCTCGAAGTAAAACTGCGTGTAGTCGTAGTTCGTCGAGCCGTTCATCTGCGCGCCGAGGCGCGCGACGATGTCGTCGAGTCCACCCGCCGAGATCTCCGGCGTCCCGCGAAACATCATGTGTTCGAGCGCGTGCGCGAGACCCGTCTTCCCGGGCGTCTCCTGCAGCGATCCGAAGCCGTACCAGACGCCCGTGTGGATGACCGGGGTCTGGTGGTCCTCGACGACGACGACCTTCAGCCCGTTGCGCAGTGTGGTCGTGTAAATGCCCGCATCGCCGGGGCCGGTTTGGGCGGTCGCGGCTTGCACCGTGGAGAGCACGATCGCGCAGAGTGCGATGCCGAACTGTGCCGTTCTACCCCTGATCAAAGTTTTGAGACTCCCAAATAGTATGCTGCGGCCGATTCGACCGCCGCGATCGGCAGGCATCCGATAAGCTCGCAGCCCAGCAGCTCGACCCCACGGCCGGCGGCGAGCTCGCGCACCAATTCTACTATGCGGTAAAGCGGCGTTGCAGCATAGTCCGTGACGTTGAGAGAAACCTGCACGCGGTCGTTTCCGCGGGGTAAGGCGATGGCCCGCAAGGAGCGCAGCCCCCCGTCGCGTTCGCGGATTGCCCGTGCGATCTCCCTGGCGACCGGGAGTTCGGCGGTGGCGAGCTCGATGTTGAACGCGATCAGAATCTCGCGCGCACCGATGGCGATCGCGCCGGCGCTGAAGTGACGGGCAGAACCCCCTTCGTCGGGCAGCCATCCCGCGTTATTGCGGATGGCCGGCAGCGGCCGGCGTTCCGGGCGGCGGGCCGCTGCGCCGTAATAAAAGGAAGGCACCCCGAAGCGCGCCCAGATTCGGGCGCCGGCCCGATGAGCGAGAGCGACGGCGTCTTCGATGGTTGCTCCGGCGAGCGGAACGAACGGGAGTACGTCGAGCGCCCCGATCCGCGGATGGAGGCCGCTGTGCCCGCGAAGATCTATGCGTTCGAGTGCGACGCCGGCCAGCGCGACGGCGGCGTCGAGCACCTCGGCTGCGTCGCCGACGATCGTCAGAACACTGCGATGATGCAGCTCGTCGCTGCTCCAGTTGAGCACGCGCGCGCCTGCCGTTTCGACGGCGGATACTGCGGCCGCGATCGTTTCCGCGTTACGCCCCTCCGAAAGATTCGGAACGATCTCAAACATTACCCCAGTGCTTCTTGGATTGCGGCGATTACGTCGGGCGCATTCGCGGGCGAGATAACCTGCGTGTACCCGAGCTTGCGTGCCTCGGCTTCACGCCGGTCGGACGCGCCGACCGCGCGTACCTCTCCCGAGAGGCCGAGTTCCCCGAAGGTTGCTACCGCCGCCGGAATCGCCACGTTGCGGAACGACGAGGCGATCGCCAGCGCGATTCCGAGATCGGCTGCCGGTTCGGCGATGCGCAACCCGCCGGCGACCGATGCGTAGACGTCGTGCGTTCCCAGCGAAAAACCGGCTCGCCGCTCCAAAACGGCCAGGATCATCGCCAGGCGCTGCTGGTCGAGATTGTTCGCGAGCCGCCGCGCGGTGCCGTAACTGGTTTCGCCCACGAGCGCCTGGACCTCGACGAGCACCGGGCGGGAGCCGACGATCGAGGCGACGACGCACGAACCGCTGGGACGCTGCGCTCTCGCTCCCGCAAAGAGCTCCGACGGATTGGCGACTTCGCGCAGGCCCGAATCGTGCATCGAGAAGACGCAGATCTCGTCGACGGAGCCGAAACGATTCTTGTACGCGCGTAGGATTCGGTACTCGCCGCTGGTCTCGCCTTCGAAATACAGGACGGTATCGACGAGGTGCTCGAGCAGGCGCGGGCCGGCGATCGCGCCGTCTTTGGTGACGTGCCCGACGATGAACGTCGCGCAGCCGGTGCGCTTCGAATATTCCATGAGCGCTTGCGTGCAGTCGCGAATTTGCGTAACGCTGCCGGCGTAAGCCTCGCTCTCGGGAAGCCACACCGTTTGAATCGAGTCGACGACCAGCGCGAGCGGCACCTTGCGCTGCACGTGATCGAGCACCGCGCGCAGATTTGTCTCGGGATAAATGAGGAGCTTGCGCGAAGCCTCGCTGCCCAGCGTGCGATCTGCGCGCAGCTTGACCTGCGCGGCCGACTCCTCGCCGCAGACGTAGACGACTTCGCCGCTGCGCGAAAGGCGCGCCGCGATCTGCAGCAGCAGCGTCGACTTGCCCGCACCCGGCGGCCCGCCGACGAGCGTGAGGCTGCCGGGAACGGTTCCCCCGCCCAAAACGGCGTCGAACTCCGGCATATCCATCCGCAGCCGCACCAGCGCGCTCGATTCGATTTCGGCCAGCGTCAACGGCGCAGCCGGCTGCGCTGCGGCCGCCCGTTCGTCGCGCTTGGACGCCCGTGCGACGGTAAAAGCGCGTTCGTCAAACGAGTTCCACGCTTCGCATTGCGGGCACCGTCCAAGCCAGCGCGCCGATTCAAAGCCGCAGGCGGAGCAGAAATAGATCGATCGAGTTTTTGCCAAGCTTCCTCAAAGGGCCCCGTTCTGCGAGGTGGCGGTCACCTCCGGGCGAATCGAGGGAGCGAAATAAAATGACGGGTTTGCAGATTGCCATCGACGGGCCGGCAGCGTCGGGTAAGACGACCGTTGCGCGAGCGACGGCTCGACGACTGGGCGTGCTCTATCTCGATACTGGCGCGATGTATCGAGCGTTGGCGTATCTGGCCCTGCATACCGGCACCGACGTTGACAACGGCGCCGCGCTCGCCCGTCTCGCGCACGCTTCTCCGATCGAAGTGCGGATCGACGAGTCCGCACCGCTGGGCTTTCGCGTCACGGCAGGGGGAGAAGAGCTCGACGAGCCCGCGCTCGCGAGCAGTGAAGTAACGGCGATCGTCTCGGCCGTTGCGGCGCACGCCGCCGTGCGCTCGGAGATGGTGCGGACGCAGCGGCGCATCGCGCAGGACGCCCCGGTCGTGATGGCCGGTCGCGATATCGGAACGGTCGTCCTGCCGGATGCACCCCTCAAGATCTATCTCACGGCTTCGCTCGCCGCACGCAGCGCCCGCCGGCGGCTGCAACTCGAGCAGGGCGGTGTCGACGTCGACGTGCGCCGGCTCGCGAAGGACCTGGAAGAGCGCGACCGTCTCGACCGTACGCGCGCGATTTCACCACTCGTGGCGGCGAAAGACGCGTACGTCATCGATTCGAGCGAGATCGACGCCCAGCACGTCGTCGACGAAATCTGCGCGATCGTCGCAAAGCTCTCCCCGGCTTCGTCCTGATCCCGCGCTTGGATTTCTACAACTTTTCCAAGTTCGCGGTAAGCGCGGCGGCGCGCGCCCTTTTGCGTGCGAGAGTCTTTGGAACGGAGAACGTTCCGCGCGGCGGCCCGCTGATCGTCGCGTGCAATCACCTCTCCTATCTCGATCCGCCGCTGATGGCTTCCCTCTGCCCGCGACGCATCAGCTATATGGCCAAGAAGGAGCTCTTCGCGCTCCCCGTTCTCGGAACGGTAATACGCGCGCTCGGGGCCTATGCCGTCGATCGCCAGGGCAGCGCGACCGCTGCGATTAGGCGCTCGCTTTCGGTGCTGGAGGCCGGCGGGGCCGTCGGGATCTTTCCGGAGGGGACGCGGAATCCCAGCGGCGAGGTCCAGCCTCAGACAGGTGTCGCACTCTTGGCGTCGCTGGGAAAGGCACCCGTCGTGCCCGCGTGCATCGTCGGGAGCGACCGGGCGCTGCGTTTTGCGCAAATTTCCGTTGCGTTCGGCGCTCCGCTCGCCCTCGAGGCCGGCAGGAAAGCAACGCGCGAGGATTTGGCGAAGTTTACGGGCGAGGTTATGAGCGCGATCGAGCTGTTGGCTGGGAGTATTGGGAGTATTGGTGGAAATTCGTAAGGCATCCGTCCAGGGTTTTTGCTTCGGGGTTGCCATCACCGTAAAGAAAGCGGAGGAGGCGATCGCCTCGCGCGGCGACGTTACAACGCTCGGACACGTCGTCCACAACCCGCAAATGGTCGAGTCGCTGGCTGCGCGTGGTCTGAAGAACGCCGCCGTCGTCGATGAAGTCGATGCGGGCGCACTCTTCGTCCGGGCACACGGTCTTCCGGTCGACGTCTTTGAAAAGGCCAAGGCCAAGAACCTCGAGATCATCGACGCCACCTGCCCCATGGTAACGAAGATTCACGTTCAGGCGGAGAAGCTCAAAGCCGACGGCTACAAGATCGTCGTGATCGGGGATCCGAATCACCCCGAAGTAAAGGGGACCCTGAGCCACGTTCCCGGCGCGTGGTGCATCCAGAGCCCGAGCGACGTCGAAAAGCTCCCGCGCTCGAGCAAGGTCGGGGTCGTCGTGCAGTCGACCTGGTCCGGCGAAGGGTTCACCGAGATCGTGCGGGCGCTCTCGGCAAAATACTACGAAGTGCGTGCCGTCAATACGATTTGCACGGATACGCATAACCGGCAGAACGAAGCGCTTCGTTTGGCAAGAGGCGTCGAAGTGATGGTCGTGGTGGGCGGAAAGACGTCGGCGAATACCAAGCACCTCGCAGATCTCTCCGAATCGCACGGTGCGCGCGCTTACCATATCGAAGGCCCCGACGAGCTGCAGCCTCACTGGTTCGCCAACGTGCACGTCGCCGGATTGATGTCGGGCGCCTCGACGCCCGGCTGGCTGGTCGATCAGGTCGAAGCGCGGATGGAGGAGCTAGCCGCTTCTGCGTAATCCGGTCGATTTTGGCGAGCGCTTCGAAAGCGCCCTCGAAGAGCGAATCGGCGGATATCGGGGATCGGAAGAGATCTCCGATATGCTTTTACGCCATTTCGGGTACGGCAGATACGGGCCGGCGCGGCGCGGCAAGCGCCTGCGGCCGCAAATGGTGATGCGCGTCGCGACGTGTGAGGGGGCACCGCTCGAGCGCGCGCTCGACGCTGCCGTGGCCGTCGAAATCTTTCACAACTACTCGCTGGTCCACGACGACATCGAAGATCGTGACGAACTCCGTCACGGGCGCCCCACCCTTTGGAGCCAGTACGGCATCGCTGCCGCGATCAACGCCGGCGACGCAATGTGCGCGCTCAGTTTCCTGAGCCTGGAGCAGGCGGCCGCGTACCTCGAAGCTGGGCGAGTCCTCGAGATGCTCGCTCTGCTGCACGAGGCGCACGCGGTGATGTGCGAAGGCCAATCGCTCGATTTGCACTTCGAATCGGAGCGATCGGTCGATCTTGCCGCCTACTACCGAATGATCGAGTGCAAAACGGCGCAGCTCTTCGACGCCTCATGCCGTTTGGGGGCTTACGCCGCGGGCGGCGATCCGGCGGCAATCGCCGGATACGGCGACGTGGGCCGCGCCTACGGGATGGCTTTTCAGATTCGTGACGATGTCGCCGGCATCTGGTCGACGCTCGGCGAGACCGGCAAAATGGCCGGCAGCGACATCGCGCGGCGCAAGTGGACGTTCCCGGTCGTGTGGGCGATCTCACAGCCGCCGTCCGCGGCGCGCAGCGTCGTGGTCGAGGCATACGCGAGCGGATCCTCGCTCGATGCGCCGGCGGTTGGCCGGGTCGTCGAGGCGCTCGACGAGCTCGGCGCGCGCGAGGCCGCGACGCAAACGGCCGCCGAGCACGTCGGCGTGATCGAACGCCATCGCAATCGCGAACTGCGTGAGTTTTTAGCCGGCACGCTCGATCTGGCCGCTGCATGACCCGCGCGCCGGCTCGCTCGAACCTGACCGTCTGGGCGCTTCCCGCGCTGCTCCTGATCGCACTCTTCGTCCGGCTGCTCTTCGTCAATAACGCGGGCTTCCAGACCGACGTCAACACCTACGTCGCGTGGGCGCTCGCACTGAGCGAGCGCGGATTCGGAAGCTTCTATTCGTCGATCGGCTTTGCCGATTATCCGCCGGGTTACTTCTACGTACTCGCCTTCGTCGGGCGCGTATGGCATCTGCTCTTCGCGGCACACGACTCCGGTTACGCGGTAATGCGGGTGCTCGTCAAGATGCCCGCGATCTTCGCCGACCTGTGGGTCGGGGTGATGATCTTTGCCATCGTGCGCCGTTTCGCCGCGACCAGCCTTGCGTTGGCCGCCGCTGCGGTCTATCTTTTCAATCCGGCGACGATCTACATCTCCGCCTCGTGGGGCCAAGTCGACTCGATCTCGGGAGGTCTCGCGCTGCTCGCGGTCTACCTGCTGCTGCGCAGCGAAGACCCGTCGACTTCGCCGCAGGCGAGCTCCGCAAACGCGATACGAAATGCGGAGATGGGCTGGATCGTCGGAGCATGGCTCGCTTTCGGTTATTCGCTGCTGATCAAACCGCAAGCGGCCGTATTGCTGCCGCTGATGATTGCCTTCGCGCTGGCCTCGCCGCAGCGGCGCCGGGAGCGAATCACCGCCACGCTCGCCGGCATCGTCGCCGCCTTGCTGCTCGCGCTGCTCGTCAGCGAGCCCTTCCATGCGAGTAATCCGATCGCTGCGTTCGTCTGGCTTCTCGAGCGGTACGCCTACGGCTCGAACGTCTACCCGTATAACAGCGTCAACGCGTTTAATCTCTGGGCGCTGCGCGGCACGATGTGGATACCCGACAGCCAGAGCATCTTGGGACTGCCGCAGTATCTCTGGGGCCTGTTGCTGCTCCTTGCCGCCATCGTCCTGATCGTTTGGCGCTATCTTCAGGACCGCAGCGCACAGGCATTGCTCGAGGCCTGCGCGATCTCGACGATCGCCTTCTTCGTTCTCTCGACGCGCATGCACGAACGCTACCTCTTCGACGGCGTCCTCTTCACGATCGTCTGCATTCCGTTCGCGCGACGCTACGTGTGGGGTGCGATCGCGCTCTCGCTGGTGCTCTTCGCCAACCTCATTTACAGCCTGCAGTACCTGCACGCCGTTACCGCAAACGTCCCGGGGGCCAACGCGCAGAACCTGTGGGGGCCGGGCACGTCGATCCTCTCGTTCATCACCGTTGCGACGTTCTTCTGGCTCGGCTATCTCTTCTTAGGCGGTACGGAAACCCGCGCGTCCGCAGAAGCCGTGAGCGCCGCGAAGCCGAAGGGCGCCGGCGCAAAAGCGCCCGCGCTCGAAGCGGCCGTCGGCTGGGCGAATCACTGGTTCGATCCGCGAGCGGGGTTGGCGACGATGCGCGCGCCGCTGGATTGGGCGATCGCGGGGGCCCTGGGCCTCGGAAACTTCGTGCTCTCCTTCGTCGGCTATTGGTGGCCGCCGGACAAGGTGTTCGACGAAATTTACTTCGCGCGCGCGGGCGAGGAGTATCTGCAGAACCTGCGGATCTACGAGAATACGCATCCGCCGCTGAGCAAGCTGCTGATTACGTTCTCGATGGCGCTCTTCGGCGGAATGCCGCACGGGCACGGGTTAGGAGGGTGGCACGGGCTCAACGCACTCGTCGGCCACCTGGGCAACGGCGACAACTCCTACGGTTGGCGCTTCCTCGACGTCGTATTCGGCGCGCTGGTCGTGATGCTGCTCTATGTCTTCGCCAAACGCGTGACCGGCTCGACGATTTTCGCCACGGTCACCGCGCTTCTGCTCAGCTTCGACGGGATGCACTTCGTGCAATCGCGCATCGCGACACCCGAAGGCTTCGTCGTCTTCTTTTCGACCCTCGCCGTTTATGCGTTCTACCGATTTTGGATCAGTTCGCAGGTCGGCGAGCGCAAGAACGTCGACGTTCCGGGTTGGGGGCTCGCGGCCGGTGCCGGCGGCTCGCTGGCTGCCGGACTGATCCTCGCCTTTCTCGGGCGCGTCGTCTTCGGCTTCGACACCGCGTCGACGGTCATCGTTACCCTCTACGCCGCCTGCGGAATCTATCTGCTCGTGCGCTACGTCCTCTATCCGGCGTACTTCGGCGATAAGCGGCGCGAGCTTTCGTTCGGTGAGGGATCGTACGCGCTGCGCGACGCCGCCGGTGCGACGGATCTGTTCGCCGCCGACGGCGGCTCGATCGACTCCCGCGGGAAGATCACGCGCGGCGCAGTCTCGGAAGCCAAGGGCGGCGTGCTCGTCTACGACGACGATCCACTGAAGATCCAGTATCGCCGCGACGGCAGCGTCAGCTACGAAACGCCCGATGGCGGCGTGCTTTACGCGCAGGATCAGATTCGCGACGCGGACGCAACGGCGACCGAGAGCGGGCGCTCGTCGCGGCGCTGGCTGATCTTCTTTACGGTCGCGCTGGGTCTGCTCGTGAGCAGCAAGTGGTACGGCGTGATGGGTTTCGGCGTGAGCTTCGTCGTGCTTTCGTTCGTCTGGCTGCAGCGTTTCTTTTTCAGCGGGCGGCCGACGCTCTGGGGAAATCCGCGCGGATTCCGCCTCGACGGCGCATTTGCGACGATTCTCTTCGTCAGTGCGACCGTTTACATGCTGGCTTGGGTCCCGGATCTCGCCCGCCATTCGCCCGACCCTGCGGAAATCCACAGCCTCAACGACGTCGTCTACCGGCAGTACACGATGTACGAGTACCATCACAACCTTCGCGCCACGCACCCCTACTCGTCGCAGTGGTGGGAATGGCCGATCGACTACGTTCCGGTCGCGTACTTCTATCAGGACCACCGCGCCAACACCAACGATCCCAAGGGGTGCTGCATCTACGAGATCACCTCGATGCCCAACCCCGTGATCCTCTGGTTCGGGCTTTTCTCGGTCTTTTTCGTCGGTGTGCTGGCGATACGCGAGTGGAACAAGGCGTACTGTCTGATCGTGGTGACCTATCTGCTGCAATGGCTGCCGTGGATATTGTCGCCACGCTTGATCTTTGCGTATCACTTTTACGTCAACATCCCGCTGATCTGCCTCTGCAACGCGATCGTGCTGCAGCGATGCTGGCAGTGGTGCAGGCGCCGGCAGAACCTCGGCTGGCTCGGCGGCCTGGCCGTCGGCTCGTACGTGGCCGCGGCGGGGGTCGCTTTCATCTACTTTTACCCGATCCTCGCCGCTCACCCGATACCGTGGGACGCCTGGCACCAGCGGATGTGGTTCCCGACCTGGATTATCGGGCCGGGCTAGCGAAGGGCCAAGTGCGATGTCAGGTCACTCAAAATGGCACAATATCAAGCTGAAGAAGGGGAAGGTCGACGCCCAGCGCGGGGCGCTCTTTACCAAGCTCAGCAAAGAGCTGATCCTCGCGGCCAAGGGCGGTTCGCCCGATCCTGAAGCTAACTACCGGCTGAAGATGGCCGTCGAAAAGGCCCGCGAGTTCAACATGCCGCAGGAGAATATCAAGCGCGCGATCGCGCGCGCAGCGGGTCAAGGCGGCGAGCGCGAGATCGAGGAGATCCGCTACGAAGGGTACGGCCCGCACGGGCTCGCGGTCGTGGTCGACGCCGCGACCGATAACCGGAACCGGACCGCCGGCGAAATGCGCTTTCTCTTCACGCGTCACGAAGGGAGCCTCGGCGAGAGCGGAAGCGTCGCTTGGATGTTCGATCCGGTTGGTATGATCGAACTCGACCCCGCGGGCAAATCCGAAGACGCGCTGATGGAAGAGACGCTCGTCGACGGCGTGGAGGACATCGAGTACGAAGACGACTTCGCGACGATCTACACGCAGCCGGCACTGCTTGCCGAAGTGCGCGACGCGCTTCGCGCTCGCGCCGAACGCATCTCCGACGTCTATCTCGGCATGCGCGCGAAGACGAAGCTCGACCTGGCCGGCGCGGAACTCTCGGCGGCGCTTGCGTTTCTCGATGCGCTCGAAGAGCACGAAGATGCGCAGCGTGTCTTCAGCAACCTCGATCTGAGCAAGGTGTCCCTGGAGGCGCTCACCTGAAGCAATCCCGCAGCGCCTATCTTCCGCGCGAGTGGCTCTTTCCGATCGTCCTGGTCGTGTTCGTGGCGATTCTCGTGTGGTTCGGACGTCAGATCTTCGACTTTTTGATCCCTTCGTCGGCGACGGTGACAGTCCCGTCGTTTATCGGCCAGACCCTCAGCGACGCCAACGCCGAGGTTAACCGGCTGAGGCTGAGCTCGGCCGTCGTCGATCATACGATCAGCGACCGTTATCCCAAGGGCGTCATTATCATGCAGCGGCCCAATGCCGGCGATCAGGTCAGGCAAGGGCGGCAGGTTTCGTTTGTGATCAGCGACGGCATCCTCGCTCGATTGATGCCCGACTTGCGTTATCAATCGCTGCGCGAGGTTCAGCTCGATCTCTCGCGCACACATCTCGCGCTCGGAAAGACCGCGTACGCAAAAAGCGATATCGTTCCGGAAGGACACGTGATGTCGCAGCAGCCTCCGCCGCTTACGAGCGTGCACGAGGGTGACACGGTCACATTGACCGTCAGCTCCGGCGGCAAGGCGTCGCTGCGGGTTCCCGACTTCGTCGGCTTGACGATCGACCAGGCGCGAACGCTTGCCGCGAACGCCGGCGTCAAACTCGGCCAGGTCGTCTGGACGCCGCTGGGCAAGAACGGCCCGCAGCACGGTATGGTCGCGCGTCAGCTCCCGCCGCCCGACGCGAAAATCGCCTCGTACGACCCGGTCGCGCTGCAGGTCAGCGCCGGTCCGAATGAGTCGGGTTACATCCTTCACCAGGCGCACGTCCTCGTCTCGGTTCCGCAGCCCGACGATCCGTCGAATACCGCTGCGGTCGACGTCCGTCTCGCGTTGAGGGACGCAACGGGAACCTACGACCTCTACCACGCCTTCGCCGAGCCCGGGCAAAAGCTCGACTTCACCATAACGGCGGTCGGAACGTCGGTGCTCGACATGTACGTGAACAACACGCTGGCCGGCGAAACGCGGCTGGGGCACGAACCGCCGAAGATCTACGGCAACAAACCGGCATCTCCCAAACCCGGCGATACCGCTTCACCCTAAAGCGACGGCCCCGTGTCACCCCAAAAGCGACGGCCCCGTCCCCCCAGCAAGTCGAAGGGCGCAGCGGAGTCGAAGGCCCGCAGTAGAAACGCTCCAACGATGACGATCCTCGCGCCTTCGCTGTTATCGGCAGATTTCGCGCGCATCGCGGAACAGATCGAGTGCGTCCAGGACGCGGGCGCGGATTATCTGCATCTCGACGTAATGGACGGGCAGTTCGTTCCGAACATAACGTGGGGTCCGAAGATCATCGGCGACCTGCGCAAGCTTTCACCCTTGACCTTCGACGCGCATTTGATGATCGTGCAGCCCGAACGCTACGTCGACGACTTTCGCGAAGCGGGCTGCGAACGGATTACGTTCCATCTCGAGGCGACGTACCACGCGCAGCGGCTTCTCGTGCACTTGCGCTCGATGGGCGTCAAAGCCGGCATCGCAATCTGCCCGCAGACCCCGGTCGGGCTGCTCCAAGATATCATCGAGGATTGCGACACCGTGCTCGTGATGAGCGTGAATCCCGGCTTCTCCGGGCAGAAATTCATTCCGCGCTCGATCGAAAAGGTGCGCGAGGCTCGCGCGCTGATCGACGGGCGCAATGCCGATTGTTTGATCGAAGTCGACGGCGGCGTCGGCGACACGAACGCGCGCGCGCTGGTCGACGCGGGCGCGAACGCACTCGTGATGGGCTCGACGGTCTTCGGCGCGCCCGATCCGGCGGCAGCGCTGCGCCACATTCGTTCGCTCTTGGCGTGACCGAAGACGAGATCGTCGCGGGCATCGAGGCGCTGCTCTCGCAAGGGCGTCGCCGCGAAGCCCGCAGCCGCGTGCTGCTGGGGATCGGCGACGACGCGGCGCTCTGGCAGCCGTCGCGCTCGCACCGCAGCGTCATCTCGACCGACATGCTCGTCGAAAGCGTGCATTTCACGCGGGAAGCAATGTCGCTTGAGGACGCCGGCTGGCGCGCAATGGTTGCAAACTTGAGCGACCTTGCGGCAATGGGTGCGCGCCCGGTGATCGCCACGGTCGCACTCGGCGTCGCGCATAAGAATGCCGCGGGCGATACGCTCGAACTCTATCGGGGAATCGCGCAGGCGGCGGATCGCTACGGCATCGCGGTCGCCGGCGGCGATCTGACGCGCAGCGAGGCGTTGACGATCGCGATTGCCGTGGTGGGCGAGGTTCGTCCCTCGAACGTCAAGACGCGTTCGGGGGGCCGCCCCGGCGACGTCCTAGCGGTGACCGGTGAACTCGGCGCGGCGCGGGCCGGGCTTGAAGGCGCGCCCGATGGGCTCGAGGCATTTCGCCGCCCGCACGCCCAGCTAGCGGAGGGGCGCTTCTTGGCCGCGAGCGCCAACGTCACGGCCATGATGGATTGTTCCGACGGGTTGTCCACCGACGTCTACCGCCTCTGTGCGGCGAGCGGCTGCGGCGCGCGGATCGAAAACGCCCCAGTGGCGGCCGCGGCCCTCGCCTTCGCGCAAAGCAGGGGCGAGGATCCCGAGCACTTCGCGCTGGCCGGGGGTGAGGATTTCGAGCTGCTGGCAGCGATCCGGCCGCGAGCCTTCGCCTACCTGGCCGGGCGCTTTGCAAAAAGGTTCGGTCGCCCGCTGCTGCAGGTAGGGGTGCTGGAAAAGGAAGAAGGCGTGCGCCGGGACGGCCAACCGCTCGAGCGGTCTGGCTGGGAGCACTTCGGAGAGAAGCGGTGCTAGGCTCGGCGGGTAACGCGCTTGGAGCGCAGACAACTCGTGCAGACGCGGGCGGTGCGGTGCACGCCGCGATCGTCGATCCGCACGGATTGCAGGTTCGGGAGCCAGCGGCGCTTCGTCTTATTCATAGCGTGGCTGACGTTGTTTCCCGACGCGGGTCCCTTCCCGCAAACTTCACAGCGCTTGGCCATAGCCGGCAGATATTACCATGGGGCGCATGCGAACGCAAGCGCTAAATGTTGACCTTAGGCAAGGATTCCCGGGGTATCCCCCAAAGAGCGCTCGGTGAATCGAGCGCGCATCGCCGTTGACGCGATGGGTGGAGACCACGCCCCCGGAGAGATCGTAGCCGGAGCCGTGCTGGCCGCCCAGGAGTTCGATGTCGAGATACTTCTGGTCGGTGACGAAGCGCGCGTACGCGCCCTTTTGGCACGCCGGCCGCGCGGCGATTCGATCACGGTCATCCACGCGCCCGAAGCGGTCGCCATGGATTCTTCAGCCTCGGTCGCGGTTCGCTCGTGCGAGCGCACCTCGCTCGGCATCGCGGTCAACCTGGTCAAGCAGGGGCAAGCCGATGCGGTCGTTTCGGCCGGGAACAGCGGCGCTTTCCTGGCGATCGCGGTCGTCAAGCTGCGAACGATCGAGGGGATCTGGCGCCCCGCGATTGCGACCGTCTGGCCCGCGCTTAACGGCCCAACCGTCCTGCTCGACTCCGGCGCCAACGTCGACTGCAAGCCGGAGTGGCTCGAGCAGTTCGGGATCATGGGATCGGCGTACTCGCGCGCGGTGCTCGGCGTTGCCGAACCGCGCGTCGCGGTGCTCTCGGTCGGTGAAGAACGAACGAAGGGCAATCAGCTCGCGCTCGAAGCCGCGCGCCTGCTCGAAGCCGCGCCGGTGCGATTTATCGGCAATGTCGAAGGCCGCGCGCTCTTCCATAACGTCGCCGACGTGATCGTCACCGACGGATTCGTGGGCAATGTCGTCCTCAAGGCCGGCGAAGGCATGATCGCCGACTTCGGACGCGTCATGCGCGACGCGCTGCTCGGCGGAAACCTCCTGACGAAACTCGGCACGGCGATGCTCGCGCCCGCGCTCAAGCGGCTGCGCAAAAGATTCGACTACGAAACCTACGGGGGCGCGCCGCTGCTGGGTTTACGCGGAAACTGTATCGTGACGCACGGGCGCTCGAGCCGCAACGCGATCAAACACGCGATCGGGGCGGCCGCGCAAGAAGTCGCGCACGACGTCGTCGGAAAGATTACGGAGCTCACCGCCCCGCACCTCGCCGCGACGTACCATGCTCGGCGTTTACGTCCACCTCCCGTACTGTCCGTATCTTTGCCCTTATTGTGATTTTGCGAAATGGCCGCTGCGCGAGTCGTCGGCGCAGCGGTACCTTGCCGCGCTAGAAGCGGAGATCGCGTGCGAGCCGCGCGCGACGGCGGCGACGATCTATTTCGGCGGCGGCACGCCGAATACGTACGGCGCGGAGACGATCGCCGATCTTGCCGGGCGTCTCGAAGAACGCTTCGGTGCGATCGTCGAGCGCTCGATCGAACTCAACCCTGAGCTCGTCTGCGACGGCGACGTGCGGCGCTACCGGCAAGCTGGTATCACCCGACTTTCGGTCGGCGTGCAGTCCTTCGAGCCCTTCGAGATTCGGACGCTCGGCCGAAAGCACTCCGTCGCGCAGGTCGAGTCGGTCGTCGACGCCGCGCGCGAAGCGGGGGTCGCATCGGTCTCGCTCGATTTGATGTTCGCAGTGCCGGGCCAAACGCCGGCGAGCTGGGAACGCTCGCTGCAGCGCGCGATCGAGCTCGACGTCGATCACATCTCGGCCTACGGCCTCACCGTCGAAGAAGGAACGCCGTACGCGGCGTGGCGAGCGCGCGAGCCCGGCGTATTTTTCGACGATACGCGCGAGGCCGAGCTCTACGCGCTGGCAATCGACACGCTCGCCGCGGCCGGCTACCGGCAGTACGAGGTCAGCAACTTTGCACGGCCCGGGCACGAATGCAAGCACAACTTGAACTATTGGGCCAACGGCGAGTATATCGGTCTCGGCGTCGGCGCGGCCTCGTATCGCGACGGCGTGCGCTCGGTGCACACCCGCGCGCTGGAGGAGTACATCGATGCGGCGCTCGCCGGAGGCCCGATTCCTTCCGAGGGTGAGCGCCTCGTGGGCCGGCGGCGGGCGGGCGAGGCGCTGATGCTCGCCCTGCGTACCGTGCAAGGGGTTCGTCTAAGCGAGTTCAAAGAGCGATACGGTATTGACGTAATCAGAGATTACGATCCCGTCGTCACGCAGTTCGCCCAGACGGGTCTGCTCGAGCGCACCTCGGACGCGATTCGCTTGACGCGCCGAGGCCGCTTTCTTGCCAACGACGTCTGCGGAGCTTTCATATCATTCGAGTAGCCAAAAACAACCTATCGGAAACCGTCCTACGCATCGCCTTCATCATCGTGTTCGGCGTGACGGGCTTCTTATTGGGGCGCGAAGCGTATTTCAGCCTCTTCTCGCCGCATTTCGCGAGCGAAACCTGGCAGCTGATCTTCTTGATCGGCTCGCCGGTCGTTGGCGCGATCCTCGGCGCGCTGCTCGCGCCGGTGGCGCAAGCGCTTTTCGAGGGCCAGCTCACTGCGGCCGAAGGCGCGATCGAGCGCTTGACGCCGGCGGAGATCGCCGGCGGCGCGGTCGGCTTGGTCGTCGGCCTGCTCGTCGCGTTTCTGATCAAGGGGATCGTCTTCGAACTGATCTCGGACGTGGGACGTTCGGGCACGTATATCGCGATCGTCCTCTACCTCTTCATGGCGACGTTTGCCGCGTACCTCGGTGCGAGAATCGGCGCGAAGACGAAGATCCTGCCGCTGCCGCACGGAGCCGGCAATGGCGGCAGCATAACGGCGAAGCTCGTCGACACGTCGGCAATCGTCGACGGGCGTATCGTCGACATCGTCGAGAGTGGATTTTTGGACGGTGCGCTGCTCGTGCCTCGCTTCGTGCTGCGCGAGCTGCAGTCGATCGCCGATTCGGTCGATCCGCTCAAACGCACGCGCGGCCGCCGCGGCTTCGACGTACTCAGCCGCCTGCAAGAGCTGACGACCTTCGAGATTACCGAGCGCGACTACGACGACATGCCGATGGGGAACGTCGACGCTCGTCTCGTTCGCCTCGCGCAGGAGCTGGGCGCAAAACTCGTTACCAACGACTACAATCTCAATCGCGTCGCGCACGTCGAAGGCGTCGCGGTCCTCAACGTCAACGAGCTCGCGAACGCCGTCAAGCCCGTCGTGCTGCCGGGCGAAGAGCTGCACGTCGCGGTCATTCGCGAAGGCAAGGAAGGGCATCAAGGCATCGGCTATCTCGAAGACGGAACGATGATCGTGGTCGAGCACGGGCGGCGTTTGATCGGAGAAGAGATCGACGTCATCGTGACGAGCGTCCTGCAGACGGTCGCCGGCCGCATGATTTTCGCCCGTCCGAAGCGCGAAGGCGTCGCCTCTTGAAGTGGGGCGCCGCGATCGTCGCGGCGGGAAGCGGCAGGCGCCTGGGCCGGCCGAAGCAATTCATCGAACTTGCCGGACTGCCGATGGTCGGCTGGTCGATCCAAACGTTTGCCGGGATGCCGGAGATCCGCGAGCTCGTGATTGCGACGGAACCTGAGGCGATCGACCCGATGCGCGCGCTCGTGCGCCGCCTGGCCGCCAATCTCACGCATAGGGTGATCGCGGGCGGCAGGACGAGGCAGGAGAGCGCTCGCGAATGTATCGTCGCTTTGAGCGAAGATTGCGAGGCGGCCTTCATCCACGACGGCGCGCGCCCGCTCGTCACACAAGCCGACGTCCGCGGCGGCATGCGCGAAACGCGCCGGGGCCGCGGCGCGCTGCTGGCCGAACCCCTCGTCGACACGATCAAGCGCGTCGACCCCGATACGCGGATCGTCGACGGAACGCTCGAGCGCAGCGAGCTTTGGGCCGCGCAGACGCCGCAGTTCGGCTGGGCGGCGGATCTGCGTGCCGCGCACGAGCGCGCGCGAACGGACGGCATCGCGGTAACCGACGATGCGGCGCTGCTCGAGCGCATCGGCGTCGAGGTCGTCGTCATTCCATCGAGCGGCGAGAATTTCAAGGTGACGCTTCCGGCGGACGTCGACCGCGCCGACCTGATTCTCCGGCGCCGTCCGCGAACGCTCGCTGCCGGATGACGCGCGTCGGTCACGGTTTCGACGCGCACCCTTTGGTCGCGGGGCGCCGCTTCGTCCTCGGAGGCGTCGACGTACCCTTCGAACGCGGGGCGCTCGGGCATTCGGACGCCGACGCGCTGGCGCACGCGATCGCCGACGCGGTGCTCGGCGCCGCGGGCTTGAGCGATCTCGGCTCGCGCTTTCCGGCCAACGATCTCCGTTGGAAGGATGCGAACTCGATGGAACTGCTCGCGCAGTGCGCAGCCGCGGTGCGCCAAGCGGGTTACGCGATCGTCAACGTCGACGCGACGATCGTCGTCGACCGGCCCAAGCTCGCGCCCTTCATCGAGCAGATGCGTGAAAATGTCGCAGTGCGTCTGGAGCTAGAAGCCTCGTGTGTCGGGATTAAGGCAAAGAGCAGCGAGGGGCTGGGGTTTACGGGCGACGGCAGCGGCATCGCCGTCCATGCCGTCGCACTGATCGAGGGCCTGGACGCGCTCGGCTTTCCCTCGCGCTAGGAACCCATTGTTGACGGGCCGGGTTAAACTGTTCGCACATGGACGAGCCCTTCGAGACCATCGCTGCCGACCTGCAGGCGCCGATCGAACGCGATCCGGCCGCTCGCGGCTGGCTCGACGTGGTGCTCTCGTACCCCGGCTTTCACGCGCTGCTTGCGCACCGGCTCAATCATGCGCTCTATCGGGCTGGAATTCCGATCCTGCCGCGCTTCTTAGCGAACATCTCGCGCTTTCTGACCGGCGTCGAGATCCATCCGGCAGCGGAGATCGGTAAGGGCGTGTTCATCGACCACGGCATGGGCGTCGTCATCGGCGAGACCGCGCAAGTCGGCGACGGCTGCACGATCTATCAAGGTGTCACGCTCGGCGGAACGAGCCTCTCGCGCGGAAAGCGCCATCCGACGCTCGGCCGCAACGTCACCGTCGGCGTGAACGCTACCGTGCTCGGCGCGATCGTGCTGGGCGACAATGCGAAGGTCGGCGGCGGCTCGGTCGTCGTCAAAGACGTGCCGGCCAACGCGATCGTTGTCGGCGTACCGGCGCGCGTCGTTGCGCAGGACGGCAAGCCGGTGCGCGTCGTCTCCACCAGGCCGCAAGTCGAGATGCCCGATCCAATGGCGGACGCGATCGTCCGATTAGCGCGACGCGTGGAGCACTTGGAACGGCGGCTTACCGACGTCGAGCAGGGCGAAGCGGCCGAAGAATCCTGGAGCTGGGTCATTTAGGTTAGCGTGTCTTTGAAGTTGTACAACACTCGCACCCGCTCGGTCGAGGCGTTCGAGCCGTTGCGTCCGGGCGAAGTGCGCGTCTACGTCTGCGGGCTCACTCCGTCGGCGCAGGCGCATCTCGGGCACGCGCGCTCCTTTCTGTTCTTCGACGTGCTGCGGCGCTACCTCGCGCATCGCGGTTACCGCGTGACCTACGTGCAGAACGTCACCGACATCGACGATCGCAGCATAAACGCCGCCAAGGAGACCGGCGGCGACTACCACGCGATCGTCGAAGCCTTCTACGCCGAGTTCAAAGACTCGATGCGCAAGCTCGGCGTGCTCGAATACGATCACGAACCGTATGCGACGCTCTTCATCGAGCCGATCCAGGAGATGATTCGCGAGCTCATCGAGCGCGGACATGCATACGTCGCGCGCGACGGCATCTACTATCGCGTCGCCACCTTCGCCAACTACGGAAAGCTCTCGAATCGGAACGTCGCCGACCTCGAGGCGGGCGCGCGCATCGAGGTCGACGAGCACAAAGAGGATCCGCTCGATTTCGCGCTTTGGAAGTTCGCCAAACCGGGCGAACCGCGTTGGGCTTTCGAGCCGTACCGCGAGGGCCGTCCCGGCTGGCACATCGAGTGCTCCGCGATGTCGCGCGAGCTGCTCGACCCCGACGGCACGGGCTTCGACATTCACGGCGGCGGCGCCGATCTGATCTTCCCGCACCACGAAAACGAGATCGCGCAGAGCGAGCCGCTGATGGCGCATCCGCCGATGGCGAACTACTGGGTGCACGGCGGCCTGCTGCTCTTCGATAGCCGCAAGATGTCGAAATCGCTGGGGAACTTCGAACCGCTGATCGATATGCTGCGCCGTCACGATCCGCAGGCGGTGCGCTGGCTCTTTCTGCAGACCGGTTATCGGAAGGTGATGAACTTCACCGAAGATTCGATCGCCGCCGCCGGGCTTGGGCTCGAGCGGATCAAGACGGCCTACCGGCTCCTGGCGACGCGTCGGGAAGAGCGGCCGGGCCGGCTTTGCGAGCTCGACGCGGAGATGGAAGGCGCGCTCGACGACGACATGAATACCGCCGCGGCGCTCGCCGTGCTCTACGAGTTCGTCGGCAACTTGCCCGACCCCGACACCGACCCGCAGGCAGCGGCCGACGCGTTCGGCCGCCTGAGTTACTGGTTAGGGATTCTCGGCATCGAGCCGAACGAGTCATGGCTCGCCGAGGCAGTCCTCGAGCTCGAAGCCGGCTTCACCGACCGTCTGCAGCGCGCGCTCGCGGACGCCCGCCTGGGTGACGGGGCCGTCGACTTCGCACGGATGCCCCCACCCGAGGCGATCGAGCGCGTCATCGCGTTGCGCGCGCAGGCGCGCAACGGCAAGGATTGGGCGACCTCCGACCGCCTGCGCGACGCGCTGGCGGCCTGCGGCATCGAACTCAAAGATTCTAAAGAAGGCACGAGTTGGACCGTCGCCGGCTGAAGCAGCGTCGCCGCCCCGAGCTGGATTTCGACGACCTGATCTACGGGATCCACGCGATCGATGAAGCCCTGCTTGGGGGCGAGCGCCTGCGCGTCATTCACGTCTTGGCCGACCGCAAGAAAGACGCCGCGCTGCGCTCGCTCCTCGCGCAGGCGAAAGAGCGCAACATCCCCGTTCGTTTCGAGCAACGCGGCTTCTTCGAGCGCATCCCGCTGCGGGCTCACCAGGGTGTCCTGGCCGTGGCCCCGCCCTTCCCGTACCGCACCCTGGATGAGTTGCTCGCGGCCCCCTCTGCGGGCCGCACGCGGCTCTTCCTCGTGCTCGACCATCTGACGGACCCGCACAACGTCGGCGCGATCGTCCGCACCGCCGAGGCGGCCGGCGCGGACGGCGTGATCCTGCCCGAACGGCGCTCCGCCGGGATCAACGCCACAGTGCGAAAGGCCGCTTCCGGCGCCGCCGCTCACCTGCCGATCGCCCGCGTCTCCAATGTCTCCGAGGCGATTCGAACCCTCAAAAAAGCGCATATTTGGGTCTGCGGCGCGGATGCCGGCCCTGAGGCGTCCGGTCTCTGGGAGGCCGATCTCAACCGCGATCTAGCCGTGGTCCTGGGCAGCGAGGGCAGCGGCCTCGCCCAGCTGGTCCGGCGCGAATGCGACTTCCTGGTGCAGATTCCGATGCGAGGTAGGGTCAGCTCGCTTAATGCTTCGGTCGCCGCTGCCGTTGTTATATATGAGGCCCTTCGTCAGCGCGAATGCTCGCTTCGTCCTTGACGAGAGAGGGGGAACCTCCTATATACTAAGCGACGACGTGCCGTGCCAGATGGGCTCCGGCCCACGCATGCGGCTCGTCTACCCCACGAGGCAAGACAAGAACTATGGCAATGACCCATCCAGCGGCGGATGGAGTTGAGTACCAACAGCGGGTCGACGAGGACCTGGTGGCCATCGCGAAGACCGGGGACAACCTGGCGATGGAATACCTGCTCAACAAGTACAAAAACTTCGTTCGCATTAAAGCGAAAAGTTATTTTCTCATTGGCGCGGATCGCGAGGATATCATCCAGGAAGGCATGATCGGTCTTTACAAGGCCGTACGCGACTTCAAGGCCGATAAGCTCTCGAGCTTCCGCGCGTTTGCCGAACTCTGCATCACCCGCCAAATCATCACGGCGATCAAGACCGCGACGCGCCAGAAACATATCCCGCTCAATCAGTACATCTCGCTGAACAAGCCGATCTACGACGAGGATAGCGAACGTACGCTTCTCGACGTCATGGCGTCGCAGAAGACCTCCGATCCCGAAGAACTGGTCGTTACGCAGGAAGTCTCCGACGACATCCGCCAGCGCATCCGCCAGAATCTCTCGGAGCTGGAGTCTCAGGTTCTGGAATCATATTTAGAAGGTAAGAGCTACCAAGAGATGGCGCGCGACCTAGGCCGGCACGTCAAGTCGATCGACAACGCCCTGCAGCGTGTCAAACGGAAGATAGAAAAGAACCTCGCCGAGTTCGAGTTCCAGTAGCGAAAACGCCGGCGACGATGATGCCGCCGGCGTACACGGCTTCACGCTCATCGAACGGGTCGATGACCAGCACCCGCGAGGACGAGGCCGCGCCCCGTCCATTTTGGTTTAGCCTCTGGCATCGAGTCGGCAGCTACTGCGGCTGCAGCGCTCCAAAGATGTTGCCGTCGAGGTCTTTGAAGTACGCAAGCAGTCCGACACCGGGAATCTCGTGCTTGGCGAAGGCGATCGTGCCGCCTTTGCCGACAATCGCGTCGAGCGTTTGATCGAGCGACTCGACGGTGATCGTGCAGACGTACCCGTTTACCGCGGCACCCGAATCCGGCGCGGCGCCCCGGCGGGGCACGATGCCGCCGTCGATACCCGGCCCCTCGCCGGTCGAGACGAGCCAATAGTCCATTGGACCGTCCCACTTGGATATCTTCCAGCCAAAGACGTCGGTGTAGAACGTAGCCGCGGCTTGCGGATCCGCGGAATGGATTTCGAAGTGAAGAACTCGAGGCATTGAACCCAACTTTCGGCGCGTTGCAATTTGGAGCCGACGGCCGGATTCGAACCGGCGAGCGCTTTCGCGGCCACATTACAAGTGTGGTGCCGTCAACCACTTGGCTACGTCGGCAAATAGCAGGCTCCACTTGTACCGAAGCCGCCGGCAAAACCTGCCGGCGCAAGGAAGATACGCGTTTTCGCCGTTGAACGGGCGCGCTATGCTGCATCACGTCGACATTCACGTTCACAACCTCGCTGCGGCCCGCGCGCTCTTCGACGGACTCGCCGATACAATCGGCTATCGTCCGCTCGGCAACGACCCGGATTTTGCGGGCTATGAAACGATCGCGGGCGGCCGTCCGAGATTCGGCCTCATTCTCGATCCGGAGCACCGCGCCGGGTCGATGAGGGTCGCATTCGCGGTCCAAACGCGGGCACAGGTCGACGCAGCGGCGCGCGTTGCCGCACATCACGGTGCGCGCGAAATCGAGGGGCCCGGCCTGCATCCCGAATACGGCGACTACTACGCAGTCTTTTTCGAAGACGCCGACGGCAACCGGTTCGAAATCACGACTGGCGGAGCGGCGGACGCTTAGCAGGATGTTTTGCGAGCGGACGGCGCGAACAGGGCCGCAGTGACTCGCTTTATGTGGAGATCAAGATGAAAACGTTCGCGGCCGTTTTGCTTCTCGTTACGCTTGGTGTAACCGGTGCCGGCGGGAGTGTGACCGTGAATCCTTCGAGTATCGGGTTCAAAGACGCGATTGCGGCTTGCCCATCGGGAACGCTCGCCGCGCTGACGCTCACTCTTGGACACTTGCGGATCGCCGAAGCTTCGGGCGTAGACTCCGACATCGACGACGCCAATCCCAGCGCGCAGTCGCTCATGCTTTCAAAAGGCTCGCAGAGCGCGACGGTCAAGGTCAACGCCGCAAAGAATAGCGTCACCGCGAAACACGTTACCCTGAAATCGAGTGGGCGCGTCGCCTGCATAGCGCCCGACTAAGAAGGTTCTAAAGCCTAGGTTCCGACGACGATCCAGCCGGCGATCACGTACTGCGCGCCGGTGCTCGTGATCGTGAGCGTGCCGCTGCCGCGTACGTTTATTCGGAAACCGGCGAGTTCGACGTTGCCCTTGGTAATGACGCCGGCGACTTCCGGCTGACGAGCCGGCGTCGTTGCGACGTCGAGACTCTCGCCGTCGGAGAACGTCGCGTTGCTGGTACTGAGACTCCACAGCGTGCCGTAGCGATACGTTACGGAGAGCGGAATCGAAAACGTGTTGGTCGAGGTCGCGCCGTTGATCGAGTAGGTGGGCTCCATCATCGGGCAAACCGCGTCGCCCGAGCGCACGATCGAGAGTGCGCCGACGGGAGCCTGTACGCTCTTGCCGCTCGCGTTCGCCGACCAAGTGGCAAAGCGCAGGCCGTCGGTCATCCGCGTGCCGCCGGAGAACGTGCCGCTCTGCCAGCCGAAGGTCGAGTCGAGCGACGGGATCCCCTTGGCAGTGTAACCGGCGGAGCTCTGACAATAGGCGCTGACGTTGCCGAAGCTCGGCCGCATCACGAGTGCCGCAACCGAGAACACGCGCTTGGCGCCGGGCGTAACGCGGGTCGAGGTGCGGGCGAAATCCGTCTTCGTTGCAGCGCCGAAACCGGTGAGGAATTGCTCGTCTTCATTGATCTCACGGACGACCGAACCGAAGGCGTCCGTGACGCCGATCGCCGCCTTCGCGTTCTCGGAGGCCGAGCTGCGGTGGGCGACCAGGGAGTCAGCGGCGTCGCTAACCGTCTGCACGCTGTCGCCGGAGCGAGGCAGCGAAACGCCGGATTGCCCGAAACCGCCGCAACGGGTCAGGAGCAGTCCGAGTAGGGTGGCGAGCGCGAGAGCCGGCAGGCGACTCATCTTCGTGCAGACTCCAAAAAGACGACAAGCGAGTTTGCTATGGCTTCCATGGTAAGGGTACCCCATCGGGCGGCACATGAGAAGACCATGAGGACGGCTATCGGGAGCTACTTGGGTTATCTTAGGAGGTTTCACCTCGCCGAGGAGCGCCTTGTTCGGCGATCGTACTCAGGTTAGCTCGATTTTGCCAAGTCTGTCCGAGCTCAGTAGCACCGGACCCCTAAAAGCCGCTCGGAATGGATTAGACCTCTGTTGCCGGCGTACCGGAAACTCACAACTCTCGCCGGCTCCGACTGTCCCTTACGCGTCAGGACGCCCTCGTACATACGCTGTCCCAGTTGAGCTCCCACGTTTTGCCGTTGTCGTTAGAGTACAATTGCTCAAAATGCGGGTGATTGCCGGGAAGGACGCTCCACCGGTAACGGGAGATTACGGGAATGCCCCTGTAGGTGTATCGCGTATCGAAAATACCCACGCCGTCCGATCCAAAATGACCGACTTGCGGCGGCCCGCTCAAACTGGTCGTGTCACTTGCCCAATAGAGGGACCATTGATGGGTCGAGGCGTTGTAGAGCCGGATAGTAATGGTGCTCAAAGGCGCAGCTCCCGGGCAGCGAAGGGGGCCGACTTCGACCTCACCGACGTTGTTCTCGAAGGCCTTGGTTGTGAGGCGAGCGTAACAGTCTTCCCAATTATGGCTGTGGACAAAAAGCTTGCGTAGTATTCGCGTGTGCACGTTCCAGTTACCGAGCATGAAGTCAAAGTCTTTACTCCCCTCTCTTGTGGTCGGGGAAACCAGCGGCGTAGCTTCCGGACTCGGTAACGCGCTAGACTTCTGAGCCGATAGTTGAAGTGCAAGAGTTAAAAGGATTGCGATCGATATAGTCTTCATATGGTCGCCATCAGCCAACATTGAGTAAAATCCAAGCACGGCACCGACTCGCGCTGCCGTGAATTCCCCGATCTCATCACATCACGATAGCAGGCACCGCGGATTTGAGAAAGCGCCACATTTGTGAGGCTCTATAGGGCCACCCAGCTTCGCGTTGAGTCGTATCGCACGAATGCCACGCGGGTCGTTTGTCGTCGTTTTCCGCGTTGGCGGCCGCAGCGCAGTTTCGTCACGGACCGCCTTCGCGCGCAGCTGCGCGGCTTTAAGGCGCACGACTGCGCAGTTCTGCATAGCGTTGCAGCGGTGTTGGGACACCCGGCATCGCTGACGCGCAACCTGTACGGTTACGTCGTCAGCGGCGGGAGGGAGCGGGCCGCGGGCACCGGCGCTGACGTCCGGGCAACCGCCCAGGAGCGCCTGGCGAGCGGGCCGAACGGCCGGGGGCCTGAACCCCGGTGGGAATGCAACCGCGACCCGGTTCGGGAAAAAAACGAAAGCAGACGGAGGATGCGAAAAGCCGCATAAAATAAGGCGATGTCCCAACGGGGGTAGGTGGCCGAGTGGTTAATGGCACCAGACTGTAAATCTGGCGTGCGAAAGCGCTACGCTGGTTCAAATCCAGCCCTGCCCAGATCGCGGGCGTTGCATAGTGGTAATGCCCTTGCCTTCCAAGCAAGAGTCGCGGGTTCGATTCCCGCCGCCCGCTCCAGGCAAATCTCTCATAAAAATAACGCTTTCTCGCCACCTCCCGGTCTTCGCTACTCCGGGCGACAACCAAAGCGACAACCTATTTCGTCAAGCCGGGTCTGCGATCTTGTCCAAGGCGGCTTCCAAGACAGCCGCAGCTTCGCGTTGCTGACCGGGAAGTTGGTGGCCGTAGCGGTCCAAAGTCATCCTGGTCGAGCCATGCCCGAGGCGTCGCGCCACCACGATCGGAGACAGGCCAAGCTTGATCGCGTGCGACGTCATGGTATGCCGCAAGTCATGCGGGCGTAAGCCAACGATTTCGGCGCGCTTGCAGACCTCTGCGAAGTGCCTTCTACGGACGTTGTTTCGGTCCAGGAGCCTCCCCGCCGGGGTCGTGAAGCAGAACTGCGACTTGTGCCCTTCGGCGCTGGCAGCGGCCCGCCGGCGGCGCATTGCATCGAGCGTGGTCCCGCCGACCACGATGTCCCGAACGCTCGAGGGGGTCTTTAAGGGGCCGATCTCGACCCGGCCATAAACCTCGACCGCCTGTTGACGGATTCGGACCTCGCCCGTCTCTAAGTCGACATCGCACCACCGAAGACCGAGCAGCTCACCGAGGCGCAGCCCGCCGAAAAGCGCCAGAAGCCACACGCCCTCATAGGGATCATCTCGGGCCGCCTTGACGAAACGCTGCGCCTCCTCAGCCGTGAGCACCCGAGCGTCTCTCTCTTTGTGCCTCGGGATCGCGATCGCGCGCCATGCATTTTGCCCCCTGAACTTTTTTTGCAAAATGGCGGCATCGAATGCGACCCTCATAAATTTGCCGGCGACCTGGACGGTGCGTCCCCCAACCTTTTTTTCGCGAAGCGTTCGGTACACGCGTTCGACGTCTGTCGGCTCAAACGTGTCGATACGCCGTTTTGCGAGAAGGGGCTTTAGGTGAACCCTCCAGACGGTTTCATAAACCGCGAACGTCGCCGGCGCAAGGGCCGGTCGTCTTTGGTGCTCCAGCCAATCGGTAACCCAGTCGCCGATCGTCTCGCGCCTGCGCGCGCGTAGCGATCCGCCGCCCTTCGCCCGCTCGTCCGCAATCTTTCGCATGAGTTCGCTGCGAGTCGCTGCGTACAGGTAACGTCGTCGCCGCCCGGCGCCGTCCTGGTCGCCATCTCTTACGACGTCAATCGAATACTGCCAGCGGCCGATCTTCAAAAACGCACCGGCGCCGGTTTCAGCGGCCGTCGCAAATAAAGAATCGCGTTTGGATTCCTCCGTGATGCGCCGCACGAGCGCAGTCTTGCTCTGTGCGTAGAGCCGGCGTCGCGTGGGCTTCCCGTTTTCGTCGGTGAACGAAATCGAAAACTGCCAATGCTCGCGCTCGGATATAGAGCCGTCGCCCTTCGCCCGTCGTTGCGCCTTGGCCATGCGCCCGCTTTAGGCCAGAAAGGGGGAAACCCCTATTCCTGTACAGCTCCGGCGCCCACCAGTGCTTAGGGGACTTGAGTCCTCCGAGAATATGATCTCGTATCCAAAACGTGTCAGAACCTCGCGCGTTGGTAGACGCATTATCGACCATAGCCGCGAGGCGCCGCGATGCCGCCCCTAGGTCTTTTCTGATTTCCTGGTATCGCCGAAGCTCACCGCATAGCCGAACCGCGCAAGAGCGCTTTCGGCCGCGTTCTCGTCCAGAGGAGTAGTTTCGCTCGTGAATCGTTGGTACGCAGCGAACGCGAACCCCGCGCCCTCCCTGCGAAGGGTCGCCGCGATCGATGACCTGCACGCCGCGCGTCGCTGCTCCGGGAGTCCAGGGAGGCGTTTCGCGAGCATTTCTGCCATTCGTTCCACGTCCTCGGGGGCGATGAGCGCCGCCGGCAAGGGCTGTTCGATGCCGCTGATCTCGGCCAGCACCGGAGCTACTTCCCGCAGTATCTTGCCGATTTCCACGGCCTCCTGGCGGCCGAAACGCTTACCGTCATACCCCGTGGGCGTTTTCAGGATTGCACGCCACAGCGCCAGCGCTTTTGCGGCTTTCAGTGGCAAGCATTCCGTGAATGCATTGGTCACGGCTCGGTCGTCCCAGCCGAGGCGTCGCGCTAGGGAGGCGTTCGTTAGGCCCTTGAGATCGCGAACGCTCCTCGCGGCCATCCGTAGCCTTGCCGCGACCTCCGGCGGCAATGTATCCCGTGCTTTTCCTCGACCCATACTAAAACTAGTCTAACATTCTTAGTATTTATGTCAAGACTGAGGCGTCGCTTGTCGGTAATATCTGGACCGTGAGGTACAGAAATGGAACATGACAAGCTCCGTGGGTTGACAGATTGCGCCCGCACTTGGGGTATCGGCCGCTCAACATTGGCCGAACTTCTCAACCGCGGTGAGATTGGCTACCTGCGGCTTCCGGGGGGCGAGCGCCGGATCGCAGATAGCGAAATGCGAGCATGGATCGAGCGATCGAGCGTCAGGGGCGCCGATGCGGCTTGAGGCCCGCGGAATGGTGCGTTAGCAATAATCGCCGGCTACAAACGACGACCAATGCGAAGCGCATTTGCTGGCTCGACGGATGTGAAAATGAACTGACTTCAACGCAACGGTTTTACTGCGGCGAAAAGCACGCAAACACGGCTCGGCAGCGACGAAAACGTGCGGGCGGAATCATCCCAGAAAGATCATCCCCACCAAGTTTTGCGGTCGTAAGGTTGGGCCCTAAGCGAAAAACGCGGGCGATACTTCGACGCGGCGATACCGACCGGATCTACGATCGCGTGAAGCCGGGCGAGGGGCGCTTACCTGGGGAGGCCAGAGTCGTTCCACCTTTGCCAGAGCCTGTGGGCGTGGCGCTATCGCACGCCGAGCGCGAGAGGCTCCGAGAAGTCGTGTGTGACGTTTGTCAGCGGTTTGCGCCCGATTGCGCGATGCTGACCGAGCACCAAAATGTCGCGAATGTCGTCCGCGTGGTTATCCTCGACGACTCTCGCGCGGTCGAACTAGATCAAGTCGCGGCTTAGCGACACCGCGCTGTCACGGGTCGTGCTAGACTGGTTGTAAGGTCATCCGCGGCGCAAGGCGAATGGCCTTATTCTTGCGCACTATCCAAGGGGACGCGGCTTCTCGCCGTGCGCCCTAGCGAGAGACCACATATGGAAGCTTCAAGCCCAAGCGGCGCAGCCGGTCGGGATTCTTTCGGTCGTGTCCGAGTCTGGTGGATTCAGCGGCTTCGCGATAACAGGGCCAGCCTGATGGCCCGCGACGTCCTGGTCGTGATCTCGAGTTTCGCCAATAAGAAAACCGGTCGATCTTGGCCGTCGATCGAGACGATTGCGACTGCACTGCGTGTTAGCGAAAAGTCCGTGAAAGCAGCGGTCGCGGAGCTATGCGCGCTCGGCATCATCCGTTCCTTCGCCAGCAATAAGCGGCTCGGTCAGAGCAACCTCTACTGCCTCGCGATCGATGGCGAGCCGTTTCAGGTAACGAATGGGGTGATCAATAACGGCGACAGCGCCGAGACGCCGGATGAAACGGAAGCGCAAGTGAGAGAAATCGGAAGCGCAGGTGAAAGCCCAATGGAAGCCCGTCGCCAACCCTCAACGCGCCAAAAACTCCCGCTGGACGAGGTCTTCTTGGAACAGCGTCGAGCGATTCTGCTAGCAATCTGGGACCTACTAGCGAAGACCCCGTTCTCTGCGACAATCACAAGGACCGAATGGGGAAAGCGCAACAGCCGGGCCGCCAGCGATCTTGCGCGGCTGGGGGTGACCCCCTGAACAGTGCGTGATCGCCTGGAACTCCGCGTCAGCGCGCATTGGGGCGCCAGTTCGCACGATGCAGATCGTCCAAGACGAGCTCGGCCGATTGGCGCTACCGGCTCAACGATCCGCTACGACTAGACCTGGGCGCGGTAACGACCGGGGGACAGACTACAACGCCCTTCAAAAGGCGACGCGACGACCTTCTGATGGCGATCTCGACTCGACCCTTTAGGTAACGGCTATGGTGACTTGATTCGTACGGATTAGGTCACCATTTGGCGCCGATTAGGTCACCATTTGGCGCCGAATCAAGTCACCCCCTCCTGCGTGTTTTCGGCCAAGAACCTATAACTATAGAACCACGTAATTAACCATCGGTCCCACCGAGCGACTCGCATTCGCTCGCGCGCCGATTCACCTGTCGCGAAATAGAGAGTCGCGAAATAGAGAGTCGCGGAAGTGCTATTTGGGGCATCGACGACTTGTCACGGTTCGTGGTAAAATGATCTTAAGGCAAACGGCTTGCGCTTTCGCAGCCGTATTTTATTCCTTGGGGAGTGAGTAAGATGGTGACCTTCGAGGCACAGATTATCGTGAAGCGAGACAATCCCGAACAGCTGGCGGCTGATGTCCGAGCGATCTCGGAGTTCATCGAGCGCCGCAATGCGAACGAGCGTTCCCGCCATTTTGATGCCGTAAAAGCGGCGGAGCGGATCGTTCGCGGGGGCGCGGATGGGAGATCCTATGCCGCGTAGTTGCTCAATCTGCTCTCACTCGGCTACGGCGGCGATTTCAAAAGCATTGTCGGCCGGCGATTCGATAAGGTCCGTGGCGCATCGCTTTACGGTGGGGTCTGCGGCAGTCGGGCGACACCTTCGAGGATACCTTCGAACAGAAAGGCGCAAAGAAATACCTGGCGATGACCGAGCGGGCAGTAACCTGGGCGTTTCGTCTCGGTTCGATACGATTTCGAGCGGCCGGTGCCCGTCTTGCGGCATCCTGGCGAGCGAGGAAGACCCTAAGACGCTCCTTCGTCGTGCCGAACGGGCCTTGCACTACGGTGAGGCGATCGTTATGCGCGCGGTCGAGGAAAAGGATGACCGGCTCGCACTTCAGGGGCTGGATCGGGTTCGGACCTCGCTCGACCAGCTCTTGAAGGTTCACGGTCTGCTTGTACCCGATGGCGCGGCGCAGTTCGTTGACGCGCGGCGTCAAACGATCGCGGTCTTGGGCCGGTTCTCGAGCGAAGAGTTACGGGCACAACTGGTGGCCCTAACCGCCGGCGAAAAGCCCGTTCGGGCGTTGGAGCCAGCAGACCAGGAGCTCGAAAATCACTTACCGCTAATCGAGGCTAGCGGTAAATGCCGCTCCGGAGCGGTTGGCGACAAACCTCTTCGCCGATTTCGAGGGGACTTAGAGTCCGACGCGGCAGACCGTAGATTTTAGGAGGATTGAAGGCCAATGTCAGATGACCGCTACGACCCAAACGTAGGGCCGATCGTTTTCGCGCGGTGCGATACGCGCCCCGGCAACGAGGCTCGCATATTCATCTATCGACCCGATCGAGCCACGGACGAAAATGAAACCGAGCTCTGGATTCGCGCTTCCAGTCTGGACCAGGAGGCCCTCTCTGAGATTGGGCAGTTCATCGATGCGGCGCGGCCACTTATCGAAGAGATGGGACGAGCAATGCGCGACAAGCCGATCGAGTCCCTATCGAGCGGTATCGGCGAACTAGGCCCGGCGATGGTATGGTGACGAGGAGCTTCGGGGCGATTGCCGCTGGCAGGCCAATCGGCTAACTGGAAGCCGGCGTCACGCTCGAAAACTCCAACAACACCCTTAGTTCTCTGGGGGCGGCCATTCGGTCGCAGCCGCAAGCGTAGGCGGTCGCGGCAGCTTCGGAATGAGCTTGCCGGCGAGCCCGTCCTCGTCGTCGGGCGTTCGCGGCGGGCGCTTCGGACCGGTCTGAAGGGGCCGCCCGCGCTCGCGGTGGATACTGTGGATAACTTTTTCAACGGAGAAGCACCTTGCCAAGGGCCGTCCGCATTCATACGATCGGCTATCAGCAGCGCACGGGTATCGAGCTCGTTCGCACCCTTTCCGACGCGCGGGTTCAGTTTCTTGTGGACGTTCGGGCGGTGCCGATGAGCCGGAAGCCAGACTTCCGTAAAAATCGCCTTGCGGCGCTGCTCGAAGAGGCTGGGATTCGGTACCTCGGTATGCCGGGTTTAGGGACGCCGAAGTTCCTTCGAGATAAGTTGGCCGCCGACGAAAACTATCCAGAGTTTTTTGCCAGATTCTGCGAGCACCTCAAGGGCGTTCGCATTCACGTTGAATCGCTGGCACGCCTAACAGATCGCAAGCGCGTCTCGCTCATGTGTTTCGAGCGCAATGCCGCGGAGTGCCACCGATCTGCCATCGCGGAAGAGGTAGCGAAAATACTCGAAACTCCGATCCTGCACTTGTAGTCCGCGCGATGTGGGAGACCCGACGATTTTTAGTGCTCGTCAAGACCTATCCAAACCCAAGCCGAAAGGCCAGCGAGGCTGTATGCACGGCGGGCATAGATTCGGCGGGTCGATGGGCCCGACTGTTCCCGATACCGTTTCGAACGCTTGAAGAGAGTCAGCGGTTTGCCAAATGGCAATGGATCGAGGCTCGCGTAAGGAAAGCTCCGAACGACCCACGCCCCGAAAGCCATGAAGTTGAATACGATTCGATCCGCGCACTCGCGCAGATACCGGCGGGTGCCGCTGGATGGCGCGAGCGTTGGCGGTTAGTGAACCATCTACTCCGTCCGTCATTGGAGTCTGTGATCGATTCCGGATCAACATTGGGGCTGATCAAGCCGAGCAACTATTCGATAGTATTCGAGGACGTGCCGGAACCGCATTGGACGCCCGAAGAGTTGGGCAAACTGCAAGGAGGAGGGAAAGTTAATCTGTTTGGGAGGCCCGTTGCACCTGCGCGACTGCTTCAAAAGCTACCGGTACGCTTTCGTTACGTCTTCGATTGCTCGAATGAGGACTGTCGCCATAGGCTCATATTCGAAGACTGGGAAGTGTGCGAGTCGTGGCGGAAGTGGAAGCAGCGGTATGCGACCCGGCCGCTCCTGGAGGCGGCCATCGAGAACAAATACGCCGACGAGCCAGCGAGAAAGGGCAACCTGTACCTTTTCGTAGGAAATATCGCTGCTCACCCAAAGGCGTGGTTGGTCATCGGGCAGATCCAGCCAAACCCGCAAGTATTGTCCGCCTAGATGCTGATACGGCGTGCGCAACCGGACGAGGCGGGCAACTTGACCAATCTTGCGCTTAGGTCCAAACGCGCTTGGGGCTACGACAGCGCTTTCATGCAACGGGTCATGCCGGATATGATTGTGCACTCCCAATACTTAGCCGACGAGTACGGCCTCGTAGCCGAAGATGCAGGCGTTGTGGTTGGCTACGCCATTGTCAGGGTTGACAATCAGTTGGCCTTTCTCCGCGACCTCTTCGTTGAACCGGACCATTTTCGCCGAAAGGTCGGCAAGGCGCTCTTCGACGAGGCAGTGCGGTGGGCGCGGAAGCAAGGCGCGACGAGCATAAGACTGGGCGGCGATCCCAACGCTGTCGGCTTCTACAAGCGCATGGGAATGCATCAGATCGGGACGGAGCGGTCGATCGCTGGAAATGGCCGCTCGCTGCCCATCATGGAAATGGATATCAGAATCGCCGGCGGCGACAGTGAGTGAAATAAGGGCGCCTTCGTGAGTTGGAGTAGCTTTCGCGACGCGCGCACTCGAGCTGAATGGCGTACAAAGCTTTTCCAGGATCAGGGCCGCCTCTGCGCCTTATGCGGCTTTAGGATGCCGGACGACGGCGAGTTGAGCGCGGATCTCGAAAAAGCGTACGGCGCTACGTTCGATCACCGCATTCCGCGATCGCGCGGCGGGACCGACGAGCTCGAGAACTTGCGGCTCGTCCACGCGCTTTGCAACTTCCGTCGTGGCGACGACTCAGCGCCGCGACCGCTCCCGCCGGCCCCGCGGGTACTCCGACTTTGACGTAACCGCGTAAGCAGAAGAAGGCACTACGCATCCCAGCCGCTCGACTCGAGCGGCTTTTCTTTTTGGAGGCCGATGGTGAAAGCTATATCCGCCGTTGTCGGCGTCGCGTTTGCGCTGCTTGTCGGCGCGCTGATCGTCGGTCGGAGCGTTCCGCAGCGGCAGGCAGCTTTGGCGCGGGCCGAACAGCGCGCCGTTACGCTCCGCGAGACCTTTAAGCGGTATGCCAGCCTCTGTGCCGGGCATGGGCCGCTAGGGGCGATCGAGTTCGGTCGTATCCGGAGCATCCTCATGCGGGTGTAACGACCCCAATCGCCGACGCGCTGCGTTTACCCACTGGCCAGCTTGCGCCGGTGATCTCGTTCCGATGCAACGACGACGCCAGCGGCTTCGCGCGCGACCTACCCGGTGGCCGTCGGCTCTTTTACTGGGTGACGCGATGAGCAGTTCCGCAAAGGGCGCGTCGCGCGTCGGAAGCGCTATGAGTCAGCTCGCGGCAATAGGCTATCGTTGTGGCCGCGTCAGCGCATCTGGCCAACGTAAGGGCGCCCGCAAGGACGAGAATGGGATCGCAGGCGACGTCATTGCCCTGGCCGCGCCGGAGGAGCGGCTACCCGCACGTAATCGCTGAGATCGGCGGCATCGGTAAACGTCTCGGCGCCGCATTTGCGAAGCTGCACGACGGCGGCCCGCTGCCACCCGGTTTCATCGCCCTCGTCGGTCGCGTCGTGCGACGGCGCTGGTTTTGGTACACGCGCCAAGTGAGCGTCACGCGTCACTTGCTGCTGCGCTCGACGCCGCGCGCTCGATATAAGTTCTTCACCCCAACTCTTGGAGGTTCATCGTGACCCATTTTGAGGTCGGCGCTTACGTGCGTGTTCGCACGGCTCGCCGGCAAGATATCTGCTGGCGTGTCGCCGACGCCTCTTCCACAATAGTCATCGCGACGAACGAGAAGGGTGGCGAGATTCACTACCACTACGACTCTCTCGAGCTCGTCGATCCGAGCGCCGTGACGCAAGAATCGACGCATCGTGAACCGGCGGAGCGCCCGCGCGGATGGTACGCCTCGAGCGACATGCGCGCGGAGATCGGCGATAGTGCCTGCGTACAGCCTCGGCCCGGTGAGACGATCGAGCAGACGCTTCGGCGCTTCAAACGCGCGGTCGATCGCGCCGGCCTCTTAAGCGATTATTCAAGGCACCGCTATTTCGTGAAGCCTAGCCAGAGGCGACGCCTCAAGGCTAACCGCGCGCGACAGCGGAGGGCGCGGCAAGACGCCGCGTTTCTCCAATCTTCAAAAAACTTATAGCCTCTTGGAACCCTGAAAGGACCACAATGGCACAACCCAACGTTCCTGCGCCCGACGAGATCCGCAAGATCGCTTCCGCTACCCTTCACGCGACTCTGCTACGCGCAGCCAATGGCACGCTGCGACGTAACGAAGCGCAGAACTGCGCGGCGCTCATGGAGGCATATTTAGACTGGAGCGCTGCGTCGGAGTGTGGCGAGCTCGTCGCCAAGGCGGCCGAAATCGTCTCTCTGGCACGGGTGATCGGAAAACAAGCGGAGACCCACATCGGCGAGATCCGCGAGCTCCTGGCTTCGACTAAGGCAAAGAGCCGGCGTAGGCGGCCGGCAGCGAAGTGAGCGCCGCCGCAAGCGAAGCGGGTGCGCGGCAAGACGCGCTAACTGCTGCGGTCCGCGACGAGCTCGCTCGACGATCGCTGCTCGACTACTGCACACTAATGGACGCGACATACGAGCGCGCTCGCCATCTCGAAATATTGGCGCAGCACCTTGAGGCGCTCGAGCGCCGGGATATCCGGAGGCTCGTCGTGTCGATGCCGCCGCGGCACGGTAAGAGCCGGATGTGCTCTCAGCTTTGGCCGAGTTGGGTGCTCGGTCGCAGGCCGAAGCAGTCTGTCGTGCTCGCATCGTACGCTGCAGAACTGAGCGAACAAAATAGCCGGCGCGTTCGCGAGCTTGTCATCGATGAGCGCTATCCGTTCGTCGACGCCAGCATTAGTGCGGAGTCGCGTGCCGTAAACCGCTGGGCGATCAGCCAAGGCGGCGTTGTGATCGCGGTCGGTATCGGTGGCGGGCTCACGGGGTTCGGAGCTGACGCCCTGATTATCGACGACCCGGTTGCTGATCGCGCAGACGCCGAAAGCCCCGCGATCCGAGGCAGCACCTGGGACTGGTACACGGACGTAGCGCGCACGCGATTGCATCCGAACGCGATCCAGCTTATCGCCGCGACCCGCTGGCATGAGGACGACTTGACGGGCCGGATTCTCAACAGCGACATGGGTAAAGACTGGACCGTTCTAAACCTTGCAGCCGTCTGCGACGACGAGAAAGATCCGCTAGGCCGGAAGCTCGGAGAGCCATTGTGGCCCGAAAGGTTCCCGGTAAGCGAAATGCCCTCTGTGGCCCGCGGCGAGATTTCCTCGAGGTCGTGGTCTGCGCTCTACCAAGGCCGACCTCAGCCAGCGGAGGGCGCGATATTCAAAGCGAGCTGGTTCGAGCATCGCTACGACCAGTTACCGCCGCTGACGATGATTGCGAGCGGTGTCGATTGCGCGGTAAAGACCGGCATTAGCAACGACTTTTCGGCGATCGTGACGATCGGCTCGGATGGCACTAGTTTCTTTCTCCTCGGCGTTACGGTCGGGCGTTGGGAGTTTGCCGAGCTCGGGCGGAAAGTTGTGGACGTCTATCGTCGTTCGCATCCGCAGCGAGTGTACGTGGAGGGCGCATCCTCAGGTCTGCCGCTGATTCAAGAGCTAAGAAGAACGACGTCCGTGCCTCTTTTGGAGGTTGCGCCGCGTGGCACGAAGGTCGCGCGGGCTGAAGCCGTGAGCGGACTGTTTGAGGCCGGCAAAGTGAAGCTGCCACGGGAGGCGCCATGGCTCGATGCCTTCGTCGACGAGTTTTTGCGATTCCCCGCCGGCAAGCACGACGATCAAGTGGATGCGTGCTCGCTGGTTCTTTCGCGGCTGCGCGCACGGCTCGCGGTACCCGAGTGGAACTTCGCATTCGCCAGCAACAGCTAACTTTCTCAACACGCTATAGGAGATTCCAAATGTTCAAAGACACAAATGTACTCTTCATCGAGGGCCATCGGCCTGGAGTAACCTTTCGCACGAGCGCCGGCGGGTGGCGCAACGGAACCCCTTGCGGCGGCGCTCACTTCGAAAAGCTAATAGCGGACGGCTATAAGCTTCGAGCCGCGAGTGCCGATGAGGTATTCGATGGCGAACCGGCGCCGTTTATCGCGCCGATACCGCGTCTGCCTGGGGTGCCTTTCATAAAAGGCGCACCATAAGCACTTCACTCTCTCACAAAGCACTTTTTTAGGAGACAACCATGGACGTCCCAACTTGCGCGATCCATAAGGCGGTCGCGTGCCACGTTTGCGCCGACGCTGCGTTACGACGGATGACCGAGCGCACAACGCCAATCTTTATCAATGGCCGAAAGGCCGGAAATCTTGCGGACCTCAAAGCCGGCAAGACCCTAAAGGTGGTGAAGTAAAATGACCGTAGCCCAAATCAAAGAGCGTGTTCCCCAGCTCGATGTCGAAATCGCAAAAGCCCGAACAGAGCTTCGTCGGGCCCAGATCGCCGATGCCGCAGCGCACTTCGACGGAAAAACCGGAGCTGATACCGCTAAGGTCCGCGCAGACCTGCAAAACCTCAAGGATCTCCGCGATGGCGTTGCGATGCTTGGATGCCGCACGGAACTCGAGGAAACTACCCACGAACTCGCGCATCGCGAGCCGAAGCACAAGCGGGACGTTGAGCGCGTTGCCGCGCTGAAGGAGAAAGCCGCCGGCTTCCGAGGCGAATCGGGCGGAACTGGCAGCGCGTGGCGATCTGCCGAACGCACCCGCGCCGACGCCGCCAACGATGCGTTCTCGGAATACGAAACGGCAAACAACGCCCACAACGCCGAGGCTCGCGCGATAGACGAACTGGTCGAAAAGCGCTCCGAGTTGCAAGCGCAGCTCGACGAAGCGCTCGGATCGTAGCGATGCCGGCGCAAGACAATCGCACCGAGCGGCCGGAAGCGACCGCGGGGCTGGACGGCAAGATCGTCGAGCCCCGCCTGCTCCACTTTTTCTTCAGGGCTCGCCCGGCACAAGACGTCGATAAGCACCCAAAGCTCCTTGAGGAGCCGAGATGAGCATCGTACCAGGCGGCCCTCTCGCTGGGTTTTCCAGCCTGACGACTGTTTCGTTCAAGCAGAACGACACTTACTGCCGCCCGCGCGCATGCATCAAGCTCGACGAGAAAGTCTATCCCGTAAAGCGCTTCTCGATCTCAAAGAACGCGCATGGCGCAACGAATACGGCGGAGTTTACGCTCGGCTATGCGGGGATGCCGGACTGGACGAACGAGCTCTTTCGCGGCATCCAGGCGGGCAACCAAGACCAACCGGTTTACGCTGAGATTTGGGCGGGATTCCCCGCGAATCCAGGCTCCAAGCCATCGCTGAGCGGCCTCTCCCGGCGCTTCTACGGCATCCTCGACATTTACGATCCCGAAGATATGAACGAAACGACGTTCCATCTTCGGTCGATCGGATCGCCGCTAACAACCGACCGCATTACGAGTCAGATTCAAAATCTCTCGACGGTGCAGTTTCTCAAGACGATTTGCGCACCGTATAAGATCCCGGTCGTTGTCGATCCGGCGCTAACGCAGCCGTTTACCCTGGCGAGAGTCTATGCCAGCGAGTTTTTGGTCGGTCTAAAGCAACTCATTAAGTGGGATGTTGGGCTGAAATGCTCGATCTTCGACGATACTGATATCTGGGAAGATGACGGGACGCTCTACTATGTGCAGCCGTGGAACGTTGTCAAGGTCATGCAATCACAGAAGCAGACCAGCAAAAACTACAATCCGCTGAACCTCGAGTACGGCGTCGACATCATAAAGTTCACGCCGTCGCATGCGCCGCAGTTCTCGCGAAATATCCGAGTTTCGGTTCACACTTACAGCGCCAAGGAGCGCGTAGCTGCTACGACCCGCATCCAGAGCGTCGTCGGCGGCGTCAATGTCGCGCAGGTCATTAGAGCGAGTACGGCGACCCCAGACTGGGGAAACAACGGCGGAACCTCGACGACCTATAGCAACGATGGGACCTCAAGCTCGATGAGCCAGAGTTCCTGGTCGGCTTCTGGCGGATCATCGAATGGCTCGAATACGCCGATCGCCGAGTCGGGCAAGGAAGAATACGACGAGTACATTCCCAACTTAAGCCCGACCGAAGTTCAATCGCTCGCAAAGGCGATTTGGCGGCAGATCAGCCAGCACGAGTACCAGGGTACATTTGAACTTGCCGTAACGCCGCAGATCCTTCCGTATCTGAATATCGAGATGCGAATCCAGCTCACCGGCTACGGCATGGCGGCATTCAATACCGAGTATTGGCCCCGCACGCTCGACGAAACGTTTGACATGGCTACCGAGCCGGGCTCATCGGAAGCGTTGGGATGGCGCGTTACGATTCATGGGGTAAACCACACATTACCTTTGGGGGATGGCGTATAGTGGGCGGTTGCCCCGGTTAGGGCGATCTCCTGAATAGCCATGGAACGATCTCGCGGGCGAGAAAGTTTCCCTCGAACCTAGATGCGGTTCTCCACGCGGCTCCGATCTTTATGTCTGTCCAGACGTTGATATCGATGCTCCCGGTGGGCCTGATACCGAATACTATAAGCCCTTTTTCTAGTTTTGCGCTTGCCATAAACGACATTAGAGCTGCCGAAGCGCTAGACTTCCTGACAGCGGACTCGCGCCAACCTTAACTTCGATCGGAATCTGATCCACCAGCAAATCAACGTCCTTCTGCGGCGCTGACACTGTGAGATTGGATTGCCTCGCGAGAGTGATGATGGCGTTCAAAATCTCCTGTTCCTCGTATTCGGGAAGTCGCTGCAATGACTTTAAAAGGGCGTCCCCCTCAGTTCGCGCGTAGTCTGCCACGGCAGCGTCGACAGGTGCTCCATGAAGTTGTCGCGATCCCAGCGCCAGCAAACTCCTGATTCCCTTTTGCTGTTGCAAGGATATTACCCCAGCCTCGCGCAAGCGCCTTAATAGGATTTGGCTTGGCACGTTTGGCTTTAAACCAAACATGATCGCGAGCTCCTTCAGGGTTTTCTCCAGTTCGGAACGCAACCGCACAAAAACAATATCGTCAGACGCCGTCGCTACGTTTTCAGCGGACGGCGGCCGTTGGGGCTTCGGTGGCGAGATGTCGGAAGGCGGCTCGACCGTCGCGGTCGCCTTTAAAGTCACCGCCTGAAGCGTGATGTCGGTCCGAGCAGAGACAGGGACAGAACTGGATCAGGCGCGTTGATCGCGGATTCCCCGAATGCTTTTTCGACGTCGTCGCCCTGAATCGGTGCCGTGAATAAGGTCGCGCTTTTATCACCCCAGGTAAAACTGAGTTGGCGAACTACCAGTAGGAGAACTGGGACTGCCCCGATTTCGGCGACGCTAACAGATATTAGATCGAACCGGGGAATACTGGCGTGAAGGACGCTTATAATGATGCTCCAGGCCGCGAACACCAAAATAGCGATTATAAGGCGCTGCAATGGTATGTGCGTCTCGGTCTCGCGTCTCCCTTGGTCCTTCACTTCAACTGTTTCTTTAGCCCTGCCGCTATCGAATCTACGGAAGGCGTTCCCGAAACAAAAGTTCTACCGGAACTGAAGGCTCTGGACTCTCGTCGCGCCGTAAAAATCCCGCTATTCGGTTTTCGACGGCGGACCCCTGAATAAGTACCTGGACCTCAGTTGTATCGCCGAAAATCGAAGCCACTCCAATCGTATGAGGCACGATGCGACCTCTCTTAGGGGTGGCCCCGGATAATCGGACAGCCGTCTAAGTGATGACTTCGCTCCATCGAAGGCGAAACAGCCTTCAGAAGGAGCATCTCGTGGCACGACGTTCTCGCCGGAACCACTCTCCGGCCTTCAAGGCAAAAGTGGCGTTGCTCGCCATTC